>CATBDC010000004.1 GCA_949502235.1 uncultured Lachnospiraceae bacterium | reverse complement strand
TCGCAAATCCATTTAAAATTCGCTTCGCGAATGGGATTTGCTCACACCTGAATCAGTTTCTTACGTACTTTGCAGTAAATGCAAAGTACTGTGTGAACAGTAACAAGCAATTGCCGAAATTCTAATCTTGTTATTTTCTAAGTTTGCGAATATAATAAAATTAGAAAAACGGCAATAAATAAAAAAATTGCCGTTTTTCTAATGAAAGGAATAAGAATATGATGATTGAAAATGTTAACAGGCATGTAAGGTAATGTATCTGGCGGTTTGTTTATTAAAAGAGGAGAAATTTAGAAAAATTGAGCAGATGGAAGAATATCCTGCTGTAAGTATCGGGAAAACAAAGTACAAAAAATTAGGATATATGAAAAAAAGAAGATTGGAAGCTTACGGTTATCTGGTCGAAGCTGTGCGGCTTTTGGAAGGATTATAAGAAATACCATGCTGAACAGGCAGGTATTAGCATAGACAGATATTTTTCATATATAAAGGCATTTGGCGAATTTTGCGTCAGATGCCTTTTTCTTTTGGTGTATTATCCCATGGTTATTGAATGTATGGATATGAGTGAACCTGTCTCATATGATTTCTTTCTGCATTTCTTTCAGTTGTGCCATGAATTTTTCAGACGCTTTAGAAAACACCTGGTATTTTTTCCATATAATGCACATTCCATCTTCCCTTCGTGGGCTGAGAGGGCGGAAACAGAGATTGCTGTTTCCAGAAGTATTAATGATTTTATCAAATCCAATCGCGTAGCCCAGACCCTCATCTACCATCAGGGAAGCATTAAAAAGCAGGTTATAAGTCGCGATGACCTCCAATTCTGATATTTCACGCTGTATCCAGGATGCAAATGCACCGGATGAATCTTCCTGCCTTGACAGAATTAACGGTTTGTCCCATAAATCTTCCGGGGAAATATCGGATTTTGCAGCAAGGGGAGAGTCTTTTCTCATCAGCACGCCCCAGACATCTGTAAGCGGTATTTTGATATGGTTATATTTTGCCTGGTCTACGGTGCCGAATACAAGGCCGAAATCAATCAGTCCTTTTTCAAGCTGCTCCATTACAAACGCTGCATTGCCGCTTGCGATGTGGTAGTGGATTCCCGGATATGTCTGGTATAGCTCTCTCGCGGCTTTTGCTATCAGACGGACAGCGTCCGTTTCGCCGGTTCCAATATAGACATCCCCAACGACAACTTCGTCCGAAAACGAAATTTCACGTTCTGTTTTATGGACGAGGTTTAAGATTTCTTCCGCACGCTTTCTAAGGATCATGCCTTCTTCTGTCAATGTGACTTTTCTGGAACCTTTGGTGCCGCGGATCAAAAGCTGCCTGCCCAGTTCTTCCTCCATTGCCTTTATCTGAGTGGAAAGGGTCGGCTGGGAAAGATGGAGGGATTCTGCCGCGCGGACAATGCTTTGTTCCCTCGCCACCGCAAGAAAATATTGAAGTACACGTAATTCCATGTGCTGCTCTCCTTTTTTGTTTTCTACATTATAGCACGAATTTGAATAGATTTAAACTATTGAAAACGATAAGATATAAGTATTTGTTATTGAATAGATTGACTGCTACAATTTATATAAAAGAAAAACAAGGAGGCTTATCCATGTGGAAAAACAGATTAGCTTCTGGACTGTTGCTATTAACGTCTGTCTTGTGTTTAGTGGGATGTCAAAATGCTAAGACAGATCAAATGACAGTGGGCGGCCAAAATAAAGAAACTTTAATTTCTGAGGGGAATATGGATACGGAAAACATAGAAAGTGTGTCGTTAACCAATGAGATCAAGGAGCTGGAAAACGGGCTGTCTGCCGTAAAATACGAAGGGGATTACAGATTGACTGTCTGGACTATCTGGTATACCAGATTAAAAACAGAAACAAACAGGCACGATGAAATATTAAAAAATTTAGGAGGTAATTGGTAATGAGAATCATTGAAAATGAGACTTTTGACATGGAAAGGGCTCTTTACGGGAGCGAAGATGTATTGGTGAAAAGCTGTTCTTTTGACGGCCCGTCAGACGGGGAAAGCGCCTTTAAGGAATGTTCCGATATTGCGGCCGAAAACTGCTTCTTTAATCTCCGCTATCCGTTTTGGCATGACCATGGGCTTAAAATATCCGGTTCTGAAATGACAGAACTTTGCCGTGCATCCCTTTGGTATTCCGATCATATTGAGATTACGGATACGAAGCTGCATGGGATTAAGGCTCTTAGGGAATGCAGTGATGTGGTTATCCGGGATTGTGATATTATTTCGCCGGAGTTTGGCTGGTCGGTGCGGGGCATCCGTATGGAGGACAGTACTGCGGTCAGTGAATACTTTATGATGCGTTCTGAAAATCTCACATTCCGGGGAGTTACTTTCAAGGGTAAGTATTCCTTCCAGTATATCAAAAATGCGGTTTTTGAAAACTGTACCTTTGATACCAAAGATGCATTCTGGCATGGCGAAAATATAACCGTCAAAAACAGCACAGTCAAGGGGGAATATCTTGCATGGTATTCGGATGGGCTGACACTGGAAAACTGTAAGATTATTGGAACCCAGCCTCTGTGTTATTGCAAAAATTTAAAGCTCATAGGCTGTGAGATGATTGACACAGATTTGTGTTTTGAAAAGTCTGAAGTGGAGGCGTGTATCACTACGCCGGTCGATAGCATTAAGAACCCGCTTTCCGGCAAAATCTATGTGCCTTCTGTGGGCGAGATCATCCGTGATGATGCAAAATCAAAGGGTGAAATTTTCATCTGTGGACAGTCTGAAGGAAATGTGCCGGTCTGCTGTGGGCAATCAAAGCAGGGCAGGGCAATTGCATAAGGAAAGGAGAATGGTCATATGGATTAGATTACTGATCGGGAGGTGTAGAACGTGAAACAAAAAATTTTCATATTGCTGCTTGTTATATTCCTTCTGCCCGGACTTGCCGCTTGTTCGTCACAGAATCCTATGGATGGACAGACTTCTGAAACAATTGGAGAAGGGGAATCGGAAGAGCTACAAAGTGCATCTTCCATAGAGGATTTAACTGTAAAAACAGATAAATCCCTGAATGAGGACAAACAACAAAACAACCCACAGGAGGAAGAAAAAGTGGATCGGAACCAGTTTTATATTACGGCGGGGGAAACGGTCTTTACAGCAGCCTTTTCGGATAATTCCAGTGCCGAAGCCTTTAAGAAGCTGCTTGCCGAAAAACCGCTTACAATTGATATGCATGACTACGGCAGTTTCGAGAAGGTTGGCGAAATAGGGAGTACGCTGCCGAGGAATGATGAGCAGATTACAACAGAACCAGGAGATGTGATTCTTTACCTCGGTACGAGTATCACGATTTATTATGACACAAATTCCTGGAATTTTACCCGTCTGGGAAAAATCCAGGATGCCGCGAAAGAGGATTTACTGGCAGCTTTGGGTGATGGAAATGTTACAGTAACATTTTCGATTGAAAAATCAGAATAAACACCGGATAGGAACTACGGCAAAGCGCCGGTTAAGGCAGCGGGAGAACAGGCAGGTATCAGCATAGACAGATATTTTTCATAGTTTACGCCGTCATTGCGTGGAATGTGTTCTTTTACAGAATCCGTAAGTGCAGCCTCAAGGAAGCTTCCTGCCGTCTGTATAAGCTGGGGGAGCATATCCCCTCTGGCTGTGCCTGCCGCGATACAGGAGGCAAACAGATCTCCTGTTCCTGAATAGCTTTCTCCAATGTACGGAAAAGTATGGAATGAAGTCCTGTTTTTTGTAACATATAGATTGCCGATTTGCTGAACTCCCCTGTCGTCTGTAAAGGAAATACCAGTGACGATAATATGTGCCGGCCCGTCTTCACAGAAGGAAAGCGCAAGCGCAGAGATAGTGTCTGTCAGCTGTTTTTCATCCTGAAGGTTCTTTACAGACTCCCAGTCTGCACCTGTGAGAAGGCACAGCTCCGTGAGGTTCGGGGTAATAATGTCAGCTTTTTTTGCCAGTTTTCTCATTTCTATTAACAGTTTTGGTGTGAACATATCATATTTGATTCCGTCATCTCCCATAACAGGATCCACGAGAAGAAAGGTGTCAGCAGCTTTAAAGGTTTCAATGAAACGGAAAATCTGGCGGATTTGCTCTTCGCTGGCAGCGAATCCGGTGTAAATCCCGTCAAAGTGCTGGTTCATTTTTTCCCATTCCAGGCGGAAGTGTTCCATTTTATCTGTATAATCATCTATATAGTAACTTGGATATCCGGTCTGTGCTGTCAGAATAGCAGTAGGCAGCGGGCAGGGCTGAACGCCCATGGAAGATATGACAGATATGGCGGCAGTAAGGGAGCAGCGGCCGAAGCCGGATAAATCATTAATTACGGCAATTTTTTTCATTACTCAAAAGTCCTTCTCTGGTAGTTATATTATTTACAAAAATAAAAATATAGGGAACAAAAGTACCTGATTTTTATAATAAAAAGCACTCCCTCATAAGGAGTGCTTTTAACGTGGGCGAGAGGATTCGAACCCCCGACCTTCTGGTCCGTAGCCAGACGCTCTATCCAGCTGAGCTACGCCCACACAGCATGTATATACTTTCCTTGCCTTTCACAGCAAAAATTATTATAGTCTAATTTTCCGTTTCTGTCAACTAAGAAAATGAAACTTTAACAAAATTTTATGAAAAAATATTCTGTTCACAGGCCTCTATACCTTCCGTTTATAGACAATTAAAACAAATATAGAATATATATGTAAATTATCGATTTGACCAGGGGAAGGGGAAAAAGATAAAATATCTATGCATATAAAAAATCACGACGAAATAGCAAAGGAGAAATTTTATGAAGAAAAAACTTGTGAGTATTCTGCTGTGTGTGTCTATGACAGCATGTCTATTTGCAGGCTGCGGCAGCAAGCAGGAAGGTGCAGAAAAAGGAACAGAAGAGAAAAAGGAGGAGACTGCCGGGACGGGCACCCTTGAGGTCTGGCTTCCGGCCAAGCTTAATGGTGAGGATGAGGCAGTATGGGATGAGATATCTGCTCCCTTTGAAAAGGAACACGGCGTGGATGTTACGTTCCAGTTTACTTCATGGAAGGACTATGAATCAAAATACAGCTCGGCCATCTCTACAAAGTCAGGGCCGGATGTAGGGTATATGTATGTGGAAATGTTCCCCACCTATATTGATGCAGGAGCAGTGGAGGATCTAGGTGAATATCTTACGGATGAGGATTATGAAAATTATACGGTTTTAGGAGACCAGTACAAAATCTTCGGCAAAAATTACGGAATTGCCCAGGGCGGCCCGGAGGCTGTTCTTGCTATGTTTTATAATAAGGAGATATTAGCATCTATTGAAGAAAGCGCTCCTGAAACATGGGAAGATGTGATGCGGATTGCCAAAAAGGCGAAGGATGCCGGAAAATGCGGGATTGCCCAGGGATGGGGCCAGACATTTTATCAGGATCTGAACTGGAACTGGTATTCCTTCCTTTATCAGGCAGGAGGAGACATTTTTGACGAGGAAGGAAAATGTATCCTTGATGAGAAGGAGGGCGTAGAGACAGCACAGTTTTTATATGATTTGAAAAATACGGAGAATGTTCTTCCGGAGGATACCATGTCGCTTACAAACAGTGAGGCCTTTGAAAAATATTTCTTATCAGGAGAGGCCGCTATCGGCTTTGTGAGTGCTGGCTCCAGCATGTTTGAGCAGCTGAAAGAAAATAACATTGATTACGGATTTACCTATGAGCTTAAGGGAAATAACGGCAGTATGGGCGCAAGAGCCAGCGTTGACCAGTTAGTTCTGATGTCCGCGGCAGAGGATAAGGAGCTTGCGTTTGAATTTATCAAATATGTAACCGGCAAAGAGGGCGGCGAAAAATACCACGAGCTTACAAAATCTAATCCGAATATGAAGGATCAGAAATGGTACGGCGTAGAAGAGGCTGAGGAGCCGTATACAAAAGCTGTAGGAGAAGGGACAATCCGCCCGATCACGGCGGCAAGGCGTGCACCAGAGGTTTACGATTACCTCTGGAAGGAGCTGCAGGAAATGATGAATGGCTCCGTAACGCCGGAGGATGCCATGAAGGATGTAGCTGAATATGCTAACGCTATGGACTATTCGGCGCCGGCAGAGTAAAGAAGAGCAGCTATAAAGAGGCAGGGCGGGGACGTCCTGCCCCGTTTCAGATTGGAGGAAATATGTACACGGAAGTTTATATGGATATCGTAAATAAATGCAATGCCCGCTGTTTTTACTGTAAAACGGGGCAGAGCAACTTATGCGGGCACAGTAAAAAAATTCCGAGATATGACATGGATGTGGAAGCATTTGACCGGTTAGTGTCCCATTTACTCCGGTATCAGATTATTACGCCGGACTGTCTGTTCCGTATCTATAACTGGTACGAGCCAACATTGAATCCGCATCTGCCTGAAATTATTAACTACATGTACGGCAAGGGCTTAAGGCTTGACATGAGTACAAATGCAAGTGTTCTTCCGGATTTTTCAAAAATACATACCTGTGAGCACTATGAGGGAATCTTATTTTCTATGCCGGGGTTCAGCCAGAGGTCCTATGACAGAATTCATGGATTTGACCTTGAAACAGTAAAGAATAATATCAGGATAACCATGAGGGAAATTCGGAAAAAGGGCTTTCAGGGTGATGCCTACATTAATTATCATCTGTATCAATTTAATACTGATGAGGTATATGCGGCAAAGGAATTTGCGGATGAGGTAGGAATCCGGCTCCATACCATGTTTGCATACTTTAACGGAACAAGAGGCTTTTCCGAATATATCAATGAAACAATGCCTGTGGAAATGATGACGCGCGCATCCAGAGATTTATTCTTTTACTTTGTAGACGGACTTTTAGAGAATAAAGAAAAATATGATAAGATTTTTGAGGAACCGCCCTCAATTACACTTAGTGAATTTTGTAATATTCTTCCTGGAAGAGGCTCTAATGATGAGGATGCGGTGGCAAGTATTTTTGATATGCACAGCGCCGGGGAGGTAGAAGAACTATATAAAAGCTTAAGGGGTGAAAGAGATCCCAGATTTGAGAGGGTGCATTACTGGGCAATGAGCTATAAGCTGCCTATGAATCATTTATTCGGGATATAGAGAAGGGGAGACTGGTATGAAAAAAAGAGACTACAGCGGATATTTATATATTCTTCCCTTTTTTATGGTTATGCTTTTTTTCTGGTATATCCCCATTCTTATGTCCGGCTGGTTCAGCCTGACGGAGTACAATGCCTTAAGCACGCCGGTATTTGCGGGATTTGCGAATTATAAGGCCCTTTTGCAGGACAAGATTTTTTTAAAGAGTATCCGCAATACACTGATTTTTGTCATAACCGTAGTGCCTCTTGAAACATTGCTTGGATTTCTGACAGCAGTATGGGTGGAGAAAAGGAAGATAACCTGGCTGGGGAAATTTGTGAGGAACGGAATGTTTATTCCCAGTCTTGCCTCTGCAAGTATTGTCAGCATTGTGTGGAGAATTTTACTGAATAATGATCAGTCACCCCTTGCGTATCTGCTTTCGTTCTTTGGGATAAATTCCAGCATGATTTTAGGCTCGAAGACAATGGTATTTCCGGCGCTGATTATTATGGAGGTGCTGATGGGGACAGGATACTATATGGTGCTTTACCTGGCGTATCTGGTGGACATTCCCGAAAGCTATTACGAGGCGGCGAGGCTTGACGGGGCGTCTGGTTTTCAGCTGATGCGTTATATTACAGCGCCTCTTATTAAGCCGGCAACAATTATGATTGTTTTCTTAGGGGTTATCGGAACCTTCCAGTCCTTTGATATGATTTATATTATGACAGGAGGGGGACCGGGGCAGGGAACAACGGCAACGGTTATGCTGTCCTTATATTTGTACAGCTTTAAATATTCTAAAATAGGCTATGGCATGGCAATCGGTAATCTTCTGATTATACTTGTGGCATTTCTGACATTTATGCAGAGAAGGCTTTTGAGAGAGAAAACATCAAATCTATATTAAGGGGGACAAAATGAAAAAAATTGGAAATAGTTTTATGGGTATTCTGGTCATACTGCTGACTTTATTTATGCTGCTTCCTTTTGCCTATATGCTTGTATGTTCTCTTCAGGAAACATACTCGCCTTATTTAATAAGCTTTGATGTTTCTACCTATACGCTTGATAATTATAAGAAAATTTTTCAGGTCAGCGGCTTTACAGCATGGCTTTATAACAGTCTGTTTATTTCCATTACAGGTGTTATCTGGACCTTATGTATCTGCAGTCTGGCGGCATTTGCGTTTGCAAAGAAAAGATTTCCCGGAAATGACAGGCTGTTTTTTCTGTTTTTCGCGACACTTTGTATTCCTTTTCCAGCCACGGTCGTACCGCTCTGGCTTATGACAGGACGTCTGGGACTTATGGATACCTTCTGGCCCTTGATTCTTCCGATTCCGTCTATGCTTGGGGTTGTGCTTATCAGGCAGGCTGTGATAGGAATACCAAAGGAAATGTTTGAGTGCGCCAGGCTTGATGGATGCTGTGACAGAAAGATTTTTACAAGAATCGTGATTCCGGTTATACGTCCGGTACTTATAACTGTTGCTATTTTATATTTTACAAGGAGCTGGAACAGCCTTTTGTGGCCCCTGATTGTATCAAATACAGATGCGACAAAGACCCTTCCCGTAGGGCTTTCATCGATACAGGGCATTAACGATGTGAATTATGGAATGACAATGGCAGGAGCAATGATGAATTTCCTGCCGCCATTTCTGGTATATGCGTTCCTGCACAGGTACTTTTTGGCGGGGATAACAGGAAACGGGTTAAAAAACTAAAGAGAGGATGAAAAATATGGGGCAGAAAAATATTTGCACGATATGTAAGTTTTGCGGAAAACAGTGCCACATGCTGGCAGATACAGATGAAACCGGAAGGGTGGTACGGATTCACCCGGATCCTGCCTATAAGACAATCTGGTGTGAAACCGGAAAAAATGTGCTGGAGCTTATGAACCATCCGGAGCGTATCCGTATGCCGCTAAAAAGGCTGGGGAAGAAGGGAGAGAACCGGTGGGAGGAAATTAGCTGGGAGGAAGCATTTGCAGAAACCGGGGAGAGGTTCGCTAAGATTGTAAGGGAGTATGGACCCAATTCATTTTTAGGAATCAGAGGATTTAATAAGCCTTACTTTAATGCCATTTATGAGCGTCTTATGAACACAATCGGCACGGTTAACAGCATGGGCGCAGCCAACATGTGCCATATGCCGTCCATGAGTGCGGCCAAGGAAACCTTTGGCTTTATGCCGGATCAAAGGATTACGGAAAAGACCAAATCCATTATATTGTGGGGGAGCAATCCTTATTGTACAGATAAAAGAAGGGCAGCTAAGATCCAGGAGGCAGTAAGCCGCGGTGCAAAGCTTGTTGTTATTGATCCATGCAGGACTTACCATGCCAGACGGGCAGATATATGGCTTCCTATAAGGCCGGGGACAGATATGGCTCTTGCCCTGGGGATGATTCATACGGTGATAGAAGAAAAGTGGTATGACGAGGCTTTTATCAGGAAATGTACCTTTGGATTTGAGGAAGTCCGTGAAAGTGCGGCAGAATATACACTTAAGCGGACTGCAGAAATCTGCGGCCTTTCAGAGGGGGATATAAGAAGAACCGCAGAGCTTTTTGCACTGTCCGGCCCCGGAATTATTGAAGTAGGCAATGCAATGGATCATAATGAGGACAGCTTTCAAAAGTGCCGCGCAATCAATATATTTACGGCGATTACTGGAAATGTGGATAAGGACGGCGCACTTACTTCACGGGGTCCCATGCCTGAAAGGCAGCTTAAGCAGCGTAAAAGGATCGCAAAGCCGGAAATATGCCCGTTCCGTGATCCTGATAAGCGCAGGCAGATCATAGGCTTTCAGGAGGGCTGGCTAGATAATTTTAATGAATCCTGGGGAAAGGCACTTTCGGATACCCTTAACAGCGGGAAACCCTATCCGATAAAGGCAGTGTATGTACAGGGCGGGAATCCGGCCATGATATGGGAGAACAGGGAAGAGCTTGTAAAGGCTTTTTGTAATACGGAATTCATGGTGGTAAGTGACTTTTTTATGACTCCCACGGCTATGCTGGCAGATCTGATTCTCCCCCCTGCAGTTTACCTGGAATATGAGAGTATAACCGCAGACGGCAGCGATACTCTTTACTACAGTCCGAAGGTGGCCTGGGACGCTTCTGCAAAAAGTGATCTGGAAATTATCAATGAAATCGGAAAGGCTATGGGATATCAGGAAAGCTTTTGGGATTCTATGGAGGATTACTGGAACGAATGGCTGAAGCCATATGAACTTTCACTTGCGCAGGTGAGGGAGGCAGGAAAGCTTGTCATGGAGGGTGAAAGGCTCGGAACAGAATATGGAAAATACCGTCAGAATGGCTTTCCTACAGCTTCGGGGAAGATTCAGCTGTATTCTGAGAATATGGCGGCTAAAGGAAATCCTCCGGTTCCGGTATTTCACCGGTTTAATGAAGAACAAAAGGGATATCCCTATCTGGCAACAAACTATAAATCAGAATATTTTTATCATACGGCAGGGCGGCAGATCGAGGAACAGAGAAAGAAGGAGCCGGAGGCGATTGCGATTGTAAGCGGTGATATTGCCAGAGAACAAAGGATTTCTGAAGGAGATTATATTCTTGTGCGGACACAGGCAGGCTGTGTATGCCAGAAGGCTCATATTGAGGAGGATATGGCAGCAGGAGTCGTGGCGCTTTCCCATGGGTGGTGGTATCCGGAAAAAGAGAAAAGCCCGTTTGTCCTGCAGGCATGCGCAAACAATATAGCTTATGATGACAGGTGGATTGGAAGAGAGCTTCCGTCCTTTACAACCAGAGGAATTCCATGCAGCGTAACAAAATGGGAGAATCCCCGGTTTTATGAGGATATTTATCCGGAAGGCTCCATGAAGCCCTATGATATAAGAATTATGGCCCGCCAGGCAGAAGCATATCTGCGTATTACAGGGGAGCTGAAGGAAAAAGGGCTTTTAGAAGGAAATCCCAGGTTTGTGCTGGAAGCTCCTGACGAGGAGGCAGAAAAAATTGTGAGCCATCTTAGCAGGCAGGATAACCTGCATGGCATCGCTTTTCGCGTCCATGATTTTTGTGAGGAAACCTTTAAGCGCATAGAAAAAATATGTGAAGAGAACAGAAATGTCCGGTTTGAGATCGAGTATGTTATGTGCCAGCAGAATATGAAGGGGCGGTATCAGGCAGAGAAATGGGCGAAAGCTCATGATATAGATATGCATGTGAAATATGCTTCCTTAGAAACAGCAAAAAGGAAGCTGGATTATTTAAGCGGACAGATGTCAACACACGATATTATTATTGAATCCAAGAAATATTTCTTCCATTTCCTCGATCAGCTTGAGGAGGAAAGACAGAAGCTTTATCATCAGTACGGGGGAAAAGAAAGAGTTTTCGTAAATGAGGAGGCAAAGCTTTTGTCCGAGTGGGACTTTGGAGAAAAGCCCCGGATGCTCCCGCTCTCAGATATAACAGACTATCATGAATGGAGAGAGTGGAACAAGAAAATCTTTTTGGAGGCAGTGAAAAACCCTTTCGCAGGGATACTGTGGCTTTGGGGAAACAAATCCTAAAAAATATTTGACATTTCAAATGAGAATGACTATAATACACTTAACAGGATAGCCGGAAGGTGACTGGTACTCACCTGTCCCGGTGCAGTTTAATATTAACTACTAGAAGTAGCCGTTCCCAAACTTTCGCGAGAGCAGGACGGCTATTTCTTATTTTTCAGATTTAGAATTGCTACAATAAGTAACGCAACGGTCAAAATAACCATAAATTCTTCATATGTAGTCATAATGATCACCACCTTCCGCAGGATACTCGGAACAGGTGAGAGCACGTCCCCCGGCTAACCGGTTAAATATATTATTGTCACTGTACAGTATATTTTTTATAAAATATTGAAAATGAAGCATAGATTTTCAGATGATAGGATACCTTTTGAAAAATGATATTTTAGAAAAACTATATGCTTTGAACAAATTTTAACATAGGCAGACAGCGAGTGCAATATATAAATGTTTTAGCTTTCGAATAAGGTTCCCTAATTCTTTTAAATGTGTTATACTAGACTTAACAACAGATTAACTGGATTCATCAAAGGGGGTATTGCCATGACAGAAGAACTGATTAAAGAGGTTAAGCATATTCAGAAGTGCCTGATTAATAAAGAGATGTCAGGTGAAGAATGGGAAGAGAAGATGGAGGCTGTCCGTAAGCTGGAGGAAGTATCTACTTATCTTAAGGATGCTCTTGGAAGAGGGATTGAGTTTTGATACAGGCAATTATATTTGATATGGATGGTTTGCTTCTGGATTCAGAGAGGATTGTTAAGCGCTCCTGGGAAGAAGCAGGAGGCGAAATGGGCATCGCCCACATGGGTGAGCATATTTATCAGACATTGGGAAAGAACAGGGAATGGAGAGATGCGTATTTCAGGGAAACGCTGGGAGAGGAGTTTCCCATAGGAGATTTCCAAAAAAGAGCAGGAAGGCATTTCCATAAGATTGTAGATAATGAAGGCATGCCCCTAAAAGAAGGGGTCAGGGAGCTTCTTACATATGCCAAGGCTAAGGGCTATAAAATCGCTGTCGCAACTTCTTCAAGCAGGGAATATAGTATAAGAGCCCTAAGAGAGGCGGGGATTTTTGATTATCTTGACGGCGGTGTTTTCGGGGACATGGTTCAACATTCAAAGCCCGATCCGGAGATATATAAAAAAGCCTGCAGGTGCATCGGGATGCCGCCGGAGGCTTGTCTTGCACTGGAGGATTCCCCTGCAGGAGTGCGCTCGGCATATGCGGCAGGGCTGAAGGTTATTGTAGTTCCGGATCTTTTAGAACCGCCGGAGGATGTGCTTTCCCTTGCATATGAAAGATGCGCGACCCTTCATGAAGTGCTCCCGCTTCTTAAGGAAGGAATTCCGCGGAATTTATAAAAGAAGAACAGGCATTTGCCTGTTCTTCTTTGCTAGAATCAAAATAATTATTCTTCTGCAAATGCACTCTTATCCATACCGCAGACAGGGCAAACCCAGTCGTCCGGGATATCCTCAAATGCAGTTCCCGGTGCAATTCCGTTATCCGGATCGCCTGCTTCCGGGTCATATACATATCCACATGGTTCGCAAACATATTTTTTCATGATTCTTACCTCCATTGTTTTAGTTTAAAAATGCTGTAAAATTAATTACCCTTATAGAATACACGAAAGCCCTCATGATTTCTATAAAAAATGTGTAAAATTTTTCGCCTGTACGGTTGCCTTGTCTGCGTTAGGAAGGGCATCTTAAAACTTCCGTCCCTCGAACGATATCTCAACCGTACAGGTGGAAATTTTTACCTTTTAGTCAGCCTCCCACCTCCCGGAAGCCCCACAGGGAAGGACAAGACCTGATCCGGTCACGGGGAGGCCGATTTCCTGTGATTCTGTATGGCCTTTAAAACCTTTAAGCTCTGTTTCCAGCATATAAGTAAGTACCGCTGGAGCCAGGCCGGTTGTGTAGGAATTAATAAGGAAGAACAGCGGGCGGTCTGATAAAAGCTGTGCACAGAGCCCGATAAGCGGGTGGATGGCATCCTCAATTTTCCAGATTTCCCCCTTCGGTCCTCTTCCGTAGGACGGTGGATCCATAATCACTGCATCATAGCGGTTTCCCCGCCGGATTTCTCTTTCTACAAATTTTACACAATCATCTACCAGCCAGCGGATCGGTCTGTCAGAAAGGCCGGAAGAAGCAGCGTTTTCTTTTGCCCATCCTACCATCCCCTTTGACGCGTCAACATGTGTTACCTGGGCACCTGCGGCGGCCGCCGCCAGAGTGGCTCCTCCGGTATATGCGAAAAGATTTAAAACCTTTACCGGGCGTGCGGCATTTTGGATTTTATGAGAAAACCAGTCCCAGTTTGCCGCCTGTTCGGGGAAAAGCCCTGTATGCTTAAAGCTGAAAGGCTTCAGATTAAAGGTCAGCTTCCTATAGTGAATCTGCCACTGCTTCGGAAGATTAAAAAATTCCCATTCCCCTCCGCCCTTTTTGCTCCGGTGGTAATGCCCGTTTTTTTTCTTCCATTCTTCAAAGGTTCTGGGAGTGTCCCAGATCACCTGGGGATCCGGGCGAACTAAAATATAGGTTCCCCAGCGCTCCAGCTTTTCACCCCTGCTGCAGTCTAATATTTCGTAATCCTTCCAGTTGTCTGCAATCCACATGGCTATATCCTCTCTGAATCATTTTCTTACGGTCTGCACAGTAAATGCAAATGCTCTCAGGGAACACGCAGCCAGTGCGCGTTCCTGACCCGTGAAAAGTAACCACAGTATAGCATATAAACGGGTTAAAAGCAATTTATTATTGACGGGTAATATGCGGATAACATATAATATATTTGCTATTTATTTGCTATTTGTCTGATTAGCGGATACATACAATTGTACAATAATGTAAGAAATGGGAAAGGAAGCTCACAATGAAACAATTTTTTGGAATGAGCCAGCGGGGGGACCTAAGAGAGGCGGTCAGGGGTCTGATAAAGCCGCAGTTTATTATGCTGCTTTCGAATGGGGAGCAATTTGAATCTCATGTAAAGGAATTAGAGGCTTTGTATCCGGGAGTGCCAAGCATTGGATGCATCGGAATGAGCTATGCTGCTAAGATTGTAGAAAAGGGTGTAGGGATCATCGCATTTTCAGATGGAGTCAGCGTGGCAGCTAATGTGCTGGAACAGGTGTCTTCTATGCCGGTAAAATATATTGAACGGCTTGAGAAGGACGTAAGAAGTGTAAATGGTTCAAAGGAGGATACAATCTGCATTGATTTCTGTACAGGAAACGATGCCTGTGTGCTGACTACAATTTACAGTGTTTTAAAGCATAAAAATATTTCACTGGTGGGCGGTACCGGAGATGCAGGAAAGGTGTCCGCGAACGGAAGAGTATATGAGGATGCGGTAGCATATGCTATAGTGAAAAATCAAAACGGCAGGGTAAAAGCATATAAAGAAAATATTTATCATCAGTTGGAGGATTACCGCTTTATTGCATCTAAGACCGATAAGGCAAAATACATTATCGGGGCGTTAAACGGCCGTCCTGCAAAGCAGGTGTATCAGGAGATCCTTCATGTAACAGAGCAGGAGATTACGACACAGACATTTAAGAATCCTTTCGGGAAGTTAAATGGAGATGATACGTGTATTGTCTCTATAAAGGAAGTGAATGGAGATGCGCTGACATGCTTCCGCCAGGTAAATGACTCGGATGTTCTTGTTTTGCTGGAGCTTGGTAATTACAGGGAGATTGTAAGGGATACAATCAGGATGATACAGCGGGATTTTTCTAGGATTTCAGCTGTATTTTCAGTGAACTGCCTGTTCAGGTATCTTCTGTTCAGTCAGAATGATTACATAGAGGATTATTTAAAAGAAATGGGAAGATTAGGCAATCATGCAGGCTTCGTGGGATACGGGGAGCATTATAATAATCGTTTTGTAAACCAGTCCATGACTTGTGTGGTTTTTGAATAGGGGGAAGGAACATGTCATTTTGGAATAAAAGCAGACAGGAGCTAAGGACAGCCTCTGAAGGCGGGAAAAGTCTGTATCCGGTACTGCATGTAATAAAGAGTTTGAAGGAATATCACGGGGAGATTGTCCAAAAGGAAGTGGATTCCCTGTGGGAGATAAATCAGATCGGGGCTTCCTTTGGAAATGTGCTGAAGGAGGCAGAGAGCTTTCAAGAAAAGCTGCAGGATTTCGGGTATAACTTTTCAAGTATTGAACAGGTGTCAGGGGATTTCGTAAAAGTAAAGGACACGATTGCTGAGTCGGTTACGCACGCACAAAGCGGCGTGGAAGAGCTTAAAACTAGTTCTTTGCAGGTTAAAACTTATTTTGATGAAATGGAGCATACATTTGAAGACCTGCAGGAGGCAGTTGAAAAGATTAAGCTGTGTACAAATAAAATTGTTTCTATTGCTGAGCAGACAAATATCCTTGCGCTCAATGCTTCTATTGAAGCAGCCCGTGCCGGCGAACAGGGCCGCGGCTTTGCGGTTGTAGCAGTGGAGGTAAAGAAGCTTGCGGATGAGATAAAGAACCTGACCGGTGAGGTGGATTCCGGAATCCGGGATGTGGAGCAGGGAACAGATGATCTGTATGGCAACATATCTACTTCACAGAAGGCTCTGGGCGAAAGTATCGAAAAGGTGGATGAGACTTACAAAAAATTTGACGATATTATACACTCTGCGGAGGGCGCCGAGGCAGTACATAAAGAGATTTCAGGAGTGATTGGGGAATCAAAAACGGCCCTTCAGATGTTATGCGGCTTTTTTGAGCAGATAAAGGGCAAGTACCAGGAGGTTATGAAGCATATTAAGAGGGCGGGCGGCTTAGGCACGACCAAGAGCGCTATGTTTGAGGATGTTGATAATATGATGTCCCAGATCCCGCCTATTATAAAGGATTATACCTCTGATAAATGAAAATAAGAGTTTGTTTCTGGAGGCTCCGGTTCCTTATCTTAGAGAGAACCGGAGCTCTGCTTTAAATATGTGGTCATGTGTGTCTGCATCTATGGAACCGTTTAAAAGCTCCATCATTGTCCTCACGTTTTTAAGCCCGATGTTGCTGCTTTCTGTCTGGGAGTGTTTTTGTTTTACTGTGTTTGATATAGAAATGCACAGCCCCTTTTTATTTATCGTACCCTCTACGACAACCGGCTGTTTTTTATCTCCGTATTTTAAAATATTGGAGAAAAGATTGTTAAATATCCTTTTTAACATGGTTTTGTCAGTTTCAAGCACATGAGTAAGGGAGGGCATATGAAACTGGAAAGTAAAGCCTGCAAGCTTTATAAAGTCGCAGTTTTCCAGAAGGCACTGTTCTATAAAGTCCGTAGAAATCCATGCCATTTCCGGGGCTTCGTTTTCCTCGGATATGAGTGCGTACTCAAACATTTTATCTGTCAGCTCTCTGATATCCTCTGTTTTTTGCAAACATTTATTAAGGTATTCCTCTGTGGCTTTGGGGCCTCTTTTAAGACGCAAAACCTCCAGGTATCCGGTTAAGATTGTAAGGGGAGTGCGGAGATCGTGGGACAGGGCGGTGATAAGATCCTGGTTTGCCTTGCGGCTTTCCTGCTCCTTTAAAATTGTATCATTTAAAGAATTGCGCAGGCCGTTCAGTTCTTTTCCAAGTATGCCGATTTCGTCTCCGCCGAAATCCGGGATCTGATGCGTCAGATCTCCGGAAGCCATGGTAAGTATCTCGTGCTCCAATATGGTGACAGAGCGCATTTTCCGGTTTATAAAGAACAGGACAATACCTAAAAAAAGAAGGCAGCAAAAAAGAAAGCATCCGACAAAATAGGGATAGATAAAGACAGAACTCTGGTAATTATATATCATAACCATAGCTGTGCCGTTCCGGAACTTCATGGGAAATATACTCAGCTGCTCTCCGTCGCCGTTTAGGATGCCATATCCGAAATCAAAAAAGGTACGAAAGCTTTCTGCATCCATAATCTGGGCATATTTCCCGGCCCGGAAGTATCCGTCATCCAGCCCGTAGACGTAGACGGACGTATATTTATCAGTCATATCAAAAAAGGGCTCTAAGGCTTTAGCAGCTTCTGTATCTTCTTCGGAATCCGGGATGTCATAGCTAAGCGCAGCCTCATAAAAGTCATCCATAAAAATCATATCATCCATTTGTGAAAGGGAATAGTCGGTTCCCGTAAGAAATTCGCCGATAGCCCATTTATTTGTCCACAGCTTTTCAAAGAGAGTAAAGCATAGGATTCCGGTACATAAAAGCACTAACGCAAACTGGGTGCGGATTTTTAGGCTTTTTATTTTTCTAATCACATCGATACCCCTTTCCCCAGACGGTTTTTATAATGGAAGGACTTTTCGGATCCTCTTCTATTTTAAGGCGCAGGTTGCGGACATGCACAGTCACCGTGTTATTTGCGCCGTAGTAATATGGCTCGTCCCAGACTGCTTCATAGAGCCGGCTGGCAGAGAATATCTGGCGGCGGTTTTTAATTAGTAAAAGAAGAATGGCGTATTCTATATCTGTAAGCTCAAGAGCGTGTCCGTCCCGCCGGACTTCCCCTCTGTTCTCATCAATTTCCAGATTCTGGTAGAGGAGCGGCCCGGCGTTTTTAACGGATTTTTCCAGTTGGGGAGCATCCTTTCCTTTATACACCTGATAGCGCCTGATGAGGGCCTTGCTGCGGCTTATTAACTCATTATAGGAAAAGGGCTTTGCAAGATAATCGTCCCCGCCGCTTGAAAAGCCAAGTGTTTTATCGCTGTCCTTTGTGCGGGCGCTTAGAAACAGGATAGGGGCGTTGCTGTTTTTTCGTATTTCAAGGCAGGTCTGGTAGCCGTTTAATCCTGGCATCATAATATCAAGGATAATTAGGTCAAAGGGAATCTTCTCTATAAGCTTAAGAGCAGCCGTCCCTTCAGAGGCTTCGGTAATCTGAAAGCCTTCTCCTTCCAGAAGAATGTGTATGATTTCCCGTATTTCCTGGTTGTCGTCTACAACTAATATTCTCGGATTTTCCATAATCAGTTAAATCTCCTTATGCGTTTATCTTTGTAACTGTACTTATCATAGCAGATTTCACAGAAAATATCGGTGCATCTTAATGATTCTTAAGATATAATTCAGGTATTTCTTAAGGGGTGTGGATTAAAGTATGTAATTGTCGGGAAGATATAAAGAATATAGGGTTATTGTGAACGGATTGATGTGAACGGATTGAGCAGTAACAATACAGGGTTAAAGGAGCGTGAACAAATGAAAAAATTATCGGAAAAGCTAATGGAGAGGGAGGTCTTCCGCTATCTGCTTTTTGGAGGGATGACTACAGGCGTAAATCTTGCTGTATTTATATGTCTAAGGTGTGCCGGAATTTCGGTGAATACGGCAAACCTGGTTTCTATCATGGCAGCAGTTGTATTTGCTTTTTTTGTGAACCGTTTTTTTGTTTTTGGCGTCACAAACAGGGACGGGATGCAGATCATGCGGGAGCTTGCAAGCTTCGCGGGGATGCGTATGGGGACGCTGGCAATAGAATTTTTCGGGGTATATTTTTTAAACGGTATGCTTGGTATTTCCGGCTTTATCAGCAAATGCCTGATTCAGGCGCTGGTAATTTTGTTAAACTATATCATCAGTAAATTTGTCATATTTAGAAAAAGTGATTTCGGAGGTGTAGCAAATGAGTAAGATAAGTGTTGTAGTTCCCTGTTTTAATGAAGAAGAGGCTTTGCCTGTATATTACCGTGAGATGTGCCGGGTTATGAAGGAGATGCCGGATACGGAGTTTGAGCTTTTGTTTGTAGATGATGGTTCTACGGACGGCACGCTGGGATTTTTAAAAGGATTAAATGAAACTGACGCCCGGTGCAGATATCTTTCCTTTTCCAGAAACTTTGGGAAGGAGGCTGCCCTTTATGCAGGGCTTAAAAATGCGCAGGGAGATTTTGTGGCAACCATGGATGTTGATCTTCAGGATCCGCCGGGACTCCTGCCGGAGATGTACAGGATTCTTACAGAGGAATCTTATGACAGCGTGGCAACCAGACGTTCTACCAGAACCGGGGAGCCGAAAATCCGCTCTTTTCTGTCGGAGAGCTTCTATAAGTTTATCAACCGGATTTCCAAGACGGAAATTGTAAACGGCGCAAGGGATTACCGGCTTATGAAACGGAAAATGGTGGATGCGGTCCTTGGAATGAGTGAGTATAACCGATTTTCCAAAGGGATTTTTGAGTGGGTAGGATTTCGGACAAAATGGCTGGAATTCCAGAACGTAGGACGCTGTGCCGGGGAAACGAAGTGGTCAGTGAAGAAGCTGTTTCTCTACTCTCTGGAGGGGATTACGGGATTTTCCGTAGCACCTTTGTCACTTGCGGCAGTTGTGGGGGTTGTATTCTGTATGCTGGCATTTTTTATGATCCTTGTTATTGTTGTGCGCACGGTTATCTGGGGAGACCCGGTATCGGGCTGGCCATCGCTGGCATGTATTATCTTTTTGGTCAGCGGAATCCAGCTTTTCTGCACGGGGATTGTGGGGCAGTATTTATCTAAAACCTATCTGGAGACGAAGCACAGGCCGATTTTTATTTTAAAGGACTCCAGCGAAGAGGCAGGAGGAGGACGCCATGAAAAGGTTTCAGTATAAGGAGAGGCTTAACTATCTTCTTCTGTTCCTGCTCGCGTTTTTCTTTGTCAGCATATTTGTGCTGCGCCTCGGTATTTTCGGCAGCAGAGTGGACTGGTTAAGCCAGCACAGCGTGTTTCCGGATTATTTTCGCAGACAGTTTTATGAGACGGGAGAGCTTTTTCCGGAATTTGCCTTAAATATCGGGGGCGGGCAGAATATTTATAATTTTGCCTACTATGGGCTGTACAGTCCGGTTGTACTGCTGTCCTATCTCCTTCCCTTTGTGGAAATCTCTGATTATATGATGGCAGCCCAGTTTTTAAGTCTTGGAGTATCAGTGATGCTTTTTTACAGGTGGCTTAGGAGGAGAGGATTTTCAGTTAAGCTTTCCTTCTGTGCGGCGGTTATGTTTCTGCTGTCGGGGCCTATGATCTATCATTCCTATAATCAGATTATGTTTATAAATTATATGCCCTTTCTTTGCATGGGATTTTTAGGAGTGGACAGGTATTTTGACGGTATGGATGAATATGCCGGTGTTTCGGGAGAAAGGTCTGGAAGGGGACGGAGACGCTACGGTCTGCTGCTTCTTAGCATCTTTTTGATGGTTATGACAAGCTTTTATTTCAGCATCGGAGGGATGCTGGCGCTTGTTTTATACGGAATCTATAGGTATTTTGAGGTGAAGGGATGGACGGGGGGATCTGCCGGTGTCAGAGCCTTTATTGGTGAAGGCTTAAGGTTTCTCGTTCCTTTTCTTTTGGCGGTCATACTTAACGGCGTGCTTCTTCTGCCTGCGGCCATGGCGCTTGCGGGGCGTGAGGGCAGCAGGCCGGATGTAAGTCTTATGGAGCTTTTGCTTCCCCGGATACAGCTGGATGAGTTTTTTTATGCTCCCTATGGAATCGGCCTGACCTCCCTTGGCCTTACGGCTCTTATTGCAATGCTGTTTTTTCACAGGCTTCATGAGCGGATACTTGCCTGGGGATGTATGGTGATACTGACGGTTCCGGTATTTTCCTGGCTGCTTAACGGGGGGCTTTATATCAGGAATAAGGTCATGATTCCATTTCTTCCCTTGCTCTGCTATCTAACGGCCTGCTATTTAAGAGATCTGGAAACAGAAAAGAAAGAAAGGCGGATGATAAGCTTTCTGCCTTATCTGCTTACGGCGGCTTTTGTCTGTGCAGGGCGGGAGAAGGGAGATGTGGGGAAATACTGGGAGCTTGTGCTTCTCGACAGTATGGTAATGCTCATGTGCTTCCTTATCCTTCAGAAGCGGCCCTTTGTAAAAAGAAATTCTTTCATACTCCTTGGCCCGGCGATAGGCTTTCTGGCTCTATATGGCGTATCGTTACATACGGGAGCGGATTACATGGTAAAGCATGAGTTTTATAAAGAGGTCACGGACGAGAGCATACAGGAGCTGACTCGGGAGATAACGGAAAAGGAGTCAGGCTTTTACAGAATGGAGCAGTTAGGGTCAGACGAGGATAATGGGGCTAATCTTAACCGTATCAGGGATATGGGTCAGTATGTGTCATCGGTTTATTCTTCTTCCTATAACAGGGATTATCAGAGGTTCAGAAAAGAAACCTTTGCACTGGAGGAGCCCTTTAGAAATTTCCTGATGCAGTCCGCGGTATATAATCCGGTTTTTCAGGATTTCATGGGAGTGAAGTATCTCGCTTCAAAGGAGAGGCTTCCGGGATACAGGGCAGTAGAAAAGAAAGGGGAGTGGGCTGTATATGAAAATGAGGATGCTCTGCCTATGGCCTATGTGACAGATAAGGTTTTGGAGGAGGCGGAGTATGAAAGTCTTGAATTTCCATATAATCAGCTTGCCTTAAGAGAATATGCGGTGGTGAAAGAAGCGGGCGTCAAGGCGGCAGCTGCAGGGGAAAGCAGCAGCACAGAGCCCTCCTGGCGGCTGCCGGAAAATATGGTTCTAAGCAGTGCACAAGAGGTAAGTGTGGAATTTCCGGAGAGGATAGTGTCTAAGAAAAATGAAGAGCTTAAGATGGATATTTCGAGCTATCATGAACCCCATAAGGAGGATACAGAGGAGGAAAAGGGGCAGAGAGTGCTGTTTTTACAATTTCATGTGGAGAACTTAAAGCCCTCAAAGGATGTTTCTGTCTGGGTTTCGGGGATCAGGAATAAGCTGACCTCTATAAAGCACTTCTATTATAACGATAATACGGAATTTACGTATGCGGTTCCCCTTGAGGAAGGGCAGACGGAGGTTACAGTAACTCTTGGAAAGGGAGAATATGAGCTATCAGGGGTAAGGTGTTTTACAGGAAGGCTTGGGGGCGCGAAGGATGCACTCTGCCAGGCGGAATTTCAGGTGGATAAAAAGCGGACAAAAGGGAGGGTAATCGCCGGAGGGGTGAAGGCAGAAAAGCCGGGGTATTTGATTACCAGTATTCCCTATGACAAGCACTTTGAGATACGGGTAGATGGAAAGGCAGTGGAAGGTGAGAAGGTGAATACGGCATTTCTTGGGTGCAGGATAGGAAGAGGGGAGCATGAAATACAGATTATCTATCATGCGCCGGGAGTGCGGGCCGGGAAGGTGATGTCTCTGGCAGGGCTGCTGTTTATAGGTTTGTGCATTTACTATGGTAAGAAAAAACTTCCCATTTAGGAGTAAAAGGATATTTGGAAGATTATACAGTATTATGATAGGTGACTGTGCAAACCCTGGAGAAGAAATTGAAGAACTGATTGGATTAAAGTGATAGCTTGGGGACGGGGTAAAATGAAAAAGTGCCTTTCCCAGTAAACTTTTTTATTTCTGGGGACAGGCACTTTTTAATTTTACCCCGTCCCCTACTTGCCTTTCGCCTTTTTACATGGTAAAGTTAAGGAAATGTATTTTCAGGGGGAATGAGAGATGAAGAAAAATAATCCGATAGCGTTACTGCCCATCGGCGTGTTTTTGGTGATGTACTTAGGGCTTGGAATTTTATTTGAATATGTATTATTAATTCCGATGGGATTTTATAATATCCCCATTGTAGTTGCCTTTCTTGCGGCGATTCTGGTTGCCTGCCTGCAGAACAGGGAGGTGAAGTTTGATGATAAGCTTGAGCTCATGGCGCAGGGTATGGCGGATAAAAATATTATTACCATGCTTTTGATTTTCCTCGTAGCAGGCTCTTTTGTGGGGGTAGTAGGCAGAAGCAGCGCGGAAAGTGTGGCCTATTTTATGCTTTCGCTGATTCCGGCCAGATTTGCGGTGGCAGTATTATTTGTGGTGGCATGCTTTGTATCTACAGCTATGGGAACCTCCGTGGGGACGATTACGCTGATTGCGCCTATTGGAGTGGCTGTTTCCCAGGCTTCGGGATTTAACCTGCCCCTCTGCATTGGCGCGGTGATGGGCGGCGCCATGTTCGGGGACAACCTTTCCTTTATTTCTGATACGACAATTGCAGCATGTAATGGACAGGGCTGTGCCATGAAGGATAAATTCAGGGAAAACTTTAAAATTGCGTTTCCGGCGGCAGTTGTTACGTTAGTGCTGATATTGGTCTTATCATTTAGGACTTCTTTAAGCGGGGCGGTAACTCATGAATATAACCTGATTCAGATTATTCCGTATGTGCTCGTTTTGATTGGCGGAATTATTGGCATTAATGTATTTGTTGTTCTTCTGATAGGAATTGTGTCAGGGTCTTTGATTATGCTTGCGACAGGGCAGACGGCGCCTACGGAGCTTCTTGCAAATATGGGATCTGGTGTGTCCGGGATGTTTGAAACCTGTATGGTTGCGGTTCTTGTTGCCGCCATGTGCTCTCTCATACGGGAGTACGGAGGCTTTGAGGCGCTTCTTTCTGCAATACGCGGGGTATTTAAAGGGAATAAGGGCGGACAGCTTGGAATGGGAATCCTGGTGGGCGCTATGGACATTGCTACAGCAAATAATACGGTTGCTATTGTTATGGCCAACCCTATTGCCCGTGAGATGTCGGAGGAATATGGGGTCTCTCCCAGAAAGGCGGCATCCCTTCTTGATACATTTTCCTGTATTTTTCAGGGTGTGATTCCTTATGGCGCCCAGATGCTGGTAGCGATTTCTGCGGCAAATGAGCTGGGCTTTAGTGTATCAGCCTTTGAGATTATTCCGAATCTGTTTTACCCTGGGATGCTGCTTATCAGTTCCCTTGTATTTATTTTCCTGATACCCCAGAGGGGAGAACATAAGTAAATAGTATGTGAAATGTTTCCGGAATGATAAAAGCACAAGGGTTCCGATGAGGATACTCTTGTGCTTTTTCAGTCATATTTTACGGGATAAGCCGCCCAAAGTTCCCGGCCTTTTATAGATATTCCCGCAGATCCTTGGAAAGCTTTTCCTCGATAGAGATTAATTTTTTACAAATACCCTTTGAGATATGGTCTGCGTTTTCATATTCATTTAAATATTTCTGCAGAGACTTTATGCCCATATCACATCCGTCTGTAATCAGGCTGGCCACAGTCTTGTCACTGTCATCAAGGCCCATCTTTACATTTGTCTTTATAAAGGACATTCCTTTTGAGATAAAGCTTGGATCTTTGTACATACCGCCGTGCTTTGTCAGAAGAGTGTGTATTTCATCTCCCAGCTTTAAATGTTCCTCCCTGCTTTCGGTAAGTACCTTTCTTAAATTCTCATCCTGAATTTTTTCAAGAATTTCATCAATTGAATCCACTGCCATTTTTGTGCCTGCGTCACATTCCTGAAGCAGACAGATGGTATCTTTATTTTCCATAGCAACCTCCATTATGCTTTTATGCATTAGTATTACCAAAATATATAAAATTATTATAAAATACCATTATCTATGCGATAATATCTTCGTTCAAAGCTTGTTTTGTAAACAATGAAGTGCTATGATATAAGTATATTTTAGAAAACGGATATGTCATAAGGAGATGTACCGATAGAAAGGAGAGGTTTACAATGGGATTTTTAACAGGAAAAACAGCGATTATTACAGGGGGCGGCCGTTCTGTGTTAAGTGACGGAAGATGCGGCTCTATCGGTTATGGAATTGCTACCGCTTATGCAAAGGAAGGAGCAAATCTTGTTATTACAGGACGTAATGTAAAGAAGCTTGAGGATGCGAAGGAAGAGCTGGAAAGATTATATGGTATTAAGGTTCTTGCTGTACAGGCAGACGTTTCAGCAGGCGCAGATAATGAGGCAGTTGTTGGCAATGTTGTAAAGCAGGCGATTGATACATTTGGACGTATTGATGTTCTGATTAACAATGCACAGGCATCCGCTTCCGGCGTAACCTTAGAGGATCACACGACAGAGCAGTTTGACCTTGCTGTTTATTCAGGGCTCTATGCTACCTTCTATTACATGAAGGCATGTCATCCGTATCTTAAGGAAACAAAGGGAAGTGTTGTGAACTTTGCGTCAGGCGCAGGCCTTTTCGGAAACTTTGGACAGTGCGCGTATGCGGCTGCCAAGGAAGGTGTCCGCGGTCTTACAAGAGTAGCCGCTACCGAGTGGGGCAAGGACGGAATTAATGTAAATATTGTCTGCCCGCTTGCATGGACCGCACAGCTTGAGAACTTTGAGAAGGCATATCCGGAAGCATTTAAGCAGAATGTTAAGATGCCGCCGGCAGGACATTATGGTGATTCCGAATTAGAGATCGGCCGTGTATGCGTACAGCTTGCTTCTCCTGATTTCAAGTATATGAGCGGAGAGACAATTACGTTAGAAGGCGGTATGGGGCAGAGACCATAGGACAAAATCAAGACATGAATAATAAAAGGACCTCGCAAGATAGGCGGGGTTCTTTTTTTGTTGGGTCCGCAAAGCGAATTTTAAATGGGAATTTTACTGTGAACGGAGGAAACAGTAACAATTTGTACACAAAAAATCCGGATGTAAAAAATATTTGATAGACATTTCAGCACACATATTACATAATAACCCAAGAAAGGAGCGATTGCTTTATGGAAATTGGAAAGAAATTAAAGGAAGCACGCATGAGTTCCGGGCTCACCCAGGAGCGCGTGGCGGAAGAGATAGATGTATCCCGCCAGACGATTTCAAACTGGGAAAATGAGAAATCCTACCCGGACATTGTAAGTGTAATTAGATTAAGCAGCCTTTATTCCATAAGTCTTGACGAGCTGTTGAAAGGAGATATGAAGATGATGGAGCATTTAGAGGAAAGCACCAATGTTGTGAAGAGCAACCAGAAGCTGATAAGCGCGGCTATTGTGAATATTGTACTGATTGCGGCGCTGGTCATGATGAATGTATTGATTCCGGAACCAGAAAACAGTTATTTCCTGGCAGGAGTATTCTGTCTTATGATTATTAGTGCTTCGGCGCTGCTTTACCAGATTATTAAAAAATTTTAGAGACTAAGGGAGGAATGTTTTTATGGAAGAAAATATGATTTTATTTGCGGCGTGCGGCGCTGTGATGTTAGTCGGGGGGCTTGAGGCAGTATATCAGATTTACCGTATAGTTCTTATTGACGCAAAGGCAAGAGGGCTTAAGCACCCTAAGTTTTGGGGGCTTTTTGCCATAAGCGGGAATAATTCGGGAGGACTTATTATGTATCTGATCGGGCGGAGGAAATATCCGATTCTGAATATGACAATGAGTGAAAAAAGAGAGATAGAAAAGAGGAAGAAAGCTGCCGGAGCCGGACTGGTCTTTCTGGCTGCGGGGACTATCGGGCTGGTGCTGGGAGTTATGCTGTAGATGCTGCACACGGTCTGAACGTTTCTTCATAGTATAGTAATGCATCCAGTCCATTTAAAAGTCGGTATTGGTGACGGACTGGATGCAGAAAACAAGTTTTATAGTCGGATCGCGGAACCCAGCAAAAATCTAAATCAATTCTTTCATTATCTAAATCATCATATCCATGAAAAGAATCATCTATCGGTATATCATAAGAATTCCAATAATTAGGTAATTCTGCACAAATATTTATAAATAATATTGAACAATATATACTATAAATACAATAAGTTTCCCGAAAGGGTAGGGCTTTGGATTTGTATTCTTAAAAACAGGGGGATATGATTAAGACATGAACAAACGACAATGTAATCTTTTAACGATGTTAGAATCCAATTATGAAATACGTATTGAAGAGCTGATGGAAAGCTTTGACGTTTCCGAGCGGACGCTTCGCAATGACATACGGAATCTGAATGAGTTTCTGCCGGAAGGTACAGAGGTAAGTATTGTTGAAGGAAAAAAGGTAATTGTTATTTCCAGGGAAGATTTTTCGGCTGTTGTCGCAAGGATAGTAAATCAGAGCGATTACTATCAGTATAAGCTTTCTGCACAGGAGAGGAGGGCAATAGCTGCAGTTATTTTGTTGTACAACAGCGGGTATGTGACTACAGCTTATCTGGCTGACAGGCTCTCTACAAGTAAGAATACGATTGTAGGTGAAATCGACAATCTGAAGGAAATCTTTACTGAACATGGCGTGAATTTAAAATCAAAATCCGGGAAGGGATTTTTCGTACAGGGTGAAGAAACGCTTATCCGAAGATTTATTTTTGAGCTGGTCTTTGGCGTGAAGGAAGGTGAAGGCTACAGCAGCGCCTGCCAGACGTTGATTGGAAGGGAAATAAACGGCAGAGTGGACCGGAAACGCATAAGGGAATGTATATGTGACTGGGAAAACAAGCATGGATTTGAATTTACAGATGAATCTTTCCGTATGTTGGAAAATTATCTTGTAATCATTGTAAACCGTATTTTAAGTGGAAATATTCCTGGAATAGAAGACATTGGGAAGGCGCCGGATACAGGGCTTGCATCTGAGCTTTTAGGTATGCTGTTTTCAGATTTAGAAGTGGAAACAGAGACATTTATGGAGGCCGAGGCCCATTATCTGAACCGGGTTATTCTCGGATGCAGATATATTAAGAAAAATTCCGGGGAAGAAACGGATTCGGCCTACACGGAGATGCGGATTTTGGGTTTTATCTATGACGTATGTCAGAGGATAGGTATTTCACAGAAAATCAGCTATGAAAAATTTCATTTTATATTTGTTCATATCAATGCTGCGATTAAACGTACCAGAGAAGGCCGTCATAATGTAAAAGGTGTGTTTCAAAAAGAGCTGGAGGTCGCATATCCGCAGATTTTTGAGGTGGTCAGAGAGGAGGCCGGGATACTTGAGGAGCTTGCGGCTCATAAAATAACTGATGAGGAGCTGACCTATATTGCAATGTATTTTATTGCGGTTCTGGAAGAAAACATAACCTCTCCCGGTAAGATCCATGCCATACTTGTATGTTCGGCAGGAATGTGCACGGCAATGCTTCTTCAGGCAAAGCTTAAGCTTCACTTTAATATAGAAATTGTGGATGTTTTATCGGTTCACCAGTATGAGAGGTATGATCTGAAAAATATAGATTTGGTTCTTTCGACTGTTTATATAGAAAAGGCCAGCCTTCCGACAGCCTGTATTACCCCGATTTTATCAGAAAATGATGTTGAAACACTCCATAATACCATAAGAAGAATAAAGCATGACAGAAAGTTCCGGGAAGAAAGTATTCTGGAGGCCCGGATTACAAGGTATATCAGCGAATACAGGGAGCTGGAACAGAGAATGGAGACAGAAACGGATTTGTATAAAAGTACAGTGGAGAATTTTTACCATAAATATTTTGGTAATGGCAGCGGTGAAGGAGAAAGGATGCTTTATAGTCTGCTGGATGAAGAGTCTGTTGTTTTAGATTATGAGGCTGCAGCATGGGAAGAGGCAATACGGGGGGCAGGGAGTATTCTGTTAAAAAAGGGGGCCATAGAGGAAAGATATATTGACAGTATGATTCAGATTGTAAAAAGAAACGGACCATACAACGTATTTATTCCTCACGTTGCCATTGCACATGCATCACCGTCAGATGGAAGCCTGATGCCTGGAATCAGTATGATACGTCTGAAGACCCCGGTTATATTCAGGCATCCGGAAAATGACCCGGTACAGGTGATAGCCTGCATCAGCGGAGGCCCGGAAAAAGAGTATCTTCAGCCGTTTTTCCACCTTATAAGAATTTTGCAGAATGAGGAGGTGTTGGAGTTTATTTTATCTGCGAAAAATGTAGTGGAAGTTATTAATATTATCCGTTTTTATGAAAAATATTTTTTCGAATCTAAAGGAGAGACATAAGATATGAAAGTACTTGATGAGGCGCTCATCCAATTAGATGTAGACGCTGCAACGGCCGATGAAGCAATTTTGCATATGGCTGATACATTATACCGTCTGGGATATGTAAAGGAAGACTATGCAAAGCGTGTACTCACACGTGAAAAGGAGTATCCTACAGGACTTATCGGCCAGGGTCTGGGAATAGCAATTCCCCACACCGATCCGGAATGTGTGATTAAGCCGGCGGTCTGTGTTTTAATCCCGAAGGAGCCTGTTAAGTTTATGATGATGGGAACAAAGGATGAGCCGGTTATGGCAGAGATTATCCTGCCGCTGGTGGTTAAGGACAGCAGAATGCAGATTAATATGCTGAAAAAGATCATGGAACTACTTAAGGATACAGAAAAATTGGACAAGATACGTGAGTGTAAAGATAAAAAGGAGATTTTACGTATGCTTGCATTTCTGGAGGAGGAATAACATTCTGCCAGAATGGTCCGGGAGCTTCCCGGCAAATACTAAGAGAAAGGAGGAGAAGGACATGAAGAAAATCAATATTTTGACAGTCTGCGGTTCAGGGACATTCAGCTCTACGATGGTTGCCCAGAAGCTGACAGAGGTACTGCGTGAGAAAGGGTTTGAGGCTCATTGTACAGAATGTAATAACGGACAGATCGAGACCCAGCTTTCAACAGCAAAGTATGACTGTATGTGCTTTACAAGTCCGTGTAACGGAACATATCCGATCCCGTGTATTAACGCAATCGGATTTCTGACAGGGATTGGAGAAGAAGAGATTATTGAGAAGGTTCTTGAGGTAGCACGCTCGCTGTAAAAAAAGGCGGGACAAAAATTTTATACTAAAGGAGTGATATTACATGATTGAAACAATGAAACTGGTATTAGATACCTTCGGTTCTATGGTGTTTGTGCCCATTATGCTTTTTATTGTGGCATTGATTCTTAAGACTCCTGTGAAGAAGGCTTTTATGTCAGCTCTTTTAGCAGGCGTGGGACTCTGCGGCTTCAGTATGCTGACTGGAGGCTACAGTACTTATCTGGCGAATGTTATCAGCACGTTAGTTTCAGATACAGGCATTAACATGTCTGCAATGGATCTGGGATGGCAGTCAACGGCAACGATTGCATATTCAACAACAGTTGGCATGCTGTTTATCGGTATCGGGTTATTGCTGCAGTTTGTTTTATTCTTTATAAAATGGACTCCGGTATTTATGCCTTCGGATTTATGGAATAATTATTCCTTTATTATCTGGGGTTCCCTGATTTATGTTGCCACAGGCAGTACATTTCTCGCTATGGGATGTATGATTGTCCGGAGCCTATTCAGAAAAAGCTTGGATTTCTAGGGGAGCCTATGACAGTAGGATTCATTATCGGCGTCCTTGTTGGTATCGTAGGTAAATTCTATCATTTAGGGGAGCTTGCAGCATGGGGAACCATCGCGCAGTTTGCTGTGGCAACTGCGGCAATGATGGCAATTTTCCCAAAGGTTGGTTCCATTTTTGCCTCAGCATTTACCGCACTGACAGAATCCTCAAGAAAAGCGGCTACAGGAAAGGCAAAGGACAGAGAGTGGTATCTGGCTGTTAATGACGCTCTGGGGTATGGGGAAACGGCGACCTTAACGACAGGTCTTCTGCTGATTCCGATTACACTGGTTTTATCCTTTATCCTTCCGGGCAATATTGTTCTGCCGGTTATGTCATTCACAGCGCTGGCGTACCGGGTAGAGATTAATGTCTGTCTAAGTGACGGCAACATATTTAAATCAGTGATTGCCTATGCGGTTATATTCTGCGGATCTTTGTACGTGGCGACTGCAAATGCAGGGCTGTATACCCAGGTCGCAAAGTCTGTAGGTATTGAGATGCCGGATGGTGCGGTTCTGGTTATCGGAATGGTGGCGGCTAATATAGGAATGTGGCTGATCTACATGGCGTTTATGTCTAAGAATCCGATTTTAATCGGAATTGCAGTTGTTCTTTATTTTGCTCTTTATTTCTGGTACAGAAAGAACAAACCGAGAGTGGATGAATTTTTAGAAAACAATGCCTATTCTTATAAGAAAAAAATGGCTGTGCAAGAATGAGAGTGACTCTTTGGTATTCTGCCCTGTTAAGGATTGCAGGGCAGAACAGTGACTGAAAAAGGAGAAAAAATGTCTGATTATGTGAAAATTGTAGTTGTAGGGGATAAATCCATTGCCCCAGAGGTGCTTGAAGAGGCGGCGCGCGGTCTGAATGTAGGCGGTGAGAAAATCATAAAAAAGCTCTGGTGGGGAAGCCATATACGTTCAGAAATGCAGCAGCAGCTACTAAAGGTAGAGGTAAACGGACCAGAAGCGGAGCCCTATGCGGAAGGTTTGTTAGAAGAGATTGTGGATGCGGATTATCTGCTGTCCCATTTGGGTACAATCCCCCGTGAGGTAATAGAAAAAGCAGAGAAATTAAAGCTTATCGGTGCCTGCAGGGGAGGCATGGAGATGGTGGATGTAAAGGCTGCCGCGGAAAAGGGAATTAAAGTCATGCATGTAATCCGAAACGCAGAGGCAGCATCAGATTTTGCCGTGGGACTTATGTTTGCCGAAGCAAGGAATATCGCGAGAAGCCATGCCGCAGTCATGCATGGAAGCTGGCGGAAGGAATATGTAAATTCTGGTTATACCACGTCCATGAGAGAAATGACGGCAGGGATTGTGGGACTTGGCCACATAGGAAAACTGACGGCACAAAAGCTTTTGGGTATTGGAATGAAGGTCTGCGGGTATGACCCGTATGTATCCCAGGAGGCTCTTGAGCTTGCCGGACTTCACGAGGTGAACATGATTTCACTGGAAGAATTGTTCGAAAGGGCTGATATTGTCTCCCTGCATATGCGTGTGACTCCGGAAACAGAGGGGATGATTGATAAGACCTTATTATCTAGAATGAAGAAAACAGCTTATTTGATCAATACTTCACGGGCAAAGGTTTTAAATAAGGAGGATTTTGTGGGGGTACTGGAAAAACGTCAGATTGGCGGTGCGGCCCTTGATGTATTTTGGGATGAGCCTCTTTCTTTAGAGGATCCTCTTTTAAAGCTGGATAATATTACGATGACCAGCCATATGGCGGGAAATGTGGTAGATGCACTTCCTAAATCACCGTTTTTATTGGTTAGGACGATCAACCAGTATTTAGAAACCGGAAAAAGCGATATGCTTGTAAACTAAATAGAAAAATGAAAGGCGGGAAATTATGTTATTACAAAAAGAACGGGAAGCTGTAGTGGAATATGGAAAAACAATGTTCAGTAAAGGTCTGACAAACGGAACGACAGGAAATATCAGTGTATTTAACAGGGAGGAAGGGCTGATGGCCATAAGCCCCAGCGGGATTGATTATTTCTCAACGGCCCCTGAGGATGTGGTAATTATGAAGCTTGACGGAACAATTGCAGATGGTATCAGAAAGCCGTCAAGTGAGGTTCATTTACATAGTGAGGTATATAAAAGCAGGGAGGATGTTAGTGCGGTTGTGCATACACATTCGGATAATTCTACAATTATGGCATGCCTTAACTGGCCGCTTCCCTCTGTCCATTATATGCTTGCGGCTGTTTCGGGTACAGAGGTTCCCTGCGCGAAATACGCTACCTATAGGAGGAGACAAGCAGATTGACTATATGGAGCTTCCGTCTGAGGCCAATCCATTTCTGGGGCACCGCGCGATCAGGATTTGTCTGGAACGTAAAGAGATATTTAAGACACAGCTTAGGGCCATTCTTGAGGCATCAGCGTTTGGAACCCTTTCCATTATGTTTCCGATGATCGTAAGTATAGAGGAATTACGGGCAGCAAAGCAGCTTTTGGAAGAGTGTAAGGGGGAGCTTGAAGAGAAAGGAATCCTATATGATAAAGAGATCAAAACAGGGATTATGATAGAGACTCCTGCAGCAGTACTTTTAAGTGACAGGCTGGCAGAGGAGGCAGATTTTTTCAGCATTGGAACCAATGATTTGATACAGTATATGACAGCATCGGACCGCATGAATGAAAAGGTGCAGAATTTGTACCGGATCTGCAATATTTCTGTACTTCGCGCAATTAAGATGACAGTAGAAAACGCGCATAAGGCAGGAATAAAGGTCAGCATGTGCGGAGAGGCGGCTTCTGATGAGAAAATGGTTCCGGTGTGGCTGGGAATAGGGATAGATAAACTGAGTATGGTAAGAGCACAGACAGCGCGGATTAAGTATATGATCCGGCATTTTTCGATAGAGCGGGCAAAGGACATTGCGTCCGGGGTATTCGAGATGGACAGGGTTGAAGATATTGAGAAATATCTGGGTTACTGTCTACAGGACTTTGCATTTACTGCAAAGTCCGTAAGAAAATGATTCAGGAGTGCAAAAATAAGGGACATAGGAGAAATGCATCTGGGACGGGGTAAAATTCATTTTACCCCGTTCCAGATGCGTTTCCGGCGGGGTTAACTACCCAATCGGTTCAAAGTCTGCTGCCCCGTGTTTGCACAGCGGGCAGATAAAGTCATCCGGCAGTTCGTCTCCTTCATACACATACCCGCACACAACGCATACAAAGCCCTTTTTCCCTTCGGTTTCCGGCTTCGGCTTTACATTGCTCTGGTAGTAGTTATAGGTCATAGTTTCCACATTAGAGATAACGCGTGCCTCGGTTACGGTACAGATGAACATTCCGTGTGTGTCAAGGTCTACATACTGCTCTACCTTAAGGGACATGAATGCATTGATATATCTCGGCAGAAATACGAGGCCGTTGTCGGAGCGTAAAGGCTCGCAGTCTGCGAATTTATCTACATTACGTCCGCTCTGGAAACCAAAGTTCTGGAATACCTTAAAGGGTGCCTCTGTAGACAGGCAGTTTACGTTCATGATGCCGGTCTGCTTAATTACATGGTGGGAGTAATTTGCCTTGTTAATGCATACTGCCACCCGGTTCGGGCTGTCTGTAACCTGGGAAACGGTATTGACTATAAGTCCGTTATCCTTTTTGCCGTCGTTGGAGGTTACAACATAGAGGCCGTAGCCAATCTTAAAGAGGGCGGTCAGATCATTTTTGTTGGCTGTTTCATCATGCTGAGCCAGATAATCCTTGCAGAACTCCTCTGCCAGCGCTTCAAGCTGTGCGCTGCTTTCATCGTTCAGGGCGGATTTTATGGTTACAGTTGTATCTGCGAAGGTAATTTTTTTAGAACCTTCAAACATCTTTTTCATTACCTTAGCTGCCAGCGGAGCCCAGGAGCCGTTTTCAATAAAGCCGATTTTACGGTTTTGGAAATTGCGTTCTGTCAGGTGTGTAATAAATTCACGCATAAACGGGAAAATTTCCGCGTTGTAGGTGGTAGTTGCCAGGATTAATTTTCCGTAGCGGAAGGCATCCTCTACAGCCTCTGCCATATCGCAGCGTGCAAGGTCATTTACCACAACCTTAGGACAGCCTTTGGCGCGGAGCTTGTCTGCGAAAAGCTCTACGGCTTTCTTTGTATTTCCATAAACAGAGGTATAGGCAATTACAATTCCCTCAGATTCAATTCCATAGGAGGACCAGGTGTTATATAGTCCCAGATAATAGTCCAGATTTTCTGTCAGTACGGGGCCGTGTAAGGGGCAGATAGCCTGAATATCCAGTCCAGAGGCTTTCTTAAGAAGACTCTGCACCTGCGCGCCGTATTTTCCTACAATGCCGATGTAATAGCGGCGTGCCTCGCATGCCCAGTCCTCATCGGCATCAAGCGCCCCGAACTTGCCGAAGCCGTCTGCAGAGAAGAGAACCTTATCACAGGAATCATAAGTAACGATAACCTCCGGCCAGTGTACCATAGGCGCAGCTACAAAGGAAAGCTCATGATTTCCCAGAGAAAGGGTGTCTCCTTCTTTTACAATAACCTGTCTGTCCTCGAAGGCTGTCCCAAAAAACTGACTCATCATGGCAAAGGCTTTTACGCTTGATACAATTTTTGTGTCAGGATATGCTTTCATGAAGTTTGCAATATTAGCGGAGTGGTCCGGCTCCATATGCTGGATAATAAGATAATCAGGGTTTCTGCCGCCGGTTTCTTTTTGTATGTTATCCAGCCACTCATGGGTAAATCGGGCATCAACTGTGTCAAGCACAGCTATTTTTTTGTCCATAATTACATAAGAGTTGTAAGCCATGCCATTAGGAACAACATACTGTCCTTCAAATAAGTCAATGTCGTGGTCGTTTACACCTACATATTTAATGTCATTCGTAATCGTCATTTTATCTGCTCCTTCTGTTATTTTTTGTAACAATTCAGATATCTTCACTGTTACTAATTTTTTCTCTATGAGACATTATAACACAATATTGTTCTGGCACAAGATGGAAAGATAGAAAGTACGAATCTTTTTTATTGACGGAGAGGGGATACATTGGTAAAGTTATTATATAATAATTTTTAAGAAAAAGTTAAGAAGACAAAGAGGATATAAGAAGTGGGCAGAGAAAGGGCTACGGATATGACAAAAGGACCGGTTTTGGGGCAGATGACAAGATTTGCCCTGCCGGTATTGTTTGGTATGCTGTGCCAGAGAATCTATAATTTCGCGGATACATATATTGTGGGCCGTTTTCTCGGAGACGGGGCGCTGGCAGCGGTCAGTATTTCAGGAACGGCTACCTATATGCTTTTTTCAGTCATGATGGGAGTGACAACGGGTGTCAGTGTTGTGATTTCCCAGTATTACGGGGCACAGAAGGAGGGAGAGATCCGGCGTACCTTTGTGGCAGGGGTATATGTAGCAGTAGGTATGACTTTTCTTATTACGGTGGGAGGCATACTGACGGCAGGGCCGCTGCTTCGCCTTCTCCAGACATCAGACGGGCTTTTTAAGATGGCAGAGGCTTATCTGCTGGTTATCTATGCCGGAAGCGCGGCTACCATGCTTTATAATTTCAGCGCGGCGGTTTTACGGGCCCTTGGAAATTCTGTTGTTCCCCTTGCCTTTCTGATTGTGTCCAGCGTGCTGAATGTGTTTCTGGATGTGGTATTCGTTGCGTGGATCCCCATGGGAACGGCGGGAGCCGCCTTTGCTACGGTGCTGGCTCAGATGATTTCCGGCGCCCTATGCCTGTGGTATGCATTTAAGATGCTGCCCTTCCTGAAGGCAGAGAAAGGAGAGTGGAAGGCAGATTTATATCTGGCAGGACAAGTCCTTCGCTATGGGATTCCTACAGGGCTTCAGATGAGTATTATTTCCGTTTCTGATATGACATTGCAGGCTGTGATTAACACCTACGGAACGACAATGATTGTCGCCTACGGGGTCTGCATGAAGGTGGAGGGACTTGGGTTTCAGCTTGCAGATGCTATTGGCTCGGCGCTTGGAACCTTTGCCGGGCAGAATGTTGGGGCAGGAGATTTTTCAAGGGTAAGAAAAGGAGTAAGAAGCGCATACATTATGAACGGCGTCTGCTATGGGATTTTCTGTCCGGCTGTCTTTATTTTTGCAGAACAGATTATGGAAGCATTTACAAAAACTCCGGAGTCGGTCCGGTTCGGCGCAGAGTATATGCGGATTTTTACAGCGTTTTTTATTGCAGGAGGAATTTTGGTGGTTTATCACAACATTCTGCGTGCGTCAGGGGATGTTTTTGTGACAGTGCTTATGGGGCTTAGTGAAGTGGTAACAAGAATCGGATGTGCGTTTCTTTTTCCAAAGTTTTTTGGTTATAGAGGTCTCTGGTTTGTATCGCCTGTAACATGGGTATGCGCTGCTTTGGCAGGAGCTGTGAGATATTATTCCGGTGCCTGGGAAAAGAAGAATCGTCTGGAACAGGAGAAAACCTATGGCTAAAAAGAAAAAATCTAAGATGGAATTCCGCTATTATAAGATGCCTGAGGGCAGTGCAATTCTTGCGCTCCTGGGACAGAAATGGGTACAGACATACGGACGGGATGTTGATTATCTGCATTTTCATAATTATCTTGAAATCGGATATTGCTATGAGGGAGAGGGAAGTCTTGTACTTGGAGAGGAAAAACATCGTTTTACAGGACGGGAATTTACTGTAATCCCGAAAAATTATCCCCATACAACAAACAGTGATCCAGGTACAGTCAGCAAATGGGAATATTTATTCGTAGATGTGGAGCAGATACTGGGAGAGATTTATCAGAGGGGAGGAAATATAAAACGCCGGGATTATATGCTCTATCGGATTAATTCCCGGGCAATTTTTAAGAAGGCGGAGAAGAAACCGAAAATAGCGGCACAGATACGAAAACTTCTGGATATTATGAGGGATACGGAGGAATTTTATCTGGAGGAGTCAAAGGGGGCTGTGGTAGAGCTTCTTGTTAATATTGCAAGGGAAAACAGGGAGTCAAAGGGAGTAGTAGATTTAAGCGGAAGGATTACAATACCTGTTGCCCGGGCAATGGATTATATTACGCTCCATTATATGGAGCCTTTAAAGATAGAGGAGCTTGCAGACTGGTGCCATATCAGCGAGACACATTTCCGCAGGGTGTTTTCAGAATATATTGGGATGAGTCCTTTGGAGTATATTAATCTGGTGAGAGTGCAGTCGGCCTGCAACTATTTGAAAAATACAGATGAAGCTATGTCTGACATTGCGGCGAAGTGCGGCTTTACTACGCCCTCTACCTTTAACCGGAATTTTAAGCAGATAACAGGCATATCCCCCAGCGAATGGCGTAAACGGCCCGAAAATTATCAGCAGCAGCTCTTAAAATCCTGGATACATTCAGAACAGGGATGGTAGAAGGGAGGCCTTAGGCCTCCCCGTAATATTTTTTAATCAAAATCAAATTTTGTATACCGTGTGTGCATTGCCCCATACCGTGTGCGGACCATTTCATTTTTTGCAAGTACGTCCTCTTCGCTTCCTGTATACTGGCATCTGATGCAGTAATATTCCTTCTTTTCTTTATCGTAAAACATATCAATGTCCAGATCCCGCATAAAGCAGGAGGGGCATCTGTAATTTAATCTGCCTTTTCCAGCCTGAGCCATGTCGCAAACCTCTCCTTCTCTGTTATTTTTTTCTTATACCCAAGAGTAAACATTGGTGAGAATGCATAACCCTCTTTAATATAGCCTAAAGCAGTGTCAGAAGCAGTCATAGAAACTTTTGTCTCAATTGCCGGAATTACGGCAGAGACGGCAGAAGCTTTCATGAGGCTTTCCTCGCGGCAGCGGTATTCATAGCAGATCGTCTTTTCCTCTGCTCCCTCACATCTAAGAAGAATACCGCTCATATCCTCCGGATATTCTGTGGTTCCGTAGCAGGCTGTCATATACTCGTTTAACTCAACCGATGCGCCAGGACTGCTCATGTTAAGGATGGTACGCTCAATCTTGATGGAACCGCTTCCTTCTTCAAAATATTCCTTTGTCTGAAGGGTAAGCGTCAAGTCAGAGAATTCGATGGTTACTGGGTCAAGAGTCAGGATTCTGGTATTTCCCTCCTGAGAAAAGTGTGCTTTTGTGCGGCACAGGCATAAATCAACCTCCTCACCCTCATAAGACAGCTTTGCGCTTCTTATGGTGCCTTCGCCTGCGTAATGGGTAAAGTATCCGGCCCGGTATTTTTCCTGAATAAGGAAAGGATAGGAGGCGTCCTGTACATGCTTTGTTCCGATACCGACCTCCCATTTAAGCTTAGCGGCATAAGGACGTAAATCAAAAACAGCGCCGCCCTGATCCATGCTGACACCTGCCCGCATATAAGGGTCTGTATACCAGAAAACCTGCTTATCAGAGCCATAGAGAATATCCCTCCAAAGGGCACATTCCGGCTCAGTATATGTTTTCTTTTTACGGTAATAGTCTGCAAACTCAGACATAGTCATGTCAGTAAGCTTTCCCTCTTTCTTTAAATCCCCATAGTATTTACACCCATCGGAGTAGGATTTTAAAAGCAGCTCATAGGGAGCCTCCCAGCGTCCCATTTTGTTCATCCAGCCGGGACCTACGAACATCATGTTATAGGCATAGCCGTTATTATATTTTTCCTGAGCGCGGTACTGGTCAATAAGGTTATAAAGATAAGGAAATTCCCAGGTCTTTGTGTCATAGATCATGCCCCGCAGTACATTTTGAGGATGGGTTCCGAAGTTAGAACCGTTTCCGTCATAGCAGGCCAGAAGATCCCTGGAAAGATGGGGGATTGCAACAATACCGCTGTCCTCGGATTCATCTGCTGCCGGTGCATGGGTATTCTGCTTAGAGGGAATCCACGGCGCCCAGGGACCGCCGTCGAATAAGGTATACCAGGAATTATTGCAGGTATGATATGCCTTGGGACCTTCTTCCCAGCAGGTAGCTACGGCACATTTCACAGACGGATAGGTTTCTTTTATATAGTTTGTCAAATCGGCATCCATGTAGTAGGAGCCTGTGGATTCAGGATAAAAGCCGAAGGTATCACGGAACTTTCCGAATACATCGTCTACAATCCTCTTCTTGTCTTCCATAGAGAACATCCAGATACAGAAATCCTTAGTCTTATACTTTTCACGGAACTCTTCACAGGGAAGTCCAAGTAAGGACAAGGCAATTTCATCCCCATAGGTTTCATGATCCTGCTTTGCAATTTCAACTGCCTCTTTATTAAACAAGGCGGCATAGGTCATATGGATGGTGACCTTCAGACCATTTTCATGAGCCAGCCGCTGCTGTGTTTTAAATATATCCAGGGATTCGGTCAGCAGTTTTTTATCTCCGATATCCTCCTCCTTGCCGTGGCCGGTAACTGTAGCGGAATATTCCGGTACCATTTCCGGTCTGTGGATTACATTAAGAATAAATTCACTCATTTTTCACTCCTGCTATTTAATAATATGTCCGGCATGCATTTTCTCCTTTGAAAGCCATGCCGGACACGATTGTCATAAATTAAGTTATGAATTATTTAACTGCACCGGTAATACCTTCTGCGAACTGCTTCTGCAATATGAAGAAGATAACCATTGTAGGAATGGAGCAGAACAATACACCGCACATCAGCATACCGTAATCTGTCACATATCCGGTAATCAGGTTCGCAATCAGCATCGGCATTGTCATGGAATTATTGTCTGTCATAATTACCTTCGGCCACAGATAGGAATTCCATGCATTCATAAATGTGATAACAGCCGCCGCCGCATAGGTGGATCTCATAGTCGGGAAGAACATACGGAAGAATATCTGTATTTCATTCAAACCGTCAATGCGGGCCGCTTCCATGATATCAATCGGGAAGGATCTGGCATTCTGGCGGAACATCATGATCATGAACGGCGTGGATATCATGGGAAGGATAAAACCAAGCGTACAGTTCAGAAGTCTTGCCTTTGAGAACATCTGGAACAACGGAACCATAGTTGCAACCTGCGGTACCATCATGGCAAGCAGGAGAATGGAGAAAAGCTTATCCTTCCACTTATCATGATAGATTTCAAAACCGTAACCTGCGATTGAACAGATAAGAAGACAAACAAGGGTGGTTACGATTGCGTACCGGAAGGAGTTTCCAAGTGCGCGCCACAAAGGCTGCTGTGATACCAGATTATTAAAATTTTCCATAAAATGTGTTCCCGGGAGAATCCGTCCTCTGGAAACATCCGTAGAGGTATTGGTTGCTGCGGATATCATCCAGTACAGAGGAAATACGGAAATCACGGACACAATTGAAAGGAAAATATAGGTAGGAATCAGTCTGCGCTGAATCATGCTTTTGTTCTTTTTTTCAGTCACGTGTATCACCTACTTTCAAGTTGATAAATGCAAGGACAGCTACCATAATAAAAATAAGGAACGCCATAGCTGATGCATAACCAAAGTTTGGTACGTTAATGAAACATGTATTATAAACATAATGCGACATAGTAATCGTTGAATTTGCCGGGCCGCCCTTGGTCAGGTTGACAGATTCGTCAAATAACTGCAGTGTACCGTTAATAGACATAATAAACGTCATAATAATTGTCGGCTTCAAAAGAGGAACCGTTATTTTCCAGAAGGTTTTCCAGCCGTTTGCGCCGTCAATCTTGGCTGCCTCATATACAGAATATTCGATGTTCTGCAGGCCTGACAGGTAAAATACCATGTTATATCCGGTCCATCTCCAGACAAGTGCAATGATAATAACAATCTTTGCACTCGCCGAATTTCCAAGGAAATTATATCCTGATTCCAGAATATGCAGCTTTACAAGGATACTGTTAATGAGTCCATCCTGTGCAAACAGAGAACGGAAAATCAACGCATAGGATACAAGCGAGGTTGCACATGGAAGGAATACACAGGTACGGAAAAAGCCTTTCAGCTTTAAATCCTTGTTGTTCAGAAGCTGTGCCAGCAGGATTGCCAGTACAAGCATGATCGGCACCTGGATAATCAGGTAGAAAAATGTGTTGCCGATAGACTGCTTAAATACCTTATCTGCCATCATTCTTTTATAGTTATTGAATATCGGCTCTGCAAATCTCATGTTTGCGCCGGTACCGGTCTGCAGGGAAATGATGAACGCCCGGACCATGGGATAAAAGCTCATGATTGCAATCATGAGAGTTGCCGGGGTCAGAAATGCCCATCCGGCCGCTTTTTGTTTAGCAATAAGAGTCATTCCTTTTTTCTTGGAATTCACAAAAAGTCCCCCTTTCTCCTAAAACAGGCTAAAAAAAATGTGGGAAACTGCCTGCAGTTTCCCACATCTAATGCAGCTGCTATTCTGTCATCTTGAATTCAAGTGTCTCCTGAGCCTCTTTTAATGCATCCTCTTTAGAAGTTCCGTTTGTAATGTTAATAATTGCCGTGTTAACACACTCTCTTGCCTCATAGTGGTAAGGAGTCTTTGTAAACTCCGGAATATGAGAGGAGTATTCTACAAGTGTAGAGTAAATCGGCTGTCCGCCGTAAAATTCTACAGGCTCATTGTAAACTTCAGATTCGCCGGCCGGCAGGTAACATGCAATACCGGAAGTTGCCGGAAGAATAGAGTCATAGAAATCTGTGCTGGAGCCGAAGGTGCTCTTAAGGAAGTCCATTGCAAGCTCCACATTCTGGCAGTTGGAAGTAATATACCAGGAGGAACCGCCGTTGTTTGCGTAATTTGTTGCTGTGTCAACGCCGTCAACCTTAGGAAGCGTAGTAATCTGCCACAGGCCCTTCTGATCCTCGATACCAACTAAAGTTGCGTTCATCCAGTTACCATTAACGATACCGGCAGCTTCGCCGTCTGTAACAGTCTTGATATACTCATCCCAGTTATTAACAAGCTTAACAACATCTTTTTCAATCATCTCTGTGTAAAGATCAATACACTTTTCAGCAGTTTCGTTGCCTACGATGAAAGCCTCGCCGTCTTCATTTACAAAGTTAGCTCCGCAGGACTGAATCATTAGCATGATTGTGTCGCCGCCTGTGGATTCGCTTGTAAGAAGGTATTTGCCGGTCTTCTTATGTACGTCCTCGCCAATTTTGATGAATTCTGACCACGTAATGTCTGTAAGATCTTCAATCTTATATCCTGCCTCATCAAGAACGTCTGTACGATAGAACGCCGCGCACACACCGTTGTCATAAGGAACACCGTAGTGCTTGTCATCTACCATAGAGTAGGACTGCTTAAGTGCTGCAAAATCGTCCCAGTTAATTCCACAGTCTGTCAGATCTGTGAAAGCGTCCGGGTAGCTCTTTAAGAATTTCTGATAGCTGTTGTCCTGCATTAATACGATATCCGGCATTGTGCTGTAGTCGCCTGCATTCGCGCAGGTTGTAAGCTTTGTCTGGCAGTCATCAGAGGAGGTCTCAATAACCTTAAGCTCAAAACCTTCATGGTCTTTTGCATACTGTTCTCCGGCCATCTCCATAGCCTTGATGTTGAAGGTCTGGTCCCATGCCCATACGGTTAATTTGTCTCCGCCTTCGGAACCGCCTCCGTCTTCCTCTGTCTTAGCGGATGAATCATCACTGGTCTCACCGCTGTTTCCACAAGCTGCAAGTGAAAGAACCATTGCGCCTGCAAGCAGTACTGAAAGAAACTTTTTCTTCATACTTTTTGTCCTCCTTTTATTGTCAAAGTATTTTCTATGAGGACATTATATCAAGATGAAAAACCGGATGGTTTGCATAAACACTCGTATAATATGCAAATTCGACCAAGTATATATGAATCGGATGTGTTTTGACAGCAAATGTCAATTTTCTTTGTGTACTTTTATTTCCGCGAAACAACAAGCCAAGCAGCTAAGTAGCCATACCTGCATGGATATTTGTCTGCCGCCGGGAAGGTCAAATACCCCGCAGATGGGTTTGTTATGCGAGGAATACTCTGTCAGGATACCGCGCCTTTAAAATCTTCAGCATTTCATCGGACAAATCCAGAAGCAGCTTTATTTTCACCCGGTTTTCTGTAATAATCATGGTATAAAAGGGTGTGTCCTCCTCATAGGAGGTATAGTCGTATTTTGGAAGCTTTATGCTTCCGCCGTCTCTGCGGTATTTTGACACAGAATCATGCCAGTTGGGAGCTACAACCTCTATGGCTTCCAAATCTAAAATATGTGCGGGCCTGCGGTATCTTCCGCCGAGAATTACGTCAATGGAGAGCTGATTGTTTTCCATTGTGTACTCATACTCCTTCCGGCTGAAAATGTTATATGCGGCATATAATACGAGAAGAAGAAAGCCGGGAAGCATAAATCCCTGGGATATGGTGATTCCCATAAGTAAAAGAATGACTGCAAAAATAATCATAATGGTACGCAGAAAGCCTGCAAAGGACTTCTGTTTTCTTCTGACCTGTTCTACGATTCTGTAATTGTACATTGTAAGTTCCTCCATATATTATTTGGGTTTCAGAATATCCTCATCATATCAGTTTAATTTTCGGAATTCAAGCGGCGTTACCCCTGCTGCTTTTTTAAACATAGCAATAAAATGGCTTGCGTCCGAGAATCCGGTAAGCCCTGCGATCTGCTGTACCTCCAAGCGGGGATTAGACACGAGAAGCTCTCTCGCCCTATTTATCCGGTAGGTTGTCAGGTACTCGTAAACAGAGCAGCCTAAGAATCTGCGGAACAGCCGGGAGAGATACTGGGGGCTTATGTAGACCTGTGCGCTTAAGCCTGCAGCAGTAAGCTCGGGGGAGCTAAAATGTGTTTCAATCTCCTTTATTACCGGCTCTACATACCGCAGGTACAAGGGCTCTTTAGCCAGAGAATGGGTATGGACGCTGTCTGCGAAATGCATCAGCAGGCAGTAGCAGCGGATAGACAGAGCACGGGTGTCAGAAACAAGCATGTCCCAGTCATCCATAATAGAATCAATCAGGGCGCTTATCAGGACGCCCTGCTCCTTTTCCATAAAAATTACCTGGCGGTTCCCAACGATTTTTCCAATGCTGCTGTCAATTGTGCCGGTAAAGGTGGCAAAAGAGGTAAGCCATTCTTCCGTACACTTTGTATAGGTGTGGTGAAGGCCGGGGGCTAGAAGAATTCCTTCTCCCTCATTCAGAGTGTAGGTTTTTCCCGGTGTGTCAATAATCCCCTGTCCTTTTTCTGTATGGAGATAGTGGTAAAGGGGGTAGCCCTTTGGGCGCAGCACCCTGTCCTGGCTCCAGTGGTTGCCTATAGAATCCAGGATAAATGGCTCGTTGACGGGAGAGTTTCTAAAATGTATCGGCATGGCAGCCTCCTGTACAAGTATTTTTATATTAGTTTCGAAATCTTATATTATTTAGTTTAACATACTACACTTTCCTTTGTCCAGGTATACTATAATGAAAAAAATGATGGATAAAAGGAGGAAGTTCTGATGAATACATTTGATTTTGGGAAGGTAAGGGATCCGCAGTATTTTTGCGACAGGAGGCTTGAAGCTCATTCTGACCATAAATTTTATAGCTCCGTGATGGATATGGAGACCGGATACGAAAGCTTTAAGGAAAGCCTTAACGGGCTTTGGAAGTTCCATTATGCAAGGAATTACGAGGCTTCGGTTAAGGGCTTCGAGAAGGAAGAGTACTCCTGCATGAGCTGGGAGGATATTCATGTACCGGCGCATATCCAGATGGAGGGATATGATGTGCCGCAGTACGTGAATACGCAGTATCCATGGGAAGGGCATGACGAGATCCACCCTGGGGAGATACCGGAATTTTTTAATCCGGTGGCAAGCTATGTAAAATATTTTACGGTGCCGGAGAGAATGAAGGGAAAACAGCTTTTTATTTCTTTACAGGGAGCAGAAAGCGGACTTGCGATTTGGCTTAACGGCAGATTTGTGGGATATAGTGAGGACTCTTTTACCCCATCGGAGTTTGAGCTTACGGAATATGTGAAGGATGGGGAAAATAAGCTTGCGGTACAGGTGTTCAAGTGGACGTCCTCAAGCTGGTGTGAGGATCAGGATTTTTACCGGTTCTCTGGTATTTACAGGGATGTATATCTTTATACGGTTCCGAGGGTGCATGTGCGTGATATGACGATTCAGGCTGTCCCGGATGAGACGTTTGAAAAGGCAAAGCTTACGGTTTCCCTTAAAATGGCGGCAGAGGAGGAGACTGCCGGAAAGATTGTATTCAGGCTTGCAAAGGATGGAACAGTTATATTTGAAGAGGAAAAGGAAGCCGGGAGTGAGGTCTCTTATTCATGGATTGTGGAAAATCCGAAGCTTTGGAGCGCAGAAGAGCCGGCGCTTTATGATTTGACGCTGGAGGTATATGACGGCTTAGGGACGCTTATGGAGGTGATTCCCGAGAAGACAGGCTTCAGGCGGTTTGAGATGAAGGATCATATTATGACGCTGAATGGAAAGAGGATTGTGTTCAAGGGTGTGAACCGCCATGAATTCAGCGCGGTAAACGGGCGTCATGTAAGCGAAGCGGAGCTGTGGCAGGATTTGGAAACCATGAAGAGAAATAATATAAATGCCGTCAGAACCTGCCATTATCCGGATGATTCCCTCATATACAGGCTCTGCGATGAGTACGGCCTTTATATGATTGATGAGACTAATCTGGAATCCCACGGGAGCTGGGATCTTGCAAAGGATACCGGCGATTATTCGGAGATTGTCCCAAATGATAAGCCGGAGTGGCTTGATATGATGCTTGACCGTGTAAATTCTATTTATCAGAGAGACAAGAACCATCCGTCTGTTTTAATCTGGTCCTGCGGAAATGAATCCTTCGGCGGAAGGGATATCTATGAAATGTCACAGCTCTTCAGGAAGCTTGACCCCACACGCCTTGTCCATTATGAAGGAGTGTTCTGGGATCGAAGATATAATGATACAAGCGACATGGAGAGCCAGATGTACACCTCCGTAGAAAAAATAAAGGAATTTCTGGCAAAGGACAGAAGCAAGCCCTTTATCTGCTGTGAGTATACTCATGCCATGGGAAATTCCTGCGGGGCAATGCATAAATATACAGATTTGGCAGATACAGAGCCATTGTACCAGGGAGGCTTTATCTGGGACTATATTGACCAGTCTATTTACAAAAAGAACAGGTATGGAAAGGAGTTTCAGGCCTACGGCGGAGATTTCGGCGAGCGTCCCACAGACTATAATTTCAGCGGAAATGGAATTGTTTACGGAAACAGGGAAGAATCTCCGAAGATGCAGGAGGTAAAGTTTAACTACCAGAATATTACGGCGGAGGTAGGAAAAACAGAAGTCAGGATTATTAATAAGAATCTGTTTTTGAATACGGATACCTTCGAGTGCCGGGTGACTGTAGAGAGGGACGGACATGTCATAAGAAAGTCCCTGCTTGATACTCATGTAGCGCCTTTAAGTGAAGAAACCTATGTACTTCCGGTTCAGGAAGAGACATGTGTGGGAGAATATGCGGTTACGGTTTCCTTCCATTTAAAAGAGGATACGATTTGGGCACGGAGAGGCCATGAGATTGCATTTGGACAGTATGTGTATGAAATTGCAAAGGAAGAGGAGCCGTGTAAGGAGAAGCTTACAGTAATCAGAAGCGGACATAATATCGGCGTAAGGGGAACACATTTTGAGGCACTTTTTTCCGTTATGTTCGGCGGACTTGTTTCTTATAAATATGGAGGCAGGGAGATGCTTATGACAGGGCCGAAGCCGAACTTCTGGCGCGCTCCTGTAGATAATGACTGCGGAAATCAGATGCCGGTGCGCTACGGGCAGTGGAAGCTTGCAAGCATGTATCTTTCTCACAAATCTGTAGGCGAGGAGGCGTTTGCACTTAGTAAGCCGGTGATTGAGGAACGGGATTACAGTGTTTTGGTTGGTTTTGCGTATAATCTGAATACAACCCCTGCCGCACAGTGCCAGGTGGCCTACGAGGTATTCGGCGATGGCTGTATCAGGACAACACTTTCCTATGATCCGGTGAAGGAGCTGGGTGATATGCCGGAGTTCGGCATGCTGTTTAAGCTTAGCGCAGATTATGACCATGTAAAATGGTACGGCCTTGGTCCGGCAGAGACCTACGCAGACAGGAAGAAGGGTGCAAAGCTTGGTATATATAAGAATCTCGTCAAGGATAATATGGCAGAATACCTTGTCCCCCAGGAGTGCGGCAATAAGGAGGAGGTAAGGTACGCGGAGGTTACAGACAGGAAGGGAAGAGGCATGCGCTTCATGATGACTGCCGAAAACGGTCCTATGAGCTTCTCTGCGCTTCCCTATACGCCTCATGAGATGGAAAACGCAGCACATTCCTTTGAACTTCCGGAGGTACACTATACAGTTGTACGGGCGGCAAAGGGCCAGATGGGAATCGCGGGAGACGACAGCTGGGGTTCACTTACGCATCCGGAGTATCTTTTGGATGTAAGCGGGAAGCTGGTATTTAGCTTTGTGTTCTGCGGAATGTAACCGGCTGTCCCTGCCCATCATTTATACCTGGCAGGGAGGAAAATATTATGAGTAATTTTATAAAGGGCATGGACTTGTCTACGCTTTTGGAGCTTGAGAGGCTTGGAGCCCGGTATTATGACGGAGGAATCAAGACGGAAATTCTGGAGCTTATGAAGCGGTATGATGTGGATACAATCCGGGTGCGGCTCTTTCATGATCCGTATTCGAAGGACGGAAAACCTTACGGGGCAGGTGGGAATGACCTTGAGACTGCTCTTGAGATTTCGGGAAGGGCGACAGAGGCAGGACTTGGAGTATTGCTGAATTTTCAATACAGTGATTTCTGGGCGGATCCGGGGAAGCAGATAAAGCCCAAGGCATGGGCCTCGTACAGCGTGACAGAGCTTGAAGAAGCGGTATTTGAGTATACCAGGGATGTGCTTAAGGCATTTACAGAAGCGGGAATCAGGCTTAAGATGGCTCAGGTCGGGAATGAGCTTACCAATGGGCTTCTCTGGCCGGAGGGGAAAATTCCGGATTATGATAATATTGCCCGGTTTGTAAATGCCGGTATCCGGGGAGTGCGTGCGGTTTATAAAGAGCTTCCGGTCATGCTCCACCTGGATAACGGCGGGAATAATGAGCTTTACCGCAGGTGGTTTGATGAATTTATGAAACGGGGGGAGGAATTCCAGATTATCGGCCTGTCCTATTATCCCTTCTGGCATGGCAGTATGAAAATGCTGGAGGAAAATATGAGGGATATTGCCTGCCGGTATCATAAGGATTTGATTGTAGTGGAAACGTCTATGGGGTATACAATGGAGGATTATGGGGAGTATGAAGGACTTTCCGGGGATCAGCGCAAAGGCTATGCCACGAAGCCTCATCTTGTAGAAAAAATAGACTATCCGATGACGAAGGAAGGCCAGGCGGATTTTATAAAGGATTTGTTAGACACAATCAGCCGTGTGCCGGATGGGCGCGGGAAAGGATTTTTCTGGTGGGAACCGGCATGGATTCCCATAGCCGGGAGCGGATGGGCTACAGTGAGCTCCCTTGAATATATGAATGATCCGGGCCCCTGCGGAAATGAGTGGGCGAACCAGGCGCTATTTGATTATGACGGAAATGCACTTCCGGCGTGGAAGGTGATCCGGGATTTTGTTACTGTTCACTCCGTTCACAGTAACCTGCAAAAATCCATTTAAAATTGCCTTCGGCAATGGGATTTTTGCACTCTTGAATCACTTTCTTACGGACTTTGCAGTAAATGCAAAGTCCTGTGTGAACAGTAACATCATGTTTTCACGGGATTTTCACAGATAGGGATAACGCTTGCGAGTTCTGCATTTCAGGATTATAATGGATTCAATGAAGATACATAAGAACGATAATCAGGAAAGGAGCATCCAATGGGAAAGGTATTTAATGTGACGGGACCATGTATACCTGAAAAACATTATATGGCGGATATGTCCGGCTGTATTGGTCAGATACGTGCAATGGTGGAGGCCGGGGCGTATTTTAGCATAAGCCGCGCCCGTCAGTATGGGAAGACCACCACATTGACAGCGCTGGAAAAAGAGCTGGCCGGAGACTACCTTGTGATAAGTCTTGATTTTCAGGATCTTGGCAGCGCTTCTTTTGAAGATGAGCACACATTTTCTATTGCCTTTCTTGAATTGTTTTTACAGGAAATGAGGCGTCATCATGCAGAAAATATGCCTGGTATGGCAGCGCTTTTGGAGAAGCTCTGGGATACAGCAGAAAATGAGGAGAGAGATTATAGTCTTATGACATTATTCCGGCATCTGCAGAGTGTCTGCGGCTGCAGCTTTAAGCCGGTGGTTCTGATGATTGACGAGGTGGACAGCGCATCCAATAACCAGGTATTCCTGGACTTTCTTGCACAGCTTCGCAGCTATTATCTGAAAAGAGATACAAAGGGACTGGTTACCTTCCAGTCTGTTATCCTCGCAGGGGTATATGATATTAAGAATCTTAAAAGAAAGATCCGAAGCGAAGCGGATCATAGAATGAACAGTCCGTGGAATATTGCGGCTGACTTTGAAGTAGATATGAGCTTGTCCAGAGACAGAATTAAAAGGATGCTTGATGAGTATGAGACAGATCATCATACGGGTATGAATATTTTGAAAATGGCAGAGCTTCTGCATGACTATACGTCTGGGTATCCTTATCTCGTATCCCGGCTGTGTAAAATAATAGATGGTAAAACTGTGTGGACAAAGGAGGGGCTTCTTACAGCTGTCCGCTTATTACTGACAGAAAGCAATTCGCTCTTTGAATCGCTGATCGGTAAGCTGGCAGATTATCCGGAGCTGGAGCAGATGCTGAAAGAGCTGCTTTTCTTCGGGAAGCCCGTCACATATAATCCGACAAATCAGGTGATTGGCCTTGCCGTGATGTTTGGATTTGTGAAAAATGAGGATGGGAAGGTAATACCGGCAAACCGTATTTTTGACACGCTGCTGTATAATCATTTTCTTTCCCTGGATGAGCTTAAATCTTCGGATATGTATAAAGCGTCTTTGCGGGATAAGAATCTATTTATCCGAGAGGACGGACATCTGGATATGGGGAGAATTCTGGAAAAATTTGTGCTCCACTTTCATGAGTTGTATGGAAACAGAAAGGAAGAATTTCTGGAGGAAGAGGGACGGCGGTATTTTCTGCTTTATCTGCGTCCTATTATTAATGGAACGGGAAATTATTATGTAGAGGCCCGTACCCGGAGCATGGGGAGGACGGACATTATCGTTGACTATCAGGGCGAGCAGTTTGTAATAGAGACGAAGATCTGGAGAGGAAATGAATATAATCTTCGGGGAGAGCGCCAGCTGGCGGACTATCTGTCAGATTATGGACTGCAGACAGGCTATATGCTAAGCTTTAATTTTAATCAGAAAAAACAGATTGGCGTCCGTGAAATAGAAGTGAATGGTAAACGTATCATAGAGGCGGTTGTATAGAGAGAAACAGAGCCTGCAGGATAGATATGAAAGTATCCTGCAGGCTCTGGTATTCTCTTTTCTACTATTTCACCATCCGAAGATAAAACTGAAAGGAACTATACTCTGGAACCTCCCGGGGAATCGGGAATCCTGCATTCATGAGTGCGGAGCCGGAGCGGATCTCATCTCCGCCGTTTACCCGGTAGAGGGCATCCGGCTTAAGTCCCTTTGCCTTTATATATTCCTGGGGCCCGTTGCAGGTGAGGTTTGTGACAACCACGCTTAAAAGTGCCTCTCTTTTATTCTTTGATACGTGCATCCACGCAGTCATATTTCCCGGCTCAAAGGGATTCGTAAGTCGGTAGTAATCGCCCTTGAAAATAATAGGATAATACTTGCGGAATAAATTACTCTGCTTTCTGCAGATTTTCTGCTGTTTTTTATTTAAGTGGGTTGCATCCAGCTCATATCCGAAGGTTCCGCACATGGCGACAACAGCCTTTGTCTCAATAGGCACGAATTTTCCGCTGTCGGAAATGTGCGCGCCCATTGTACAGGTGGGATACACGAAGGAGGTTCCATAGTGGAGCTTTAACCTGTCAATAGGGTTATTATTGTCGCTTACCCAGTACTGGGGATAGTAATGAAGCATAGCAGCGTCATACCGGCCGCCTCCGCCGGAGCAGCCTTCAAAAAGAATATCCGGGTGTGTCTTAATAATTTCATCCATGACATGGTAAAGACCCAGGATATAACGGTGGTATACCTCACCCTGATATTCACCCGGCAGCTCATTTGACCAGATATCAGTAAGAGAGCGGTTAATGTCCCATTTTACATAATAGATATCCGCATCGTCAAGTATAGCGTTTATCTTTTCGATCAGATAATCCTGTACATCTTTGCGGCTCATGTCAAGGACAAGCTGGTTCCGGCTCCTTACGGCGTGGCGTCCCGGGATCTGCATGACCCACTCGGGATGCATACGGTATAAGTCGCTGTCTTCGGACACCATTTCCGGTTCAAACCAGATACCGAACTTCATATCCAGCTCATTTATCTGCTCTACCAGCTTGTGGAGGCCGCACTTGATTTTGTCTTCATTTACAAACCAGTCCCCCAGGCCGCTGTTGTCATCATCACGCTTTCCGAACCACCCATCGTCCATAACAAGAAGATCGACCCCCATATTTTTGGCTGCCTTTGCAATATTTACAAGCTTTACATCATCAAAATCCATAAAGGCCGCCTCCCAGCTGTTGATGAGAACCGGGCGCTTCACCTCTGTGACAAATTTGCTCCTGCACAGGTTAGTGCGGTAAAAATCATGATACAGGTGGGAAAGTCCAGTAAAGCCGTGTTCGGAAAATGCCATAACAACCTCAGGCCCCTCAAAGACCTCCTGTGGCTTTATTTCGTAAACAAACTGCTTCGGGTGGATTCCCATAACAAGCCTTAGCTGATCATACTGGTCAAGCTCGGCCTCTGTGAGAAAGTTGCCGCTGTACATAAGTGAAAACCCGTAGCATCTGCCATAATCCTCTGCCGCGTCTTTGTCACAGAGAATCACAAAGGGATTCTGCTGGTGGCTGGAGGAGCCCCGGACGCTTCCGATAGTATGAATGTGGTGGTTCATATGCTGTCTTTCCACCTGCCGTTCCTGTCCGTAGCGCCCTGGAAGACTTACAAGATCCATGCCGGCACCGTTTAAGAAATCCAGGCATACAGACATGATTTTCTTTAAGTGGACAGGCGCATTTCCCAGGTTTTTCACCTTTACGGCCCGGGTAATGATATCTGCCTCTTCAAATACGCCGTATAAAAGAGTGACCTCTACTTTACTTACATCGTCAAATAAGGTGACCTCAAGGGTATCAGCGGTGTCGGTTTCTATTGCAAATGTAGCCGGAAGTGATTCCAGGCTGTATTTTCCTTTTGTAATTTTATAGCTTACTGCTTTTCCGTTGAAGGAATAGCTTCCGTCACTGTTTACCACCTCAATGCTGGCAGTGCGGAAATCCCCCTGCTGCTGTGTGCTAAATTCCTGGGGCTGGGCGTCCAGTGAAAAGGTACGGGCATTCCGCGATTCATAAGGATTTCCGGAAAAGCCTCTGTCATACTGCATAATCTGATAGGACATGTCCGTATCGCAGATTGAGGGTCCGTAATACAGATGCAGTAAATAGTCTAAGTTTCCTATTTTCATCTGATAGGATGAATTTTTTGTGTGTAGTGTAATTGTTTTTGCAGTGTCATTAAATACAATTCCCATAATGTATCCTTGCCTCCTGAAAAGTATTTTGTTGTCTGTGGCTATTCTACCATTAATTGGAGAAAATTAAATGAGGCAAAATGCCAGAAAAAATAGGGGAAAATTAGTACAAGTTGCGAGGGGTAGTTGTGTTTGCTTTATATAAAGGCTATAATAGGGATGTCCCCAGGACATATATTACAGGATGCCCGGATGGGGATCGGCAATGAGGAGGGAAAGGGCAATGAAAATTATAATTTCTCCTGCAAAGAAGATGAATGTAAAAACAGATATCCTTCCATACAAGTCTATGCCTGTTTTTTTGGAGGATACGGAAAGGCTCCTGCAATGGGTACAGGCTCTTTCCTTTTTAGAGGTGCAGAAGCTGTGGGGATGTAATGAGAAGCTCGCCAGGCTTAACTTCGATAGACTTAAGGACATGAGGCTTGACAGAAATCCGACCCCGGCTCTGCTTTCCTACGAAGGAATCCAGTATCGGTATATGGCGCCGGAAGTATTTACGGAAAAAGAATGTAAGTATGTCCAGAGCCATCTGCGGATTCTTTCAGGATTCTATGGCGTTCTTAAGCCCTTTGACGGAGTAGTGCCTTACCGCCTGGAAATGCAGGCAAAGGCAAAAGTAAATGGCACGAAGGATCTGTATGACTTCTGGAAAGGAAAAATTTATGAGGAAGTTGCGGCTGATAAGACTATGGTCACGATTATTAATCTTGCTTCAAAAGAATATTCCGGATGCATAGAGAAATATCTGGATCCACAGGATACCTATATTACCTGTGTGTTCGGAGAGTTAAGAGGAGATAAGATTATTCAAAAGGGGACACTGGCGAAGATGGCTAGGGGCGAGATGGTAAGGTTTATGGCTGAGAACAGTATCCGGGAGCCGGAAGGAATTAAGGAATTTAACAGGCTGGGGTATCATTTTGAAAAAGAGTTGTCCTCTGAAAAAGAGTTTATATTTTTAAAGGACTGATTTGGATGTAAATGGGGGTGCAAATTTGAAATGACAGAGCGAACCGAAAGACTAAAAAAAATATTATATAATCACGACGCCGGCCTGGTTGGGATTGGTGATATGAGCAGTATCCCTGACTGTGAATTTAAAATAGGTATTGCAGTGGCTGTCCCGCTTCCTAAAAAGGTTATTATGGATCTTAAAAATGCGCCTACTGTGGAATACTATCACCTGTATTATGATCTGAATAAAAAACTAAATGAAATCATCACAGCAGGAGAAGAATATTTAACAGGCATTGGATTTGAAGCATATGCCCAGACGACAGACCGTGTAAAGGTCAGCGAGGATAACCGTTCCCGGCTTCCCCATAAAACCGTAGCTGTTCAGGCGGGGCTTGGGTGGATCGGAAAGAATAATTTATTAGTAACACCTCAATATGGTTCAGCCGTGCGGATTTCCTCACTGCTTACAAATGCGCCTCTTGAATGTGATGAGGCGGTAGACGAATCCCATTGTGGAGCATGCAGACTGTGTGTGGAAAACTGTCCCACACAGGCCCTTCAGGGGACGTTATGGAAAGCAGGTATGGAGAGAGAAGAGCTTGTAGATGTAGAAAAATGCTATAAAAAGCAGGTGGAAATTATGTCTGAAGCAACAGGTATTGAAACAGATTTATGCGGGAAATGCTTTGCAGTGTGTGCATATACGCAGAAGTATCTCTCTGCTGATGGTCACAGGTTTTCGGAAAGGGGTATTTTTGATGGAAAAAATATCTAAAAATAGCCAAAAGAAACATGTCTGTATTGCTCTGCTGGCTCATGTGGATGCCGGAAAAACAACATTATCAGAGAGTATCCTGTATCTGTGCGGCAGCATACGAAGGCTTGGCCGGGTGGATCACGGGGATGCCTTTTTAGATACATATTCTCTGGAGCGGAGCAGAGGAATCACCATTTTTTCCAAGCAGGCAGAGCTTAAGTCTGGTGATATGGGCATAACTCTTCTCGATACCCCGGGGCATGTGGATTTTTCATCAGAAATGGAGCGTACGCTTCAGGTACTGGATTACGGGGTGCTTGTAATTAGCGGCGCGGATGGAGTACAGGGGCATACGAGGACACTGTGGAATCTTTTAAAACGATATAGGATACCGGTGTTTCTATTTGTCAACAAGATGGATCAGGCGGGCACGGACAGGGGGAAGCTGTTAGAGGAACTTAAGAGTAAGTTGGATGAGGGCTGTATTGCCTTTGATGTAAGGACAGAGGCACTATGGGAGGAGTGCTCTGTATGTGACGATGAGGCGCTTGAGGAATATCTGGACCATGACTGCTTAAAAAAGGATACAATTGCAAAGCTGATTGAGGAAAGAAAAGTATTTCCCTGCTATTTTGGCTCCGCGCTTAAGCTTCAGGGAGTTAGGGAGCTTTTAGAGGGCCTTCAGGAATATACAAAAGGAGCCGGGCAGAATGAGAGCGGAAAAGAAGAACCCTTTGGAGCGAGAGTTTACAAGATTTCCAGAGATGCGAAGGGGGAGCGGCTGACCCATATCAAGTTAACGGGCGGCTCTCTTAAGGTGAAGGACATATTGTCCCAGGGTCGGAAGAGTGACGGAGAATGGGAGGAAAAGGTTAACCAGATACGCATTTATTCCGGCGAAAAATACGAGATGGCAAAGGAGGTCCGGGCAGGGCAGGTCTGTGCGGTGACGGGTCTTACCCATACATACCCGGGAGAGGGCCTGGGCGCGGAAACGAATATGGTTACCCCTATACTGGAGCCAGTGCTGAATTACCGCGCAGAGCTTCCAGAAGGGTGCGATGCCCATACGATGCTTATGAAGCTTAAGGAGCTGGAAGAGGAAGATCCCATGCTTCGGATCGTGTGGAATGAGGAGCTTCAGGAAATACATGTGCGGCTGATGGGAGAGGTGCAGACAGAGGTTTTAAAAAGCATTGTAAAGGAACGTTTTGGAACAGAGATTTCCTTTGACACCGGAAACATTGTCTATAAAGAAACCATTGGGAAAACGGCGGAAGGAGTGGGGCATTTTGAACCCTTGAGGCACTATGCGGAGGTTCATCTGATCTTAGAGCCCGGGGCTCCTGGAAGCGGCGTGACTGTAGATACGGACTGCAGCGAGGACATGCTGGATAAGAACTGGCAGCGGCTGATTCTGACACATTTACTGGAAAAGCCCCACAGGGGTGTACTTGTGGGGGCAGAGGTTACGGATCTGAAAATTACCCTCGCGGCGGGCCGGGCACATCTTAAGCATACTGAGGGCGGTGATTTTAGACAGGCAACATACCGGGCCGTCCGGCAGGGACTTATGCAGGCAGAGAGTGTGCTTTTGGAGCCTTATTATGATTTCCGTCTGGAGGTGCCGTCAGGAATGGTGGGACGTGCCCTTACGGACATTCAGAGGATGCACGGGGAATTCGAACCTCCAAAAACAGAGGGAGAGATGTCTGTGCTTACAGGAAATGCTCCAGTGTCATGCATGCGGGATTATCAGCTGGAGGTTGCGGGCTATACGAAGGGAAGCGGAAGATTATCCTGTACTTACAGAAGATATGCGCCTTGTCATAATGCAGAGGAGGTTATTTCAGAGAGCGGGTATGATCCGGAACGGGATATGGAGAATCCGGCGGGCTCTGTATTCTGCGCCCATGGGGCAGGATTTCATGTGCCCTGGAATGAAGTACCTTCCTACATGCATCTGGAAAACCAGCTTGAAAAGAGAAGGAAGCAGTCCGGTCCGGCGGCAGATCTAGATGGAGGTCTGCGAAAACCCAGTATGGGAAGAGCAGCAGGCTCCTTTAGCAGGGAGGAGGAAAAGGAGCTTGAGGAGATTTTTATCCGTACATATGGAAAGATTGAAAGGAAAAACAGCACAGGCCCCAGAAAGGTTATGGGAGAGCCGGAACAAAGGCGCCGAAGGAAAGAGGAAAGGCTTCAGGAATATCTGCTGGTGGACGGCTATAATGTAATTTTTGCATGGGAGGATTTAAAGGAACTTGCAAGGGTGAATATTGAGGCCGCGAGAAATAAGCTGATGGATGTCCTGTGTAATTATCAGGGCTTTAAAAAGTGTACAGTGATCCTTGTGTTTGACGCTTATAAGGTGGAAGGATACGCCCTGGAAATTCAGAAATATCATAATATCCATGTGGTTTATACGAAGGAGGCAGAGACGGCGGATCAGTATATTGAAAAGGTGGTTCATGAGATTGGGCGGAAATATCATGTGACTGTTGTAACCTCCGATGGCGTGGAGCAGGTGGTGACGCTGGGACAGGGGGGAAAGCTTATATCGGCAAGAGAATTTCGTGAAGAGGTAGAAATTACAAAGCATTTAATCAGGGAAGAATATGAGAAAAGAAGAGAGAGCGGGAAGAATTATCTGTTTAACCATATGGATAAGGAGCTGGCAGAGGAAATGGAAGAGGTTAGGCTTGGGAGGAAGGAGATAGAGAAATCATGATTTAACGTTATGTTAACAGAACATGTCGGATTAAAATAATTGATTTTAACGCACGCGTGCGTTAAGCGTGTGTTAGAACTATGATAGTAGGAAATGTTAAAAGAATCAAAAATAAATACGATTGTGAGGGACAGGAGAATGAAATTTGGAATTTTGGCGGCAGGAAATATCGCTAACAGTATGGCAAAGGCAGTGTCAGGAATCATTGATGCCGGGATGGCAGATATCGAAAAATACGCAGTGGCTTCAAGGGAGCTTTCCCGTGCAGAGGATTTTGCCAGGAAGTGGGATTTTGAAAAAGCATACGGCTCCTATGAGGAGCTTGTAAAGGATCCGGAGGTGGAGCTTATCTATGTGGCATCGCCCCATTCCCACCACTATGCCCATGCAAAGCTCTGTTTAGAGCATGGAAAGCATGTGCTGTTAGAGAAAGCATTTACTGTAAATGCGGCCCAGGCGGAGGAGCTTATTAAGCTTGCAGAAGAAAAGAAGCTGCTTCTTACAGAGGCGATCTGGCCCAGATATATGCCAAGCCGGAAAATTATAAATGATTTGATAGAAAACGGAGCCATAGGAGAGGTAAGCTCAATGACTGCAAATCTGGGGCATTCCCTCCGGCATGTTCCGCGTATGGTCCGTCCGGAGCTTGCAGGAGGAGCCCTTCTTGACCTTGGAGTGTATGCCATTACATCGGCGCTTATGCTGTTTCATGAGGAGGTTACAGATGTAGCGTCCACAGCAGTATTTCTGCCGTCCGGCGTAGATCAGATGAACAACATTACCCTTACCTTTACAGATGGGAAGATGGCAGTTCTTTACAGTAATATGAGCGCCCGCACAGACTGCAGGGCAGTTGTGAGCGGAGATGAAGGTTATATGGAAATCCAGGAAATTAATAATCCAAAGGATATCCTGATATATGATAAGGAAGGCAATTTTAAGGAGCGCATCCCAGTGCCGGAGCAGATCAATGGCTATGAATATGAGGTGCTGGCTTGCGTAAGGGCTATTGAAGCCGGAGAAATAGAATGTCCGGAAATGCCCCACAGTGAAACGCTGCGTGTTATGAGGCTCATGGATCAGATACGCGCACAGTGGGGATTTACGCTTCCGTGTGAGGAGGTATAGCTATAGCCGGCCAGCGTTACGGCAGATTTTATGGCCGCTTTTCAGACAGCGCGGGGTGTCGCCTGAAAAGCGACCATTTTATTATATGTTTAGCGTATTCTTTTCGTAAGGTAAAAGTCGGCTGATAACTGCAGCAGGCAAAAAAATGAAAGGAGTACAGTTTTATGAATCAGAATTTAACAGAGGTTGTATTTATTTTGGACAGAAGCGGTTCGATGGAGCCTTTGACAGAGGAAACAATCGGCGGTTTTAACTCACTTATTGAAAAACAGAAGGGGGAAGAGGGTGACGCAGCGGTTACGCTGGTGCTTTTTGATGATGAGTATGAGGTAGTTTATGACCATGTGCCGATATCAGAGGTGAAGAGGCTTACAAAGAAGGAATATTATGCCAGAGGCTGTACGGCGCTTTTAGATGCGGCGGGAAGAACCCTCACCCAGGTAGGAAAAAGGCTGGCCGAGACAAGGGAGGAGGACAGGCCGGGGCATGTCGTTGTAATTATCACAACAGACGGCTACGAAAATGCAAGCAGAGAGTACACGAAGCCGCAGGTACGGCAAATGATTGAGCGGCAGAGAGATGTGTATAAGTGGAAGTTTATGTTTCTCGGCGCCAACATAGATGCAGTTTCCGAGGCAGATTCCCTGGGAATCCGCCCCTGCATGACCGCCTCCTACAGCCCCACTAGTGCAGGCGTAGGCTCCACCTTCCGGGCAATGGATAAGGTTATTGGATTCATGAGGGCTAATGACGGCACCTGGGATGATGAGGAAGAAACCTGTCTCTTTGAGGAAGCCATGAAGGAGGTAAAATAGGCTATTGTCCGAAACAGGACTCGTGAAAGCGAAATAAAATATCGTTGATTTTGTCTATATCATAGACCTGATTTTCAAGCATGAATTTGATAATCAGGTCATATTTTTTGCTGCGGTTAAAGGTAAAGCCTGCCAGCTCAAGGAAGCCCTCACTTTCTTTAAGATTCAGGCGCAGTGCAATACAAAGGGCAAATACCGTCTGTTTTGACGGATGATAATCAGCAGAGGCTGTAATCTTGGAAATGAGCTTTCTGTCAATAAAGCTGCGCTTATAAATCATGGCGGTAGTAATATCACGCTCATGCATGTACAAGTTCAGCCTTGCCGCAAAACTCATATCAGAGTAATTATTATCAATAAACTGCGCAACGTCAGCCGGAGCGGGAGACATACATGCAGCATCCTCATACAGGCAGGCTGCCGGAAGGGAACCGGTTTGGCCTGAACAAGATGACTTAGGACTGGGAATGGACTGTGGAAGAGGACGGGCTGCCGCTGCAGGTTCATCGGTGAGATATTTATTAAGATATTGGGAAACCTTGCGGAATAATCGTTCATTTTTTCTGAAAAACATAAGTATGCTCCTTTATGTATGGTCTGTTTTTATTTTGACCGCTTTTGCCGGATTCGTCAAGCAGGATTTGGACGGATAACCGTCAGATGAAAATGAATTGAGAGATAGAGAAATACGTGGTAAACTAAAATATAGTTCTGTCAAGACAAATTTACTATGGAGATAACAGGATGATTAAACGAACGATAGATTACTTTGATATAGGCCAGATATGCAATTCAGGACAGTGTTTCCGTATGGATAGGACAGGTGAAAATACATATGGTATAATTGCTTCAGGAAGATATCTGGAAGTCAGGCAGAAGGGGAAGGAATGTACTTTTTTCTGTCAGGAGGAGGAATTTGAAGACTTCTGGAGGAATTATTTTGACTTGGAGAAGGACTATGGGGCATACATAGCACAGGCGGACCCGGAGGATAGGTATCTTGTAAATGCCGTGAGGGCAGGATGCGGGATTCGGATTTTGAGGCAGGATTTATGGGAAATGACGGCTTCATTTCTGATTTCCCAGCAGAATAATATTCAGAGAATCCGAAAATGTATCTGCAATCTATGCGAGAGGTATGGAGAAGAGCGGGTGAATTTCCGGGGAGAGCAGTATTATACATTTCCTGCGCCGGAGGCGCTTGCGGGGCTTCATGAGGATGAATTAAAGAAATGTAACCTGGGATATCGGAGCAGGTATGTAGTACGGACGGCCAGGAGTGTTGTGAATGGGGAGGTTGATTTTAGTCTGCTTTCCGGAATGAAGTATGAGGAGGCCAGAGCGGAGCTTTTGAAGCTGTATGGCGTGGGGAAGAAGGTGGCGGATTGTATCTGCCTGTTCGGACTTCATAAGCTGGAGGCATTTCCGGTGGATACGCATATTTTGCAGGCGGCGGAGAAGCATTATGGAGGGAGGTTTCCGAAGGAGAGGTATCGGGGATTTGAAGGGGTGATGCAGCAGTATATATTTTATTGGGAGATTTGTGGAAAAACGGCGGGGAGGCAGGGGTCCCGCAGCGTTTGACAGATGCAGGGGAATCTGTTACAATGAAAATACAAAAAGGGAATACTGCCGATAGACGGTTAGCCCTTAGAAATTAGTTGCTAAAAAAGTAACCGTATCCTTTGGCCGAGGGCGGTTACTTTTTTGTGTGGTTTATGTATGCTATCAAAATCGACACGATGATTCCAAGAATCATCAGAACAACCGTCAGCAGTTCATAGTCACTCATAAAGCAATCCCTCCTTTCCCAGGTTTTACCCGTTGTCAGAGGGATAGTCCCTCTGCGAAGAAGGACTGACCGTCTACCCGTTATGGCAGTACTCCGTGTGATTATTTTGTCAAAAAAAGTCGGACGCTACAAGCGGTTTTCCGGCCTTTTTGTTTTCCCGCTTGAATGTTATTCCTCATCCCCTATCTGATTTAGTATCTTTACCAATATTTGAGGAAGCGGCACTCCAAGCCGATTGATATTCTTTAATATAGCAAGCCCTTCATTTGAAATATAAAACAGAATAACTGTCGTCCGAATTGTATAACTGCTTTCAATAATTGTGCCTACAATGTTGGAGATAATCACTAAAATAAATATCGCTGCTTTCTTAAACATATTCTTTAGCAAAAACACATTGGAACTCTTTTCTTCCCCCACGATCACAAGAAGCATTTCTGCTATGTAATTTATTACCATGAATACAATCAGCGCAGATAGAAATTTATCAACCCCTCCCAACAATTGAATAATGTAGTTTCCCATATTCATCTCATCCTTTCTCATAATAATCTAAATATTATCTGCATGGCTTGTCCCATATCCTGTTTGCACATATAAAATAGCCAGAACAAATTATCTGGCAGAGTTTATACCCTATCCCAATAATTTGCTCTGGCTATTAGTGGCTGTCCTATATGACGCCCTGTTGCTCAGTCAGCAAATATTCCCTTATTCATTCACAACCATTTTGTAAACTTCTTTTTCCCGCAAAGTTGGATCTGCAGTCATTTTATCATAATCCACCAGTAAAAATGTATGACATTTGCTACATTGAATAGAGGATTTTCCTGCAGCATCTTCATATGCTAAAATCTTCCCCTTTCTGCAGCAAGGGCATTTGATTACCCCTTTGGTTTTTATCCTTTCCATTCATAACACCTCCTCAATTAAAGGGCAGTTCTTCGTCAATGCCGTCTGGTATGTTCATAAAGCCATCCGCATTGTTCCTTTTAGGATTTAAATATCTATCGATCAAACTTTTTGCCGATTCAGATATTACAAAATCTGACTCATGTAACTTGACAGATTTAAAAAGTTCATCACATTTCCCTTTCAATGTATTACTCTTATCATCAAAAGTTGAGCAAATCAACTCTAGGTCGGGGCCATCACTATCATAGTAGTTTTGATTATAATCCTCACGGCCTGTATAACGATACAGTTCATATCCCTTTTCACCAAATTGATTTTCAAGTGGTAAAAGATAAAGTTCACCTATGCTGGTTTCTACGGAAAAAATGTCATCCGTAAGTCCTACTGCCTTTGTTTCATTTGCATGTCCATCCGGAGCGCACTTATACCTCTTTGTTCCGTCCAGTCCCTCTTCATCTAATTTTCTGAAAAACATTCCTACATGATTTTCTTTCTTATTTCCTTGATTGTTCCAATGAATTGTTGTTTCATCCGTCTCCTGCTTTAATTTCTTAAAAAAAGCAATTACATCATATAGAGATTGGGTAGGAATCTGAAAATAAGTATTTAAAAGATCATCAACATTAACTTGAAAAATTGCTGATATTTTCCAAACAATATCCACAGACAATCTTTTCTTTGAATCCGGATTCACAGTTCTGGAAACATACCCCGCGCTCACGCCCAACAACTCTTCAAGGTCAGAAATCCGCAGGCCATGCCTCTTCAGCAAATAATCCAGATTACTGCTTAAATACTTAGAATCGTAGTTTTCCTGTACTTTTATAAACTCAGTAATATGCTTTTTCTGCTCCTCTAACTTTTGTTCCATCTTCACAATTCCGCTCTCTAGTTTAGGCGTTTCTTCATCATCCAATTCCAAATCTAACTGTAACGAACTGATTTTTTTTGTCAATTCCTCAAAGTTCCGTTTTGCCAGTCCATAATCTTTAAATGATTTAATCGGATGAACTTTGATTTCTTCATTCATACTTATTCCTCCGTTCTGTTCGACTGACCATAGAATATCCCAGTCTATTTTTGTTGTCAATAGTTCGAAAATAAATTTTTGTTGAATTATTCATTGGTTTATCTCTTGATTTTAGACCATTATTTTCAATGGTCAAGAAACATTCTGTTATACTTGCCAACGCAGCCTTTCTGGTTTATAATATTCCCAACATGCCCCCTTACCGCCGTTTGGAGTTGAAAAAGGGGTTATAAAAATAATTGTATGATAAAAAAATCCATGATAAACTAAAGACAGGTTGATTATGCATGGTGTCAACGGAATATGGGGAATATACAAGACAGATTATTGAAGAATATAATTTGCTATGGAATTCTAAATTCTGTGAACCATATGATGATTTTATAAATAGCTATCGAATAAAATATGAATTAGTAAAAGAACAAAAAAGGATAGCAAAGCTTAATAATTTAGCAAAACTGCGAAAAAATGGTGCTGAAAGAGCATTACTGATCTCTGCAACTGGTACAGGAAAAACATTTGCCTCTGCATTTGCACTTCGAGAAGAGAGCCCACAGAAGGCTTTATTTCTAGTTCATAGAGAACAGATTGCAAAGCAGGCACTTAAAAGTTATAGAAAAATTTTATGGGCAGAGTGGAGCCTATCACCTGGAAAGAGACAACTATACAAAATGACAGGGGACAGGAACTTCCTATTATGAACTTTCAAATGAAACTAGAGCACAGTGTTAGAAATGATATTTACGAATATTTTACGAAATAACTTATGCAAATGATATACGGAGGATAATACATTGCAGATGAAGAATAAAAAAACAGTAAAGGTAGCGGCCGCTATTATCAAAGACAAAAACCGCATCTTCACAACCCAGCGCGGCTATGGTGAATTCAAGGACGGCTGGGAGTTTCCAGGAGGAAAGATAGAGGAAAATGAGACTCCTAAGGAGGCTTTGGTCCGCGAGATTAAGGAGGAGCTGGATACAACAATAGCAGTAGGGGAATTGATTGACATTGTAGAATATGATTATCCAGATTTTCATTTATCCATGCATTGCTTCCTATGCAGTATTGTATCTGGTGATTTAATTTTAAAGGAGCACGAGGCGTCCAGATGGCTCACAAAAGATGAGCTTTGGTCAGTAGAATGGCTTCCGGCTGATTTGAGTCTGATTGAAAAAATTGAGAAAATCTTTTGAGAGAGAAAAAGCCGGAATATCAAAGAACCGAGGTATAACATGTTCCATTTATTTAAAAACAACCAAGAAAAGCATTCAACACAAAAATCCTACGACCCATCCACCCAGAAGCCAATCTTGCGCTGCAGCATCTGCACCGGAGAACAGGTGGCAGGCTTTAAAGATCCACATACAGGAAAGTTTACAGACATTATGCTAATCAGAGATGAGAAGGATTTGCAGAGCTTTAAGGAAATTTACGGTGTAGAAGAGCTGACAAAGGAATATTAACGGCAGAACATTAACAGAAGACCGGCAGCAAATAAACATTGGATGGAAGGAGAAAGCTAAATGCAGGAAATTAAATGCCCCCAATGCGGCAAGGTTTTTAAGGTGGACGAGTCCGGCTTTTCGGATATAGTAAAGCAGGTTCGCGATAAGGAATTTGACAAGGAAATAAAAGAGCGCGAGGCTTTATTCAAAGCAGACCTTGAAACTCATCTTAAAGCAGAAGAGGCGGGCAGGAAGCTTGCTGTGGCAGAAGCAGTCTCAGAGCTTGAAAAAATGCTTTCGAAAAAGGACGCAGAGCTTGTAAGCCTGAAGGCCCAGTTAGAAGGAGAGATAGACAGACTTCGTACGGAAGCCGAAAATGATGAGACGAAAAGACAGCTTGCCGTAACCGAGGCGGTCAGTAAAGTGGAGAGGGAATGTGATACCCTTAAAATGCAGCTTCAGTCAAAGGATACAGAGCATAAGCTTATGGAAACATCGCTCAAGGAGCGCTATGAGGAAAAGCTTAGGCTCAAGGAAGAGGAAGTTGCTTATTATAAGGATTTCAAAGCCCGCCAGTCCACGAAAATGATTGGGGAGAGTCTTGAGCTGCACTGTGAAAATGAGTTTAACCGCCTGCGTGCAACGGGTTTCCAAAACGCATATTTTGAAAAGGATAATGATGTCAGGACAGGAAGCAAGGGCGATTACATTTACCGCGAATCGGATGAGAACGGAAACGAAATCATTTCTATTATGTTTGAAATGAAAAACGAGCAGGATGAAACTGCGACTAAGAAAAAGAATGAGGATTTCTTAAAGGAGCTTAATAAGGATCGGGAGGAAAAGAACTGTGAATATGCGGTTCTGGTTTCTCTTTTAGAGCCGGACAGTGAGCTTTATAACACGGGTATTGTGGACAAGTCCCACCGCTACCCAAAGATGTATGTGATCCGTCCCCAGTTTTTTATTCCCATGATTACAATTCTTAGAAATGCTGCCATGAACTCTATGGAATATAAAGCTCAGTTAGCTGTTATCAGGAATCAGAACGTGGACATTACCCATTTCGAGGAAAATATTAACAAATTTAAGGAAGGCTTTGCAAGGAATTATGAGCTTGCCAGCCGGAAGTTCAAGACAGCAGTGGAGGAGATTGATAAGACGATTTTGCATCTGCAGAAGACGAAGGAGGCGCTCATTTCCTCTGAAAATAATCTTCGTCTTGCCAATAACAAGGCTGAGGATTTGACGATAAAAAGGCTTACCCGGGGAAATCCAACAATGAAGGCAAAGTTTGCTGAAGTTAAGCAGCAGGAAGAGGAACAGATATGATTACAAGGCAGGAGGTCATTCAGTATTGCCTTACATTTCCAGAGGTTTTTGAAGATTATCCTTTCCGTGATGAAATGTGGACATGTATGCGTATCCGCACCAGCAAGCGTATTTTTGCGTGGATATACGAACGGGAGGGCCACATATGGGTGAACGTAAAGTGTGACCCGCAGTGGCGGGATTTCTGGCAGAAGGCATATGAGGCAGTGGTTCCGGGCTATCATATGAACAAAAAGTATTGGAATTCCATAATTCTTAACGGAACGGTTCCTGCGAAGGACATCAGGCGTATGATAGCGGAGAGCTATGATTTGTGTAAATGACAGACGGCTGTAAACAGCAAAAAGGTTAAAGAGGGGATTTAAGTAATGAAAGAATTTCCAAATGTTTATCCAAAAGAAAAGAAAGCACTGTACCGACTTTTGAAGGTACGGGTTCAGGGAATGATAGACGGGGTTCCTTACATAACTGCAAATCTGGCGAATGTGTCGGCGCTTCTTAATGAAGCGTTAGACGATATTAACTGGGTGGGCTTTTATCTTATGGGGGAGGAAAGGCTGATTCTGGGGCCGTTTCAGGGCAGGGCCGCCTGTGTGGAAATTCCCCTTGGGAAGGGAGTCTGCGGCACGGCGGCAGCAAAGGATGAGATTGTGGTTGTGGAGAATGTTCATGAGTTTCCGGGGCATATTGCCTGTGACAGTGCATCAAACTCGGAGATTGTGGTTCCTCTGCATAGAGACGGAAGGGTTGTGGGGGTGCTGGATATTGACAGCCCGGTTTTTGGAAGGTTTGATAAGGAGGATAAGGAAGGGCTGCTTCAGGTGGCAGAGCTTCTTGACGGAATAATATTACCATGCTATGATAAAAGGAACACATGAGCATAATATTATAGAATAAGTAACTCTTGTGAATATATTTAAAATCTAATGAATAAAGGATGAAAGAGAAATGAGCGGCGAATCAAGGAAAGAAATAGAAAAAACAGAGTTACTCGTTCAGGTAGCCCGTCTGTACTACGAACATAATTTCAGCCAGAATGATATTGCAAAAAAAGTTGATTTATCAAGGCCCTACATATCCAAGTTATTAAATGAAGCCAGACGCAGGGGTATCGTGAAGATAGAAATAAATGATCCCATTATGACTGAGAGCAGAATGGAACGCAGTATAAGAAAGTATTTTGGATTAGACAGAGTCATCATTGTTCCAAAGGTTCAGGAGGTAGGAGCCCTGCGTCAGGTAGGAGAGGCTGCGGCAAGGTATCTGGACAGTATTATAAGGAGCGGAGATGTTATTGGATTTTCATGGGGGGAGACTGTATATGAATGTGTGAAAGCGTTAAGCAGGCGTGAGGATCTTCAGGATATTGTTGCTGTTCAAATGTGCGGGGGAGTAAGTAATGTAAAGAAAAATGTCTATGTATCTGAAATAACAAAAGTATTTTCTGAAATGTTAAACAGCGCCGGATATATGCTTCCTTTTCCAGCAATTGTGGATAATGAAAAATCAAAAGGTGTGATTGAAAAGGAACACACGATGCAGGAGGTATTACGTCATGCCAAACAGGTAAATATCGCCATTATGACAATGGGAAGGTTTGGAAATCAGTGCGCACTGGCGCGCGCAGGCTATTTAAAGCCTGAAGAGATTGAGCAGCTGACCCAAAAAGGCGCGGTAGGAGATATTTGTACACATATTATTGACAGAAACGGTGAGCTTTGCGACCTGAGTCTGGATGAGAGGACGATAGCAGTGCCGTATCATGAGATCAGGAGGATTGAAACGAGAATAGGAGTAGCGATTGGCGACAGCAAAGTTGAAAGTATTCTTGGAGCGCTGCGGGGGCATATGGTAAATGTATTTATAACAAATGAAATGACAGCAGAGGCAATAAAAGAGGCATGCCAGGATATATTTGAATAGAACACTTTTGTTGACGATTATAAAAAGATGTGGTATACTTGTAGTAACATATGATTGTGTATAATTATCATATGTTCCACAAGCCGCATGCAGCAGCAATAAGCTTGTTAGAATTTTTGATAGGAGAATTCTGACAGGCTTTTTTTAAAAGAAAATTAGCAGCAGGGAGGTAGAAAAGATGCCAGAAAAAAGATGGAAGGTACTGATTGTAGATGATGAATATAGAATTGGAATGTTGATAAAAAAATTAATCAGGTGGGACGAGTTATCAATGGAGTGTATGGATGTGGTTGATAACGGGGAGACAGCGCTTGAGATCATAGGGGCCAGGGAACCTGATGTTGTTATTACAGATATCCGTATGCCCAAAGTTAATGGTCTTGATATGATCAGTATGGCAAAGCAGAGCCGCAAGGAGGTAAAATTTGTGGTTGTAAGCGGGTATAAAGAGTTTGAATATGCCCATCGTGCGCTTCAGTATGGTGTGGATGATTATATACTTAAGCCTATTAACGCAGATGAGCTTAATAAGGTGCTGAAAAAAATTTACAATGAGCTGCTTGTAAGAAAGGAGCAGCATGAGACAGTTTCAGAAAGCAGGCAGATTATTAAGCGGGACTTTCTTAAAAATATTATCGAACAGGAAACAGAGACAGGCGAGCAGGATACAAGGGTTTCTATGGAGGGAGAGATTTACCGGGGAATAGATATAAAACTAGACTACGCAGATTACAACAAAAGTGACAAGAAGCAGGATAAGCTTACATTTGATAAAATCGTTGCTACTGTGGAGAGGATTTTAAAACCAGCGGCAGAAGAAGTACTTATATGTGAAAAGGAGAATCTTCATATATATTGCCTTTTTAATTACGACTACAGTAAGTCAAAAAAGATCAAAGGCAGCATTAATGATATATTATCAGAGCTAAAGGAACAGCTGATAGGGTTCGAGCAGTATGAGATAACGATTGGAGTAGGGACAGAGAGAAGAGAATTTGGAGAGATACGTTTTTCTATAAAGGAAGCATACAGGGCGGTGGGAAACCGTATAAAGCTTGGAACAGGACGGCTTATTTATGCAGAAAATATCCCCCAGCCGGATAAGGACGGCTTAAACAACTTAGTTGAGAGATATAGTGAGAATCTTCTTACAAGTATTGAGACTTATTCTGAAGAAAGATTAGAAAGCTGTATCAATCATATCTACAGTGATTTTATGTTAAAGGAGGATATGGATTTCTCGAGATGCTATGAAATAGCTGAAGAAATAATTAGAATTTTTATGAACAATATTGAAATGGGACAGGACGGAATGCGTCAGATGAAAAGAAGGATATGGAACAGCTGTCAGCATTGTTATTCTATTATACAGCTAAAACAGCTGTTGAAAAATGAGCTGGGAGGTTATCTGCACATGGCGGCGCAGATGGCAGAAACAGAATCAGCAAAGCCTATCCGCTGCGCAAAGCAGTATATGGAGGAGCATTACGGAGAAAAAATCGTCTTGGAGGATATTGCGGATATTGTCAATTTGAATCCGGTTTATTTTAGCGTGCTCTTTAAAAAAGAAACCGGAATGAATTTCAGTGCTTATCTGGCTGGTATCAGGATAGAAAAGGCAAAAGAGATGATTCGCGGGACAAACGATACGATTGCAGTGATAGGGGAAAGAGTTGGGTACAGGGATACCCGGTATTTCAGTCAGACATTTACAAAAATAGTCGGTATAAAGCCTGCCTTATACCGCAAAATACATGCGTAGGAGGAAATATGGAGCTGATTAAGAGGCTGAAAGGGGTATTAACAGCAGAGGCTGTATTATCAATATTCGCAGCGGGGATAATAGGAAAAACGAAAGGTTTTGGCAGTGTCTTTATCCTGTTTGTTTTATTGCAGGGCATAATTTTAATCTATTTTGCAGCAGAGATCATAGGGCCGTTACGGAAGGTTTCCCGTTTTTTGGACAGCTATGTGGAACGAATGGGGGAAACCGGGGAGATAGAGGAAAGGGAGAGGAATTTACCTTATATGAGGCAGATTTGTGCTCTTTTAGAGAAATATGCTTCCTGGAAGACAAGAAAGAATACTGCGGAAATTCTGGATAAGCAGACAGAACTTACGGCGCTTCAAAGTCAGATTAACCCGCATTTTTTATATAATACCCTTGATTCTATACGGGGGCAGGCTCTTATGGATGATAATTATGAAATTGCAAGGATGGTAGAGGCGCTGGGAGCCTTTTTCAGATACAGTATCAGCCGGACAGGGAGTCTGGTTCCTCTTCGTGATGAACTGGCAAATATAAATAACTATATGCTGATTCAGGGCTATCGTTTTAATAATCGGTTTTCTCTGGAAATCATAATTGATGAGGAAGATGAAGCGGCATATGATTTTCCGATCCCCAAATTAATTATACAGCCTGTTGTAGAAAACGCGATTTTTCATGGGCTGGAGGAAAGGCTCCAGGGGGGAAAGGTGAGCATAGAGGTAATTGTCACCGATAAAAACTTAATTATTATTATTTCTGATAATGGAAAAGGAATTGAAAGCGGGAGACTTAGGGAGTTAAATGAAAGAATTCAAAGCGCCTGCGTGCAAAGTGATGACAACGGCATGAGAGAGCATAGGAACACTGGGATTGCGCTTCCCAATATTCACAAAAGAATACAATTACTTTTTGGTGAGGAATACGGTGTAAATATATACAGCACCATAGGGCAGGGAACAAGTGTAGAGATTACAATTCCGGCTGATTATACCCAGACTACTTTAGGAGCAGTGGAAAGATGAAAAGAGAAGTATTGCGGATTAATAACCTGAATTCAAAAGATCATTCTGTACGGACTCTGGAAAATATATGTTTATGTATTTTTGAAGGAGAGACTGCCGGATTTCTTGGTCTTAGCTATTCCGGGAAGGATTTCCTTGTGGGGATACTGACAGGCGAAGTCCGGGAGGATATATATGATTACCAAATCTATGTAGAAGGAAAAAGGATGAAAAGCAGCAGGGAATTAAAAAAGAAGATATATAAAGTAACAGCATCTAATTATAGGATTGACGACTGGACGGCAGCTGAGTATATCGGACTGGTAGACAGAAGCTGGGCCTGTGATTTTTTAAAAAAGAAGGCGCTGACAGAAGAGATAGGAGAATATTTCATAAAGCTTGGAATACCCTTTGACGTGTCACGAAAGATACGGGAGCTTACGGAGGTAGAAAAACGTATCACAGACATCGTAAAAGCCTGCAGATACGGGGCAAAGATAGTGATCATAGAGGATGAGTTTGAGGGAATGCATCTTAATGCAATTAAGGAATTTGCATGCATATTAAAAGGGCTTATTGCAGGGAGGATGGCTGTTATTATAAATAGCTATTCAGACACAGTAGCCTCTATTCTGTGCGAAAAATATATTATTTTTAAAGAGGGCTGTATTGTTAAGAAGTGTAAAAAGGAAGCGATAGAAAACGTAAAGCACCTTGAGCTTTTTATACTCGGAAGTAAGATAAAATCAAAAAAGAAAAGCCTCGACAGCTATGTCCTTGAGCAGAACAGTACGGAAGAAATCGTTTATAGAGTGAAAGGTATGAAATTAAAGGGCGTAAGAAAGGGAGATTTTATTTTTCGGAAAGGGGAGGTTGTTACCTTTCTGGCCCTCGAAAAAAAGGAAAGGGAACGCATTTTCTTGGAGCTGTCCGGAAGAGAGAGGATATACGGAACTGCCGCAGAATGTCCGAAGGAAAAGATTGTCTCGGTCATGTATATGGGAAGCAGGGAGGAAATATTTGCGAACATGCGGGTAGAGGAGAACCTTCTGCTTCCTTCACTTGAAAAGATTTCATCCCTGGAATATATTATTTCATCCCATAATATTTTCAAGATGCTGCGGCAGAGCATTGGCGGGAGTATAACGGCTGAGCCAGATATACCTGCCGGGGATTTAGAGATAAATGATATTATCGGAATTACCCTGGAAAGATGGTATATATATAATCCAAGAGTGCTGGTTTTATTGGAGCCCTTTGCGCAGTGTGATGTGTATGGTGTATCGCTGGTAAAATCCTATATTAAAAAATTTGCTAATAAAGGGACTGCAGTCATTATTATTAAGTCCAGAGAAGAATATGTAGAAGATATTTCAGATCAGATTATTACTATATATTAAAATATTCACAGATAATCTAAATTCTCTCACATTGGTTTTTTAAGTTCCCCTAAGTATAATAAAGTCATTCCAAAGAAAAAATATTATAAAAGGAGGAAATGTATCATGAGGAAGAGGATTTTAGCGGCGTTTATGGCGGCAGCAATGGCGGCAATGCTGGTAATGGGATGTAATTCCGGCGGTTCTGGCGGCTCGGAAGGATCTGGCAGTGACTCCGGACAGGAGGAAGCAAAGGAGACGAAGACAGGAGAGGATCTGACCTTTGTAATTGTTCCGAAGTGTGTACATGCCTGGTTTGATGAAGTAAACAAAGGAGCGCAGATTCAGGCGGATGCACTGTCTAAGCAGCTTGGCGTAGAGGTCAAGATTGATTACCGGGCACCTTCCCAGGCAGATGTGGCAGAGCAGAATTCAACTCTTGAGCAGGCGGCAGCCACAAAGCCGAACGGAATCGCCCTTGACCCGGTAGACTACGAGGGAAGTAAAGCTGTTATTGAAGAAATTCAGAATCAGGGTATTCCGGTAGTTTTATTTGATGCGCCGTCTCCGGAGGGAAGCGGACTGACAAGTGTCGGCAATGATTTTGTAGAGCAGCAGGTAATGGCAGTAGATTTGCTTGCGGAATTAATCGGAGAAAAAGGAAAGGTTGCAGTTATGCAGGGCGCTCCGTCTGCCCCAAATCATGCACAAAGATATCAGGCAAATCTGGATGCACTTGCTAAATATCCCAATATTGAAGTGATTGACGGCGGTATTGATAATGATAATGTAGAAGAGGCGCAGTCTCAGGCGGCGGCGGTTCTTGCGGCAAATCCGGACCTTAAAGGATACCTGAATTGTGACGCGTGCGGCTCAGGTGTTGCGGCAGCAATTGAAGAGGCGGGGAAAAAGGGCGAGGTTACCTTTGTGTCTCTGGATAATCTGATTGAGATTCTTGATTATATTCCAGATACAATTTCTGCTACAGTTTCTACACTTCCGCAGATGCAGGGACAATATGCAGTACTGGTAATGTGGCAGGCTCACCTTGGACTTGAAATCCCGCAGGCGGTTGATACAGGATTTGCAGTTATTGACGGGACAAATGTGGATGAGTGGAAAGAGATTGTAAGTAAATAGATTTCATAATCTGTATGAATTGACGAGGAGGGCTTGTGACTGGATTAATCCAAGTCACTGGCCCTTACTTTTTAAAACGAGGTGCATGTCTATGAAAATATTAGAGGCGCGCAATATTACAAAATTGTTTCCGGGTGTTGTTGCTCTGGATTCGGTAGATATATCCTTTGAGCCGGGTGAAATTCACTGTGTAATCGGAGAGAACGGAGCTGGGAAAAGTACATTAATAAAATGTCTGACAGGTGTATACGAACCAGAAGAAGGCGAAGTGCTTATTGGCGGCGAAAATGCAATAAGAAATAAAACGCTTTTTAATAAGGTGGCATATGTACCCCAGGAGATAGATTTATTTGGCTATATGTCGGTTGCGGAGAATCTGTTTCTGCCCTATGAGCAATCTGGCATCAAAGGCATGGTTAATCAAAGAGAGCTTGCGAAAAAAGCAATCCCTGTATTAGAACAGTTCCGGATTCCGGTAAAACCGGATGAGCTGGTAAAGGATATTTCTGTTTCTTCACAGCAGCTGCTCCAGATTGCGAGAGCAGTTGTGCATAAGGACTATGAAGTGCTGATGCTTGATGAGCCTACTACAAGCCTTACAACCAGTGATACACAGATATTATTTGAAATTGTAAAAAAGGTTAAAGAGGAAAATAAAGCGGTTATTTTTATATCCCACAAGTTAGAAGAAATATTTGCGCTGGGGGATGTGCTTACGGTATTTAGAAACGGGAAAAAGGTTGCTTACTCCAGTCTTAAAGATATAGATATTCCCTGGGTAATCAGGCAGATGACTGGACGTGAGGTTAACCAGGAACAGGTATATTATTCCGAAAAAGTATTGGATGAGGTTCTTCTGGAGGTTAAAAATCTGACAGGCGAGAGATTTAAAAATATAAGCTTTGAATTAAGAAAGGGTGAGATTTTAGGGTTTTCGGGATTAGTAGGCGCCGGCAGGAGTGAGCTGATGCAGGCAATTTTCGGATATCTTCCGGTTTATTCTGGAAGTGTGAAGCTATGTGACCAGGAATGGAAATTAGGTGATACGAATTATTCAGTAAAACACGGCTTCATTTATCTTCCGGAGGAAAGAAAAAAACAGGGGATTCTTCCAGTACTTTCTATACGGGAGAATATTTCCATATCAGTACTGGATGATTTGAAAAGCGGAATTAATATCTCAAAAAAGAAAGAAACCGAACTGGCTTGGAGGGTGATTGACACATATGATGTGAAGACCCCCGGAGTGGATAAGGAGATTCAGTTCTTAAGCGGAGGAAACCAGCAGAAGGTTATTATTGGGCGCGCCATGAACTGCAATCCCCAGGTTCTGGTATTTGACGAGCCTACAAAGGGTATTGATGTAGGAACAAAGGCTGAAATATACCGCCTTATGAAGGAGCTGGCAGAGGAAAAAGGGATTGGTATTATACTGATTTCTTCTGAAATGGAAGAAATAAAGAAATGCTCCAATAGAATTATTGCATTGTATGAAGGAAGAAAGGCCGGTGAATATGATGCAAAGGCAGATAAAGAGGCAATATTAGGCTCCATTATTGGAGTGAATTCTTAGATAAAAGGAGTTTTTGCATATGAATAAAGAAAAAGTGAAAACAAACAATGCCTTTGTAAATGCATTGAAAAAAAGTAATATGACTGCAATTGGCGTAGTACTCATATTGATGATTGCAGTGGCTAGTATTGCGTCCCCATACTTTTTAGATATTTATAATGTGCAGTCGCTGCTAAGGGATCTTGCTTTTGTTGGCATGATAGGCATTGCCCAGTCGCTTCTCCTGCTGGTAGGAGAGCTGGATTTATCAGTAGGAAAGGTTGCGTCTCTGTGCGGAATTCTTTCCGGCATGATGATGGTTGACTATAAGATAAATCCGTGGCTGTCATTTCTGCTGGCACTGACACTGGGACTGATATTTGGAGGAATTAACGGCCTCATCATTACAAAGCTCAGACTTAATTCAATGGTTGCTACTATTGGTATGCAGGGGCTTTATGGAGGCATTAATCTGGTGCTGACAAAGGGCAAGGCCATAACAGGTGTGCCTGAAGAGATCTATATATTAGGGAAAGGAAACTGGGGGCCGATTCCCTTTCCATTTATTTTCTGTATTGTAGTTTTAGTTTTAGTTTTATTTATGGTAAAAAAGACAAAGACCGGGCGTTATATTTATGCTATCGGCAATAGCAGGGAAGCGGCGAAGATTCTTGGCATTAAAGTAGATAAGATACGGATTATGATTTATGCGATTGTGGGAGTGATTTCTTCGCTCGCAGGCGTATTGTATGTTTCACGGCTCGGCTCTGCCCAGTCAGCGATAGGTGAAAGCTGGCCCATGAATTCTATTGCAGCCTCTGTTATTGGAGGAGTTTCTCTGACGGGCGGATTGGGAAATCCGGCAGGCGCCCTGATCGGAGCAGCTATCATAAGCATTATTCAGAATATGATTGTTTTATTTGGCGTTAATGTATACTGGCAGTCCGCAGTCAGCGGTATTGTGGTAGTTATTGCGATTTCGTTCAGCTCTATTTCGGAGATTATGCGGGAGAGAAAGCAAAAGAAAATTAAGCTTAATTAGTTTTTAATTCGTTTCACCAGAAGGGAGGATATGATATGAAGCTGGGTTTAAATTTATCATTTGCAGTAAAACGCTGGCTTTATCCGGAAAAGCTGGCAGCTATGTGCAAAGAGGATTTTGGCGTCAGCCATGTACAGTTTACATGGGATTTAATAGATCCGTGGTGGCCAAAGGAATTGAGAGATAAGATGGTAAAGGATTACAGGGAAGCATTTGAAAAGGCAGGAGTTCAGATTGACGCAACATTTGGCGGCCTTGCCTCCTATTCCTACGCACATCTTCTTGCACCGGCCAAAGAACAGAGAGAGGCGGCTTTTGCATTTTTTAAAAGGGCAGTTGATATGACTGTAGAAATGGGAGCAAAGATTATGGGGACACCGGTAGGAGGGATGTCCTATGAAGATGCAAGGGATGACAGAAGAAGAGAACTCCTTTACCGGGAGATGCTTATTTATCTAAAAAAGCTGGCAGAATATGGACAAATAAAAGGACTTAAGGAACTCCATATAGAAGCAACCCCTTTAATTACAGAATTCCCCCACAGTCCCGAGGTTTCTGTAAAGATGATGGAAGATTTAGAAGGGACGGCAATACCCGTAAAGCTCCTTATAGACTGGGGACACGCATTATATAGGCCCCTTTTAAAGGAAGAGGCAGATATTGAACTCTGGTTTCAGAAATGCGCTCCTTACATTGGTTCTATTCATCTGCAGCAGACGGATGGACAGTGGGACAGACACTGGGATTTTACGAAAGAAGGCATTGTGACTCCTGAATTAATTAGATGCGCGACAAAGAAAGCGGGGCTTGATAATATCATGCAGTATCTGGAGGTTGTTACAATTTTTGAAGATGATGACGATGCGGTGTATGAGAGAATGAAAAGGACAATGGACTATCTTCATAAGGAACTGGATGAGTAAAGGGGAGATTTCTAATGGAATATAATGAAATATACGAAAAAATACTAAAAGAACACAGGCAGGTCTATGAGAGAGTCAGCCAGAAGGATATGAGGGAATTTATAAATGAAGTAAAAGCCCATGACAGAATTTTTCTGATTGGTGTGGGGAGAGAAGGAATGGCGACAAGAGCTTTTGCCATGAGGCTTATGCACATGGGAAAGGAAATACACTGGATATGGGATGATACTGCACCTTCTATAAATAAAGGTGATCTTCTTATTGCTACTCTTGGGGATGGGTGTATCGGGCATATTGATTATATATGCAGGAGGGCTAAAGAGGCGGGAGCAATGATTTATGTTGTAACAGGCTCCCCCAGTGGAAGTACAGCAAGAAATATAGCAGACAAAGTATTTTTTATTCCGGCGGCAGTGTACAGAGGCAAAGATCAGGTGGTTTTGTCATTCCAGCCTATGGGTAATTTGTTTGAACAATGTCTGTTGATTCTGTTTGATATGATAGTAATGATAATTGTAGATGAAACACCAGGATTGTCATTTGAAAAAATGTCCGTGCGTCATAGAAATGTTGAATAAGGAGGCACATGAAGAGTGGGTGTTAAAAAGATTTTAAATGCAGATGTGCCGCAAAATGTGGTAAAGGCTGTAAATGTACTGGAGGCCAAGATATGGAAAGAAAAGTGAACTGGGGAATTCTCGGCTGTGCTGAAATTGCCAGAGTAAGAACAATTCCGGGACTTTTGAAGGTAAAAAATGCAAATTTATACGCAGTTGCCAGCAGAAGTGAGAAAAAGGCCTGTGAATTTAAAAATCTATTTGGAGCAGAAAGGGCATATGGAAGCTATGATGCTCTTTTGAAAGATAAAGACGTTGAAGCAGTATATATACCAATTCCCAATGCATTACATTATAAATGGGTAGAAAAGGCGGCGAAAGCGGGGAAGCATATTCTCTGTGAGAAACCGTTGGCTCTTAATGAAACTGAAGCCAGAAGAATGTATGAAATATGTGAAAAAGAAGGGGTTATCCTGGCAGAAGCATTTGCATATCGTCACGCTCCATTAGTACAGAAGGTGAAACAGCTGATAAGAGAAGGTACTGTAGGTAAGGTGAAGTACATAGAGTCTCACCTGACGGATGTTCTGACAGATATGGGAAATATCCGTATGAATAAGGAACTGGGCGGAGGGGCTTTTTATGATATGGCGTGCTATAACGTAAGTGTAATAAGCTATTTGCTGGAAAAAGAACCTTTACATGTAAAGGCCTTTGCAGAGATGGATTCGGAATATGGCGTTGATGTAAGCAATACATTTCTTCTTCAATATGACGATAATGTGCAGGCTGCAGGCTATTCATCTTTAAATTCTTATGCCAGAGGATATTACGCTGTAATTGGAGAAAAAGGGCGTATTGAGGTTCCATGTAATTTTAATTGTAGAAATATATGTAGATTTACTGTTGTAATAGATGGATTTGTAGACAATGTTGAGATCCTTGATGAAAAAAGAATAGAGTATGCCGTAATGTGTCCGGACAACTATATGCTGGAAATAAAGCAGTTTGAGGAATGTATCCAAGGAAATGTGAGTTCTCTTGTGTCAAAGGAAGAGACTTTAATGAATATTCGGATACTGGACAAAATAATTCAGAGTGCAAATGAATAGAAAGGACGAAAAAGGAGCCGGAGAATATGAGTAAAAAATATTTGATTGGTATAGATTCCGGGACGACTGGAATCAAGGCAGTAATCTTTGATACAAAGGGCAATGAGCTTTTTAGTGCCAGGCGCAAATTAGAGGGTCTAACTCCATATGAGGACTGGTATGAAGAGGATATGGATGATATATATGCTTCGTGCTATGAATGTATCGAGGAAGTGCTTAAAGAAATTGAACCCCAGAAAGTAATTGGCATTGGAGTAACAGCCCAGGGAGACGGCTTATGGATGATGGATGAAAAAGGGAGCCCTGTCAGGCCGGGGATGTGTTTTTGCGATGGGCGGACCGGAGAGATTATTGATGACTGGAGAGAAAAGGGTGTTTTAGAAAAAACATTTCATATTTGCGGAACGGTTGCCTTCGGTTCCTCCATATGTGCAGAGATAAAGTGGCTTGAAAAGAATGAGCCGGAGGCGTTAGAAAAAGCGTCTGTATTTTTCCATTTAAAAGATTGGTTATTTTATAAGCTGACCGGAATCATATCGTGTGATGAATCAGATATGTCAATTCCTATGCTGAACGCAAAAACGAACCAATATGATGACCGTTTGTTTGAGCTGTTCGAAATAGAAAAGTATCGAAGTAAATTTCCGAAAACGAGAACAACAAGTGAAAACCGGGGCAGAATTCTTCCAGAGCTGGCAAAGAGGCTGGGACTGAATAAGGAGGTTCTGGTGGTCGGGGGACCCATGGATATCGCTGCATGCGCATTGGGATGCGGAGCAATCCATGACGGACAGGCTTCTACCGTAATAGGCACGGCAGCAATACATTCTGTCATTATGGACGAGCCAAGGCCTGAGCCGTATATGGCCGGGATGACGCTGGCGCATTGCATTCCGGGACGCTGGATACGTCTTGTATCCTCCCTTGGAGGGGCGCCGAACCTGGAATGGTTTCTCGAACAAATGGGAAGCGGTATAAAGGCGTGTGCTAAGGAGCAGGGTAAGGATGTATATGACTACTGCTCTGAACTAATCGCAAATGTTCCTATTGGATCAAGAGGTGTGATATATCATCCATATTTGATGGCAGGAGGAGAGCGTTCACCATTTTTTAAGAGTAATATAAAGGCTTCATTTATGGGGATATCATTTAACACAAAAACAGAAGATATGCTGCGGGCTGTGTATGAAGGAATAGCAATGGCGATGGTTGACTGCTACCGCAGTACAGAGGCGGATTTAAAAGAAATCTATGTAAGCGGCGGCGGAGCTAAAAGTGATGTATGGATGCAGATATTTGCAGATGCAATGGACACAGATATTGTAATCTGCAGCGGGACTGAATTTGGCGCGAAAGGAGCAGCTTTGAATGTCGGCGTTGCTCTTGGAATTTATTCCGATTATGAGGATGCGGCGGCTTCTACAGTTCATGAGGTAAAAAGATTTAAGCCGGATAAAGAAAAGCATAAAAGATATCAGAAGCTTTATGGGTTATACCGGAAGGGCTATGAGCTTAGCATGGACTGGTGGGACTTAAGAACAGAATTTTTAAACACAGCAGAAAAGGAGGAATAGCAGGATGAGAAATGCAGAGATAAAAAGAAGAATTATTGACACCTGCCTGTGGCTTCAGGAAAAAGACCTGGTAGTCGGAACGTGGGGGAATGTAAGTGTACGAATCGGAGACGAGATTATTCTTACTCCAAGCAGAATTGATTACAAGAAGATGGAAATTGACGACATGGTTACGATAGACCTGGAGGGAAATGTGACAGAGGGCTTCCGGAGCCCAACGACAGAAAAGGAGGTGCACAGGCTGATTTACAGGGCACGTAAGGATGTAGGAGCAATTGTACACTTTCATCCTCTTTATGCATCAGCGATGTGTGCGTCTGATTTAGAAATACCCTGTATAACAGAAGAAATGTCTCAGCTTATTGGAGGGGCAATTCCGATTACCCCAGAGTATATACGTGCCGGAGAGCATGAGAAGCTGGCCGAAGCAGCTGCAAAATATATTGCAGATAAAAATGCGGTTATGCTAAGGAATCATGCTCCAGTGTGCTGCGGGAAGGATCTGAATGAAGCAATGACATGCTGTCAGGTGGTGGAAAAATCAGCCCGGTGCTATCTGGCATTAAAGGCGGCAGGGATAGACATTAAGGTAATACCAGATGACCTTATAGCAATTGAAAATCACAGATTTAAACATGATTATGGACACGAGTGGTAATAAGGGGGCATGTTATGAAATATCCAAAAATTTATCTGACATTAGATAACTGCTTTGCCATTAAGCGCTGGACGGCTCCATCCCAGTGGATGCCCCTCGTAAAGGAGATAGGATTTAGCAGCGTTCAGGCAAGCTTTGACAATGAAATCGATTTTTTATATTCGCCTGACTGGTATATGGAAAAGTGGTTCGCGCAGATAGAGGAACAGGAGGAAAAGACAGGCGTCTCTGTAGACACATTTTATACAGGATATCAGACCTACCGTACAGCAGGGCTGGGACATTTTGATGGACAGATGGCAGATTACCTGACAGAGGAATGGATGATTAAGGCAGTTAAACGTCTTGGAAAAAGACATTCACATATGGGCGTGTCCTTCTTTGCCTTGACAGAGGATGTACTGCAGAACCCTGAACTTTATGAGCAGAAATATGGGGAGGCAGTAAGACGGTTTAAAGAAATTGGAAGGTGTGCCGTAAAAAATGGTATTTATTTTTGTTCCGAAGCAATGTATGCGCCTCATCAGCCGTCATGGACAATAAAGGGTACAAAGAAGTTTCTTGCCGACTGCTATGAGGAAGGCTGTTCTGTTTATACGACTATAGATGCAGGCCACATGACAGGCCAGCATAGATTCAGAAAGCCGTCTAAGGAACAGATAAAAGAGAGTATAGAAGGAGCCAAGGCAGACGCCCAGTATCCGCCGATTTGGATTGGAGCGGAGCATACAATAAATATATGGCGGAAGGCGGCAGCGGATAAAGCGCATATGGAGACCTATTTGGAAGAAATCCTGGAGGACATAGAACGGTACAGCTATTTGTTTTCGGATAGCGAAGAGGACAGCTCTCCTTATGCATGGCTTCAGGAGCTTGCATGTTACTCTCCGATTATCCATATGCAGCAGACCAATGGAATCACCTCTTCTCATGCCGCGTTTACACAGCAGAATAATGAAAAGGGTATGATAGAAGGCAGAAAAGTGCTTAAGGCAATCGAGGATGCATACGAGCAGCCGGAGGATCCTTCTATGCCGCCCCGGGCAGAAGAGATTTATCTGGCTTTTGAGATATTTGGCTCAAATACAGAATACAGCTATGAAATAATAAACAAATTAAAAGAGACAGCGGCATACTGGAAACAGTTTGTACCGGAAAATGGAATTGAGCTTGATAAGCTTTTAAAACGGCTGGAATAAGGATAAAGGAGACGTTAATACTATGAAAGCATTTATAATGAACGAAGAACGAAAGCTAATGGTTGCGGATATGCCGGAACCAGAAGCTGCAAAGAGCAACGCAGTTATTGACATTAAATATGCATCTATCTGCGGTACGGATTTCCGCACATATATGAAAGGAAATGACAAAATTATCCCGCCGAGAATTTTAGGCCATGAATCTGTAGGAATTGTACGGCATGCAGGCGCGCTCGCAAAGGCACATGGAATAGAGGAAGGCGACCGTGTGACCGTTGCTCCGGCAATCGGATGCGGAGAGTGCTGGCCGTGCAGTACAGGACATACGAATATGTGCGACCATCTTGAGACAGTTGGATTTCAATATGAAGGCGCCTTTGCACAGCAGATGGAAATTCCTGGGAAAGCAATTATGATGGGGAATGTAATTAAAATACCGGAGGCAGTATCCGATATGTCAGCCGTTCTTTCTGAGCCTGCAGCCTGTGCGTTGAATGCACAGCAGTATCTGCAAGTTCAGCCGGATGATTACGTGGTTATATACGGAAGCGGCTACATTGGATGTGTGCATGCAGAGCTTGCGAGGCTTGCAGGGGCAAAGCAGATTATTATGGTGGAAATTGCCGAGGCCAGGGCGGAAATCGCAAAAAAGATGATACCTGGAATTATTATGATTAACCCGAAGGAACAGGACACTGTTTCAGAGGTTGCACGGATTACCGGAGGCAGGGGCGCGAATGTGGTAATTGCCGCGCTTTCTGTTCCTTCCGTACATACAGAGGCGCAGATAATTGCATCGAAAATGGGGAGAATCAGCCTTTTTGGAGGAATTGCCGGTGAGAGCAAAGGCTTTATTGACAGCAATCTCATCCATTATAAAGAGCTGTCAGTACATGGTGTGCATGCAACGACTCCTGCAATGATGAAAAAAATTATGGAATATGTATCAGAAGGGAAGCTGAATCTAGAGAAATATGTTTCTGATGTCTGCAAGCTTGAGAATATTGAGGATGGCTTTCGTTCTATCCGGGACAAAAACGCATTAAAGGTTCTGATGCAGCCGTAAAGGAGAGAAAAGATGAAGGTTTTCTTTGCTGATCTTGACGGTACATTATTAAATGATGAGAAAATTATAACAGATAAGACAATGGCGGCCCTCCTTACATTTATCGGGAAAGGAGGTAGATTTGCAATTTGTACAGGACGTCCTGTTAACAGCGCTATGCATATTTTTGAAGCTTTAAATATGCCTCCAAAGGGCAGCTATATAATTGCCTATAACGGAGCGCAGATATATGACTGCGAAAGAAGGAGGACGGTTTTCCGGGCTGAGGTGCCTTTTGATTTGACAGCTTCGATTTTTGAGCTTGCAAAGTTTTATGATATTCACTGCCAGACATATACAGATACTCATATTGTAAGCAAGACAGAAAATGAGTGTGTAAAATACTACCGGCAAAACATTCATATGCCGTTAATTGTGACGGACAATATTTTAGAAAGTCTTTCGGTTCCGCCTTGTAAGGTGATGGCAATTGAACTTCACGATCATAGAAAACTGGAAGCTTTCAGACTTGCTTTGGAAGGAAAAATAGGAAAGAGACTTAAATTTCAATATTCCAATCAAAACTATCTGGAGATGTTTTCGGCAGACGCAGACAAAGGAGCGGCAGTTCATAGACTATGTGATATTATGGGAATCTCATACAAGGATTCAATTGCGGCAGGTGACGAACAAAATGATATTCCCATGATAAAAGCGGCAGGAATCGGAATTGCCATGTGTAATGGAAGCAGAGAGGTAAAGCTGGCGGCAGATGTCATTACGCAGGAAGATAATAATCACGATGGGCTTGTTCCATTTCTTACTATATAGATACATTAAATACTTATATCAGGAGGAGATTACAATGGCAGAAAAAATGAGAGCAGTACGGTTATTTGCACCAGGGGATATTCGCTGTGTGGAGGTAGATATTCCTAAAATAAAAAAGGATACTCAGGTTTTGATTAAGGTGAAAAGCTGCGGGGTGTGCGGGTCAGATATTCCCCGTGTTATGGTGAAAGGAACCTATCATTTTCCTACAACAATCGGACATGAATTTTCGGGGCAGATTGTAGAGTGCGGAGCAAATGTCTGTGGAGGGTTAAAACCGGGCGACAGAGTTTCGGTAATGCCTTTGATTCCATGTGGAAAATGCCAGTATTGTAAAGTCGGACAGTCACATTTGTGCGATTCTTACGACTATTACGGTTCCAGAAGAGACGGGGCAATGGCAGAATACATTGTAGTAGAATCAGAAAACTGCCTGAAGCTTCCCGAGAATGTAAGCTACGAGATGGGAGCGCTTACAGACCCTATTTCAGTGGGGCTTCATGCGGTGCGCAAGGTAAAGATGGAGGCAGGCAAATCTGCAGCGGTATTTGGACTTGGCGCTATCGGGTATATTACAGTGCAGTGGCTCCGTGAGCTGGGATGTACAAAAGTAATTGCCGTAGATGTAGAAGATGAAAAGATAGAACTTGCCAAAACCTTAGGAGCCTCATATGGCATTAACGGAATGAAGGAAGATGCAGTACAGGCAGTAAAGGAACTGACAGGCGGAGAAGGTGTTGATATAGCTATTGAATTTGCGGGAAATAAGATTACTCATGTGCAGGCAGTGGCAGCCTGCAGAAAAAATGGTGAAGTCGTCTACGGAGGGATTACATATGATGACGTGGCATTCCCCAACAAAGTAATTTCCGCAATTTTAAGAGGAGAGCTTACCATTCATGGAAGCTGGAATTCATCCATTAATCCTCTTCCGGTCAATGAATGGATGAGCGCACTTGAGTATATGAATCTGGGTAAAATCTGTGTAGAGCCATTAATTACACACAGAGTAAGGCTTGAGGATTGTAAGGAAATCTTTGATATGATGTATAAACGGACAGAAACATTTACAAAGGTATTATTCCAGCCGGAGCTAAGATAGAGGAAGGTGGAAGGAGATGATGCGGTGGAAAGAAAAGAGATTGAAGAGCTGGTCAGGAGGCGTATTACAGAAAAGCTTAAACGTACGGGAAAAGAGTATATTGTTGCGGCTAACTGGAAGATGAATATGTCGGCAAAGGAGACGAAAAGATTTCTGGACCAGATGAATGAGACAGAGATTCCTCAATATTTAAAAACAATTATTTTTCCGCCATATCCGTATCTGTATATTTTTCAAAAAATGCTGCGGTACAGCAGAATTGCTTATGGGGCCCAGGATATTGCCAAAGAGGAAAAAGGGGCTTATACAGGCGAGGTGAGCGCTGACATGCTTGCGGATATGGGATGCTCGTATACACTGACAGGACATTCAGAAAGACGCGGTTATTATGCGGAGACGCCGCAGATTGTGGGGGAGAAAACAAAAGCGGCGCTGGCACATGGCATTACACCAGTTATCTGTATCGGAGAAACTCTTGAAGAAAGGCAGAGCGGTACATATAAGGAGATCTTAAGACTTCAGTTAGATGCAGTGTCTGCAGAAGCGGAAATAAATTCCTGCATCATAGCTTATGAGCCAGTATGGGCAATAGGAACCGGAGTTATACCGAAAATGTCTGAGATCGCAGGGACACATGAATTTATCCATTCCATTCTTGTTTCCTGTGGCGGCGCTTCTGAAAAAACAGCGCCAATTCTCTATGGAGGCAGTGTAAATGAAAAAAATGTAAACGACATTGCATCTGTAGACTATGTAGACGGATTCCTGATTGGCGGAGCAAGCCTTAAGGCAGAGAGCTTTGGAAAGATATTAAAATTATTAAGCGTGGACTGATAGCAATGAAAATGAATAAAGAAGAGCTTAAAGAAGTTGTCCGGCGTGTTCTTACCTATTATATATATCGAAGGGAGCATCCGGAAAATGAGAAAAAAACGCTTTTTCTGGCGCCGTCATATCCGGCAGGGCTTAAAGAAATGCTTCTGGAATATGAATTATATGGAATAACGGAAGGCATGGACTTTGTATTCGAAGAGGATATTCTGGGAATCCCAGAGCCTACAGGTGGAAATGTATATTATACGGATAACAGAGAAGATATGAAAAATGTCTTCCTCTCTCTTATGCAGTACCAGAAGCTTGAAATCTATTGGCCGTCCCTTGATTTTCTTCGTGAAGTGCAGGCAGGAAGGGAAGCGAATGTATTAGTAAAAATAACACTTTGCTTTCTGCTTATTGGAAAGCCGGTAACAGTAAGACAGCCATATCAGCCCGGCCGCCTGCCGGACGGGAGATTTGGCAAGGCAGTGAAGGATCTTCAGGCAGATCTGTGGGATATGGGAATCTCTTTTGCGGATATTCGTTCTGGCGTCAGAGTGGAGCAGAATATGGAGCTTGTCACAGAAGAAGCAGTTGGGAAAATATTTAAAGAAGGCTTCAGGGAGCTTACGGTCAGCAAAGGAACAGTAGTCACGCCGTTGGGGATGGAACGTGCGAAGGAGCTGGGGATTCATATAATAAAAAGATAAAAAAGAATGGAGGCAGGGATATGGGAATATCAGAGGCACAGATATCGCAGTATTTATCTGAACTTCAGGCGGAGCTTGGAGGCGGAGAAATATCTGTAAAGAGAAAAGCGTCTGTGGGTCATGGCTGCGATGGTATATTTGAAGATGTGCATGACGCAATAGCAGCAGCAAGGGAAGCGCAGCAGAAACTGATGGAATATTCTCTGGCAGACAGAGAAAAATTTGTACAGGCGATGCGTGAAGCTGCAAGAGCAAATGCAGGGAGGCTGGCAGAGCTGGCATATGAAGAAACCGGGTACGGACATGTTGAGGATAAAATTGTAAAAAACCTTCTGGCGGCAGATAAAACTCCCGGAACAGAAGATTTAACTACATTTGCCAAAACCGGTGATGATGGCCTTATGCTGACAGAAATGGCTCCATATGGAGTGATCGGATCAATTACACCTTCTACAAATCCGACGGCCACAGTTATTAATAACGGAATTGGTATGATTGCGGGGGGAAATGCAGTTGTATTTAATCCACATCCGGGCGCAAAGAGAGCGTCCCAGGAGACAATCAGGATTTTAAATCAGGCAGTCAAAGCGGCGGGAGGGCCGGATAATCTTCTGTGTGCACCAGAGAATCCGACAATGGATACAAGCGCCGTCATAATGTCAGACCCGGTAATCCGTATGTTGGCAGTTACAGGCGGAGAGGGTGTTGTGAAGGTGGCCATGAAGAGCGGCAAGAAATGTATTGCGGCGGGGCCTGGCAACCCGCCGGTTGTTGTAGACCATACGGCGAATATTAAGAGAGCGGCCGCAGATATTGTAAAAGGTGCAAGCTATGAGAACTGTATTTTGTGTATTGCAGAGAAGGAGATCCTGGCAGAGGCTTCCATTGCCGATGGGCTGATTCGCGAAATGGTGAAGGAAGGAGCTTATCTAGCAGATGAAAAAGAGCTTGAAGCAATTATGAAAAAGGTTATGGTAATGACAAAGGATGGGAAGTATGCCCCGAACAAGAATTTTGTCGGAAGAGATGCCTCTTACATCCTGAAAGAATCAGGGATCCTTACCCATAAAGAAGCAAAAATTATTCTTGTGGAAGTTCCTTTTGAGCATCCTCTTGTTATGACGGAGATGCTGATGCCGGTCATTCCCCTGACAAGAACTGCGACCGTAGATGAGGCGATAGAAAAAGCAGTGACTGCAGAAAACGGATGTCATCATACAGCAATGATGCATTCAGAGAATGTAAATAACCTGACGAAGATGGCGCGGGCAGTTGATACTACAATATTTGTAAAAAATGCGCCGTCATATGCGGGTCTCGGGATTGACGGGGAAGGATATACAACGCTTACCATTGCAACGCCTACGGGAGAAGGACTTACATCAGCAAAGAGCTTTACCCGTTTCCGCAGATGTACATTGCATGGTTCCTTCCGAATCGTGTAATGAGGTAACAATATGAAAGAAGAATTGTTAAAAAAGATAGAAGGCGCAGGAGTAGTGGGCGCAGGCGGCGCCGGTTTTCCTACACATGTAAAGCTTAGATGTACGCCGGATACAGTAATTGCAAACTGTGCAGAGTGCGAGCCGGTTATCAAGTCAGATAAATATCTCATGGAGCAGAATGCAGAAGAGATTGTAGAAGGCATGGAAGCGGTTCTTGCATGTACAGGAGCAGTAAAGGGCGTGCTGGCGGTAAAGCAAAAAAATAAAGAGGCTGTAAGAAGGCTTGAAGAGGCAATTGCAGGAAAAGAGAAGCTTTCTTTACACCTTCTGGATAATTATTATCCTGCCGGAGATGAGCAGCAGATCATTTATGAGATAACGGGACGGGTGGTTCCGGTAGGGGAGCTTCCCATCAAAGTAGGATGCGTGGTAGTAAATGCACAGACACTTTTCCATATATCCCAGGCTGTTAAGGGAATCCCGGTAACAAGACGCATGGTAACAGTTGCCGGAGAGGTAAAAGCGCCCATGGCAGCAGAGGTCCCGGTGGGGACGCCGGTTCCTTATCTTCTGGAGCTGGCAGGAGGAGCTGTGGTTCCGGATTATACAGTAATTCTCGGAGGCCCCCTGATGGGACGGGTATCAGAGGATCCAAAGTCCGAGTTTGTCACAAAAACAACGAATGGGATTATCGTGCTTCCATCATCACATCCACTGGTAGAGAAAAAGACAGATGATTTTAACCATCAGCTTAAAATTGCAAAATCAGCATGCTGCCAGTGCAATTATTGTACACTTATCTGTCCGAGGAGCAATCTGGGACTTGGAGTTTCGCCCCACAAGATTATGCAGGCGCTTACGCTTAATAATGCTTCAATACTGGCAGACGGACAGGCAGCGCTTGGATGCTGCAACTGCGGATTATGTACATATGTGGGATGTAATATGAATCTCTCTCCGAACCGGTTTATTGCCGAGGTAAGAGCACAGCTTCTTGCAAAGAAAGTAAAAAGTAATCAAGAGCCGGGGACTGTAAATCTATTCAGGAATGAGTCCAAGGTGCCGTCTAAAAGGGTAATTCAGAGAATGGGACTTACGCCATACGATATTGATATCCGCCATATTGATACAATCCAGATGCCGAAGGCAGTTCGGATTCTCTTAAGGCAGCATATCGGGGCGCCATGTATACCGTCAGTAAAGGAAGGCGATATTGTCGAGGCCGGGCAGTGTGTAGGCCGGATTCCGGAAAAAGCGCTGGGAGCACGGGTTCATGCATCTATCCGGGGCAGAGTTGTATCAGTTAATTCGGAATATGTGGACATTATGAAGGTATAAGAGGTGGAATCATGGGATTAGCGATAGGAACAGTGGAATTAAACAGTATAGCTTCCGGTGTAAATGCGGGAGATGCGATGCTGAAGGCGGCAAAGGTAAAGCTGGTTATGGCACAGCCTGTATGTCCGGGGAAATATGTGCTGATAGTCGCAGGTGATACTTCCAGTGTTGAGACGGCGGTAGATGCAGGAAGGAAAACTGGAAAAGATAAAGTAGTGGACACAAACCTGATATCAAGTATTGCTTCTGAAGTGATTCCGGCTATTATGAGGACAACTGCACCGGAACAAAAGGAGGCTGTTGGAATTATAGAAACATTTTCTCTGGCCAGTGCAATTCTTGCGGCGGATCACGCGGTAAAAAGTGCGGCAGTAGAGCTGATGGAGGTGCGTCTTGGGCGGGGTCTTGGAGGCAAGTCCTTTGTGGTTATGACAGGGAATGTAAGTGATGTATCGACAGCGGCTGACACGGTAAAGCGTCAGCTTGGCGGGGACGGAATGATTTTAAATATAGAGGTAATTCCTTCCCTGCACAGAGATATATATGAAGCACTTTTATAGGTGAGGTAACAATAAAAATAATATAAATATTAAAACTAAGAGGTGACTATTATGGGAAAAGAAGCATTAGGAATGGTAGAAACAAGAGGACTTGTTGGCGCGATTGAGGCGGCAGATGCAATGGTAAAGGCAGCCAATGTACGTCTGATCGGTAAAGAGCAGATAGGCTCCGGGCTGGTAACAGTCATGGTGCGTGGAGATGTAGGCGCGGTAAAAGCATCCGTAGAAGCAGGTTCCTCTGCGGCAAAGCGTGTAGGCGAGTTAGTATCTGTTCATGTAATTGCAAGCCCGCATAATGATGTTGAAGGAATTTTACCAGGAAAGTAAAGGGCATCTTATTATAGAAATTATAGAAAATATGGAGGTATTACAAATGGGAAAAGAAGCATTGGGAATGGTAGAGACAAGAGGACTTGTAGGAGCAATTGAGGCAGCAGATGCAATGGTAAAGGCAGCAAATGTACGTTTGATCGGCAAAGAGCAGATAGGATCCGGGCTGGTGACGGTCATGGTGCGTGGAGATGTAGGCGCGGTAAAGGCATCCGTAGAAGCAGGCTCTTCTGCGGCAAAGCGTGTAGGCGAGCTGGTATCTGTTCATGTAATTGCAAGTCCCCACTCGGATGTTGAGAAGATTCTTCCACAGGCAGAGACAGCTAAGAAGTAGGAGGGTAAGAAAAGATGGATATTGAAAAATTAATTGCAGAAATTACAGACGAGATATATAATAAGGTCTCCTCTGACGCCCGGTTTTCAGGAAATAACAGCAGCACTTGCGCAAATCTGGCAAAATATATTGATCATACGCTTTTAAAGGCTGATGCATCGCAGGAACAGATTATGAAATTATGTGCAGAGGCGAGAGAATATAAATTTGCGTCTGTTTGTGTAAACCCGGGGTATGTTCCCCTCGCTTCAAAAGAGCTTTCTGGTTCAGGAGTGAAGACCTGCTGTGTAATCGGATTTCCGCTGGGAGCCACAAGTACGGAAGCGAAGGTTCAGGAAACAATTGACAGTATCAGAAACGGCGCTGATGAAGTAGATATGGTAATTAATATCGGCGCAGTAAAATCAGGAAACTGGGTTTGTGTGAAAAAGGACATTGAGGAAGTTGTTATTGCGGCAAGGGGAAAGGCTCTTGTAAAGGTAATTATAGAGACATGTCTGCTTACAGATGAAGAAAAGGTAAAGGTGTGTGCGATTTCTAAAATGGCAGGAGCAGATTTTGTAAAAACATCTACCGGATTTTCTACCGGCGGTGCAACTGTCGAGGATGTAAAGCTGATGCGTCAGACAGTCGGGCCGGACATGGGGGTTAAGGCGTCAGGCGGCGTAAGAGATTATAAAACAGCCATGGCTATGATTGAGGCCGGCGCAAACCGGATAGGAACCAGTAATGGGATTACTATTGTGAAAGGGGACGGCGGAAGTACTGCGTCAGGCGGACATGCCTGCGTAGGCTGCGGAAACTGTAAAAAGAAATGCCCCTCCGGCAGAGTAGATATCATAGCGGCAAATAATTATTAAAAAAGGGAACCCTCTGGGAGGGCGTGCGCTGGCGCGAAGATATAGTATGCCGTAAGCGGCCGCGCCAGGCGCGGGAATGTGTTAAAGCACATTCTTTATAAAATAAAAGGGAAAGAAGGTGCCTTTCTTGTATGCGGCAAAAATAATCGGGAGTGCGGTATGCACATGCAAAGAGCAGAAGCTGGTAGGGTTGAAGCTTTTGGTGGTGCAGCCTGTAAGCTTACTGACCCTGGAAAATGAAGGAAAGCCGGTTGTGGCAATAGATGCGGTAGGCGCAGGAGAATCTGAGATTGTTCTTGTGGTAGGGGGAAGCTCCGCGAGACAGACAGAGGTAACTGCTAATATGCCCGTAGATGCTACGATTATGGCGGTCGTTGATCATATAGATATAAATGGGAAAAAGGTATTTGAAAAGTATAAGGGAGGTAATGACTGATGAAAATCGCGATAGGAGCAGACCATGGTGGATATGAGATGAAGGAAAGAATGAAAAAATATATTGCAGAGCTTGGCCATGAGACTGTGGATGTAGGAACCTATAGTACTAAGCGGTGTGATTACCCGGATTATGCATTTATGACAGCGCAGGCAGTTTCCTCCCATAAATGTGATGTGGGCATTATGATTGACGCGGTTGGAATCGGTTCGTCTATTATGGCGAACAAGGTTCCGGGCATCCGTGCGGCGGTGGCAAATGAGATCTATTCGGCACGTAACAGCAGGCTCCATAACGGCGCAAATATGCTCTGCATGGGAAGTCTTATTATCGGAGACGGCGTGGCAAAGGAGATCATTAAGGTGTGGCTTGATACAGAGCTTGATGGTGACAGAAATAAACAGCGTGTGAAGCAGATATGTGATATTGAAGACAGGATTCTGGGGTGCGGACGGAATTAAAGATATTTTGAAGCTCATGATACACCTTTTGACGCTTGTATCACCATATGATTAGGAAAGAGGGTGCCGGTATGCAGATGGCAAAAGTAATTGGAACCGTAGTTGCTACAAAAAAGAATGAAAGACTAAGCGGGGTAAGGCTTATGGTCATTCAGCCCATAGATTCAAAAGGTACAAAGCTTGGAAGTCCGATTGTGGCAGGGGATGCCATAGGAAGCGGTATCGGTGAGACGGTTATCTACGCAAAAAGCAAAGAGGGGGCCTTCTGCCTTCCTGATCCGCAGGCATGCTGTGATGCAGGCATTACAGCGATCATAGACAGTATATATTCAATATAGAAGGGGGAACCTGTATGCTGATAGCAAGAGTAACAGGGAATATCGTTTCGACCCAGAAGCATGAGGATTATGTAGGACATAAGCTCCTGCTTGTAAGGAGCGTTGATCTTGACGGGAATCCTTATGGACCGGAGCTTGTTGTAGTAGATGGAGCAGACAGTGATGCCGGAGTAGGTGATCTGGTGCTGGTAATACAGGAGGGAGGCTCTGCAAGGCACGCCGCAAGATGCGATCATCTGGGGCCGATTGATACATCGGTGATTGCAATTGTAGATAGTATACAAACTGTGCAGGGCAGCCTGTATGGATAGCCTGATGTTATGATCCACAGTCCGATACCAAATGGGAGGTTAAGAGGGATGAATTTTATAGAAAGTGTGAAGAAAAGGGCGGCAGCAAAACAGTGCAGGATTGTCCTGCCGGAAAGCTATGATGAACGGGTGACAGAGGCTGCTGCTAAAATAGCGGAAGAGGGCTTTGCCAGAGTAATGCTTCTGTCAGATAACGGGCAACCCTTCCCGAACCAGGAAAGACTTTCGTGCCCCGAAATAGAGATTCTGGACTACAAAAACCATGAGGATTTTCCCAGATTTGTCCAGGATTTATATGAGCTTCGAAAAAACAAGGGTATGACAAAGGAAAGGGCAGAAAAGCTGCTTCTCGACCCGCTGTATTATGGAGCAATGCTTGTAAAGAGGGAGAAGGCTGACGGGATGGTGGCAGGAGCATGTCATTCTACAGGCGATACACTGCGTCCTGCTCTCCAGATTGTAAAAACAGCAAAGGGGATCAAGACAGTATCCGCCTATTTTCTTATGGTAGTCCCAAACTGCGAATATGGAGACAACGGAGTGTTTCTGTTTGCAGACTCCGGACTTGTGGAATTTCCGACAGAGGATCAGCTGGTAGACATTGCGCTTGCTTCTGCGAAAAGCTTTGAACAGCTTACAGAGAATGAGCCGGTTGTCGCGATGCTTTCTTATTCCACAAAAGGAAGCGCTTCCAATGACAGACTTGGGCCTGTCATTGCGGCAGCCAGCAGATTAAAGGCATTGTATCCCAACTTGAAAATAGACGGAGAGCTTCAGGCAGACGCTGCCATAGATAAAGGCGTGGCACAGATGAAATGTAAAGGAAGCAGGGCAGCCGGAAACGCAAATGTGCTTGTATTTCCGGATCTCAACAGTGGAAACATTGGGTATAAGCTAGTTCAGAGGCTTGCGAAGGCAGAAGCATACGGGCCCATCACACAGGGATTAAAACGACCCGTAAATGATCTTTCCAGAGGATGTACAGTGGAGGATATTGTGGGTGTAGTGGCGATTACATGCCTTCAGGCGGAAATGTAAGGGACATAGGAAAACTGAATCTGGGACGGGGTTTTTTCTAGAAAAACCCCGTCCCAGATTCAGTTTTCCTATGTCCCCTTCGCTTCCTTAATTCATCCATGCAATCTGCTGTGTATCAATCAGAGGATATTTTTTAGGAGTACGGCCATTCAGGTTTTCCCGCCTCATATCCACAGCTGCAATCTGGCTGTTTGAATAAGTCGTATAATAGTAAATTCCTTTGTTTGCATTTATACAGCAGGAATAGCTGGTGATGTCACAGGCATCATCCTGGGTGAGAACACTTCCTCTTACTACTGTTACAGCATTCAGAAGATGGAAAAATTGCGAGATACTTCCCTGTTCATCTTCCTCACAGACAGAGTTTAGGTTCAGATAAACAGCCTTGACAAACCTTGAGGAAGGTGAAAAATCTCCGGGCAGGCCAAAGCTTCCAAGTCCCTGTCCGAAAGGAGCCGCCATATCACTGAAGCAGTTTTTGGGGCAGCCGGTAGTCAGGTTCATATACTGGCAGAGATTTGTCATCTGAAAATCAAAGGAAGGGTTATTTGTAAGCACGCCTGCCGGGTCGTCATATATCTCCATGCCTCTTTTCGTAGATTCCAGTACAATAGAGCCCTCACTGTCCGCAATGTGCCAGTGAAGCGGCGTCAGAGGGGTATTTTCATTAAAGGGAATATTGATGAAATGGGTGTCCTCAAGAAGCTTTCTGGCTTCAGAGACAGATGCGCATTTCCCAAGAATCCAGAAAATAAGTTCAAAGGGGGAAATGTTATGGCATTTTTCGTCCTCCTTTGACGGGTAATAAGCACTGTCCGGGAAATTAAGACCTGCAATGCAAAGTCCTTTTTCATTTACAGCTTCCGCATAAAGAGGGAAGCCTTTTATTACTGTTCCCATTCCCAATAAAGCATAATGACGGTGCATATTTCCGGCCTTCCGGAAATTTACAGGGTAGTTTCTGGGCGTGAATACCACACATTCATTAAAGCTGTATTCTATATCCATGGTTCGTCCGAAATAAAAATCCCGGGTTTTCATAGCAATGCTGGTGCACATAGTATTTTCCTCCATTAAGTGGCAATCTGTAAATAGTATATGCAGGCATATAGTTTTTATGATATCATGACGCCTGGGCGGATTTAGGATATCTTTTCTATAAAAAGAAAACGTTTTCTATTGACATATAATACCTCATATGATAAGATTTAGAAAACGTTTTCTAAATTAAACTAAGGAGGAACAAAACAATGAAAAAAACAATTTGCATGCTTTTAACATGCGCCCTTGCAGCAACCGCACTTTTCGGATGCGGCCTCAAGGAAGGAGGTACAGAGGAAGAGTCCTATAAAGCAGTGCTTTTGGTTCCAGCTCTCGGGGACCAGTCGTTCTATGATACTGCGGCAAAGGGAATGGAACAGGTTAACGAGAAGATGGAGGGAGTGTCTGCAAAAGTCATTGAGATGGGCAGCGACGAATCCAAGTGGGAAAGCGCATTTATGGATGCAGCGGCAGATTACGATTTGATTATCGGCGGAACCTGGCAGAGCGAGCCTTATCTTGAGAAGGCGGCTGCAGAATATCCGGACAAAAAGTTTATCAATTTTGACTATGACACAGACCCGGCTATTGAGAACATTTTCACCATGTTTTATAACACAAATGAAATCGGATGGTTAAGCGGTGTGGCAGCAGCAGCTGCAAGCGTTTCCGATATGGAAAATGCCAATGAGGAGAAGGTGATTGGCTTTATTGGTTCTATGGATATTCCCGGAATCAATGATTTCTTAGTAGGCTATATTGAAGGCGCAAGATATGTGGAGCCTGACATTCAGGTACTGACAGGATACTGCAATGATTTCTATGATGCGGCAAAGGCAAAAGAGCTGGCTCTTAGTCAATACAAGAGCGGCGCAGACGTTATTTATCTGGGGGCGGCTACCGGAAGCTCGGGAATTGTTGATGCAGCGAAGGAAATGGGTAAGTACACAATCGGAGTGGATACAGATCAGGGTCTGTTATATGAGGATACAGACAAGGAAAAGGCATACACAATCATTACCTCAGGAATTAAGGCTCTTGATACTTCCATTTATAATGCAGTAGAACTTGCAAAGAATGGAGAATTAAAGTTTGGAACCCACGAGGTATACGGTTTTGATACAGACGGAATTTATCTTGCAAAAAACCATATCTACGAGGAGATTACAACAGACAGCGTGAAGGAATGGGTGACAAAGGCAGAAGAGGAGTTAAAGGCAGGAAAGATAACAGTAAGCTCAGCATTTACCATGAGTCAGGAAGAGGTTGAGGCCTTGAGAGAAGGCGCGAAAGAGTAGAAGATGGAATCAAAGAAGGTTTTAGAGCTTTTCGGAATTGAAAAAATATATGCCAATGGCGTGGCGGCTAACAAGGAGATTAATATTGCCTTTGAAAAAAATGAAATACACGCCATTGTGGGTGAAAACGGGGCGGGAAAGACAACCTTAATGAAAATGATTTTCGGCTTGGAGGAGCCCACAAAGGGAAAGATTCTTCTAAACGGCGAAGAGATTTCCTTCAAATCCCCTCTGGACGCTGCACAGATGGGTATCGGGATGGTACACCAGCATTTTATGCTTGTACCGTCCTTTACGGTACTGGAAAATATTCTCCTTGGAAGAGAGCCGGCAAATGCAGGAATTCTAAAGCTTCAAAAGGAGCGGGAGAACATAGAGGCATTGTGCAGAGAATACCAGTTTGAGCTTAATCTAGATGATCGGGTAGAGAACCTTAATGTAGGAAATAAACAGAAGGTAGAGATATTAAAGGTACTGTACCAGAAGGCGGATATTATTATTCTTGACGAGCCTACGGCAGTGCTTACTCCTCAGGAAACAGAAAAGCTGTTTCAGCAGCTTATTTTATTAAAGGGGATGGGAAAAACCATTATTTTTATTTCACATAAGCTGAATGAGGTGAAGCAGATTAGCGACCGCATTACCGTCCTTAGAAAAGGAAGGGTTATTTCCACCCATATTACAGCGGAGGTTGAGGCAGAGCAGATTTCCGAGCTTATGATTGGAAGAAGGGTGACCTATTCTTATGAAGATCTGCGGCAAAAAACATCTGGAGAGGCTGTTCTGTCTGTGGAGCATATGACCTACCGCAATAAGGATGGAAAAGAAGCCTTGAAGGATATTGATTTTAAGGTAAAAGCAGGAGAGATTGTGGGAGTTGTAGGCGTAGAGGGAAATGGTCAGACAGAGCTTGTGGACGCACTGTTTGGCTACAAGAGAATTACTTCCGGTTCTATCCTCCTGAATGGGACGGATATAAGCAAAATGAATATTAAAAGCAGAAGAAGGCTGGGGCTTTCCTACATTCCAGAGGACCGTATGGTTCAAGGGAGCGCCGCAGACGGAAATATCAGGGAAAATGTCATCAGCAGTTTTTATTCTGCCCCCGAAATCAGCGGCAGAGTATTTATGAAAAATCAATCGGTTCAAAAGGTGACAGACGAGCTGATAGAGCGTTTTGATATTTTATGCAACGGAGCAGAGAGTAAAATCAGCTCTCTGTCAGGAGGAAATATTCAGAAGGTGGTATTTGCCAGAGAGTCCTATATGAGCGGAAAGCTCATGATTGCAGAGCAGCCTACAAGAGGCGTAGACGTAGGATCTGCAAGCCTGATACATAAGGCGTTACTTAAGCTTAGAAATGAAGGGACGGCAATTCTCATGTTCAGCGCGGATTTAAGTGAAGCACAGGCAGTCTGCGACAAGATACTGGTATTGTATTCAGGAGAAATAGCAGCAGAGCTTTATGAGCCGGGCAGGATAACAGAAAAGGAAATCGGCCTTTATATGCTTGGCCTGAAACATCAGGATAAAAAAGCGTCAGGAGGAAACGAAGATGAGCGGTAAGAGACTGGAATTAAAATTTGAAATTATGAAAACTGCAGTAGTAGTTCTCATTACGCTTCTTGTATCCTTCCTGGTTTTCCTGGTTTTCAGCAAAGAGCCGGTGTATTCCTTTCAGCTTCTGCTTGCAGGTCCCCTCTTAAGCATTCGTAATTTCGGAAATGTGATAGAGGCGGCGCTTCCCATTGCATTTGCGGGAATATCTACTTCCCTGCTGTTTAAAAGCGGACTGTTTAACTTAGGAGCAGAAGGAATTTTTTATTTTTCCGGCATCGTTGCCACAGCGGTAGCAGTACAGCCCCTTCATATAGGGAAGCTTCAGCTTCTTTTGGCGCTTCTTGCGGCGGCCCTTTCCGGAGGGGCGGTTGCCAGTGTTTCAGGATTTTTTAAGGCAAAATATGATGCCAATGAGCTGGTTATCTCCCTGATGATGAATACGATTCTATATGGGTTCGGTTTTTATATTTTGAAAACAAAATTAAAGGATTTGGATTCTGTAGGCGTTGTATCCCTGCCTTTTGAGGAAAATGCAAAGCTGTCCACTATTATTCCGGGGACGAGGATTTCCTCGGGACTTATCATATTGATTGTACTGACAGCGCTTATGTGGGTGCTTTTATATAAGACAAAATACGGTTATGCCATGCGCATTACAGGATATAATAAAAAATTTGCCGTGTATTCAGGAATGAATTTTTTTATCATCACATTGATGGTACATATTCTTTCTGGTTGTATTGCCGGGCTTGGCTCTGCTGTAGAAATACTTGGGATTTCAGATCGTTTTACATGGAGCGCGCTGCCGGGGTACGGCTTTGACGGCGCGCTGGTGGCTATGATTGGAAGAAACCATCCCATTGGCTCCGTGTTTGCGGCGCTGGGACTTGCCTATCTTCGGACAGGCTGTATGATTACGGCGAGAAATACAGATGTGCCCAGCGAGGTGGCGTGTATCGTAGAAATTACACTGGTGCTTCTGATTACCTCAGACATTGTTCTGCGCAGGTACAAACAGAAAAAGATTATGGAAAGGGGGCGGGGAGATGAATAATATTATCAGCCATATTTTTAATGTGGAATTCATAGGTGTCATCTTAAGACTGTCCACTCCTTTGTTATTCGCGGCAATGGGAAATGTAGTGTCAGACAGGGCGGGCGTTACAAATATCGGGATGGAAGGAAGCATGACACTGGCAGCGTTTAGCGGCGTAGCTATTTCCGCATATTCAGGGAGTGCCTGGCTTGGAGCAGCGGGAGCAGTGGCGGTCAGCATCCTGTTTTCCTGCTTCCTGGGGTATCTGAATCTTTATTTAAAGACGAATATTATTATGGCAGGAATTGCTTTGAATACCTTTGCGGCAAGCTTTACGGTATTCCTTCTTTATATGCTTACCGGGCAGAAGGCAAACTCGGCGGCGCTTGCAAGTAAGCAGCTTCCCGGTATAAGGATTCCTGTGATTGATAAGATACCGGTGTTAAATGAAATTTTGTCCGGCCATAATGTGCTGGTGTACGTCTCTCTCCTTTCCATTGCGGCAGTATACTTTCTTTTAAACAGGACACGCCTTGGCATGCATATACGTGCGGTAGGAGAAAATGAAACCGCCGCAAGCTCCGTAGGAATCAGGACTAAAAGAGTGAAGATGGCGGCCCTTGGCATCAGCGGACTTATTTCCGGCCTGGGGGGCGTGTATATGTCTATGGGATATCTGTCCATGTTTTCCAATGGAATGATTGCAGGAAGAGGATGGATTGGAATCGCGGCGTCAGCCATGGGGCGGGCGAAGGTAATTCCCACAACCATTTCCGCATTTTTGTTTGGAATATTTGACTCTGTAAGCAACGAGATGCAGCTTGGGAATATTTCGGCAGAGCTTATTATGACACTTCCGTATTTTGCGGTTATGGCGGGAATGATTATTTACTCTGTTAAGAGAACAAAGAAGGAGCAGAAAAATGCGTAAATTGATAATTGACTGTGACCCGGGTCATGATGACGCGATGGCCATTATGCTGGCATTAGCGAACCCGGAAGAAATAGATCTGCTTGGAATTGTGACAGTGGCAGGAAATCAGACGGTGGAAAAGGTAACGAAAAATGCCCTTAAGGTACTGACTGTGCTGGATAAGCACGTCCCGGTAATACGGGGCGCGGACAGACCCTTAATCCGGGAGCTTCAGACCGCGCCGCAGGCCCACGGGGAGTCCGGCATGGACGGCCCGTTTGTAGAGGAAATCCGGGCAGAGGAATCAGATGAAACAGCCCTCTCCTTTTATAAACGCATCCTGGAAAGGGAGGATAAGGTGACAATTGCGGCAATCGGGCCTCTTACAAATATTGCCCTTTTGTTTCGGGCATACCCGGGGCTTAAGGAAAAAATAGAATGTATCTCTCTTATGGGCGGCTCCGTTTACTCGGGGAACATAACGAGCAAGGCAGAGTTTAATTTTTATGTGGATCCGGAGGCCGCGAAGATAGTATATCATTCCGGAGTGAAGCTGATTCAGTCCGGGCTTGAGGTGACAGATGAAACAGCAATAGCCTTTGAGGAAATCGGCAGGTTTAAGGAGGGAGGAAAGGCATCAAAATTTGTTTATGATTTATTCGAATTTTATACCCTGTTTTCTAAGCGCAACGGGCTTGGCAAAACACCAATTTTTGATGCCTGCGCTGTTATGTATCTTCTGCATCCTGAAATTTTTGACGGGGAGGATTACTATGTAGATATCGAAACCGGCGGAGAGCTTACCAGAGGAATGAGCGTGGCGGATTTGCGGGCATGGAGCGGCTGCAAGCCAAATACAACAGTTCTTATGGGGGCGGACAGGGACAAATTTATAGAATATTTTATTACAGCAATAAAAAGACTGGATGGTTTTATGGCGTAGTCTGGGGAAATATGTTAGAATGGAAAAAATGTTTACTGTTCACGGATCACGCGCACCGGCTGCGCGATCCGTGAGAACATGTTGCAAGAGGGAAGAAAAGATGCGGACGACAATAAAAGATGTTGCAAAAATGGCAGGTGTATCCATTTCGACTGTTTCAAGGGTCATTAACCACAGTGAATACGGGGTGGATGCCGCGCTTAAGGAACGGGTGTGGGAGGCTGTCAGGGCGATGAACTACAGACCAAACCAGAATGCAAAGAGTATTGTGACAAATAAAACCAATACTGTTGCAGTCCTTTCTCCAGACGTGGGCCACCCCTTTTATCATGATATTATTATCGGTATGAATGAAGTTGCCCTTAAGGATAAATACAGTGTGCTTTTATACAATACCAACGGGGATACAGACAATGAAAAGGCAACGCTGGATCTGATCTTTTCAAGAAGCGTGGACGGTATTATTTTTATCGGATATTTTGAAGAAAAGCTTAAAGGGCTGATGGACAAGCTGCCGGAGGTTCCCGTAGTTGTTTTTGACGAGCTTGCGCAGATACAAAATGTAGGGCAGGTCTATGTCAATGACGCAGAGGCTTTTTATGAGATGACCCGGTATGTGATAGAATGTGGGCACAGGGTAATCGGATGCATCATCGGGCCGGGGCAGTACGCAATTGTGCGAAACCGGCTTGCAGGCTATAAAAGGGCCCTTGAGGATGCAGGAATACCTTTTGACGAGAAGCTGATTGTACAGGGAAACCTTACAGAGGAATCGGCAGAGGAACCGGCAGAGTATCTGATCCGGGAGTGCGGTGTTTCTGTCATTCTGTGTTTTAATGATTTGATGGCCTACGGGGTATACAAGAAATGTATGGAGATGGGAAAAACTATCCCGGAGGATATTTCTGTCGCGGGCTTTGACGGAATCGGATTTTCGGAATATTTAAATCCCCCCCTTACTACCTGTTATCAGCCGGGGACAGAGATGGGGAGCCGCGCCATGTCTCTGCTGCTTGATAAGATAAAGGGAGAAGGAGTCGGAGAGGAAAAAATCTGTCTGAAATGTCAGCTGAAAATCCGCGCAAGCGTAAGGAACTGTCACGAAAGAAATTCATCGTTCGGTAATTGAAGAGTTCAGATAGGAAAAGAAAGTGGGTAGTAATATGAGTAAAGAGTATGAGAGACTAGCGAAATGTTATGAGTCCGTAAAAAGGCGGATCAGTTTTCAGCCGGATATAGCCCTGGTACTAGGCTCAGGGCTTGGAGATTTTGCGGAGGGCATACAGATGGAGGCTTGCCTTGATTATAAAGATATCGGGGGATTTCCAGTGTCAACCGCGCCTGGGCATAAGGGAAGATTTGTTTTTGGCACGGTGAAGGGAGTAAGGGTTGTTGCTATGCAGGGCCGGGTGCACTGCTACGAGGGTTATCCGGTGCGTGACGTTGTGCTTCCCATCCGCCTGATGAAGCTTATGGGCGCGAAAGCGCTTATGCTTACTAACGCGGCCGGGGGAATTAACGAAGGGTATCAGGCCGGTGACTTTATGCTTCTTAAGGATCAGATATCCTGTTTTGTAGAATCTCCTCTTATCGGTGAAAATGTGGAGGAGCTAGGCCCCCGGTTCTGCGATATGAGTGAGGTTTATGACAGGGATTTAAGAGGAATCATTAAGAAAACCGCAGAAGGACTTGGGATTCCTCTTAAGGAGGGCATATATGTCCAGCTTAAGGGACCGAATTTTGAGACGCCTGCGGAAATCAGGATGCTGCGGGGCTTAGGTGCTGACGCGGTAGGGATGAGCACCGCCTGTGAGGCAGTGGCGGCAAATCATATGGGAATGAAAATATGCGGTATTTCCTGCATTTCTAATATGGGAAGCGGGATGACAGAAAATCCCTTAAGCCAGCAGGAGGTGGAGGAGACAGCCCGCAGGGCCGCGCCCCTGTTTAAAAGACTTTTAACGGAGTCCATTGTAAATATTGCAGGAAGCCTGGAATAAAATTTTGCTATATTTATCATTTCAGAAGAAAATAATTTGGGAGTGCAAAAAATGAAGACAGAAAATATAATGCTAAGCAGTGACAGAAGGAGCGTTGTCATTCTTGATCAGACGCAGCTTCCGAACCGCACAGAATATCTCACCCTTAACACGGCAGGGGAGATGTACGATGCGATTTTCCGCCTGAAGGTGCGGGGAGCCCCGGCAATCGGGATTTTTGCTGCCTATGGAATCTACTGCTTAAGCCGGCAGATTGCAGAGAAGGAGTATGACGGTTTCTATAAGAAATTTGCAGAGTATGCGGACTACCTGGAAAGCTCAAGACCCACGGCGGTAAATCTAAGCTGGGCTCTTGGCCGGATGCGGCAGACGGCAGAAAGGAATAAGGAGCGTCCCGTGGAGGAGCTTGTAGAGCTTTTGGGGCAAGAGGCTGAGAAGATACAGAAGGAAGATATCGACATGTGCAGGAGGATTTCGGAATACGGACTGACACTTATTAAGGACGGAGACGGAATCCTGACTCACTGTAATGCAGGCCCTTTGGCGACCTCCCGGTATGGGACGGCTCTTGGTCCGGTTCTTTTAGGAAGAGAGAAAAATATGAATTTCCATGTATTTGTAGATGAGACCAGGCCTCTTCTGCAGGGAGCAAGGCTAACTGCATATGAGCTTTTAAAGGCGGATGTTGACGCTACGCTTATCTGCGACAATATGGCCTCCAGCGTCATGAAAAAGGGCTGGGTTAAGGCCTGCTTCGTAGGCTGCGACCGTATTGCGGCCAACGGGGATACGGCAAATAAGGTGGGTACAAGCGGCGTGGCTATTCTTGCAAAGTACTATGGTATTCCTTTTTACGTGCTGGGCCCCACATCTACTATAGACATGTCCTGCAGGTCAGGAGAGGATATAAAGATTGAACTGCGTGACGGGGAGGAGATAAAAAAGAAATACTACGAAAAGCCTATGGCGCCGGAGGATATCAAATGCTACAATCCTGCATTTGACGTTACAGATCATGAACTGATTACCGCAATTATTACGGAACGAGGCATCTTAAGGGCACCGTATACGAAAAGCATTGCAGAGATTATGAAGTAAGTCTGGGTGTGCGGCTGAACGCTTCTGACAGATAGTATAAGATGTGGTACTAGGTTACTGTGAACGGAGTGGACAGTAGCACGGCTGGGACAGCGCTGCATGAAAAGGAGGGACATGTTATGAGAACCAGAATATACAATGCCAGAATATTGACGATGGCAGAAGGAAGCAGGATTATAAATGGAGAGATACGGGTCTGCGGAAACCGGATTCAGTATGTAGGGGAAGAAAAAAAGGATGACGCAGTATGGGACAGAGAGATTGACGCAGGTGGTAATCTGATTATGCCGGGCTTTAAAAATGCCCATACACATTCTGCCATGACATTTTTACGCTCCTACGCAGATGACCTTCCGCTCTTAGAGTGGCTGAACAAGCAGGTATTTCCTATGGAGGCAAAGCTTACAAAGGAGCATATCTATGACCTTTCAAAGCTCGCGGTTATGGAGTACCTCACCAGCGGAATTACTGCTAATTTTGATATGTACCTGACTCCGGAAACTATTGCGAAGGCTTCCGCTGACTGCGGTTTCCGTACGGTAATGGTGGGAGGCGTCAATGATTTCAGCCAGTCTGTGGAGGAGCTGGAGGAGTGGTATCAGACCTATAACCAGTATCATGAGCTAATCAGCTTCAGGCTTGGTTTCCACGCAGAATATACCACCAGCATAAAAGTACTGGAAAGAATCGGAGAGCTTTCCCATAAATACCGCGCGCCCGTATTTGCCCACAATTCAGAGAGCAGGCAGGAGGTGGCTCAGTGTGTAGAAAGAACTGGTATGACGCCCACAGCCTACATGAATGAGCTTGGACTGTTTGACTATGGCGGAGGCGGTTATCACTGTGTCCACATGACAGAAGAGGATCTTCAGATATTTGCAGACAAGAAGCTGTCTGTTATTACAAATCCGGGCTCTAACACAAAACTTGCCAGCGGCATAGCCCCTGTACAGGCCATGCTGGATAAGGGAATCAATATCGGTATCGGAACAGACGGGCCTGCAAGCAATAATTGTCTGGATATGTTCCGGGAAATGTTCCTCGTTACCGGTCTTGCAAAGCTTCGGGAAGACGATGCCTCGGCTGTGGATGCCGATAAGGTACTCTATATGGCAACCGTGGGCGGAGCACGGGCTATGGGGCTCACAGACTGCGATGTCCTTGCAGAAGGAAAGCTTGCAGATCTCATTATGATTAATCTACACCGGCCCAATATGCAGCCCCTTAATAACATCACAAAAAATATCGTTTACAGCGGCAGTAAAGAAAATGTGGCGCTGACAATGGTGAACGGAAAGATCCTGTACGAAAACGGGGGATTTCATATCGGGGTGCAGCCGGAAGAGGTGTATGAGAAGGCGAACCAGATTATAGATTCATTCCGCATGTAAGTTGGGGACGGGGTATTTTGAAAAAATACTCCGTCCCAGATTAGATTCTCCCTGTCCCCAAGCTTGGTGCAGTTCTTATTTTCTCTATTTTACAGCTATGGGGCTTATCCTTTCGCTCCTTTGCATAGTTTATACCCACCAGAAGGATTTCCCCGGTGTATCCCTTAAGCGCCTGGGTATACTGTCTGTCTTTTATCTGCTGTATGGCGGCATTGGCTGTCTTGTCATATTTTAATTCTATTACAAGGGCTGGCTTCTTTACTGAAGGCAGCGGCAGGAATACCACATCCGCAAAGCCCCGCCCGGAGGGCAGCTCTCTTATGAGCCGGTAATCTTTTCTTGCGCTGTAGTATGCAAGCCCTATGGCACAGCCAAGAGAATTTTCATCATTGTAGGTGAGGATGGATGCAGCCTCCATGTGTGCCTGGTCAAGTCCCCTTGCGACCTTCTCTTCGTTGCCGTTTAAGGTATCCGAAAGGAGCTGCTCGGAGGCCTTCAGGATTCGTGTAATTTCCGGCCAGCCGCTTACACTCATAGCATTTTCAAATTCGCCCATAACCTCTTTGTTTGGGATAAAGGCCTCCTTTGTCTCCGGGCGATAACCCAGATAGCCCAGATGAATCAACAAAGTAAGGACATCATCCTTTGTCCTGAAGGTATGCATATCATTCTGAAAGCTTAATGTATTTACCTTTACGCGCTCCCCTCCGAGCATCTGTACAATGCTGCTTTTAAGCCCGTCAAAGTCCATATCCATATAGAGCTTCAGCGCCTCATAGGTCTCCGTAGAAGTCCAGTAATTGGACAGAATATGATTTCTCATAGCCGCCACAACAGATCTGGGATTATATATGTGTTTAAATCTTCGAAGACGGTAGCCGTCATACCAGCTGCTGACAGTAGAAAAATCCATGTCGTACTGTCTGCACAGCTCCCTTACCTCATCTTCTGTAAATCCGGTATATTCTTCAAACGCAAACTGCTCTGTCATAGAATATTCCCAGAACATATTAAGAGCAGAGTGCTGCCCGTATTTTTTTACAGGAAGAATACCTGTCATATACGTAAGGGCAACATAAGGCTGATCCTTCAAAAGATTCCTGAGGAAATCAAGATACTGTTTCTGCAGACTCTCTGCTTCTTTCCGTTCCCTCATCACACAATCCCACTCATCTATCAGAAAAATAAACTGGCTGTCCGTTTTTGCATAAATCCTTCTTAAGGCAGCGGCAATTCCCATGTCCCGCCCCGTCAGAATATCTTCATATTCTTCAAGAAGCTCTCCAAGCACTTCCTGTTCCAAATACTCTGTCAGATTTCCAGAACCTGCTTCAATCAGAAATTGCTGCATATTTAATAAAATTACATTATATTTATTCAAATGTGTACGGAAGGTATCATTCTGTTCTATTTTCAGCCCCTTAAATAAATCTGCGGAATCACAGCCGCGGCTGTAATAGGCAGCCAGCATTTTAAGCGCCATGGACTTGCCGAAACGTCTGGGCCTGCTGACACACGCAAACTTATCCTCTGTATTGAGAAGATTGTTTGTACATGAGATAAGGTTTGTTTTATCCACATATATTTCAGAACGGATCGATTCCCAAAACCCTTTATTTCCCGGATTAAGATAGATTCCCATAAAAGCTTCCTCATTTCTCTATTTTTTTTAGTTTATCATGGGCACAAAAGATGCGCAAGCCTTATTGACAGCCTGATTTGGCTATGGTAAAATAGCATTACTGTGAACGGAGTGAACAGTAATAAAAAACCTCATGAGGGAGTAGTCAGCGCAGATTTGCGTGGCAAGTCAACAGACCCGGCTGTCATACAGTCTGGCTTGTCTTAAATAACGAGACTCATGTATAGCTTAAAGCTATACATGTGACGTCCAGGTATAGCTTAAGCAGTTGTACTTGGATTTTTTTATGATTTTGGTAACCTTGTTTCCTGTGTCATGAGAAAATCTGCGTTATAAGATTCACAGAAATGGGGGAAAGAACATGGAATTTACAGTAGTAATTATTTTATTCATCGCAGGCATTATTTTGATTGTGAAAGGCGGAGATTATTTTGTTGACGCGGCATCGTGGATGGCGGAGGTCAGCGGTATTCCCAGGCTGATTATAGGAGCAACGATTGTCAGCTTTGCCACTACACTTCCGGAGGTGCTTGTATCTGTTATGGCGGCCTCCAAAGGAAAGGTTGACATGTCCATCGGAAATGCAATAGGGAGCGTGACGGCAAATATAGGCCTGATTATGGCTATTTCTATTATCTGTATTCCGGCAGTGATCAGACGGCAGGATTATCTGATAAAGTCTGCGCTTATGCTGGCGGCCGCGGTGCTTATTGTAATAGCTGGTTCATCCGGTGAGATGGGGTTTGTAATGTCAGCCATGCTGTTTGCTGTCTGCGTTATATTTTTCTGGGAAAATGTTTCCGCAGCAAGGAAATCTCTGAAGGAGAAGAAGGAAGGGACAAGCCGGATGGGCGCACGGCCCGACAGGCGGGAGATTGGAATAAATATTGTGAAATTTATCATCGGTGCCATAGGGATTGTATGGGGCGCGGATCTTCTGGTAGATAATGGGAGTGAGCTTGCCCGCATGGCCGGAATCTCCGAAAGAATTATCGGGGTAACGATTATTGCTATTGGAACCTCCCTGCCGGAGCTCATTACAACCATTACTGCGATTCTTAAGAAGCAGTCGTCACTTTCTGTCGGAAATATTATCGGGGCAAACATTATTGATCTGACCCTGATTCTGCCGCTTTGCTCTCTGCTTGCCGGAAAACCCCTTCCCATTGCAGAGGTCTCGGCATCTCTGGATCTACCTGCCTGTCTTCTGGTAGGAGGTATAGCTTTGATTCCGGCAATGATATCTGAAAAATTCAGGAGATGGCAGGGGATACTGTTGCTTGCCGTATACGGGATATATGTGTTTTTGACCTGCACAATGTGAAAAAATGCAAGAAGACGGTACTGGTTACTGTTCATGGGTCAGGAATGCGCATTAACTGCGCATTCCGTGAGAACGTGATTCAGGTGTGAGGGGCAAAATATCACCGTGAACAGTTGAAGCAGCTTCATTCTTCCTGTATAATATTAACATAATGTCAGACAAGAAAGGCGGGCGCAGGATGGAAGGATGGAGGCAGTTAGAAGTAATCATGGAATATCTTCGGGACTTGAATCTCGTATCAATATCCCTTCGGATCATCCTGTCCATTTTGATTGGAGGAATCCTGGGGATAGAGCGCGGAAGCAAAAACCGGCCGGCAGGATTTCGTACATATATTTTAGTATGTCTGGGAGCTTCGCTTGTAATGATGACAAATCAGTATGTATATGTCACGTATGACACCAGCGACCCAGTACGTCTGGGCGCCCAGGTGATCAGCGGCATCGGTTTTCTGGGAGCCGGAACGATTATACTGACTGGAAGAAATAAGATTATGGGCATCACGACCGCCGCCGGACTGTGGGCGGCGGCCTGTCTCGGTCTGGCGATTGGAATCGGATTCTACGAGGGCGCGCTTCTTGGCGGACTTGCCATCGTATTTACCGTATCTGGTCTTATAAGGTTCGATATCTGGCTCCGTAAAAAATCAAAATATCTGGAGCTTTATATTGAATACAATCTTGAAAAGGGAAACTTCGGCGGATTCCTCAAGTATGCCAGGGAGCACGATCTGGAGGTGAATAATATCCGGGTAAATAAGGGCTTCTCATGGTACGAGGGGGACGGAAGACCGGGGATCCTAAGCTATAGCGTTACCGTGTCCAGCAGAATCCCCCGTACACATTCAGATATACTCGAAATCCTTTCCCAGGAAAAGGGAATTTTGTTTATCGAGGAAATGTAAAAGTCATTTTAAAAAGGCTGCGATATTTTTCGAAGAAATTTCAAAAGCCACTACTGCTGAACTTAGAAAACAAAATTGAAATAAAGTATTTCAAATAGGGGCTATGTCCGGCGTGTGATGGAAGAAAACAGGATAATTAATACCTGCCATCTGCTTCTCCTGCTGCTCGATCATTTCAGGTGTGATTTCTTTGCAGAAGCTTAAGGAAGCAATGTATCTTGGAGAGCTGGGTGAACAGATCGTGTTAAAAAGCAGGAAAGCATTTTCAGCGATACGATATCTGGGAAATGAGGCTGCAGCCGCAGAGGAGTATTACAGGAAAAAGGCGCTAAGAGAGAGGGAGGCCAGAAAGAAATACCGAAAGACGCGGAAAAAAGCGGCGGATGTAAACGAATTGTTTATGCTGGATATTTTGAGGGAGGAAATGAAAAATGGTGATTCACGCTTATCCTGAAGACTATCTCTATACGGCCCAGAGAATCATGGGAGATATGAGGTATGAAGTCTCTATGGACAGCGAAAACCCGCTCACCTTACGGTTCGCGGGCTTTCGTCGTTGTTATAGTTATCTAAAGGAATGAGAGTAAAGTGCGGCACCGGTACAACCGATGCTTTACTTTTATGAGGGGGAGATAGTTGATGTCCTGTTCAACTATCTGACTTAAAGTATAAAGGATAATTATGTCCAAAGTGTGTTTAATCTCTTAAACAAATCGAAAATTTCTTAAGGAAACATTAAAATTACATGTATTTAGAGGCTGAGGGGCGCAGACGCTCAATCTACCCCGTATTTCCTGCAGATATCGTTCAGGCAGCATCTGTCGCAGTAGGGCTTCGTCCGGGCAGTACATACATCCCGCCCGTGATAAACAAGACGGTGGCAGAAGTCACTCCCCTCCTCTGGCGGAATGATTTTCCAAAGCTCCATCTCCACCTTTTTAGGCTCCTTCATATCCTTTACAAGGCCAATCCGGTTACAAAGGCGTATGCAGTGAGTATCTGTAACAATCGCAGGCTTTCCAAAGACATCACCCATAATCAGATTCGCACTTTTCCTTCCTACGCCCGGAAGCCTAAGCAGAGCATCAAAATCATCCGGTACATGGCCGCCATACTCGTCCCGCAGTATTTTCATACAGGCGCTTATATCCCTTGCCTTGCTTTTCCCGAGGCCGCAGGGCTTCACAATCGCCTCAATATCCGCTGGGTCGGCATCAGCCAGTGCATTAACATCAGGATATTTTGCGTAAAGATCTTCCACGACCACATTTACCCGCGCGTCAGTGCACTGGGCCGCAAGACGGACACTTACCAGAAGCTTCCACGCCTGATCATAGTCAAGCGTACATCCCGCATCGGGATACTCTTTCTTTAGTCTTTCAATTACTTCTATTGCCAGTTCTTTTTTCCTCATAGCTTCTCCTTTGTTGGGGACGGAGTATTTTTTAAAAATACTCCGTCCCAGATTAAAAATAGATACTGTTCACTCCGTTCACAGTATCTTTCGCAAATCCATTTAAAATTCGCTTCGCGAATGGGATTTGCTCACGCTTGAATCATTTTCTTACGGCCTGCGAAGTAAATGCACAGACCTGTGAAGAGGGCCTGAAAATACCCTGTCCCTATTCTAACATTTTTCCGGAAAGAAATATAGCCTGATAATTACTTTTATTTTACTCTGTACCAAAACCTGGTTATATATTATAATACAAAGTGCGGGTTCTTTGGGCAAATGCTGTAAGGAACTGACTTAGAAGTGGTCGATCAAAGTAAAGGCAGGGATAAGATATGCATCATATAGAATTACATTTTCATACTGCACAGTCAAGTCATTGCGGAAGGGTGCCGGCCAGGGAGGGTGTGAGGCAGTACAGGGAAGCAGGATATTCCGGGATTGTGGTTACGGATCATTTCAGCAGAAAGGAGAGGGGCGGGCCGGAAAACCGGGAGTGGGACAAGGTGTGCGCCCGCTTTCTTAGGGGATATTATGAGGCCAGAGAGACTGCGGCGGGGACGGATTTCTCGGTGTTTCTTGGAATGGAGATCCGGTTTCCCTATGATGAGAATGATTTCCTTGTATACGGCTTTACCGAAGAGTTTTTAAGAGGGTATCCGTGGATTTATATGAAGAGTCTTAAGGAGCTTAAGGAGATTGCGGACAGAGAGGGTCTTTATATTGTGCAGGCACATCCCTTCCGGCCGAAATGCTTTCTGGCGGATACGGGCTGCCTTCACGGGATAGAGGTATATAATGGGAATCCGAGACATGATTCCCACAATGACAGGGCGCTTCTGGCGGCTAAAAAATATGGGCTTGGCAGGACGGTGGGCTCAGATTTCCATCAGCCGGAGGATATTGCTGACAGAAGGGCAGGATTTGGGCGGATGCCGCGTACAGAACAGGAATTGGCAGAAATGCTTCGGAAAGGAGAGTTTGAGATATGAAGAGATTTATGAGATTTAAGAGCGTTAGGTTATTGTGTGTGCTGTTTCTGACCAGTGTGCTTATGGGAAGCGTCATGCTTACTGGCTGTGGAAATAAGGAATCTGCACAATCTGAAGCGGGGCAGGAGGAGAGGAAAGCAGACAGCAGCGAAGATAAGAAAGAAGCAGGGAGCACGTCCGGGCGGAATGTATTCGGGGCCTTTACCGCTGAAACCCTGGACGGCACGGAGGTCACGGAGGACATATTTAAGGAGGCGAACCTTACGATGGTAAATATCTGGGGAACCTTCTGCGGACCCTGTATCAGGGAGATGCCGGAGCTTGGGGAAATCAGCCGGGAGTATGAAGGGCAGGGATTCCAGATTGTAGGGATGCTCTGTGATGTATATGAGGCAGGCGATGAGACGGCTCTTGAGATTGTGGAAAAGACTCAGGCGGATTACAACCATATTACAGCATCGCCGGATTTGGCAAATGGGATTCTAAGGCAGGTGCAGGCGGTACCCACAACGATTTTTGTGGACAGCGATGGAAATCAGGTGGGAGAGACATATACTGGTTCCATGGATAAGGCTGCGTGGCTTAAAATTATTGAAGAAGTTAAGGGTGAAATGAATGAGTGAAGCGAGAATAAGCTGGATTCGGAGAGGCCTGTTTGTTTCGGCAACGGTGTTTCTTTGTCTTGGGATTATGAGAGAAGAGCCGCTTACGGTGTTTGTAAAAGCGGTGAATATATGTCTGGAGTGTATTGGAATTGGTTAGCATAATAAAAGAAAAGGTGCGCCTTTGGGTGCAGATTATTTTTACGGCAGTTACAAATGGATATTTATACGGGTTTGCATCGGGGCGCATTTATAAGGGACCTCTTAAGGCAGCCTGTGTTCCGGGGCTTAATTGTTATTCCTGTCCGGGAGCTCTTGGATCCTGCCCTATCGGCTCTTTGCAGGCAGTGCTTGGAAGCAGGGACTATAAATTTTCCTTTTATGTTGTGGGATTTCTTTTGTTCTTTGGTTCACTGTTCGGGCGGTTTATCTGCGGGTGGCTTTGCCCCTTCGGGCTCGTGCAGGATCTCTTGTATAAGATACCGTTTCCCGGGAAACGTAAGAATCTTCCGGGACATAAGGTGCTTGTGTGGATGAAATATGTAATTCTGGCAGTATTTGTTATTTTGCTGCCTCTTCTTGTTACGGATATTATAGGGCAGGGGAGCCCCTGGTTCTGTAAATATATCTGTCCTTCCGGAACGCTGGGGGCGGGAATCCCCCTTGTCCTTCTCGATGAGACACTTCGCATGGCAGTGGGTAAACTGTTCTCGTGGAAGGTATTTCTTCTGGCAGCAGTGGTTATCGTATCCCTGTGGATATACCGTCCTTTCTGTAAATATATCTGCCCGCTTGGAGCAGTTTACAGTCTGTTTAACCCGGTTTCGCTGTATCGTTATAAGGTGAGGAAGGGGCAGTGTACAAAATGCGGGAAGTGTAAGGAAGTGTGTAAAATGGATATACCGGTCTGGGAGAAGCCGAACAGCCCGGAGTGTATCCGGTGCGGGGAGTGCCTGCGGGCATGCCCGAGGAGGGCGCTGGTAAGGCAGAGCCTGCGCAGGTATAGATGAAATGGAAAGGCTGATGCAGGTTTCATCGTATTCAATTGACTTCACAAGCCTTCTGTGATAAACTTTCCCATAAAAATAAGGATATTTACAGTGTGAACATAAAGGCGGACAGTTATGGAAAGAATGAGAAAAATATTAGACCGTATATTTATCGATGGCCTTAGCGCAATGGCGCAGGGACTATTTGCAACATTAATTATCGGAACAATTATCCAGCAGGCAGGTACGCTTATCGGAGGCTCTGCCGGCGACATGATATTCGTTCTCGGAAAGGTGGCGGCATCCCTCACAAGTGCGGGTATTGGCGTGGCAGTTGCCTACAGGTTTAAAGAAAGCCCCCTTGTAGTTGTATCTGCTGCAACGGCAGGCATGGCAGGAGGATTTGCCAGCAAGATTCTTGCGGGTGCTGTTCTTGTGGACGGGGCCATTGTCTACGCAGGGCCTGGAGAGCCGCTGGGGGCATTTATAGCCGCATATATTGCTGTATTTTTTGGACATCTGGTGTCTGGGAAAACAAAGGTGGACATCCTTGTCACACCTATTGTATCAATCGGAACAGGCGCGGCGGCGGGTCTTGTTCTGGGACCGCCTATTTCCGCGTTTATGACCTGGCTTGGCTCCATTATCAATTGGGGGACAGAACAGCAGCCGTTTCTTATGGGAATCGTAGTATCTGTGCTGATGGGTATGATACTGACACTTCCTATCAGCTCGGCGGCACTGGGAATCATTTTAAACCTGTCCGGCCTCGCGGCTGGTGCGGCAACGGTAGGCTGCTGCTGTAATATGGTAGGCTTTGCCGTGGCAAGCTACAGGGAAAACAAGATAGGAGGGCTCCTGGCACAGGGCATCGGCACCTCCATGCTTCAGGTGCCAAATATAGTCAGAAAGCCGGTTATATGGCTCCCGGCCATCCTTTCAAGTGCAGTTCTGGGACCGGTGGGAACACTGGTTTTGCATATGACAAGCAACGCGACCGGATCCGGTATGGGAACTGCCGGGCTGGTAGGGCAGATTATGACCTGGCAGACCATGATACAGACAGAGACAGCGGCAGTTGTTTTGATTAAAATTCTGGTAATACAGATTATTCTGCCTGCGGCTTTGACGCTTATCATTTCGGAGTTCATGAGAAAGAGGGGCTGGATTAAATTCGGCGATATGAAGCTGGAGCTGTAGAAGGAATCAGGGGTAACAATCAGGGTGGAGGTATATCATGACAGATACAGGACGGATACACATATATTACGGAGACGGCAAGGGCAAGACTACTGCAGCTATGGGTCTCATTATGCGTGCCGCGGGTTATGGCAGGAAAATACTTGTCTATCAGTTTCTAAAGGATAACAGTTCCGGTGAGAGGGCCGTGTTAGAAGCCCTCCCTACTGTAACCTGTCTTCCAGGCCGTGACAGAGTGAAATTCTATAATCAGATGAACAGCGAAGAAAAAGCAGAAGCAGCCCATTATAACAACAAAGCATTAGATGAAATTGTGAAATTCTGCTCCCCCTTTGACATGCTTCTTTTAGACGAGGCTCTATGCGCTGTAGCGCTGGGCCTTTTAAATGAAGACAAACTCTTAAGTTTTCTGGAACATAAGCCAAAAGAACAGGAAGTAATTCTGACTGGCCGCGAGGCCTCCGACCGAATTATACAGGCAGCAGACTACGCAACCAAAATGCACAAAATAAAGCACCCCTACGATATAGGCATAAAAGCCCGTCCCGGCATAGAATACTAACCATTCTGCACATAAATATATTAAATAAATATGAAATTCGATACAAAACTGACAAACTATGCTATACTGAATCAGTATAAAGGCTCACTCTTCGGGTAAAAAGGGAGAGATGACATATGCAGAATGCGATTAAGAGCTATGAAGATGTAGACAGCTGGAAGACGATTATGTTTTTATATAATTCAGCACTAAAGGAAGTAGGAACAAAGCTGGAGATCCTGAATGATGAGTTTCAGCATGTACACCAGTATAATCCTATAGAACATATAAAGACACGAGTAAAGACGGCAGAAAGTATTGTAAAAAAGCTAAAAAAGTATGGATATGAGACATCCATTGAGAACATGGTAAAATATGTAAATGATATTGCAGGCGTCCGCCTTATCTGCTCTTTTACATCTGATATTTACCGCCTGGCAGAGATGATTGGCAATCAGAGCGATTTAAAAGTATTGGCTATCAAAGATTATATTAAAAACCCGAAGAAAAGCGGATATAAGAGCTACCACATGCTTGTATCCGTCCCCATATTTCTGTCAGACAGTGTTGTAGATACAAAGGTTGAGATACAGATTCGGACGATTGCAATGGATTTCTGGGCAAGTCTTGAGCACAAGATATATTATAAGTTTGAAGGAAATGCGCCCGGCTATATAAGCAGGGATCTGCAGGAGTGTGCAGAGATGGTATCAACACTTGATGAGAAGATGCTTTCGCTTAATGAGGCCATTCAGGCATGCCTGGAAGAACAGGGAATGGATTAGAGCTTTATGAAATATTCAAACATAAAAAAGGGCGTTTTTATTGACCGCCCTAACCGTTTTATCGCACATGTGAGGATTGACGGTATTATAGAAACAGTACATGTAAAAAATACAGGACGGTGCGCTGAGCTTCTGAAGGAAGGTACTATTGTTTATGTACAGGACAGCATGAATCCTAAAAGAAAGACAAGATGGGATTTAATTGCTGTACAGAAGGGATGCCGCATGGTGAATATAGATTCCCAGGTGCCCAATAAGGCTGTGAAAGAGTGGCTTGAGGCAGGGAATCTTTTTCATGATATCACATTGATACGGCCGGAATATACATATGGGAATTCCAGGATTGATTTGTATGTAGAGGCCGGAGAGCGAAAGCTTCTGATCGAGGTAAAGGGCGTGACCCTAGAGGAGAATAGTGTTGTCAGATTTCCCGATGCTCCAAGCGAGCGGGCAGTCAAGCATGTGACAGAGCTAAAGAAGGCGGCAGAAGAGGGCTATGAGACATATGTATTTTTTGTGATCCAGATGAAGGGGGTCCGCTATTTTACACCGAACACGGATACACATCCCCAGTTTGCAGAAGCGCTTAGGGAGGCGGCCGGCCTGGGAGTAAGGCTGCTTGCATATGACTGTGAGGTTACAGAGGACAGTATTTTGGTTTCACAGGAGGTTCCGGTTGTCCTTAATGCTTCCGGCCTGTTGGAAACACATGCGGAGATATTTGCAGATGATATTATAGAATGGTACAGAAAAAATAAAAGGGCGCTCCCCTGGCGTGATACGAAGGATGCCTACCGCATCTGGGTATCTGAGATTATGCTGCAGCAGACAAGGGTGGAGGCTGTTAAGCCCTATTATGACAGATTCCTTAAGGAGCTGCCGGATGTAAAGGCTCTTTCGGAAGCAGAGGAGGATAAGCTTTTAAAGCTGTGGGAAGGCCTTGGATATTATAACCGTGTGCGTAATATGCAGAAGGCCGCAAGGCAGATTATGATAGACTACCACGGGGAGTTTCCCCACACCTATGAAGAAATCTGCTCTCTTACCGGCATCGGAAGCTATACCGCAGGAGCCATCAGTTCCTTTGCTTATAATCTTTTACAGCCTGCAGTGGATGGAAATGTACTCCGGGTGATTGCGCGTATTACAGGCGATGACAGGGATATTATGAAGCAAAGCACCAGAAAAAGCATGGAAGAGATGCTGAAAAAGGTAATGCCGGAAGGCGCACCCGGAGACTTTAATCAGGGCCTTATCGAGCTCGGCGCTCTGATGTGTGTCCCTAATGGGGAACCGAAGTGTGGGGAATGTCCGGCCTTTATGTACTGTGAGGCGAGAATACAGGGACGGATCGGAGAACTTCCCGTAAGGCAGAAGGCGAAGAAGAGAAGGGTAGAAAAGCGGACGATTCTTGTTTTTAGGGATCAGGATAAGATAGCCATAAGCAAGCGCTCCGGCAGAGGGCTGCTTGCAGGACTTTATGAGCTTCCGGGGACAGAGGGACATTTAACCCCTGATGAGGTGACTGCCTATTGTAAAGAGATTGGCCTTATGCCGGTGCAGATTCGAAGCCTTGGAGAGGCAAAGCATATTTTCAGCCATATAGAATGGCATATGACAGGATATGTGGTTTTGGTGGATGAACTGGAGAAAACCAACAAGAAGGACTATCTTTTTGTCCGGCCCGAAGAGATTAAAGAAACATATCCCATACCATCGGCTTTTGAGAGATATATGCAGCAAATAAGGTAATGGTGCCTATGAAATGACCGGCTTAAAGCCGGTCATTGTTATCTCTCATATTCTTATATTCAGCTACAGAGCGGTCAAAGCCCTGGATATGTGTGTAAAACCATTTGATAACATTCTCTTCAACCTTGTCTACGAAGGCGGCAGACGGTCCTTCTTCCTCCTGAAGCATTTCGTCTAACTCCTTGATGGTCTGTTTAAAGCCATCATGTACTGCTTTGTGCTTGTCATAATCCGGATACCCGATCTCCTGCTGAAGCTTTTCCTCAGCGCTGAAATGGAAATCTGTGTAGTCTGCAAGGTAATCTAATGTTTTTACTGCTGTTACCTTTCCGTTTTCTGCTTCACAGCTGTCCAGAAGCTTATTGATTCTGTCAATCAGTTCCTTGTGCTGGGAATCAATCAGTTCATTTCCTGTAACTAAATTTTCAGTAAATTCAGCTCTCATAATTTTCCTCCTTTTATGTTTCTTACATTCTTATAAAAAGCCTGAGGCTTGATATACAATTAGATTGGCTGATGGGACAGCCTTGCGGCTTTCTTTGTCTCCGCGGCATATACAAAGGGATAGATAATACACGCCATGGCAAAAGCTGCGATTACATCTGTCACGGAATGCTGCTTTAAAAACATGGTTGACAGAATAATGAGAAATGCCATGATATAAACCCCGTACCGGGTCTTCTTATATTTTTTGAGGGCCTGGCTGTGGGACACGGCAACCACTGCTCCGATGGAGTTAAATACATGGATGCTGGGCAGTACATTTGTGGGAGTATCTGTCCGGTAGAGCATCCGCACCATATCCGTAAAAATATTATCCCTTGCAAACGTATGCGGGCGCAGATGAAGCCCGTTTGGGAATATGGTGCATATAATAAGAAACAGGGTCATGCCTGTGCAAAGAAATGCGGCAAGCTGGTAAAAGCCCTTCTTATCCGTAAAGAAAAAGTATCCGACCACAACCGCAATAAAAGCAAACCACAAAAGATAAGGAACAATAAAATATTCAATAAAAGGAATGTGATCATCTAGCGGAGAATGTATGATGAAATGACGTACAGCCGGACGCCTTTCCAGATACATAAACCAGGGCATGTAAATGAACGCATATAAAAGAACCCATGCATGGCGGTACTTACAGATGATCTTCTTTATCTTATCTTTTTTCTTCATTAAAAACCCCTCTTTAAAATCAATATTTCCAGTTCAACACGAATTATAGCACGAAAAAATGGAATCAACAAGGAGCTTCATCATTTGTTCATAAACTATTAATAAAAAAGTTACTGTTCAACGCATTTAACAATTTTCAAAGATCTGCATATTATAATTTTGGATACCATCTTCCAAAGAAGCCTTATCCTTCAGCGTCCACACTGCAAAGGGAGTATTAAAAAAACTGCGCACAAGGCTGGTGTTAAGAGTGGGAAGGTCTGCCAGCTTATAGGAGATAAAGTCCGGGCGCCCCCAGAAGTTAAGCATCAGGTGCTTGGAAAGAAACCGGAAAAGCCAGTGAGGCTTCCTGTCACTTTTCGTAAGGTTAGACGCCAGCTGCCCGCGCAGTACATGAGGAGCATTTTTAAAAAACCAGCGCAAGCCTAATGTGTTAAAGGACTGGATAAGATAGGGGCCATGATAATTTTTTAAAATCTGCCAGGTCTTTTCACACAGCTCCATGGAACGTCCCGGGAGCTTCAGCTCAATCAGAAGAGGCACCTGTCCGTTTACTAGCTTTAAGACTTCATTTAGGGAAGGGATACGTTCATTCGTTCCCAGAAGAAGGCACTTTTTCAGTTCCGCAGCCGTCATTTTTTCAGGACGCTTACTTAAGCCGCATACCCGCTTCAGGCTGTCATCATGGAATACGACAACCTGATGATCCTTTGTAAGATGGACATCCAGCTCGATTCCGTATCCTTTTTTAATGGCAGCGCGAAAGGCAGGAAGAGAATTCTCCGGAACCCCCTTTTTCATACAGTGACAGCCTCTGTGGGCAAACATGGTGCCGTTATAGGCACGCATCTGATCCCTTCGTGAGCTTTCCGGATACAGACAGAACAGGTACAGTCCTGTAAAAAGGATAAGAACAATAATACATACATTTAACATAGTATGCCTCCTGATTCATGAATAGTATATGCCTATGAGCGGATAAGCTTAAGCCTTTCGGGCTCCAGAGAAAAGAGAACCTCGCTGCTCCTTGCTGCGGCTTCCCCATCGGTATGCACAGGGAGAAGGGCATCGCTTATAACATGTGCCTTCCGGCAGGTGAAGGTGTGCACTCCTTTAAAACGCACATGCCACCCCTTATATGCAGTGGGCAGGAGAAGAAGCGCCTTAAGCTTAGGCATATCGGCAATTACGATCATATCAAGAAGATTGTCCCCAGGGTCTGCCTTCGGACAGAATTTAAAGCCGCCGCCTTCGTACCGCTGATTCATGGCAGTGGCAAAAAAGACCTTTTTAAAATGCTTCCTCTTCCCGTCCAGAATTAGCGTCATGGGACGGGGCTTTAAAGACATCAGGAGGAAAAGGGCGACTCCGGTATAGGAGAGCTTCCCAAGCTTCATCCTGTTGAGCTGTCTTTTAATCCCGGAAGGAGTATTGTGAAAACAGACGTCAGCATCAAAGCCGATGCCGGAGCTTACGGCAAATCTTCTGATATGATCCTTATATTTTATACGCCCAATATTAATATATGTATACTCCGTGGGAGATAGTATCTGTTTCAGCATGGTCTCAGGTTCTTTCGATAATTTCATGGATCTTGCAAAATCATTGCTGGAGCCTATGGGAATATAACCGAGAGTAACCTTTGAAAAATCCTCTATGCCGTTTACGGCCTCATTAATTGTTCCGTCCCCGCCCAGGACGATAAGTTTAACAGGTTTTGGACCTTTTGTAAGCTTACGGGAATATTCCGCCGCATGATAGGGATATCGGGTCAGATACGCCTGATATTCCACCTTTTCTTTCTTTAAAAGAAGTTCAAGCTTCTGCCAGACCTTAAGTCCCAGCCCGGTCCTGGCATGGGGATTGATGATAAATGCGTACATAAAAGCCTCCCATATAGAAGTTATCTATAAGTAAACAAAGTATATTAAAATTAATGATTGGATTTTCTTGTAATATAGAGTTACAATAAAGCTACAAGATATTATTGTTTGGCGGTTTCACTGCCATATTCCCTTCTATAAAATCCTTTAAGACCGCTTGCTTGAAGGATTTTTTTTGCCCTCAGGCAGGACGCCGCTTAGATAGCTCTCTAAAGAACGCCGCATATTTCCCTCAAAATCGGCATTTCCGTTTTTCAGGCACCATTCGAAAACATTTCCTATCACAATAATACGGATATCTGTAGTAATATCCTCAAGCTCAAGAGAAGGGGACAGGATGCCCTCCCGGATACATTTTTCCAGATAGTTATGTACAGTTACAATAGGATATGGTCTTTCGGTACGGATAAGAGGATTTAGAGACTGGTTTTTCGGCGTATAATAATTTGCCATAAATTCAACCCCAAGCTCCTCGCAGTAATGCACATAATTCAGATACACATAGATAATGGCATCCTTTGCTTCTCTGGCATTTTTCGGAAGCTCTAACAGATCCGGATTGATGCGGGGCTGATCTTCAATATAGTAGGAGAGAAGATCGTCCTTTGTTTTAAAATGATGGTAGAAGCTTCCGTTGGAAACTTTAGCCTCCTCACAGATATTTTTTATGGATAATTCCTCGTAGCCTTTTTTCTTCAAAATATCCTTGGCCGCGCGAAATATTTTTGCTTTTGTTTCTTTTGATTTCTGCTGCTGCTTTGTTAATTCATTCATATTGCCAAAATCCTTCCAAGCCTTGTTGAGATGTGTCTGCGCAAGTAAATGCGCAGACCTGTAAACAGTATTGATTATACCACAGTTAAGCTGATTTTAAAACTATAACCATTGCACCGTATAAAAAATTCAGGTATAATGATTACTGTTCACACAGGACAGGAACGCACACTGGCTGTACGTTCCGTGAGAAATAAAAGTTTGAAAAGAAAGGGTTGCACATGGACATTAATCAGAAGCTTACAGAGGAATTGAACGTAAAAAGGTGGCAGGTGGATGCCGCTGTAAAACTGATAGATGAGGGAAATACCATTCCCTTTATTGCCAGATACAGGAAGGAGGCAACAGGGACGCTTGATGACGAGCAGCTTAGAAAGCTGCACGAACGGCTTCTTTATCTTAGAAATCTGGAGGAAAAGAAAGAGCAGGTACTTGGAAGTATTGAGGAGCAGGGAAAGCTTACGGAAGAACTAAAGGCTCAGATTTTAGCCGCTGAGACTCTTGTTATTGTAGAGGACTTATACCGGCCTTACCGTCCGAAGAGGAGAACAAGAGCCACCATTGCAAAGGAGAAGGGACTGGAGCCTCTGGCAGCGCTTATTACCCTCCAGAAAGCGGACAGGCCTTTAGAGGAGCTTGCAGAGGACTATGTAAATGAAGAAAAGGAAGTACATAGTGTACAGGAGGCCATTGCCGGCGCAAAGGATATTATTGCGGAGAGTATCTCCGATGAGGCAGATTACCGCATGTGGATTCGGAAGATTACCATGCAGAAGGGCCGGGTAGTTTCTGTTGCTAAGGATGAAAAGGCAGAGTCTGTATACGAGATGTATTATGATTTTGAAGAGCCGGTAAGCCGCCTTGCAGGACACCGAACCCTTGCTTTAAACAGGGGTGAGAAGGAGAAGATACTGACTGTAAAGATTGAGGCGCCGGAGGAGGATATTTTAAGATATCTGAAAAAGAAGACCATTCACACCGGCAATCCCTATACCACGCCGGCTCTTGAGGAGACAGTGGAGGACAGCTATAAGAGGCTGATTGCCCCGGCCATAGAAAGAGAGATCAGAAACGAGCTTACGGAAAAGGCAGAGGACGGAGCCATAAGTGTATTTGGAAAGAACTTAGAGCAGCTTCTTATGCAGCCGCCGATTGTAGGACAGACAGTTCTTGGCTGGGATCCGGCATTTCGTACCGGCTGTAAGCTGGCGGTGGTGGATCCTACGGGAAAGGTGATCGGCACCACAGTGATTTATCCGACAGCCCCTACCACGCCCCAGAAGATCCAGGCTTCTAAGGATCTGTTAAAGAAGATTATTAAAAAGTATAATATCACACTGATTTCCGTAGGAAACGGGACGGCATCAAGGGAGTCCGAGATGTTTATTGTGGAGCTTCTAAAGGAAATTCCGGAGAAGGTGCAGTATGTGATTGTAAATGAAGCAGGCGCTTCTGTATATTCCGCAAGTAAGCTTGCCAGCGAGGAGTTTCCTAAATTTGATGTGGGACAAAGAAGTGCCACCTCTATTGCAAGAAGACTTCAGGATCCTCTGGCAGAGCTTGTAAAGATTGAACCAAAATCTATCGGGGTAGGGCAGTACCAGCACGATATGAACCAGAAAAAGCTAAGTGAAGCTCTTTCTGGCGTTGTGGAGGACTGTGTAAACAAGGTGGGCGTAGATTTAAATACAGCGTCTGCACCCCTTTTGTCCTATATTTCCGGTATTTCTTCTGTAATCGCAAAAAATATTGTGTCATACAGGGAGGAAAATGGAAGATTTGTAAATAGAAGGCAGCTTCTTAAGGTGGCAAAATTAGGGCCTAAGGCCTATGAGCAGTGCGCGGGCTTTATGAGGATCCAGGGCGGGGATAACCCGTTAGATGGGACCAGCGTGCATCCGGAGTCCTATGAGGCGGCAGAAAAGCTTCTTAACAGGCAGGGCTTTGTGCCGGAGGACATAAGAGACGGGAAGCTTTTAGGCCTCTCCCTTACGATTAGGGATTGGGGGAAGCTCTCAGAGGAGCTTGGCATTGGCGAGATTACCTTAAGGGATATTGTAAAGGAGCTTGAAAAGCCGGCTAGGGATCCCCGTGACGAGATGCCAAAGCCCATTCTGCGTACAGATGTATTAGAGATGAAGGATCTGACAGAGGGAATGGTACTTAAGGGGACTGTGAGGAATGTGATTGACTTCGGTGTCTTTGTGGATATCGGGGTTCATCAGGACGGCCTTGTGCATATTTCCCAGATTACGGATAAAAAATTTATCAAACACCCCCTGGAGGCGGTGAGCGTTGGAGATATTGTAGACGTGAAGGTTATGAGTGTGGATTTGAAGAAGAAACGGATTCAGCTTACTATGAAGGGAATATCATAGAATGATAAAAGTATTTTTGGCAGAGGATGAGATTGTAATCAGGAATGGAATCAAAAACAGTATTGAGTGGGAGAAGGAGGGCTACCAGTTTGTGGGCGAGGCAGGCGATGGAGAGCTGGCCTACCCCATGATTTTGAAGACAAAGCCGGATATTCTCATTACAGATATCAGAATGCCCTTTATGGACGGGCTGGAGTTAAGCCGTCTGGTGCGCCAGGACCTTCCAGATATTAAGATTCTGATATTAAGCGGATATGATGAGTTTGATTACGCAAAGGAAGCAATCAAGCTTAGAGTAGCGGAATATCTGCTAAAGCCAATCTCCTCTGCAAAGCTTCTGGAGGTCTTAAAGGAGATCGCAGCTTCCATTTATCAGGAGCGGGAAGAGCGGGAGCTCTTAAAGAGGTATGAGGAGGATATGAGAGAGAATCGCCAGCATGAAAAAGACGAATTTCTTACCCGTATTCTTACCCATAATATTTCTGTGACAGAGATTTTAGAGCAGGGCAGGCAGCTGGGGCTTGATTTGAGCGCCGGAGTATATAACACTATGCTTTTTAAGATTGCCGGCTTTTCAGGCGACAGGGAGCTGACAGAGGTATTTACAAAGATTGAAAATCTGCTTGACGGATACGAGAATGTATATTACTTCCGGCGGGGCGCAGAAGGGTGGGCGCTTCTTTGTCTTGCGGAGGATGAAGTGCAGCTTGAGGAAAAACTACTTAAGCTTACAGAAGATATGGAGGCTATTATGGCGGCTTGCCCGGCCAGGAAGGAGTATTTCGGTGCCTTCGGGCATCCGGTGTCACGTCTTGGCGCGTTAAAGGAATCTATGGACGAGGCGGAGAGAGTATTTGCTTACCGGTATCTTAAGGAATGGAACCAGATCATAGGAAGCAGTGATCTCGAGGAACGGATAAGTGATAATAAGGAACTGAACCTAAGCTCTCTTAAAGTGGATAAGCTTGACAGAAAGATTGTAGAGCAGTTTTTAAAGACAGGCCTTAAGGGGGAAGTGACACATTTTATAAAGGAATATCTGGAAAGCCTCGGAGAAAATAATATTCAGTCCCTGCTTTTCAGGCAGTATGTGACAATGGACATTTACCTGGCCGCGGTTGGTATACTGGAGGAATTAGGGTATGAGTCTGATGAGCTCGTAAAGCAGTGCGGCGATTTTAAAGATATGGAAACCGTATTCCAGAACGCGGAACAGACAAAGGAATATTTGAAGAATGTGCTGGAGACAACCATTGATCTGCGGGAGGCGGTCTCAAAGCAGAAATACAGCCAGCTTCTTAAGGAGGCAAAAAATTATATTGAGCAGAATTACGGCAATGACGAGATTTCCCTCAATACAGCTGCTGCCAGCGTGAACTTAAGTCCTAATCATTTCAGTACGATTTTCAGTCAGGAGATGGGGAAGACCTTTATCGAGTTTCTAACAGACGTGCGGATGGGACGGGCAAAGGAGCTGCTTCGGTCTTCAGCAATGAAAACGGCGGAGATTGCCTATGCGGTAGGCTACAAGGACTCCCACTATTTCAGTTATTTATTCAAGAAAACACAGAAATGTACGCCGAGAGAATTCCGCTCTCAGGTATAGAGGATAAAAGATGGCAAAGAAAGGTTCTCCGCTTAAAAACCGGTTATATATGCTGGCGCTTGTATGTCTGGTGCCGCTGGTTGTGATGGTTGTTTATCTCCTTATTACAATCAACCGATTTTCTGAAAGATATGACACTATTGTAAGTAATATTACAATGGCTAATACCTACAATATTAATTTCAAAGAGGATATGGATTACATCATGTACATTATCGCGGTAAGCGGTAAGCGTGCAGAGAAAATTGTAGACATGGAGCAGCCCCATATCATGATCGATGACGCGAGGAAATTATTCCAGAAGCTTTATGATATGACAGATGAAGAGTATCCTAAAAACCAGTTAAAAAGGATTCTGAAGCATCTGAATACTCTGGAGGATCGCGTGGAGGAAATAGAGGAAGATGCATTTGTTATAGGGACCTATGATCTGAATATGGAGAGGCTGGATTTTAATATCCGTATTCTGACAAATATTATCCAGGAGCAGATCCAGACCTACATTTATTATCAGGCCACAAATTTAGAGATTCTAAGAGGAGATATCCGTACAGATGTCAACAGGGCTATTCAGATGGTGAGTGTGACAGTAGTTGTGATTCTGTTAGCGGTTATCATGATTAACCGGATGATTATGAAGGGCATTACAGAGCCTATTCGCAATCTGTGCGAGGTGACAAGGGTTGCCGGAAGCGGTGATTTTGAGGTCCGTGCAAGAGAGGAGACAGGCGATGAGCTTGCCCTTCTAAGCACCAGCTTTAACCGGATGGTGGAGCAGATAGGAAACCTTGTTGAGGATATCCGCGTTGAGCAGATGAACCTTAAGGCGACAGAGCTTAAGCTTTTACAGGCGCAGATTAATCCCCATTTCCTTTATAACACACTGGATGCCATTATCTGGCTGGCAGAGTCAGGTGAGAAGGAGAAGGTGGTATACATGGTAGGCGCCCTCTCGGATTTTTTTAGGACCACCTTAAGCAAGGGGCGGGATTTTGTCTCGGTAAGAGATGAGGAGATTCATATTAAAAGCTATCTCCAGATACAGAAGTTCCGCTATCAGGATATTCTGGAATATGAGATTATATTTCCTGACGAGCTGTATGAGTATGAGATTTTGAAAATGACTCTTCAGCCCCTGGTAGAAAATGCGCTTTACCACGGAATTAAGAATAAAAGGAGGCTTGGACATATCTGTGTTTCAGGGGAGAAAAAAGAGGACACTCTGATTATCCGGGTACAGGATGACGGAATGGGAATCAGGCCGGAAAAGCTTGCATATATTAATCAGGTCTTCTGCGGGAAGGCTTCTGACGACAGCAGCTCCTCCGGGTTCGGGCTTTTTAATGTACAGCAGCGCATCCAGCTGAATTACGGAGTGCAGTACGGACTTCACATTGAAAGCGCATACGGGGAGGGGACGCAGGTAGAGGTTCAGATACCGGCAGTAAAAAAATAAACCTAATACGTAAAAAAATGAACATTTCGTGTAGAGATGTTCATTTTTTGTTCAAAAATTAGTAAAAAATTATACTTATTCCTTAAGTAATTCCGTATTAAATCTGCAAGAATTCATGTATTATATATGCAGAGCCGAAGAACGGCAAAAAAAGATGTAGGAGGAATTCACTATGAAAAGAAAAGTTGTAAGTGCGTTATTGTGTGTATCCATGATAGCAGCTATGCTTGTTGGATGCGGCGGCAAGGATCAGGGAGCTTCAGACGGCGGAGACGGCGGCGAGGCTAAGACAGAGGAAGATGGCGGCGGATCTGACGGCGATGTTATCACAGTTGGTTTTGCGCAGGTAGGAGCAGAGTCTGACTGGCGTACAGCTAACTCAGAGTCCATGAAGGAGACCTTCAGCGAGGCAAACGGATATGAGCTTATCTTTGATGATGCACAGCAGAAGCAGGAAAATCAGATTACGGCAATCCGTAACTTCATCCAGCAGGAGGTTGATTACATCGTACTTGCACCGGTAACAGAGACAGGGTGGGATACAGTTCTTCAGGAAGCGAAGGATGCTGACATTCCGGTTATCACAGTTGACCGTATGGTAGATGTATCTGACGACAGTTTATTTGTTTCTTACGTAGGCGGAAACTTTAAACTTGAAGGTGACAAGGCTTGTCAGTGGCTGAAGGCATATGCTGACGCAAAGAACATTTCCGAGCTTAACATTGCACATATTCAGGGTACAATCGGTGCTTCCGCTCAGATCGGACGTACAGAAGGTCTTGAGGAAGCAGCTAAGGAATATGGATGGAACATTGTTGCACAGCAGACAGGTGAATTTACACAGGCAAAGGGACAGGAAGTTATGGAGTCCATGCTGAAACAGCATGACAATATCAATGTTGTATACTGCGAGAATGACAACGAAGCTTTCGGAGCAATCGATGCAATCAAGGCGGCAGGCAAGACAGTAGGACCGGACGGAGACATCCTTGTTATCTCCTTTGATACTGTTAAAGCCGGAATTGAAATGACAATGACAGGCGACATTATTTGTAACGTAGAGTGTAACCCGCTTCATGGCCCGCGTGTAGCAGAGCTGATTCAGAAGCTTGAGGCTGGCGAGGAGCTTGAGAAGATTGCATATGTAGACGAGGGAATCTTCGCATATGGCACAGACGTTGCATCCGTTACAATCGATGGAGAAGAATATGAGGTAACAGAGGTTACACAGGACGTTGTTGACGGACGTAAATACTAAAAGATACATATAGCAGGAAATATCCTGCTTAAAGAAAACAGCGCGGCAGAGCAAAAGGGCAAAAGCCTGTATATGCTGCCGCGTTTTCATTGAAATCAAAAGGAAAGCGGGTGAACTTAAATATGGAAGAAAATGTTGTATTGACCATGCGGGACATATCAAAGACATTCCCGGGAGTTAAGGCGCTGCAGCATGTGGATTTCACGCTCAGAAAAGGCGAGATTCATGCGCTCATGGGAGAAAACGGTGCGGGGAAATCTACATTAATCAAGGTTCTTACAGGTGTTCATGAATTCGAGGCGGGGGAAATAAAAATGTCGGGAAGTGATACTGCCATTATCAACCGTTCTCCCCAGGATGCGCAGAATCATGGAATCAGTACCGTGTATCAGGAGGTAAACTTATGTCCCAATCTTACGGTGGCAGAGAATCTTTTTATCGGCCGGGAGCCCAGAAAGGCAGGCTTCATCGATTGGAAAACAATGAATAAGAAATCTACGGAGCTTCTTAAAAGCCTTGAAATAGATGCACGTGCAGCTGATAAGCTGGAGGAATGTTCTCTTGCAAAGCAGCAGATGATAGCAATTGCCCGTGCGGTTGACATGCAGTGTAAGGTGCTCATTTTGGATGAGCCTACCTCTTCTCTGGATGATGATGAGGTTGAAAAGCTGTTTGTTCTCATGCGCAGGCTTAAGGGCGAGGGCGTTGGCATTATCTTTGTCACACATTTCCTGGAGCAGGTGTATGCGGTTTGTGACAGAATTACTGTACTTAGAAACGGTGAGCTTGTAGGCGAATATGAGGTAAAGGATCTTCCGAGAGTCATGCTTGTTGCAAAGATGATGGGTAAGGATTTTGATGATCTGGCAGATATTAAGAGCGCTCACGGCGAGCTTAAGGAATTTGTCCCTGTCATTGAGGCAGAGGGAATCGGAAGAAAGGGAAGCATAAAGCCCTTTGATTTTACGGTTAATAAGGGCGAGGTTGTAGGACTTACCGGACTTTTGGGATCGGGACGCTCCGAGCTGGTGCGCGCTATTTACGGTGCGGATAAGCCGGACAGCGGAAAGCTTAAAGTGAAGGGTCAGGAGGTTAAGATTAATACGCCCCTTGACGCCATGAAGCTTGGAATGGCATATCTTCCCGAGGATCGTAAAAAAGACGGTATTATCGCAGATCTGTCCGTAAGGGAAAATATTATTATTGCCCTTCAGGCAAAGAAGGGTATGTTTAAGCTCATGAGCCGTAAGGAGATGGAGGAGGCAGCGGATAAATATATTGCTCTGCTCCAGATCAAGACGGCAAGCCGGGAGACTCCTATTAAGAGTCTGTCAGGAGGAAATCAGCAGAAGGTAATTATCGGAAGATGGCTTCTTACGAATCCCGAGTATCTGATTCTTGACGAGCCTACCCGCGGTATTGATATCGGAACAAAAACAGAGATTCAGAAGTTGGTACTTGACCTTGCAGATGAGGGAATGGCAGTTACTTTTATTTCCTCAGAGGTAGAAGAGATGCTGCGTACCTGCTCCCGTATGGGCGTTTTGCGGGACGGAAAGAAGGTCGGGGAGATTTCAGGTGAGGAGCTTACTCAGGAAGGAATCATGAAGGCAATCGCAGGAGGTGAGGGAGATGAATAAGAAGGAATTTGATATAAAGAAACTTACATCTATGCGCCTGTTTCTGCCTATCTTGTGCCTTTTGGCCATGCTGGTTGTTGCGGCGTTTACAATTCCGGGTTTCTTTAAAATCTCTATTACAAATGGAGTGCTTTACGGTTATCCGGTTGACGTAATAAACCGTGCCTCCGAGCTTGTTATTCTTGCAGTAGGCATGACCCTTGTAACAGCGGCGTCAGGCGGACAGGATATCAGTGTGGGCGCTGTCATGGCAGTGTCAGCGGCAGTGTGCTGTCAGATTCTCTCAGGCGGAGAGGTGTCTGTTACAAGCCTTGCGGCTCCTATCGCGCTGGCCATGCTGGCAGGAGTGATTGTAGCAGGAATCTGCGGAGTGTTCAACGGCCTGCTGGTAGCTTACTTAGATATCCAGCCTATGGTGGCCACTTTGATTTTATTTACAGCAGGGCGCGGAATTGCCCAGCTCGTTACAAAGGGGCAGATTACCTATATCCGTGTAGATTCCTACATGGTGGCAGGCGGCTATATCGGAAAATGTCCGATTCCTACCCCGATTTTTATTGCGGCGGCGGTAGTTGTTATAGCATATATCATCCTGAAAAAGACAGCCTTCGGGCTTTATGTGGAGAGCGTTGGTATTAACGGAAATGCTTCCCGTCTGGTGGGTCTTAATTCGAGGAGAATTAAGCTTCTTACCTACATTATCTGTGGAGCTCTTGCAGGTGTTGCTGGAATTGCGGCCTCCAGCCGTATTTACTCGGCAGATGCAAACAATATCGGCCTTAACCTGGAGATGGATGCGATTCTGGCAGTTGCCCTCGGCGGAAACATACTAAGCGGAGGTAAATTCAGCCTGATGGGATCTGTTATCGGGGCAGTTACCATTCAGACACTCTCTACCTCTTTGTATGCCATGGGCGTATCAGGAGATCAGCTTCCGGTATATAAGGCAATTGTAATTATTATTATCGTTGTACTGCAAAGCCCGGTATTCAAAAAATTCATGGCAGGGCTTAAGACAAAAAAGGCTGCCGGCGGTGCGGCAGTGGAAGGAGGTAATCAGTAATGGCTAATCCAGAAAAATCTTCTTCGCCAAAAAAGAAATTAAGCTTAAACGGAACCAGCTTTCTCCTTCTGATTACAGTAGCATTATTTGTTGCTATGTACGTGGCAGGTATGGTTGTATTTTCAGATAAGGGATTTGCAAAGCCCCAGATGTTTTTCAATCTGTTCATTACAAACGCGGGACTTCTTGTTATCGGCATGGGCCTTACCATTGTCATGATCTCTGGCGGTATCGATATTTCTGTCGGCTCCGTTACGGCTCTTGTATGTATGGTTGTGGCGTATTCCATGGAAAACATGGGCTTAAGCGCTTATGTGGCAGTTGTCCTTGCTCTCGGCATCGGACTGTTATACGGCCTTGTTCAGGGCTTTCTGGTTGCTTATCTGGACATACAGCCCTTCATTGTCACACTGGCCGGACTATTCTTTGGCCGCGGCATGACGGCAGTCATCAGCAAGGAAATGATTTCCATTAAAAACGAGACCTTCCTTGCATGGGCAAATTACAAGATCTACCTTCCAATCGGTTCCTACAGTAAGAGAGGAAAGTTCCTTCCTGCTTACATATATCCGACTGTTGTGATAGCGCTCCTCATACTGATTCTTATTATGATTGTCATGAAGTTTACAAAATTCGGACGCTCTGTATATGCGGTGGGGGGAAATACCCAGAGTGCTATGATGATGGGTCTGAACGTAAGGAGAATCCGGCTGAAGGCATACGTTCTTGACGGACTTTTAGCAGGCTGCGGCGGTTTCCTGTTCTGCCTTAACAGCTGCGCGGGCTTCGTTGAGCAGGCAAAGGGCCTTGAGATGGATGCCATATCCTCGGCCGTAATCGGCGGGACACTGCTCTCCGGCGGCGTGGGAACACCTTTTGGAACACTGTTTGGCGTGCTGATAAAGGGTACGATCACAAGCCTGATTACCACCCAGGGAACACTGTCAAGCTGGTGGGTGCGTATTGTACTTTCCGCACTTTTGTGCTTCTTCATCGTACTGCAGTCAGTGCTTGGAAACTTGAAAAAGAAGAAATAAGGGGTATGAAAGGGGCGGCTTGGGAAGCTGCCTCTTTTAGTGATTAAAGTATTTTAACATCTGTACAAGAACATCGCTTTCATCAATGCTTCCTTGCTTGGTTCGCTTATCAAATGCAAGGAAACCGGCGGCAGAATAGAAGTCAAAAAGTTTTGACTGATTGTTACACTCTATGTATACAGTTTTTCCGCCAATCAGATATTCCACATCTAATACACGCTGCAAAGCCATAGAAAGCAAATCAGATCCAGCAATGGAAAGCGGCAGGTTTGGGTTGAAGTTTCTGCCAAGCTGTGCAATTAATGGCATGGAAACCATAAAACGGTCTAATGTATCATCATATTGTGAAAATTTGGCAATTCTTTTCTGTAAGGTTTTACTCAGATGTGTGCCGGCTATTGATACGAATTTGTTGGCAAGAGTATAATATCCAACAAGGGCGGAAGAACTTTCGTTTTCCTTGAAAACAAGAAATGTGACTGCGATCCGCTGTTTGGCAAATTCGATAGATTTATTTCGTATAAAATCTTCCACATCAAAATTAAGCGGACACATAAATGTGGAGAGGACTGTTTTGCATGTATCCTCTCCATACAGCTTCATCATATCCAATATATTTATCTGCTTTATCTGCTGCGTCATTTTGCTAAAGCTCCTAACAGTTTTCTAATATCCTCGCCTTTTATATCTTCAGATTCAACATGGCGGAGAGGGTAATTTTCTGCTGTTTTGGCAGCCTGTTCAAGAGCAGTAATAAATGCTTCAGCTTTTTTTGCGTTGTCAATAACGATATTGTGGAAAATACTTTCTGTTGCCATAAACTCACTCCTTCCATATTTTTAATGTTATTATACTCATATAGGAGATAAATAGCAATGGAAATTATGGGAATATTTTATTCGAACACTACAGCTGCTTCCTGTACTGCAACGGAGTCATCCCAAAGTGTTCCTGAAATATTTTATAAAAATACCCTTTATTATGATAGCCGACGGCTTCTGCAATATCCTCTATGGTCATAGAAGATACCTGCAGAAGCTGTCCGGCTTTTTCCAGCCGGAATTTCTGTACATAGGCAGAATAAGTCATGCCGGTTTTATTTTTTATAAGCCGGTTAAAATAATCCTCCTGAAAATGAAAAACCTCGGAAAGCTCCTGAATGGTTATGGTAGTAAGGTGCTGCCGGATGTACTCGGAAACCTCTTCAAAAACAAGCCAGTTCATGGTTTTGCGCTGTTCCTTTGAAAGAGAAAACTCATATTTTGTGCCAAGTATATGAAAAATGCGCATAAGCAGCCCTTTGCAGATGTACCGTGAACCGATACTGCTGTCGCGAAGCTCTGTAAGCAGCATAGAGAGGCAGTCCTCAATCTCCGTTCCTGTATCTGCTGTAGGGCGGAAGTGGAGATACTGCTGCAGATCCTTCTGTTTTAGAAGGGCAGGCTTTAAAAACATAACAATTTTCTGGGCGGTAACATTGCCGTCCATAATTTCCGTAAACATATCGTTTGCAATTCCCAGAAATAAAATGACCGCAGAGGTATCTGAAAGATAATCCTGGTGAAGACAGTTTTTGTCAATCAGGCAGAGGTCGCCCTGGCGGAAGGTAATGTCCCGCCCAAGTATTTTCTGCCGGAATTCGCCGGATACAATATAGCCCAGTTCGATATAGTCATGGGTGTGGAGCTGGGTTTTTTCTCCTGTGGAATATTCATAGCGGTAACAGAAGGGCTCCGGGGAGGGACACATGGTGGCGTACAGATTCTTCCCTGCATCAATGTTCCAGCACAGTGCAAAAAGGCGTTCCTGCTTTAAGAGAGGGTAGGTCTTTACCTCTTGTACGGATTTGGAATATTCAGGGCAGATGAGTCTGGGGCCGAGATGATGATTTTTTGGAAGTACATTTCCACTGGGGGAGGTAAGACTATTACACAGGGCAAGTAGGGTCATGGCGGGCGGCATCCTTTCAATATTTCCATTTCAGTATTTTCATAGAAAACGGGAAAATTATAACTATATTTTATGCTCATTGGGTGGCAAAAGTCAAGAGGTATGATCGGAATAGGTAACTTTTTCGGAATACAGGCAGAGTTACGAGATTGAACTAAGAAGGCGGATTTTCTATAATAAAATACAGATAGAATAGCTGGCGGCGTTTCCAGAAAAGAAAAGGAGAGATAGTAATATGTTAAAGATGAAAGAGTATGAATTTTGGTTTTGTACAGGCTCACAGGATTTGTATGGAGATGAGTGTCTTGCCCATGTAGCGGAGCACTCAAAGAAAATTGTAGAGGAGCTTAATGCCTCCGGAAATCTTCCCTACAAGCTTGTGTGGAAGCCCACCCTTATTACCAATGAGCTGATCCGTAAGACCTTCAATGAGGCGAATACAGATGAAAACTGCGCGGGCGTTATTACATGGATGCATACATTTTCACCTTCTAAATCCTGGATACTGGGACTTCAGGAGTACAGGAAGCCGCTCCTTCACCTTCATACACAGTTTAACAGAGAGATTCCGTACGATACAATCGATATGGACTTTATGAACGAAAATCAGGCGGCTCACGGAGACAGGGAGTATGGGCACATTTTCAGCCGTCTCGGAATGGAGCGCAAGGTCGTTATGGGATACTGGGCCGATGAGGCTGTTCAGAAGAAAATCGGCTCCTGGATGCGCACGGCAGTAGGCGTGATTGAAAGCAGTCATGTACGCGTAATGCGTGTCGCAGACAATATGAGAAATGTGGCAGTTACCGAGGGAGACAAGGTAGAGGCACAGATTAAATTCGGCTGGGAGGTTGACGCATATCCTATTGCTGAAATTACAGAGGCAGTAGACGCGGTGTCAAAGGCAGATATTGACGCTTTAGTTGAGGAGTATTATGATAAATATGAGATCCTTTTAGAAGGAAGAGATGAGAAGGAGTTCCGTGAGCATGTAGCGGTTCAGGCGGGCATTGAGATCGGTTTTGAGCGTTTCCTGGAGGAAAAGAACTATCAGGCAATTGTGACACATTTCGGCGATCTGGGCGGCCTTAAGCAGCTTCCGGGACTTGCGATTCAGAGACTGATGGAAAAAGGATACGGCTTCGGCGCAGAGGGCGACTGGAAAACAGCGGCAATGGTCCGTATCATGAAGATTATGACACAGGGAATGAAGGATGCAAAGGGAACTTCATTTATGGAGGATTATACCTACAATCTTGTTCCGGGAAAGGAAGGGATCCTTCAGGCACACATGCTTGAGGTATGCCCGACTATTGCAGACGGGAAAATCAGCATCAAAGAGCAGCCCCTCTCCATGGGAGACAGAGAGGATCCGGCAAGACTTGTATTTACCTCCAAGACAGGCCCGGCTGTTGCTACATCCCTCATTGACTTAGGCGACAGGTTCCGTCTGATTATCAATGATGTAGACTGCAAGAAGGTGGAAAAGCCTATGCCGAAGCTTCCGGTTGCAACTGCATTCTGGACTCCAAGGCCGAACCTTCAGACAGGAGCAGAAGCGTGGATTCTGGCAGGGGGAGCGCACCATACCGCATTTTCCTATGACCTTACCTCCGAGCAGATGGGCGACTGGGCGGCATGCATGGGAATCGAGGCTGTTTACATTGATAAGGACACAACCATCCGTCAGTTTAAGAATGAGCTTCTCTGGAACAGTGTAGCATTTCGTAAATAAAACAGGAGGAAAAGCAGATGAGCAATATCAAAGAAACAATTGAAAGCGGAAAAGCGGTTCTTGGCCTTGAGTTTGGCTCCACAAGAATCAAGGCAGTGCTGGTGGATGAGACACATACGCCCATAGCTTCCGGTGACCACGAGTGGGAAAACCGTCTGGAAAACGGAATCTGGACCTATTCTCTCGATGATATCTGGAACGGGCTTCGGGACAGCTATAGGAAACTTGCGGCAGATGTAGAGGCAAAATATGATACAAAGCTTAAGAAAATCGGCGCTATCGGTTTCAGCGCGATGATGCATGGTTACATGGCATTTGATAAGGAAGGAAAGCTCCTTGTGCCCTTCCGTACCTGGAGAAACGGAATTACAGGACAGGCGGCAGAGTCTCTTACAGAGCTGTTCCAGTACAATATTCCCCAGAGATGGAGTATTGCCCATCTGTATCAGGCCATTTTAAATGCGGAGGAGCATGTAAAGGATGTTGCCTTCTTTACAACACTGGCAGGCTATATTCACTGGCAGCTGACCGGGCAGAAGGTGCTGGGTGTGGGCGATGCATCCGGCATGTTCCCCATTAACCCGGAGACAAAGGATTTTGATGCCGGAATGGTGGAGAAATTCGATGCCCTTGTTGCAGAGAAAGGCTTTCCGTGGAAATTAAAGGAGATTCTCCCTAAGGTTCTTGTAGCAGGGGAGGACGCAGGAAAACTTACGGAAGAAGGGGCGAGGCTTCTTGACGAGAGCGGCACCTTAGAGGCCGGAGTTCCCATCTGTCCTCCGGAGGGTGACGCGGGAACCGGCATGGCGGCTACAAACAGCGTAAGAAAACGTACTGGAAATGTATCTGCCGGAACCTCTGTATTCGCTATGATTGTGCTTGAGCGTGAGCTTAAGAAGGTATACCCGGAGATTGACCTTGTGACAACACCAGACGGAAGTCTTGTAGGTATGGTGCATGCAAATAACTGTACCTCTGATTTAAACGCGTGGGTGGGCCTGTTCCGTGAATTTGCGGAAAGCTTTGGCATTGAGGTGGATATGAACAAGCTGTTCGGCACCCTGTATAATAAAGCATTAGAGGGAGACGCAGACTGCGGCGGCCTGTTATCCTACGGCTATCTGTCAGGAGAGAATATTACAGGAGTAGAAGAAGGAAGACCTCTTTTCGTGCGTTCCCCGGAGAGTAAGTTCAATCTTGCCAACTTTATGCGGGTTCATCTCTTTACGGCTCTCGGTGCTTTGAAGGTAGGAATGGACATTCTCCTCAAGGAAGAAAAGGTGGAGATAGACGAGATTTTAGGCCACGGCGGACTTTTTAAGACAAAGGGCGTGGGACAGGGATTCCTTGCGGCAGCCATTGACACGCCGGTTTCCGTCATGGAGACGGCAGGTGAGGGAGGCCCCTGGGGTATGGCGCTTCTTGCTTCCTACATGTTAAATAAGGAAGAGAAGGAGATGCTGGCGGATTATCTGTCAGATAAGGTATTTGCCGGAAATAAGGGGACAAAGATGGAGCCTAAGAAGGAAGACGTAGAAGGCTTCGAGACCTTTGCCCGCAGATATGTAAAGGGTGTTGCCATTGAGAAGGCGGCCCTTGAGAATCTGATATAGGAGGTTTAAAAGGATGCTTGAGCAGTTGAAAAAGGAAGTATATGAGGCGAATATGCTGCTTCCGAAATATAATCTTGTTACATTTACATGGGGAAATGTAAGCGGTATTGACAGGGAAAAGGGACTTTTTGTTATTAAACCCAGTGGTGTTGACTATGATAAGCTTACCCCGGAGGACATGGTAGTTATGGACCTTAACGGTAATAAGGTGGAGGGAGACTTGAATCCCTCCTCTGATACGGCAACTCACGTAGTGCTTTATAACCGTTTTCCGAATATAGGCGGCGTGGTGCATACCCATTCCCCGTGGGCCACAAGCTGGGCACAGGCGGGCAGGGGAATCCCCTGCTATGGGACAACCCACGCAGACTATCTGTACGGCGAGGTGCCCTGCGTGAGAAATCTTACGAAGGAAGAGATCGATGAGGCCTACGAGAAGAACACAGGTGTGTTGATTGCAGATGATTTTGAGAGCCGGGGGCTTGACTATGCGGCGACTCCGGCAGTGCTCTGCAAAAACCACGGGCCCTTCACATGGGGGAAAGATGCCCATGAGGCAGTGCACAACGCGGTTGTTCTGGAGGAAGTAGCGAAGATGGCGGCACAGTGCGAGTGGATTAACCCGGACAATAAGCCGGCGCCGCAGGAGCTTCAGGATAAGCATTACTACAGAAAACACGGGGCAAATGCTTATTACGGGCAGCCGGGGAAATAAGAATTTAGAATCATTATATAAGGAAGAATTACAGCAGACTGCAATTCTTCCTTTTTCTTAAGAAGTATTTAGGAGTGCGATTGAAGAGAACGGGTACTGATTCAGTTGGCAGTTAAAATTTTTATTTTCCCCAGCATCTGAAAAGATTCTGGGATATTTCTTTTGCCGCCTCTTTAAGCGCCGGTACATATTCCAGCAGATCATCTGTGTCCTGGATTCCGATAAAACCGCTGAAGGAAAGGGCGGCGATAATGGTTCCCTCATGGTCGCGGACGGCAACGGAGATACAGCTCCCGCTTTCGGAGGATTCCATATGGTCAATGGCATACCCCTGCTTTGCAATGGTGCGAAGCTCCTGCCAGAACTTGTCCGGATCTGTGATGGTATACGGTGTGAGCGCAGTCATATTACAGGCTTCTATAATGTGGCTCGCCAGAGTGACAGGAAGCTCGGACAGGAGAATCTTGCCACCCGCACAGGCATAAAAGGGGAGAATGGAATTTACCGGCGGCACATAATCGACAAGATTTTTTGTGCGTGACTGCTGGAGTATATAGCAGTTGTCGATTTCCCTGACAATTAAGTTCATGGCGCGATCATACTTTTGCGTATATCTGTTCATGGTAATGGCAGCCACTTCCTTCAGGGCAAGGTAGAGGTTGTTTTTTTCTGTCATAAAGCTTAACTTCTGCCCAGTAATGTAGCGGTCATCATTGCACTGATATATCCAGCCGTTGGTCTCCAGTGTCTTTAATATACGAAAGGCAGTTGAAGGACTCAAAGAACACTGCTTTGCAATATCATTTACCCCGATAGGGCTCTTGCTTATGCGGAGAGTATCTAACACATGCAAGGCCCGATCTACCATTTTGATAGTTTCTGTATTCTGCTTTTCCATAATATATATGCCTCCACTAAGTTTCGAAAATATTATTCCGTAAAATGAAATTGTCCTATATATACTAGAAATATACCATTTTATGCAGTTTGTGTCAATAAGCAGAAATGAAAAGTGGTCTCAGAAGGAATTTAAAATACTAAGGAAGGGAATGGAAGAGAAATAAAATGAAATACATATTTCAATAAAATGCAAATATATAAGGAACACAAATAAAATGAATGGTAAATATAGACAAAATATTTGGTTAAAATCTTAATTATTTAAAAATGATTACAATAGAACTGGAAAAAATAATATAAAAAAGATATTGACATATAAGAAATAATGCTGTATGCTCTAAATATGGAATAACTATTCCGAAAAATAAAATGTATAAAAATAGCTATTTAATAACAAGAAGGAGAGAAAAAATGGCAAGAGAAAAGCTGACAGGAATCTATATTCCGGTAATTACACCCTTTAACAAGGATGAATCCATTAACTTTCAGGGAATCAAAGAGGTGGCAAAATTTTTAGGAGAAAATGGTGTCACGGGAATTATTCCTTCCGGCTCCACGGGGGAGATGATTGCACTTACAAAAGAGGAACAGATCGCGGTAAATAAAGCATATATCGAGGCAGGACATGAAAATGGCCTGAAGGTTGTGGCTTCTACAGGCGCATACCGCACGCAGGATGTTGTTGATATGTCAAGGGCAGCCGAAAGTGACGGCGCAGATGGAATCATGGCTGTAACGCCCTGGTATATGGGGCCCAATGAAAAGGAGCTTTTTGGACATTACAAAGCAGTACACGATGCCATAAATATTCCGGTTATGCTGTATCATAATCCCTATTATTCTACAGTGCTGATGAGCGATGAATTTATGGCTAAGCTGTATAATGAGGGCTGCATTGATGCAGTAAAGGAGCGCCAGGCAGACGTATACCGCCAGCAGAATCTGCGCAGGCTTACAGACGATAATTTTGCTGTATTCTACGGCTATGACGTGTGCCCGGTAGAGTGCCTTACCTGCTGGACAGACGGCTGGGTATGCGGCACCGGCAACCTGTTCCCGAAGGAAAATACAAAGGTTTACAAACTTGCAGCGGCCAAAAAGACGGCGGAAGCTATGGAAGCACAGGAAAAGGAGGTCTGGCCTTATCTTCATCTGTTTGCCGAGGCGGATTCCAACGGGGATGTTTTATGGCTTCAGATTATTAAGGAAGGCTTAAAGCTTAGAGGAGTTGACGCAGGATACTGCCGCAGGCCGGTATTATCTGAACTTCCGCAGGAGACAATGGACAGGCTTAAGGATACTTTAAAACATTACGGATATCTCGCATAAGAGAGAGGTATTTGTTCCAGTTTAGAAAGGGTGCGGACAAATGGGAGAAAGATATTTTGACGTCATTGTTGCCGGAGGCGGGACGGCCGGTGTGATAGCAGGACTTGCCGCCGCAAGGCAGGGGGCAAAAACGTTGATTGTAGAGAAAAACAGGTGTCTCGGAGGGCAGTTTACATCCGGCATGCAGGGTGCATGGGTCGGCTTCAGTGATAAGGTGAAGCGGTGTGTAGGAGGCATGACCTGGGAACTTAGAAATATTTTAAATGAGCAGCATGCCATTGTAGACAAGGATCCGGATAAGGATGTCTGCTACCTGTATGACACGGAGGCGGCGAAGGTTGTTTTGGATGAAATGGCGAGAAATGAGCCGAACCTCACTACATATCTGAATACTCAGATCGCGGATGTCCTTATGGAAGGTGATGCTGTTACGGGCCTTGTTGTTCTTTCGGAAATGAAGCTTGAAAAGATTTATGGAAAGACGGTTATCGACTGCACTGGTGACGCGGCGGTAAGCGCAAAGGCCGGAGCCGAATTTGCAATCCGTGAAGAAAAAGAGATTCAGCCAATGACATTGATCGGAAAGATGGCAGGGGTGGATATGGATAAGGTGCGTCAGTATTATGAAGAAAATCCACCGGTTGAGGATACCATGATGCCTCCGGCCTGGCACGATTTCACCAGCTTCCCGGGGCTTATGCACTTTGGCCTGAAGGATGAGCTGAAAAATGCAGAGCTTCCGGAGGATAAAGAATATTTGCGGCACTGGCTCGGTATCTTTACTTCCACTCCGAACCCGGGGGAGATGACAATTAACTGCTCCGGGGCTTTGGAGGCGGATAGTACAAAAGGATTCGAAGTGCGCACGGAGCAGGAAAATTTTTCCCAGAAATGTCTTTATGATGTGGCATGGGCCATGAAAAAGTATATTCCGGGCTTTGAAAATTCCTATTTGACAGCAATTGCATCCATGCTCGGCGTAAGGGAAAGCAGAAGAGTGATCTGCGATTATGAGGTGAAGTTTGACGATTTCTTAAATGCAGTGGAATTTCCGGACAGCATAGGAAGAGGCGCCATGCCTGCCGGTTTCCACACGCCGGAGGGAGAGACGATGTGTGTCTATGACCTTGAGCCGGGGAAATCTATGACGATTCCGTACCGCTGTATGGTAGTAAAGGGAAAAGAGAATCTTCTGGCTGCGGGCAGGTGCGTTTCCTATGAGATAGAGGTTGCCAACTGCATCCGCTGTATGCCCCAGTGTATGGTCATGGGAGAAGCGGCGGGAATTGCGGCAGCCATGGCGGCAGAGGAAAATGTAACGGTTCGTAATATAGACATGAAAAAGCTTCAGAAAACCCTGCTGGATAACGGCGGGATTCTGTAAAACGGGTTATGAAAAGGAGACAAAGGATATGATAAAAAATGGATATCAATGGTACTTGCAGGTGTGCTTGTGCTGTCACTTGCGGCCTGCGGTACATCCAAAGAGGATGTGCCGGAAGACAAGGAGGAAAATAAAGAGACAGAAGCAGATTCCGGCTCATATGAAGGGGAGAGCCTGGTTATCTGGACAAACCTTACTGCTGACGCCCAGTATGAGGTTTTGAACAAACAGTTCACAGAGCTTGCAGACGAAATGGGGATTGAGGTGTCTGTAGAGAAGGTGGCATTTAATGAGATGTATGAGAAGCTTTCTACTGCGGCGGCTTCCGGCGAGGTACCGGACATTATGCATACAAATTTCGGCGGTACGGCTTATCTGTATGCTGCGGAAAGCATCATGCCCATGGATGATATCATGAATGAGATAGGAGCAGAAGATTTTTCAGGCGCATATAAGACAGTTCTTACCGGAAGCGATGGACATATCTATGGCCTGCCTGACTGGGCAATGCATACATCCGTATGGTATCGCAAGGATATTTTTGAGGATAACAAGATAGAGATTCCGCAGGACTGGGACGAGTTTCTGGCAGCAGCGGAAAAGATGAACACGGGTGAGGTGTCAGGCTTTGCAGTTCCATTAGACGGAGTACAGGTGGCAGCACAGACACTGTATGAGATGATGTGCTCGGCTGGAGTATATTTTATGGATCCGGAAACAGGGGAGTACTGTTTTGACAAGGAAAAGGATGAAGCAGTAAAGGTAATTGAGTATCTTGTTTCCCTCTACCAGAAGGCTTCACCTGCAGGTTCTCTTACCTGGTCATGGGGAGATTACCGAAATGCCCTTGCTGTTACAGGAACATGCGCCATGACTCTTGATATGGGCGCGGTTATCGGAAATGCGCAGGAAAATAATCCGGATATGACAGGGAAGCTTGGCTGCTTTGATTTTCCGGGTGTTGACGGCAAAAAGGAAGCATCCTTTGGATCCGGATACTGCTTTGTTGCCTCTAATCAGGAGGGAGCAAGAAAGAACCTTGTGTCAGATTTTCTGACAGCGCTTTATACGCCTGAACGAGCGGCAGAGCGGGCCCTTTCAAGGCCGATGTTTGCATTTCCTTCTTATATTCCGTCCTTTGATTTATACCGGGAAAACGAAAAAGTGGCAGACTTCAAGGCCGAGGTTGACTATATTTTCGACCAGTTTGAAAATAGTAACTGGTACTGGTATGGAATGGAAGCAGGGCTGTCCAGTATGTCTGCATATATTGAATCTACCACTATTTTCGGGGAGGCGCTTCAGGGCGCATGTGACGGGACATACAGCGCCGAAGAAGCATATGATTTGATTAATGATGATCTGGCGGCATTTGCGGCTTCTATGTAGAGGAATGTGAGGAAGATATAATTGATGTTTCATGGGAGGTATGGTATGGGCTTAAGCAAAAACAGTAAAAGAAAGTGCGCAGTCGGCGGATATAAGAAAAAACACAGTATGATTGGAATGGCATTTTCAATACCTATTGTTATATTTTTACTGGTGTTTGTCCTCTATCCAGTTGTCTACAATATATGGCTTAGCTTTACCAATGCCTCTCTTATGAAAGGAACAAGTGAGTTTGTTGGCATTGATAATTATGTCCGGATATTCAGCAATAAACTATTTAAAAAATATTTTTGGAATACCTGTGTGTGGACCTTCTGGTCTGTGCTTGGACAGCTTCTCTTAGGACTGGGACTTGCACTTTTAATCAGCAGGCCAATGCGGGGCGGCACGGCGCTTAGAAGCTTCCTTCTGATTCCCTATGTGGTTCCGGCAGTAGCGCTGGCGCTGGTGACAAAATGGATTATGAACAGTGACTATGGGATTGTAAGCTACTGGCTCCAGCAGGCAGGGCTTCTGGATGGGAGACAGTCCCTGCTGGCTCTTCAGGGACCGGCAATGTGGGTAGTGATTCTCTTGAATATCTGGCGCTCTTATCCGTTTCCCATGCTGATCTACTGGGCAGCGCTTAAAGGAATTGACCGGGAGATTATGGAGGCGGCAGCAGTAGACGGAGCATCGAAATGGAAAATATTTCGTTACATTACACTGCCGGAGCTTAAAAATACCACGATTGTGCTGGCGGTGCTCCGGGTAATCTGGACAGCCACATACTATGATTTGATTTACATGGTTACAGGCGGCGGACCGGCTGGTTCGACAACACATCTGCCAATATTGATTTATCAGTCCTCCTTTGGCTCCTTCCAGATAGGATATGCCTCGGCAATTTCCATGATCCTTGGCGCGCTGATGTTTATCTGCATTATTTTCTATGTGGCCAAGTCAGATATAGCAGACAGTTAGGAGGAGCGGTAAGATGAAGAACGCAAGGACAAAAAGGTATATTTCAAATATTTTAATAATACTCTTAATTATTGCCTGTGTATTTATGGTGGGATTTCCCATTGTATGGATGGCGCTTAGTTCCTTTAAGCCGGGAGTGGAGCTTTTTACGATTCCTCCCAAAATATTTCCGCAGAACTGGTCCCTTGAATGGTATGAGCAGGCGCTGACAAATGAAAATGTCATCCATTATTTTTTAAACAGTTTATTTATCGCGTCTACGGTAATGATTATCGATATGGTTATCGGCAGCATGACAGCCTACAGCCTTACACGGTTCAGCTTTCGCGGGAGGAAGCTTATACTCATGTGTGTGCTTGCGGCATATTGCGTGCCTCCAATTATGCTTATGCTGCCTATGTACAGGATCATGAATATGATTCAGCTCTCCGGCTCCCATGCAGGAGTAATCATCGGACATCTTACCGTAACACTGCCCTTTTCCGTGTGGCTTATGGTGTCCTTTTTTAAAAAGCTTCCGTCTGGGATTGACGAGGCGGCAGTTATGGACGGCGCAAATGAATGGCAGGTATTTATAAAGGTAGATCTGCCTTTGTGTGTTCCGGGGGTTCTAAGTACAGGTATTATGGCATTTATTATGTCGTGGAACGAATTCTTGCTGTCCAGCGTTTTGGTGAACAAAGAAAATATGAAGACACTGACAGTAGGAATTGCAAATTATATAAGCTCTACGCATATCGATTGGGGAATCATAATGTCCCTTGGAACCATGACCACACTTCCGGTTATCGTGCTCTTTGCACTGGTGCAGAAATACTTTGTAGAAGGAATGACAGCGGGGGCGGTGAAAGGGTAGAAAAAACGAATCTGGGACGGGGTAAAATTCATTTTACTCCGTCCCAGATTCGTTTTACCCTGTCCCCTTTTGCATTAAATAAAACAGATGAAGAAAAAATTGAAATATAACATATTACATGGTAATCTATAGATAGCCCTAAAGAAATTTGACAAACCGGAAAGGAACTATTTTATGTTAGTATTACAACCAAAGCCTGTTATTACCACTCTGGAAGAATATGAAGCACTCCCGGAGGATACAAGAGCCGAAGTGTTTGACGGGCAGATCCATTACATGGCCAGTCTGTCACAAGTACACCAGTCAATACTTTTGGAGATGATTACTCTGCTCAACTCTTATGTAAAAAATCAGAAAGGAGACTGCAGAGTATTTCCTGCGCCGTTTGATGTAAAACTCTCGAATAACCCTCTTACAATCGTACAGCCCGACATAATGATTGTGTGTGACAAAGACAAGCTGGATGAAAACCGGTGTAACGGCGCTCCTGACTTCATTATTGAAATTGTTTCCCCGGGGAACCCTTCAGATGATTATATCCGGAAAGCATATTACTATAAAAAATATGGTGTGAGGGAATATTGGATTGTGGATCCCAAGCGGCGGATGGTAACAGTTAATTATTTCGAGGGGGATCTTATTAATGTGATTTATAGCTTTGATGCAGTCATCAAAGTAAATATATATGACAATTTGTTTATTAATTTCCCGGATATTGCCAATTTGCTGAAGATTTAGCTAACATAAAAGGAAGTCACAGAGTGACTTCCCCAGTGTTTCCCCTGTCCCTTCTAAATCTGTTTTATCCAATCTGACAAAAAATTTGAAAATGCCTTTGCCTGTAAAGAAAGCTGACGGCCTTTTTTGCAGGCAAGGACTGTTTCCCAACTGTAAATCCAGGAATGATCCGTATCCTTTAAGTGAAGTATTTTAATATCTGGGTAATTCTGTTTTGTGAGGCAGCTGTCATAAGGAGTAATCCCTACTCCCATATTGTCATTGGCAGCAATAATCGGATATTCAATATCTAACGATTCGAAGACGTAATTCAAATTAATCCCCACCTGGGTAAGAACTCTAAAACGGTTCTGGTAAGAATTAAAATCATTTCCACTGGTAATGATAAGCGGTTCATTGCGCAGCTCAAACAGAGATACACTGTCAAAACGGGCGAAGGGATGGGTCTTGTTTACAACCACGCACATAGGGCATTTAGTAAGGGGAGTGCTGGTGAATTTTGTGGGGTCAACAGGGCCGGATAAAATAGCCACTTCCACCTCTTCATCCAAAAGCTGTCTTGAAATAACCGTGTCAACCCGCTCATACAGCCGAAGCTCTATGTCAGGATATTCTATATGGAAATCCCGGGCAAGCTTTATGGTAGCAGAGCGCATGAATCCACATGTGCAGGGAACCTTAACTACAGGCTTCGAAGAAACCTGCAGGTCAGATACAACCTCATTAAGCTGCCTCATAATAGCTTTGCCGCGGTCGTAAAGATTATCACCGGCCTTTGTCGGCTCCATACCGCTTGTTTTTCTGATAAAGAGAGATACATTAAGCTCTCTTTCCAACTTCTGTATAATGCGGCTAACCTTAAGTATAAACAAAGAATTGGGATATATCAAGAATTAACTGATAGTTCGGGATAATAATACAATGTTATGATACATAAGAATTAAATTGTTATCTGAAAGGAGATTTTTATGTCAAATGAACTAAGTCAACTTGTAAACAGCCCGGTATTGTGGACGATTACCATAGCCGCACTGGGCGGCGTCATGTGTTTTTCAGGTATTTATCTGGTAAAGAGTATACGTGCGGGAAAGGAAATGGGAATCTCGATGGATGAAATGAAGGTTGCGGTCAAGACAAGCTGTGTGACATCCATAGGGCCTTCCATAGTTATTATGCTTAATATGATATCACTGCTTATGATAGCCGGTGCTCCTACAGCACTTTTGCGGCTTGGAGTGATCGGAAGCATCGATTATGAAATGCTTTGTGCAGGCCTTGCCACAGACGCCTATGGGACAACAGTAAGTGTTGGGAACATGACTCCCCACATTTTTCAGACAATGCTGTTCGTAATGGCAGTGGGGTGTATAGGATGGCTTGTAATTCCATCGGTTTTCTGCAATTAAATATATCGGGCAGGATATCGTATTTGCTGATGGAACAACACAGCTTGGGGGTGATGATAAGGCCGCCCTTGCCGCTATGATGACGATGGCAGAGCATCTGTGCAGCCATCCGGAGATTCCCCATGGTCCGGTGCAGATTGCATTTACGCCGGATGAACAGATTGGGCGGGGGATAGATAATTTTGAAATTGGGCGTTTTGGGGCAGATGTGGCGTATACGGTGGACTGTCCCCGTATGGGAAAACTGGGAACTGGTTCTTTTCACGGCGGAGAGGCGGTATTTACGATACATGGGATTGCTATACATCCGGGCGAAGCAAAGGACATGATGAAAAATGCTGTTCTGATAGGTACAGAGCTTATCAATATGCTTCCGCATCTGGAACGGCCACAGGACACAGAAGGAATGGAAGGATATTTTCATGCGTATCATTTTGAGGGCAGTGTGGATGAAGCGAGGGTGAAATGCCTGATACGCGACCATAACAGGCAGCATTTTGAGGAACGGGTGCAGTATATCCGGAAACGCGCGGAAGCTTTGAACAAGAGATATGGAAAAGGAACCATTGAATTAAAATACACAGAGGGACAGCATAATATGAAGGAAACCATAGATACTGTCCCGTATATGGTAGATTATGCCCTGCAGGCAATGGAGGCAGCAGGAGTAGAAGCGAAGACTTTGTCCATCCGGGGAGGCTCGGACGGCGTATGCCTTTGCGAAAAAGGTCTTCCCTGTCCCAATATAAGCGCCGGATATGAAAACGAAATAAGCAGGTTCGAATTCGTCCCGGTACAGTCAATGGAAAAAATGTTAATATTTTACTGAAGCTAGTCGAAATATATGGCAGACATAAAGAATTTCATTCATAAGGAGATACAATATGAAGAAGATATTAATTATCCAGGGCGGAGGACGCCCGAAGGGAAATACTGCCCAGCTTATTGAAGCCTTTTCCAGAGGCGTCAGAGATTCAGAATGCGATGTATCTACCATAAGCCTGATTAAAAAAGAGGTTAAAGGATGCCTTGGCTGTAATGCCTGCCGTTATGGGAAGCCCTGTGTTCAAAAGGATGCGTTCAATGGGTTGATACCAGAAATTCTGTCAGCAGACTGCATGGTATTTGCCTCCCCATTATATTTGGTAGTGTCAAATCTACCACTATATTTTTTGTTACAAACCTTATAAATTCAAGGA
>CATBDC010000003.1 GCA_949502235.1 uncultured Lachnospiraceae bacterium | reverse complement strand
ACTTTTTGTGCGTTAAAAGTCAGTGGAAAGTCTGACTTTTGACACCCACATCATAGAATTAATAGATACATTGTGGAATGTAAATGGTATTCTTCGTTTTCTATATCTGTATCTGGATCAAGGAATTAATAGATACATTGTGGAATGTAAATTCAATTTCTCCTTCGTATACTCTGTCCGCCTTTATGGAATTAATAGATACATTGTGGAATGTAAATCCATTTATTTTCCTTTCTTCTTTCTGACTTTTCTAGAATTAATAGATACATTGTGGAATGTAAATAGTTCAGCGCCTGTTGAAATTGGGAATCGTTATGGAATTAATAGATACATTGTGGAATGTAAATTTAAGCCTTCCAGTACAAGAATATTGATAAATTAATGAATTAATAGATACATTGTGGAATGTAAATTTTTATTAAAAACCTTTTTACATTCTTCATATTCAGAATTAATAGATACATTGTGGAATGTAAATTATTGTGTTTTCGCACTTCGGTGAGCACACAATTTGAATTAATAGATACATTGTGGAATGTAAATCTCTTCCCGGTTCTCTACTTCGTTGTTTTTACTTGGAATTAATAGATACATTGTGGAATGTAAATACTGTTGGCGTTGTTGATGTTAATGCATTTGACCTAGAATTAATAGATACATTGTGGAATGTAAATATTGGAGAAAAGGCATTACCCATATTCAGCCAGTTTGAATTAATAGATACATTATGGAATGTAAATTCCATACCCTTAAATTTCTTGTATGTATCTACAACAGAATTAATAGATACATTGTGGAATGTAAATTCCCATGGGAAGTCATAGTAATCACGGAGAATACTTGAATTAATAGATACATTGTGGAATGTAAATTCCTTCGCCTGCAGGCCTTCTACGCAGTTTGTTGGAATTATTAGATATATTGTTGTAGTGGTTGCAAAACCTTTGGACTATGGCGTATCAGACGATCTGTGATATATGCTGGAGGATATCCGCATAGAACTCGGATATTATGATGCTCTAGATGAGGACGAGTGACAGCCGTAAATGGAGTTGAGGGTTAAAGAATACAGGAAGTTAAGGCTTATTCGCCGCGCTGGCTTGTGTATTCAAGGTGCTGTGTTCGGTTATACTATATCACTTTTATTGGTGTACGAAAATGCTTCTGGTAACTTTTTTTTGTGACATTTTTATTGACTTTGATCTTACAGTATTTTATACTTATATTAGAGGTGATAAAAGAAAATGCTAAGGTATAAAATAAATGTTTCTGACGCTCTTAGCAGGGCGGGCGTAAATAAATACAAAGCGAAAAAAACAAAAGTTATAGGGCAAGATACATTAACAAAACTAGCAGAAGAAAATGTAACGGGCATAACGCTGAAAACACTTAATACAGTATGTGCAATCCTTGAACTACAGCCAAAAGACATTTTAGAGTATGTAGAGACACCAAAGGACGAGGAAGAAAGAAATAAAATAAAAGCATAAAATTTATTGATAATAACATATGAAAGTGATATTGCGATAGCGCTAAGAGGGTGAGATCTGGCAAATAAAAGGAGTTAAAAATATGATGGAGATAATAGAAATGAACGATAAGGAATTAAAGGACACGAGGTTAAAAGAATTTGAAGACTTACAGAGAATCAAGAAAGCAAGTGACAGGGATTCAGAGGTTGAGTATCAGGAAAAAATCTTGAAAGCACAGTTACAGGCTTTAGGAACCCCAACAGAGGAATTGGAGCTTAAATAGTTTAAAATGCGGAGGCTTGCTATTCCGTTATAATTGTCCAAAGGCATTACCCTTTATAATAAAGAAGTGATTCAAACGTGAAATCAGGACAGGTAGATTTTGGAAGTAAAAATGTGCGGCAGAATATTTTGTCCGTGGCGGCTCCCATGATGGCGGCCCAGCTTCTGCATCTGCTTTATAATATCATTGACCGTATCTACATAGGAAAAATTCCCGGTGAAGGAACCATTGCCTTAGCCGGGCTTGGTCTCTGCTTTCCGGTAATTACGATGGTAACCGCTTTCTCTAACCTTTTTGGGGCCGGAGGAGCGCCGCTGTGTTCCATTGCCAGGGGAAAGCAGGATATGAAAAAAGCACAGAACATTATGAACAATGCTTTTTTCATGCTGATTGTGACAGGAATTGTACTGACTGTAGCCGGGATCGCTTTTCACAGGCCTCTTTTGTATCTTTTTGGTGCAAGTGATGCCACTTATCCGTATGCTTCCGGATATATGGTCGTCTATCTTCTCGGCACAGTGTTCGTCATGATTTCCCTTGGCATGAATCCCTATATCAACAGCCAGGGCTTTGCACGGACTGGCATGAAAACAGTGATTTTGGGAGCAGTCATCAATATTATTCTTGACCCGGTTTTTATTTTTGTCCTGAAAATGGGTGTGAAAGGCGCAGCATATGCGACCATAATTTCACAATTTTTTTCGGCGCTCTGGGTGCTGTTTTTTCTCACAGGAAAAAAGGCGGAGCTTACTTTGTACTTCCGTGGATTCCGCCCGGAGGTTCCTTGTATCTTTGAGATTGTAAAGCTGGGATTTTCCAATTTCTGTATGTCCTTTACCAACAGCCTTGTTCAGATTGTATGCAACTCTATGCTTCAGATTTTTGGAGGCGACCTCTATATCACCGTCATGACGGTTATTAATTCTGTCCGTGAGATTGCCCAGACACCGATGGCCGCAATTTCAGACGGGTCATGCCCGATTATCAGCTATAACTATGGAGCTGAAAATATATATCAGATGAAAAAGGCAATCCGTTTTATGACACAGCTGGGATTTGCATATACGTTGTCCATATGGGGGCTTATTTCTCTGTTTCCAGAGTTTTTTATACGGATTTTCAATCATAATGCCGAGCTGGTACAAACGGCTGTGCCGTCCATGCATATTTATTTTTTCGGTTTTTTTATGATGGCCTTTCAGTTTGCGGGTCAGAGTGTATTCAAGTCTCTGAATAAGGCAAAGCAAGCCATTTTCTTTTCGCTGCTTCGCAAGGCGGTTATTGTAGTGCCGTTGACCCTTATTCTTCCGAGAGTGGGAGCCTTGGGCGTTATAGGTGTTTTTCTTGCAGAACCGATCTCTAATTTTATCGGGGGCCTTGCCTGTTATCTTACTATGCGAAGGACAATACTGGCAAAGCTTTAAAAATAGTTTGTTACAGCCTCTTTTGTATGATAAAATTGTGAATAACTAATAAAAATCTGCTGATGGCAGGCAGAGACAGGAGAAGCATAAAATGAGACGGAAAGAAAGACAGGTTACAGATGAAAAACAGCTTGCGCAGATAATTGAAGCATGCCATTGTATAAGAATCGGATTTTCTGATGGAGGCCAGGTATATATTGTGCCGGTGAACTTTGGGTATGTATTTGAGAATTGAAGCTATATCTTTTATTTTCACAGTGCAAGAGAAGGAAGGAAGATGGAACTTATTAGGGAAAATCCGATGGCCGGTTTTGAGATGGATACAGGCTATGAGCTTAAGACGGCTGCTGCTGCGTGCGGGCATTCAGCATATTTTAGGAGCATAATAGGCCAGGGAAGGGTCAGCGTTGTAGAGGATGCAGAGGAAAAGAAAAAAGGACTGAAAGCTGTTATGGAGCATGAAACAGGCAGCGGGGACTGGGAATTTCAGGAGAAAATGCTGGGAGCGGTCTGCGTATGGAAGCTTGAGGTAAGTGAGCTTACAGGGAAGGAAAATGTACAGTAGTCCAAAAAGGGGAGTTTAAGTGATGGCAAAGACATTTAACGTAACAGCCGATTGTAAGCCGGGAGAGCACTATATGGTAAACCTTGACTGGCGTCTTGAAGAGATAAAGGAACTGGTTGATTCAGGGAAATATTTTACCATTAACAGGGCAAGACAATACGGCAAGACAACAGTTCTGCGTGCGCTGAACAGGTATCTGCAGGGGGAGTATTATGCTGTTTTAATGGATTTTCAGACATTTGGAGATGCGAAATTTAAAAATGAAAATATTTTTGCCATCACTTTCGGAAGTTCCTTTCTGCGGATGCTAAAGAGAAATCATGTATGTATGACAGAGGATTTCAAAAAGGCGCTTACCTCACTGGAGAAACAGGTTGACACCAGGGGAGAGAATTTTGAGCAAAAAGAGCTTTTTGAAGCCTTGGGGGACATTTGCGGGGCATCCGACAGGCGTATTGTGCTAATGATTGATGAGGTTGACAGCGCTACTAATAATCAGGTTTTTCTCGATTTTCTTTCACAGCTTCGTGCTGGCTATATTGACAGGGATGTTCAGCCTGCCTTTCAGTCAGTCATTCTGGCAGGTGTGTATGATGTGAAAAATTTAAGAAGAAAGATAAGAACAGAAGATGAGCACAAGATAAATAGCCCATGGAATATCGCTGCAGATTTTAAGGTAGAGATGAGCTTTTCAGAAAAAGATATTAAGCGAATGTTAGAAGATTATGAAAGCGATTATCGTACAGGAATGGAAACCGGTAGGATGGCAGAGCTGCTCTATGACTACACATCAGGATATCCGTTTCTTGTGTCAAAGCTGTGTAAGCTTATAGACGAGGAAATCAGCGGAACAAAAGAGTTTCCATCTAAAAGTGCAGCGTGGACAAATAATGGGCTGAATGAGGCCGTCAGATTGATTCTCACAGAAAAAAATACTTTGTTTGAATCTTTGTCTCAAAAGCTTGCTATTTATCCGGAACTAAATGAAATATTAAAAGCATTATTGTTTAATGGTAAAAGCATTGCTTATAATCCAGATGAGCCGGCAGTTGATATGGCAGCAGTATTTGGATTTATTAAAAACCAGGAAGGCTCCATTGCAATTGCAAACAGAATTTTTGAAACGAGACTTTATAATTATTATTTATCAGCTGCTGAAATAGAAACTATGTTATCTGCCAACTATTAATTTGACAGGTGATTTTACACCTTACGCATTCCCCGCAGCAGTAAGCCGCAGGGAATGAATGATGCCTGAAGAAATTAACTTGCAGGCGTCTGGCCTTCCAGACTCAGCAAATAGTCAATCGCGTGAAGCAGGACGTCTTTTTGTTCAGGGAGCATGCCCCTGATTGTATATTTATCAAGGACAGTCGTATCCTCAAACAGACAGTCAGTGACAGTAAGATTCTGAATCAGAAGTCGTTCTTCTTTTATAATCTCTTCCGGGGTCATCACGTCAAAGGTTCTGGCCTGTGCTTCTTTATAAAGAGGGGTGTCCTCCCACAGCTTAAGCTTCAGACACCAGATATTCCGGGGATGTACCTTATTCAGCATCCGTGCGGTTTCAACTGCGTTCATATAGGAAAAGCTCTGACCGCCAAGACCCGGAATTACGGTCAGATAATAGGCAATACCGGCTTTGTCAAGACGAAGGAGCGCTTCCACAGTCTGGGAGGAGGTAATGCCTTTTTTTCGTTCTGCCAGAATCGAATCACTGCCGCTTTCTACGCCGATATGCAGGGCATCCACTCCCTTCTTACGAAGAAGAAGGAGTTCCTCATCTGTTTTTCTCAAAATATCATCAATGCGGGAGTACATGGCATATTCTTTTATGGCAGGCATATAGGTATTTGTAAGCCCGATGATGCGAAGGAGCTGTTCTGTATCTATGCAAAAAACATTTTCACCGAGGAAAAACATTCTTCTATCCTCTGGGCGGAGATAAGCCAGGACACGGAGACTCTCTTCTATTTTTTCCATAGGATGAATCTGAAAGGCATCTTTGGCAAAATCGCAGAAGGTACATTTATGCCAGCTGCAGCCAAGGGAGACCTCTAAAGGGACATCCCGTTCCTCATGGGGAGGAAGATAGATAGTATCGTGGGTATAGATGGACTGGTACAGCTCTTCTCGGGTCATGGAAAGAAAGCTCCTTTCTAAATGGATTGTGAACAATAACTTTTCTTCTTACTATACCACAATTTGTCCGGTTAGTATATAATATGAGGCAAGACTTAAAAAAAGAGGTAATGGAATGTCGCTGCAATTTATTTTCGGGCCGTCTGGGTCCGGTAAATCCTATTATTTATATCAGAAAATTATTGAAGAATCTGTGAGGTACCCGGAGGAGAATTATATTGTCCTTGTGCCGGAGCAGTTTACTATGCAGACCCAGAAGGATCTGGTAGAAAAGCATCCCAGCCGGTGTATTATGAACATTGACGTGTTAAGCTTCGGGCGGCTTGCATACCGAGTGTTTGAAGAAACAGGCGGAGGAGATTTGCCTGTTCTTGATGATGAGGGGAAGAACCTGATTTTGCGTAAAATTGCCGGGGATTATGAAGATGAGCTTTTTGTTCTTAAGGGAAATATGAAAAAGCCCGGGTTTATCAGTGAAGTGAAATCCGTGATCTCAGAATTTACCCAGTACGATATAGGGGGAGCAGAACTGGAGCGCGTGATGGAGGCAGCAGGAGAGGGCTGCGGGCTCTATTATAAGCTAAAGGATATTGCGGTTTTGTATCAGGGCTTCACGGAATATCTAAAGAAGAAATATATTACCAAGGAAGAGCTTCTGGATGTTTTAAGCCGGGAGATTCCAGGGTCAGAATTTTTAAAAAACAGCACGGTTGTACTGGATGGATTTACTGGCTTCACCCCTGTTCAGAACCGCCTTCTAAGAGAGCTTATGCTGCATGCAAAAAGGGTAATTGTGACGGCTCTCATGGATGAGAGAGAAGATCCCTATGCTTACCGGCATCCATATCAGCTTTTTGCCTTAAGTAAGCATATGGTAACCTCTCTGACGGAAATAGCTAAGAAGGAAAGGGTGCAGATAGAGGAACCGGTCTGCCTGTATGGGGGAACCCCGTACCGCTTCCGTAAAAATGAAGTGTTTGCATTTTTAGAGCATCATCTTTTCCGAAGCGGGAAGGAAACCTATAAGAAAGAGCAGGATATTATCGGACTTCATGCTGCCAGGAACCCGAGGGAGGAGTCTTTCTGCGCGGCGGGAGAAATCCGCAGGCTTATCAGGGAAGAAAAGTACCGTTACCGTGACATCGGCATAATTGTAAGTAACATGGAGGTATACGGGGATTATCTTAAGGAGGCCTCACAGGAGTATGATATACCGGTGTTTATGGATCATAAGAGGAGTATTCTTTTAAATTCCTTTGTAGAATATATCCGAAGCCTTCTGAATATGGCGGAACAGAACTTTACCTGTGAAAGTGTATTCCGTTTTCTCCGGACAGGTCTTTCAGGGATTTCCTATGAGGATGTCTGTAAAATGGAAAATTATGTAACCGGCACGGGCATTAAGGGTTATAAAAGGTGGCAGGAGGCCTGGATCCGCCGCCTAAGGGGCATGAAGGAGGAAGAGCTTTCCCGTCTCAATCACTGCAGGGTACAGTTTGTAGAGAAGATAGATGAGCTGGTTTTTGTGCTGAAGCAGAGGAAAAAGACAGTAAAGGATATTACAATAGCTGTCTACCAGTTTATGGTTAAAGAGGAGCTTCAGAAAAGGCTTAAGATACAGGAGGAAAAATTCCAGGCGGCCGGAGAATTTGCCCTGGCAAAGGAATACGCCCAGATATACCGTATTCTGATTGAATTGTTTGAAAAATTTGTGGAGCTTTTGGGTGATGAGCCGGTTTCCCTAAGTGAATATTGCAAGCTTTTGGACGCGGGGCTTGCAGAGGCCCGGGTAGGCGTGATTCCCCCCGGGGTGGACCAGGTGGTTGCGGGAGATGTGAAGCGTACAAGATTAAAGGATATTAAGGTTTTGTTTTTTCTGGGGGCAAATGATGTATATTTACCCGGAACCCTGCTCCGTACCGGGCTTCTCACCGAGCGGGACAGGGAGCAGTTCCAAAAGGAAAGGCTTGCGCTGTCGCCAGGGGGGAAGGAGGAGGCATATATTCAGAAATTCTATCTGTACATGAATCTTACCAGGCCTTCCAAGAAGCTGGAAATTTACTACAGCAAGGTTTCGGCAGACGGGAAAAGCATGAGACCCTCCTATCTGGTGCAGGAGCTTAAGAAGCTGTACCCGCTTTTAACTGTCCGGGACGAGGAGGAAAAGGCGCTTTCTGCAAGAGAGCTTACAGAGCATATGGGAATCGATGTATTGCTTCAAGGATTCCACAGTCCTGACCGCATGGATAAGCAGTGGCAGGAGCTTTATTCTTGGTATTTAAAAAACCCTAAATGGAGGGAAAAGGTAGAGAAGCTTCTTCTTGCCGGTTATTACAGCCGGCCATCCGACGGGCTTAGTCAGGCAGTGGCAAGAAAGCTTTACGGGGAAACCTTTGAAGATAGTATTACCAGGATTGAGAGGTTTTCCGCCTGTGCATTTGCCCATTTTCTGACCTACGGTCTGGGACTTAGGGAGCGTCAGGAATATGAGTTTCAGGCAGTAGATATGGGAAATGTATGTCACAGCGCTCTGGAGAAATTTTCCTGCAAGGCAGAGGAGGCAGGGCTTCTTTGGACAGCTTTTTCGGAAGAACAGAGAGATATGTTCATAGAGGAAAGTGTGGAGGAGGCCATTACGGACTACGGTAATTCTGTTCTTTACAGCTCATCCCGCAATGAATATATGATTGTGCGTATAAAGAGGCTCCTTGCCCGGACGGTCTGGGCTCTTACGGAGCAGCTTAAGGCCGGTGACTTTATACCGTCTGCCTATGAGCTGCGGTTTGGAAACGGCAAGATTGACAGAATAGATACCTGTGAAGACGGGGAGCGTCTTTATGTGAAGGTTCTGGATTATAAGACAGGGGGCACGGCCTTTGACGTTACTGCTCTTTATCACGGGCTGCAGCTTCAGCTTATGGTGTATATGGATGCGGCGCTTCGGGATCAGAAGAGGCGCCATCCGGAAAAAGAGGTAGTTCCGGCAGGGGTATTTTATTACCGGATCCAGGATCCCCTTGTGGAAAAGAAGGAGGGAACAGCAAATACAAGGCAGGATATTTTAAGAGAGCTTAAGCCGGACGGCATCATAAATCTAAAGGATGAGGTAGTTTTTCATCTGGATCGTCAGATGACAGGAGAATCCCTGGCGGTTCCCTTAAAATTTAATAAAAACGGAAGCCTTTCAAAGAGCTCTAAGGCTGTGCCGGAGGAAGAATTTCAGATCATGATGCGCCATGCGGTGAAAAAGGTTCAAAAGACCCACCGGGAAATTTTAAAAGGAAATACAGATGCCCTCCCCTACAGGAAGGGGCAGGAGAGTGGGTGTGATTTCTGCGGCTACCGCCATATATGCGGCTTTGACAGCAGGATACCCGGTTTCCATTACCGTGACATCGGGAAAATGAGCAGGGAAGAAGCTATAGCAGCTATGAGGCGGGAAGCAGGAGAGGAGGTATAAGGATATGGGGATGACATGGACAAAGGAGCAGCAGCAGGTAATCGACCTTCGGGGACGGAATATCCTTGTCTCCGCGGCGGCAGGCTCCGGTAAGACGGCGGTGCTGGTGGAGCGGATTATCACAATGCTTACGAAGGATACAGATCCTGTAAGCGTAGACCAGCTTCTGATTGTGACATTTACAGAGGCAGCGGCAGCGGAGATGAAGGAGCGTATCCGTACAGCTATTGAGAAAAAGCTTGAGGAATATCCGGAAAACGAGCATTTAAGGCAGCAGGCGACCCTGATTCACAACGCCCGGATCACAACCATCCATAGCTTCTGCCTATCTGTTATCCGGGATCATTTTCATGCAATAGACCTTGACCCGGGGTTTCGGATCGGGGAGGAGGGAGAGCTTAAGCTTCTGCGCCAGGATGTGCTGGAGGCCCTTTTAGAAGAACAGTACCAGCTTGCGAGGCCGGAATATCTGGATTTTGTGGCGGCATATGGCGGCGGGAGAAATGATAAGAAGCTTATAGAACTGATTTTGAAAATCTACGAGTTTTCCAGAAGCTATCCCGATTCCGAAGGATGGCTTAGAGACTGTACCTCTGCGTATGAGGCAGAAACGGCCGAAGAGCTTGAAGAGAGTGGATTTGTCCGGCTGATTATGGAACGCGCCGCACACTGCATGAAGGAGGCGGACGAACTTCTCTTGCGGGGAATTTCCCTCTGCCGGGAGGCAGACGGCCCGGCGGTATATGTGGAGGCTCTTCTTGCAGATAAACAGATGCTAGAAGGCTTGTCGCATGCAGATACCTTTCAGAAGCTGAATGAAAAGATGAGAGGGCTTGCCTGGGTCCGTCTTCCTGCCAACAGAGATAAAACTGTGTCGGAGGAAAAGGCGGCCCGGGTAAAGGCAGTCCGGGAGGAGGTAAAGGAGCTTATCACAGATTTGCGCTCCCAGTATTTTTACCAGGAAACAGAAGGATTTCTTACGGATCTTAAGCTTTGCAGAAAAAATATGGAAATACTGGTGGAGATTGTAGAGAAATTTTCTGAAAGCTTTGAGGCAGAAAAACGTAAAAAGGATATGATAGACTTTTCGGATATGGAGCAGTACGCTTTAAGAATTCTGACAGAGAAAAGGGACGGCCGGTTCGTGCCATCGGTTGTGGCAGAGGAATATCAGCAGCAGTTTATAGAAATTATGATCGATGAGTACCAGGACAGCAACCTTATCCAGGAAACCATACTGACTAGTATTTCCACGGTCTGGGAAGGCCGCTTTAATATCTTTATGGTGGGGGATGTGAAGCAGAGTATCTACCGATTCCGCTTGTCGAGGCCGGAGCTTTTTATGGAAAAGTTTGATACCTATGAGACGAAGGACAGCAAAAGGCAGAGAATCGATCTTCATAAAAATTTCCGGAGCAGAAAAGAGGTGCTGGACAGTGTGAATTACATTTTCCGGCAGATTATGACCAGGGCTCTTGGAGGAATCACCTACGATGACCAGGCATCCCTTTATGCGGGGGCATCCTTTCCGGCGCCTAAGGAGGCGGGGATAAATGCCCGGACAGAGGTACTGGTGATGGACAGCGATATGGAGAAGGTGAAGGAGACTTTGAAGGAAGCAGGTGAGGAGGAAGAGATAACGGAGGCTTCGCCGGTTTCAGAGCGTGAGCTGGAGGCCCGCATGATTGCCGGACGTATCCGGGAGCTTCTTTCAAATCATCTGGTGACTGACAAAGGGTTAGGAGCCTTACGTCCGGTCCGTTATTCAGATATTGTGATTCTGACAAGGAGTGTTAAAGGTTTTGCAGATGTATTTACAGAGGTGCTGAATAAAGAGGGTATTCCTGCCTGCGCGGGAACAAGGGAGGGGTATTTTGAGACGCAGGAAATCGGGGTGCTTTTAGATTATCTTAAGGTGCTGGATAATGAACAGCAGGATATCCCTCTGGCGGCGGTGCTGGCGTCATCCTTTGGGGGACTTACAGGAGAAGAGCTGGCAGTCATAAAGAGCACATATAAAGAGGAACCTTTTTTCTCTGCCATATCCCGGTACAGGAAAGAGGGACAGGAGGAAGGCATACGTAAGAAGCTTGATAAGTGCCTGAAACAGATGGAGATGTTCCGGAAAATTGTCCCTTATACACCTGTGCATGAGCTGATCCGCAAGATTCTTGCAGATACAGGGTACGGCGATTTTGTATCCGCCATGCCGGGAGGGATTCAGAGAAAGGCAAATCTTTACATGTTGTCAGAAAAGGCCAGGGCGTTTGAGACGTCAAGCTACAAAGGACTGTTTCATTTTATCCGGTATATCGGGCAGCTTCGGAAATATGATGTGGATTACGGGGAGGCAGCCATTACAGATGAGCAGTCAGATACGGTGCGGATTATGACTATCCACAAAAGCAAGGGGCTGGAGTTTCCCGTTGTCTTTGTAGCAGGGATGGGAAAGCGTTTTAATATGCAGGATGTAAGAAGCAGCGTGGTACTTCATCAGGGGATGGGAGTGGGGCTGGATGCTGTAAATCTGGATATGCGTACAAAAAGCCCAAGCCTGGTAAAAAAAGTCATTCAGAAGGAGGAAGCCCTGGACAGTCTGGGAGAAGAGCTTCGGGTTCTCTACGTAGCCCTGACCCGTGCAAGGGAGAAGCTTATTATTACCGGAGCCCTTCCGAACCTTGAAAAGAAGCTTGACAGCTTTCAGATGATAAGGGAGCAGGCAGAAGAGCCCTTAAGTTTTGGACGGCTTAGCCGCGCAGTTACGTATTGGGATTTTATTCTGCCGGCTCTTATGCGGCTTACGCCGGAGATCCCTCTGGATTTTCAGGTGCTGACCTTAGAAGATGTTGTTCGGGGGGAGGCGGCAGAAGAAGCTGCAGGGAGAATGGAAAAGTCCGTGCTGGAAAGCTGGGATGTGGAGAAAACCTATGATGCGGCAGCAAAAGAAATGCTGGAAAAACAGTTCGGATTTTCCTATGCTTACAAGGGAAGTCTTTCGGGAAAGCTTAAATTTACCGTATCGGAGCTTAAGAAACGGGTGCACCTTAAGGAAATGCTTGAAGAAGACGGGGGATTTTCAGGGGATTTAGGAGAACTTTCCTACGAAGAGCCGGAGGTCATTCCCTTGATTCCCAAATTCCTGAAGGAAGAGGAGGAGCTTTCCGGCGCGCCGAGAGGAACGGCTTATCACAGGCTCATGGAGCTTCTGGACTTCAGGAAGGAATATACGGAGGAAAGCCTCCGGGAAGCTATAGATGCATTTACAGAAAACAGGAAGATGACAAAGGAAATGGCAGACTGTATCCGGAGAAAGGATATTCTTACCTTCCTTGAAAGTCCTCTGGGACTGCAGATGCGGGAATGTGCGAAAGCAGGAAAGCTTAAAAGAGAGCAGCCCTTTGTCATGGGAATCGGCGCGGACGAGGTTTACGGGGAGGCGAAAGGCGGGGAGACACTTCTCGTACAGGGAATTATCGATGTGTATTTCGAGGAGCTGGACGGAATCACCGTGCTGGACTATAAGACAGACAGGATAAAAACGGCGGAGGAGTTTGCGGAAAAGTATCATGCGCAGCTTGACTATTATGCAAAGGCAATCGAGAGGGTTACAGGTAAGAGGGTGAAAGAGAAGGTGATCTATTCCTTTACGCTTCGGGAGGAGATTAGGGTGTGAGAATCTATAATAATTGAAATTTGGGAAAAGGTTATATATAATTGAGATATAAGAAAAATAGATAGAAATGACAGGATAAGCAGCAGATGGATGTTATACGAGGAGGTGTGTTATGACAGCATTAAGGCAGAGCGTAATTGCTAAACTTGAGCGAGTGCCAGAAGATAAACTGGATACAATTATTCAGTTCATAAATAGGCTGGTGAGTGAGGATGAGAAAAAAAATAAGACTTGGAATCTGGAGCAGTTTATTATGCCTCCCACAGAAAGGGGGCAGAATGCGGAAGCATATGTCAGGGAGTTGAGAGACAATGACAGAATTTAAGAGAGTATATATTGATACTTCACCATTCATATATTATTTAGAAAACAACAGTTTGTATGTGGAAAAGCTAAGACGTTTCTTTGAAATGTGTCTTAATAATAATGTACAGATTGTAACCTCTGTGATCACGTTGGAAGAATATCTTGTTTTCCCATATACCAGCGGAAAGATGGAACTTGCTGATAATTTTAAAAGATTTATCAAATATATGAATGTCAAAGTGATTAATATTGATCATGAAATAGCAGAACAAGCGGCAAAAATCAGAGGGCAGTTTAAATACTTTAAAGCTATGGATTCCTTGCAAATTGCGGCAGCAAAGGTTAGCAAGTGCGACATGTTTTTTACTAATGATAAACAACTAAGGCAGGAAAGGGAGCTTCCCTGTATGACATTGGAGGAGCTATAAGAGAAAAGATATAATTAAAAAACGGGCTGCTGCCCAGAGGACTATTGATTAAATCCTCTGGGCAGCAGCCCGCTTTCTGCCAAATGTCAGGCACTGGCGCTTACAGGATACACTTTTGTCAGTAAGATGACAGCAGGGCTTGCGGCAGCTATTCTGGGATTTGCCCTGCAGATCGCGAAATATGACGGGACGGCTGCCGTACAGAGTGAAGGGGCAGTGGAAATGATAAGGAGGGAAGAGATCAAGAAAAGAAATATGCAGGAATAATTACTTCCATAGAGCCGGAAATCTGTTATACTGAAAAGAAAAAAGGAGAAAGAATTATGGAACGAAAACAGTTTACATTTCCCAAATTGGAATACATAAGACCGGATTTTGAGAAAATCAGCGCGCAGGCAGAGGAGCTTACTAACCGGGTGAAGCAGGCGGAGTCCTATGAGGCGGTGAAAGCCTGCCTTAAAGAAATGGAAGAGATTACAAAGCATATGGACACAGCGGTTACAATTGCATCCATCAGGCATACCTTAGATACAAGGGATCAATTCTATGAAAAGGAAGACGCATTTATAAAAGCGAAGCTGCCGGAGGCGACCCCAAGGCTTCTTGCGCTTAAAGGAGCCTTCATGAATTCTGCATTTCGGGCAGAGCTTGAGAAGGAATACGGCAGTCAGATGTTCGCATCCATGGAGCTTGAAAAGAAGGCCTTCTGTGAGGAGAATATTCCGCTTATGCAAAAGGAAGCGCTTCTTACCAGCGAGTACGAGAAGATGATGGCATCGGCAGAGATTCCGTTTATGGGAGAGATGAGGAATCTGTACGGGCTTCAGAAGTTCTTCGGGCATGAGGACAGAAAAGTACGCCAGGCAGCCTACAGGGAATACTCCTCATTTTACCACAGCCATGAGGAACGGATGGAGGAAATCTGGGATGAGCTGATTAAGCTCCGTACACAGATGGCGGTAAATCTCGGATATGAGAATTTTATCCCGGTCGGCTATATGCAGCAGGGACGTACGGATTACGGGCAGGAGGAAGTGGCAGAGTTCCGCAGACAGGTGCGGGAATACGCAGTGCCTTTATGTACGAAGCTGTATGAGATGCAGCGGAAACGTCTGGGAATTGATACTTTAATGGCGTATGATGAGAAACGTGTATTTCCGGATGGTAATGCGGTTCCGGCAGGTGATGAGGATTTTATGATCTCACAGGCGCAGAAAATATATCATGATATCAGCCCCGAGACAGGGGAGTTTGTGGATTTTATGATAGAGCATGAGCTTTTGGATCTTAAGAACAGGCCGGGAAAAGCATCTACAGGATATATGACGATTCTGCCGGATTATCTGGCGCCCTTTGTGTTTGCGTGCCTGAATCATACCACCTTCGATGCACAGGTTCTGACACATGAGATGGGCCATGCATTTGCGGGATATATGGCGGCAAGAGAGCAGCCGTTGTCGGCTTACTATCTTTGTGCTACTGATATTGCGGAAATCCACTCTATGAGCATGGAGCAGTTTACCTATAAGTACGCAGAAATGTTTTTCGGGGAACAGGCAGATAAATACCGGTTCGCCCATCTGCAGGATGCCCTGATGCTGGTGCCCTTTGGGACGGCTGTAGATGAATTCCAGCACATATGCTATGGAAATCCTTCTCTTACACCGAAGGAGAGGACGCTGGAATGGAAGAGGCTGGAGGAGCTCTATATGCCGTGGCGCAAATATGATGCGGATGACTTTTTTGACAGAGGCGGATTCTGGTATCATAAGCTGCATATATTTTTGTATCCCTTCTATTATATTAACTATATCCTCACAACAATGGGGGCGCTGGAATTCGCAGAGAGGAACGAAAAAGATCATGAATCGGCATGGAAGGATTATCTTAGGCTCTGTAAATGTGGAGGCAGCATGAGCTATCTGGAAACATTAAAATATGCAGGGGTTTCCGTACCCTTTGAGGAAGGATGCGTGAAAAGGGCAATGGAATACGCGGAAAGTAAATTGAAGAATATGTAGAAAATAGCGGAACGGGAAGATATCTGTCTCATAAGACAGCATCTTCCCGTTTTTATGAATTTAAACGATAACGGGAAATATTATTCCAGTTTGGAGGAAAGCCCATTCGGCTAAGAAGCTCTATATGGTCAATATGAACAAGATTTTTTGAGGCATAGTCAATTAAAGTACATAATTTTCTTTTGAAAATTTGAAAATCTTTATTTGGAATTAGATAGCGAAAAGCAATTACAACGGCAAATAAATCATTTTTCCCATATTGATATTGAATTCCGTTTCTTGGTATTGATAATTTTTTATGTAATGGCAGATCAGAAATATTGTCTATTGTCCTGTAGGTAAATAAGCGCTCCCCGTGAGCACATACGTTTCTGAATTTTGTCAGGACAGATAAGAACTGTTCCATTTGTCGTCTGTTAATAATACCGAAATTTTTGCATACCTTTGATTGTAAGGATTGAGGAAAAACTTTGTACATTTTTGACAGATTTCCAAAAGTTAATACGTTAATTAGCACCCACATTGGTATGTTTCCATAAGTAGTTCTATAGTAATTAATATATTCATAGTCCGTTGTTGAAGTGGCCCTCTGTAAAGTTGCAGTCAAATGAAGAATTGTATTATGATTTCTATGGCTGTTATTAAAATTATTAACATCCAGATAAGCAGATTGCGCTTCTCCGTACTGCTCTGAAAAATAATAAGACATCAGCGAACGAATATGACGCTCTATCTGCAACAAATATTTGAAAAATAGTTCCCGTAGGTCCTTGTCAAATTCATACAGGGAAACAATTTCTTCAAAAGATGTCCCTTCTTTATACTTTTTTGTTAATGGAATCCGAAACAAGTGCTTATAACCGCCCATTAGAGAGAAGTATCCAATACGCTTCAAAACATCTTCTGCATATTGTCTGTCTGAAATAACGAGTTTTTTTTCGCCCTGAAGCCAATCGACTTGTTCTAAAAATGTAGAAAATTTCTTTTGTGGCAGCATTCTTTTCTCCTTAAAATGAAAGAGGGAGAGACCCGCAGGTTCTCCCCCGGTTACGGGCTTCGCAAGTTTCCGCAACACGATCACTGAGTTTAATATAGCAGAATTGACAGAAGAAATCAATATACTAATTCAACTCATTACAAGTATATGCGATTTTTGGGTTACTATACACGGGTCAGGAATGCGCATAAACTGCGCATTCCGTAAGAACATGATTCAGGATTTTTTTGAAATTTATGATTGACAAACAATATTATATAACATATAATATTGTTATAATAAATAATATTAAGAAAGAAATAATATTATAACAGCCTTACCGAAAGGAAGTGAAGATATGGTATTTAACACCGGAGCAGCTCTTCTGGATGCAATTGTACTGGCGGTTGTGTCCCAGGAAGAAGAGGGAACATACGGTTACAAGATTACACAGGACGTAAGGAGAGCGATAGATGTTTCAGAATCAACCCTATATCCGGTTCTTAGGCGTCTGCAGAAGGATGAATGTCTGGAAGTATATGACCGGCAGTTTGACGGACGCAACAGGCGTTATTACAAAACGACAGATAAGGGCATGATACAGCTGAATTTATATCGCACAGAATGGAAAGATTATTCAAAAAAGATTAATGAATTATTTGAGGGAGGTGTAACTGTATGAACCGTATTGAGTTTATGACAGAATTAGCTGCACTTTTGCAGGATATACCAGTTGTTGAGAGACAGGAGGCAATGAAATATTACAACGATTACTTTGATGATGCCGGAGAGGAAAATGAGAGTCAGGTTATCGAAGAGTTAGAAAGCCCCGGGAAGGTTGCCGCCACAATAAAGGCAGATCTGGGAGTTTCGGGCACCCAGCGTCAAAACGCTGCATACGGGGAATTTACAGAAACAGGATACAGAGATACAAGATTTGACAGGAAAAATGTCCCGGCAGGAAGAAGTGGCCGGAATACAGGGGGAGAATATAACGGAGGACAGTATACAGAGGGACAATATACCGGAAACCAGAGTTATTCTGATTCAGAGCCCCCCAGATCAAATTCTGTGCTAAAGATACTTCTCATTATTGCGATTGTTATTGTGGCTGCGCCGGTGGCGATACCAGTTGTGATTGGAATAGCCGTTACGGTATTTGTCTGTGTGCTTGCCGCCTTTCTGATTTTCCTATCCATAGTCATCGCATCTGTGGCAATAGCCGTTACGGGAATCGTTCTTTTCTGTACAGGAATTATTGCTCTGGTGCCGGAGATTGCTGTGGGTCTGGCTCTGATTGGAACAGGGCTGATACTGGGAGTACTGGGAGTTATCGGCACAGTTGCAGGCGTTAAGCTTTGTATTGTCGTATTTCCGGGAATCATCCGGGGAATTGTCTGGGTATGCAGGAAACCCTTTCAAAGAAAGGCGGTGGCATAGAATATGAAAAGAGGATGGAAGCTATTCTGGATCATATGTGCCAGCTGCGCGGGAGCTGGTATTGTATGCTGCGTGGCGGCGCTTATCATGGGCGTAACAATTGAAACAATCGAGGACAGATTTCCTAATGGATTTTCATTTCCGTTTCATACGGCCCACATTGGAGGATTCATTACAGACGATGATTATGAAGAGGATGACAGGGATGACATTCCGGTAACTACAGGAGATGATATGCAGATATTTAAAAATGTAAGATCCATAGACATGTATGTGTGTGCCGGCCGGGTGGAGGTTATCTGTGATGAGGATTTATCTGACGGGATACGCATTGAGACAGAAAATATCGATAAGCGGTTAAAGCTTAAATACTATATGGACGGCAATGAGCTGAAAATAAAGACAAGAAAAAATGTAATCAATCTTAATAATGTAAAGGGAAGTCCGGAGATTTATATTTATGTGCCGAAGGATTTCCGGTTTGAGGAAGCAGAATTTGCCCTGAGAGCAGGCTCCCTGTATGTGGGAGACATAAATGCAGAGGAATTAAAGGTTGATGTAGAGGCCGGCGAAGCTGAAATTAACAGATTTACTGCCCGGGAGGCAGATTTTGGCTGTGGTACAGGGGCGCTTATCGCTGCGGGAAATGTGACAGAAGAAACAGATATTGACTGCGGAATCGGCCAGATTACCTTTACAGCCGGAGGAAAGCAGTCAGACTATAACTATGAGATCACCTGTGGAATCGGGCAGGTGAGCTGCGGGGAAAGCACATATTCCGGTATGGGCTGTGATAAGAAAATCGATAACCATGCAGCAAGAGAGATGAAGATAGAGTGCGGCATTGGAGAAGTAAATGTTGATTTTTCAGATGAAATATAATATGGAACAAACAAGGAGGTAGCACAATGGAACCAAAAAGATTATACCGTTCAAGGAGAAACCGCATGATCTGCGGTGTATGCGGAGGAGTTGCAGAATACTTTAATATTGACCCTACGCTTGTAAGGCTCGGACTTATTCTGTTCGCCTGTCTGGGCGGATCAGGGGTGCTGGGGTATATTATAGCCGCGATAGTGATTCCAGATGAAGACGGGATCTAGAAATTGAGACGGGGACATAGGTGAATCAAATCTGGGAGGGGTATTTCTTTAAAATACCCCTCCCAGATTTGATTCACCTATGTCCCTGTATAAACTTTGCCAGCTTGTCAATACTTATTGATGAAAATTAATAAGGAAAGGGGCTATAATACATGTCTACAAAAAAGAATAAACCAATTAAACTTGACGAGCTTACAAAGGAAGAGCTGGTGAAATATGAGATTGCAGAGGAATTAGGACTTCTGGACAGGGTTCTTGCAGATGGGTGGAGGTCGCTTTCTTCTAAGGAGACCGGGAGGATCGGAGGGCTTCTTGCGCGGAAAAAAAGAGAGCTGGAAAAAAAGTAACAAAATTATTACAATGTTTACGTAAGTGTGAATATTTGGTGAGAAAGGTTGAAAAGAGGATATCCTTTTGCTATAATCGAAAAACCGAAACGTAAGTAGCAGGTGGAGTTATGAGCGAAAAGATAAACATTTTAGATGTAGAGATTGATGAGCTTACAGCGAAGGAAGCATTGAGAGAGTCCATAAGGTATATGGAGTCTGAGCCCATAAGTATCATAGAGATGGTTACGGTAGATGCTTTGATGAGGATTAGCAAGGTTCAGAATCTTATAGAAGATGTCCGCTTTTTTGATCTTATGCTTGCAGGAGATAAGACGATACTGGAGGCGGCAGATGTTATGGAGCGGAAGATTCTTCAGGAGACAGAGAATAGAACATATCTTAAGCTGTTTACAAGATATTTGCACAAGAACCATAAAAGAGTGTATCTGTTGGTAGAATCCGGCGAAGAGGGTGAGAAGCTGTACCAGTATTTTGAAGAACGCTACAGCGGAATCCAGATTGCCGGGCTGGCGAAGGTGTCGGCTAATGACCGTGCGGATGATATGCTTGTAAATGATATAAACGGAAGTGAGGTAGACTGTGTTCTTTCAGCACTTTCAGCACCGCTTCAGGAGGAGTTTATCGTAAAGAATAAAGGCGTGTTAAACGCCAGGGTATGGCTGGGGATAGGCAGGGATATCCTGCCTATGAAAGGCCAGAGCTCCGGCCGTGACAAATTCACCCGTTTTGTGGAGAAACATATATTTAAAAAGGAAATCGAAAAGAGAAAAAGGATAGACCAGATTTGTGCCGCAAAATAAAAATAGAGGAAATCAACAAAAAAACTGTGATTTCCTCTTTCTTTTTTTGGTAAAATATATTAAGATAGAATTCAGTAATATGCTTTTTTGACGAAAAAGAAGTGCTTTTGTTGTGTAAAATGCATATTGATATAAGTGGAGGGGATAGAATATGATATCTAATCAGATACTTCAGAACACGCTTGAAGGCTTGAAAGGAATTACACGGATTGATTTTTGTATTATGGATATGGATGGCAAGTCTTTGGCAAGTACTATGTCAGAGCGGGAAGATTGTGAGGAAGATGTTCTGGCGTTTGTACAGTCTCCGGCAGACAGTCAGGTTATTCACGGGTATCAGTTCTTTAAAATTTTCGATGAACATCAGCTTGAGTATGTTCTTCTTGCAAATGGAGTGGGCGATGATGTATATATGGTAGGAAAGATTGTGGTATTCCAGGTTCAGAATCTGCTGATCGCTTATAAGGAACGATTTGACAAGGATAATTTTATTAAGAATCTGCTGCTTGATAACCTTCTTTTAGTAGATATCTACAACCGTGCCAAAAAATTACATATTGACACAGAGGTCCGGCGTGTTATCTTTATTATTGAGACGAAATATGAAAAAGACAGCAATGCCCTGGATAATGTCAGAGGACTTCTTGGGAACAAGGCGAAGGATTTTGTCACCGCCGTGGATGAAAAGAATATAATCATAGTAAAGGAGCTGGATCCGGGAGACGGGCACAAGGAGCTTGAAAAGGCTGCAGAGGGCTTTTATGAGCTTCTAAGGGGCAGCGGCGAGGAGGACGTGCTGATAGCCTACGGTACTGTTGTGGGGGATATCAAGGAGGTTTCCAAGTCCTATAAGGAGGCGAAGCTTGCCCTTGATGTGGGAAAGATATTCTTCAGTGAGAAAAGTATCATTGCCTACAGTACACTTGGAATAGGACGCCTTATCTATCAGCTTCCCATTCCGTTATGCAAGATGTTTATCCGCGAGATTTTTGAGGGGAAATCTCCGGATGATTTTGATGAGGAGACACTGGCGACCATTAATAAGTTCTTCGAAAACAATCTGAATGTGTCAGAGACATCGAGACAATTATACATTCACCGGAATACACTTGTATACCGGCTGGATAAGCTCCAGAAGAGCACAGGCCTTGATCTGCGCGTATTTGAGGATGCCATTACTTTTAAGATTGCTCTTATGGTAGTGAAATATATGAAATACATGGAGACAATGGAGTATTAAGTAATTAGGAGGAAATTATGATTGAATTAAAAGATGTAAAGAAAGAGTACTCAAAAGGGGTTGCCGCATTAAACGGCGTGAATCTTAAAATTGAGCAGGGAGAATTTGTTTTCATCGTAGGAGACAGCGGTTCCGGTAAGTCTACACTGATCCGTCTGATTATGAAAGAGCTTGAGCCTACGTCAGGTACGATTATTGTAAATGGCCAGAACTTAAACAGGATGAAGCACCGGAAGATTCCGATGTACCGGAGGGGGATCGGAGTTGTATTCCAGGATTTCCGCCTGCTAAAGGACAGGAATATTTATGAAAATATTGCTTTTGCGCAGCGTGTAACAGAGACGTCATCAAGAGTTATAAAAAAGAAGGTGCCGGCGGCCTTATCGCTTGTAGGACTGGCACAGAAGTATAAATCATTCCCGAAGGAGTTATCAGGAGGAGAGCAGCAGCGGGTTGCCATTGCCCGGGCAATTGTAAATGAGCCGGCCATACTTTTGGCAGACGAGCCAACGGGTAATCTGGATCCCACAAATTCATGGGAGATTATGAAGCTTTTGGAGGAGGCGAATGACAGAGGGACAACCGTATTGGTTGTTACACATAACCAGGAGATTGTAAACGAGATGAAAAAGCGTGTTGTTACAATGAAAAAAGGTGTCATTGTGAGCGACGAGAAAAAAGGTGGGTATAAAAATGAGAATTAGTACGTTTGGATATTCAATGAAACAAGGGGTTAAGAACATTGGAAGAAATAAGATGTTTTCCATAGCATCTATTGCGACTATGGCTGCATGTATTTTTCTGTTTGGTTTGTTCTATTCGATTGTAATTAATTTTAACTATATTGTGGAAAAGGCGGAAGAGGGAGTTGCGATTACCGTTCTTTTCGATGAGGATACAACACAGTCACAGAAGGATTATATTGGAAGCCAGCTTAAGAAGGCTGACGGGGTTCTGGAAGTGAATTATGTCAGTGCGGACGAAGCGTGGGATAAGTTCCAGAAGGATTATTTCGGGGAAGATTCCGCGGAGCTTGCGGAGGGCTTTAAGAATGACAATCCTCTTGCGAATTCTGATAACTATGAGGTTTACATGGCGGATGTTTCAAAGCAGAAGGATGTTGTGGATTATGCGTTAAGCCTGGAGGGCGTGCGTAAGGTTAATAAATCCGATATTGTTGCCAGGACGCTTACAAGTGTAAATAAGCTGGTAGGCTATGTGTCTGTAGCGATTATCGTGATTCTTCTGGCTGTGTCCATTTTCCTGATCAGCAATACAGTCACCATGGGTGTTACGGTAAGGCGCGAGGAGATTGCAATTATGAAATATATAGGAGCGAAGGATGGATTTGTAAGAGCGCCCTTTGTATTTGAGGGTTTGCTTATAGGTGTCGTAGGAGCCATTATACCGCTTGTGCTTTTATATTTCATGTATGAAAAAGCAATTCAGTATATTATGACAAGGTTCAGCCTTCTTAATAATATTATTGATTTCCTTCCTGTTACAAGTGTATACAGGACGCTGCTTCCTGTGGGTATTGCCCTGGGAGTCGGCATCGGCTTTGTGGGAAGCTTCTTTACAATACGCAAGCATTTAAGAGTATAGAGGTAAGGTATAATTTTTAAGGGGGATACATATGCTACAGTGGAAAAGGATAGTCAGCATCTTTTTGACACTGGCGCTTGGCCTGGGGCTTACGATACAGGTGCAAGCATCAGATATAGAAGAGGTGCAGGACAAAGGTGAACAGCTTGAGGAACAAAAAAGTGAGGCACAGGCAGAAAAAAACGCCTTGACAGAGCAGCTTAATGCAATTCTGGGGGAGATGGAGGACACACAGAAAAAGCTGTCTGCAAAGGAGCTGGAGATTCAGAAAAAAGAAGAAGAGCTGATTAATGCCAAGGTTGATGAAAATAATCAGTATGAAAGCATGAAAAAGCGTATTAAATATATGTACGAAAATGGCAATACTGAATTTATAGAGATACTTTGCGCATCGAAGAGTATTGGTGAGTTCCTGAACAATGCGGAATACATTACAACAATATCTGAATATGACAGGGATCAGCTGACAGCGTTTCAGGAGATTGTAACAGAGGTCAAAAGGCAGGAGGAGGAGCTTAAGAGTGAGTATACGGTCCTTACGGAGCTCCGGGAAAAATTAAGCAATGATCAGGCGGCTGTAGAGCAGCTTCTTGAAAATGCGGATATGAAGCTTGAAGATTTGGAAAAACAGATTGGTGACAATGCGGCGCTTCTTGAGAATCTTAAGAAAGAAGCAGAAGAGGCAGAGGCAAGAAGGAAAGCAGCAGAGGAGGCAGCCCGCGCCCAGCAGTCGGCAGGATCAGCCGCAGCTACACCGGGACCGCCTGTGGTCAGTGGGAATACACAGTTTACTAATCCCTGCCCGGGAGCCTCTTATATAAGCAGTGAATTCGGAGAGTACAGAGATCCCAGCGATCCATCCCATAAGGGAATGGATTTTGCTGCAAATACGGGCGTTCCAACCTATGCGGCGGCAGACGGGACAGTGCTGTATGCCTTTTACAGCGACAGCGCGGGAAACTGGGTGGTTATTAATCATGGAAACGGACTTGTCACAAAATATATGCACCATTCTGCTATTTACGTAAGCGCCGGACAGTATGTAACAAAGGGACAGCAGATAGGAGCCGTAGGTTCAACCGGATGGTCTACAGGACCCCATCTCCACTTCCAGGTGGAAGTAAATGGCGTGGCAGTGAATCCGAGAAATTACCTGTAAGGAGATTAAAATGAAATTTTTAAAAGGGGCGCTTTGCGGCGCCCTTGCTACGTTACTGACTGTAGGACTTGTGTCCTGCGGCCTGAATTTTACGAACAGCAGGGGAAGCTCGCAGGCAATCAGCAGCGAAACAGAAAGGAAGCTTAAGAAGCTTGAAAAACTGGTAGATGAAGTATATCTTGGAGAGATAAGTGAGGAAGATCTGCAGTCAGGAATCTATGAAGGATATATTAGCGGTCTGGCTGATCCATATTCCGTATATTATGATGAAGAGGCGACAGAGAGCTTTAAGGAGGCCACAACAGGGGAATACGATGGAATCGGCGCGGTTATGTCACAGAACAGAGAGACAGGCGTGATTACCATTTCACAGGTATATGAGGATTCTCCTGCTAAAAAAGCCGGCCTTAGGGATGGGGACATACTTTATAAGGTAGAAGGAAAGGAAGTCACCGGGAGAGACTTAAGCGAAGTAGTAGGAGATATCAGGGGAAAGCATGGGACCAAGGTGGAAATGACAGTCCTTAGGGGGAACAATTCTGATGAGATAACCGTAACAGCTGTTAGGGAGACTATTGAATATCCTACTGTAGAATCCAGGATGCTTGACGATAATATGGGGTATCTACGCATCCTTGAATTTGATGATGTGACCTATGACCAGTATATGGAAGCCTTTAAAGAGCTTGAGTCCGGCGGCATGGAAGGCCTGATCGTTGATTTGCGCAGTAATCCAGGAGGAGGCCTAGGGACAGTATGCGATATTTTAGATGAGATTCTGCCGGAAGGGCTGATTGTATATATGGAGGATAAAAACGGAGAAAAGAAGGAGAACTTTTCTGACGAGGAGCACAAGCTTGAAATACCCATGACGGTACTTGTAAATGGCTACAGTGCCAGCGCATCGGAGATATTTGCCGGGGCAGTCCAGGATTACGGACTGGGAAAGATCGTAGGTACCAAAACCTATGGAAAAGGCGTGGTTCAGCAGATTTTTGACTTGAAGGACGGCACCTGCGTAAAACTTACCATTTCGGAATATTTTACTCCGAAGGGAAGAAGCATTAATGGCAAAGGTATCATCCCGGATGTAGAGGTCCAATATGAGGAAGACGAGGAGAATAAGGAGGCGGATAACCAGCTTGAAAAAGCAGTAGAGGTGCTGAAAGAGGATATGAAAAACTAGAATGTTACTGTGAACGGAGTGAACAGTAACACTAGAATTACAAAATGCTTTTAGGCAGAAAGGAAGGTATCATGACAATACTTATAAAAAACGGCCATGTAGTGGATCCTTTGACAGGAAAGGACGGAAAATATGATGTATTGATTGAGGATGACAGGATAAAAAGAGTGGCGGAGAATATAGAGGGAGAGGCTGACAGGCTTCTTGAAGTATCGGGCTGTTATGTCATGCCGGGCTTTATTGATCTGCATGTACATTTCCGCGATCCGGGATTAGAGTATAAGGAAACTCTTGAAACCGGGGGGCGCGCAGCCGTAAAGGGTGGGGTGACGACAGTGTGTGCCATGCCAAACACAAGGCCGGTCATTGATACCGGGAAGAAGGTGAGGGAGGTGCATGAAAGGCAGAAAACAGAAGCCCTGACAAATGTAATTCAGCTCGGGGCTGTGACAATGGGCCAGAAGGGGGAAGAGCTGGCGGACATAAAAGGAATGGCTATAGAGGGTTGCCCGGCTGTCAGTGAGGACGGAAAATCCGTGATGAACGCGTCTCTATACCGAAAGGGCATGAAGCTCGCGAAGGAGTGCGGTCTCTGCGTTTTTGCCCACTGCGAGGATATTACCATGGTGGAAGGCGGAGTTATGAACGCGGATGAAAACGCGAAGAGACTGGGCCTTCCTGGAATTACAAATTCCGTGGAGGATGTCATTGCGGCGCGGGATATTCTTCTTGCAAAGGAAACAGGCGTAAGGCTGCATCTGTGCCACTGCTCAACGGCGGACAGTGTGAAATTTGTGAAGCTTGCAAAGGAGGCAGGGCTTCCCGTAACTGCGGAGGTCTGCCCCCATCATTTTATCCTGACCTCAGATGATATCCCGGAGGATGACGGAAACTATAAGATGAATCCGCCTCTTCGCAGAAAAGAAGATGTAGAAGCCTTGAGACAGGGGTTAAAAGATGGTATTATGGATGTAATTGCAACAGACCATGCACCTCATTCCCCAGAGGAGAAAAATAAATCGATGAAAGAAGCGGCCTTTGGCATTGTAGGCCTTGAAACATCGGCGGCGCTTACTTACACAGCACTCGTAAAGACCGGAATTTTAACCATTATGGACATGGCAGAAAAAATGAGTGCAAATCCGGCAAGGATACTGGGGCTTACAGAGAAGGGCTCCGTGTCAGAGGGAAAGACTGCGGATATTGTCATCTTTGATCCTGATAAAACATACCGGATTGATAAAAATACATTTGAATCAAAAGGGAAAAATACGCCCTTTGACGGCTTTGAGGTGACAGGAGAAACCGCATATACGCTGGTAGGCGGAAAGATTGTGTGGAGCAGGGAGGAAAAAAGAGATGATTAACCGTCTGGTAGAGAACATTAAGAAAACAGGCGCACCTATTGTTGTAGGCTTAGATCCTATGCTGAATTATATTCCGAAACAGGTGCAGGAAAATGCCTTTGAGGAATTTGGCGAAACCTTAGAGGGGGCGGCGGAGGCTGTCTGGCAGTTTAACAAAGAGATTGTAGATAAAACCTGCGACCTGATTCCTGCCGTAAAGCCTCAGATTGCCATGTATGAGCAGTTTGGCCTTCCGGGCCTTGCGGCGTTTAAGAAAACGGCAGATTACTGCCAGGAAAAGGGACTGGTTGTAATCGGAGACATTAAGAGAGGAGATATCGGCTCTACCTCCGCGGCCTACGCTGCGGGACACATCGGGAAGGTGCAGGTAGGAAGTAAGTCTTACATACCCTTTGGAGAGGATTTTATAACCGTAAATCCATATCTTGGCTCAGACGGCATAAATCCCTTTTTAAAGGTGTGTAAGGAAGAGAAAAAGGGAATGTTCATTCTCGTAAAGACCTCCAATCCGTCAAGCGGGGAATTTCAGGATCGTTTGATTGACGGAAGGCCTCTTTATGAGCTGGTGGGAGAGAAGGTTGCCGCATGGGGCGAGGAGGCTATGGGCGAGTCATACAGCTATGTGGGCGCGGTTGTAGGCGCAACCTATCCGGAGATGGGAAAGACCTTAAGAAAAATTATGCCGAAGGCATATATTCTTGTGCCGGGGTACGGGGCGCAGGGCGGAAAAGGCAAGGATCTGGTTCACTTCTTTAATGAAGACGGGCTGGGTGCAATCGTAAATTCGTCAAGGGGAATTATTGCGGCCTATAAGCAGGAAAAATATGCTAAGTTCGGCCCGGAGCATTTTGGAGATGCGGCGAGAGCGGCTGTAGAGGATATGGTTTCAGATATTAAGGGCGCTTTGGAGACCAGATAAGGAACGGTTCAGAAATGATTTCATGGCAGTTCCTAAGGAACAGGATGGAGAAAAATATGGCAGATAACAGCAGAAAAAAAGAAACAGCAGCAATTGTCTCACAGGAACAGCTGGCAGACGGTATTTTCAGTATGTGGCTTGAGACAGAGGCCGCAAAGGAAGCAGGGCCGGGGCAGTTTATATCTATGTACACAAATGACAAAAGTAAGCTTCTTCCGCGTCCTATCAGCATTTGTGAGATTGATAAGGAGCACGGAAGGCTCCGGGTTGTATACCGGGTAACCGGAGAGGAGACAGGGACAAAGCAATTCTCACAGATGGGGGCGGGAGAGAAGATTTCTATTATCGGTCCCTTGGGAAACGGATTTCCATATGAAAAAGCGGAGGGAAAGCGTGCATTTCTCATGGGCGGAGGAATCGGCGTACCTCCGGTTTTGGAGCTTGCAAAGCAGATGAAATGTGAAAAGAAACAGATTATCGCCGGATATCGGGACGCCCAGACATTTCTGCGGGAGGAATTCGAAAGAAACGGTGAGCTTTACATTTCTACAGAAGACGGAAGTGTGGGGACAAAAGGAAATGTTTTGGACGCAGTGGCTGAAAATTCTCTTCAGGCGGATATTATTTTTGCCTGCGGTCCGGCGCCTATGCTCCGGGCAATAAAAAAATATGCACAGGAAACGAATACAGAATGTTATATTTCCCTGGAAGAGCGGATGGCGTGCGGAATCGGCGCCTGCCTTGGCTGCATCTGCCAGTCAACAAAAAAGGATGCCCACAGTAACGTGCACAACAAGCGAATCTGTAAGGACGGCCCGGTATTTTTATCTACGGAGGTGGAAATCTGATGAGTGTGGACATGTGTGTAAATATAGCCGGAGTAGAATGGAAAAATCCGGTAACAGTGGCATCAGGGACTTTTGGCTCCGGCGCGGAATTTTCAGAATTTATAGATTTAAATAAGCTGGGGGCAGTGACAACAAAGGGAGTCGCAAACATTCCATGGGTGGGGAATCCCACTCCCCGGGTGGCAGAAACCTACGGCGGCATGATGAACGCAGTGGGTTTGCAGAACCCGGGAATTGATTTATTCTGTGAGCGGGACATTCCATTTTTAAAACAATATGATACAAAGATCATTGTAAATGTCTGCGGGAAATCAGAAGAAGATTACTGTGAGGTGGCGGAACGGCTTTCCGGGGAGCCGGTGGACATGCTGGAGATTAACATTTCCTGTCCCAATGTAAAAGAGGGTGGTATTGCCTTCGGCCAGGATCCAAAAGCAGCCGAATCGATTACAAAAGCCGTAAAAAAATATGCAAAGCAGCCGGTCATCATGAAGCTAAGCCCTAATGTCACATGTATTCCAGATATGGCAAAGGCAGTGGAGGCAGGCGGTGCAGACGCAGTATCTCTTATCAATACACTGACAGGCATGAAGATAGACATCCACAAAAGAGCATTTGTGCTCGCAAACAAAACCGGCGGCGTGTCCGGCCCGGCTATTCATCCTATTGCAGTGCGTATGGTATATGAAGCGGCTCACGCAGTCAAGGTGCCTGTTATCGGGATGGGAGGCATCTCCTGTGCGGCAGATGCTATCGAAATGCTTCTTGCAGGGGCAAAGGCCGTGTCTGTGGGAACCGCGAACTTTCATAATCCGGCAGTTACAATAGAAATTATAGACGGAATCCAGGAATATATGGAGAAATATGGGTTTAAGACAGTCGAAGATATTCAAATGTAAGTTGAGGATGAGAGTTGGGGACAGGGTATTTTCTAATTGGGGACGGAGTAAAACTCGTTTTACTCCGTCCCCAATTAGAAAATACCCTGTCCCCAATGCTAATTATGCCTAATTATATCTTTCATCAATGACCCGTTTTGATTTCTTTTCACTTCTCGGCAGAAGTCCAAGTTCTACAACCTTCACAAGGGGTGTAAATCCGATACGGCTTTTCACGGTTCCGGCAATGCGTTTCGCAAGCTCAAGGAAATCTACGCTTCCGTTTGTCTCCACATAGAGCCGCATAGTGTCTCTGCCGTCCAGATGAGAAATGCGAATCTGGTATTCGCTGGATACCTCCGGGAAATCCCGGAGTACTTCTTCGATCTGGCTTGGGAATACGTTAACGCCCTTAATTTTTATCATGTCGTCTGTTCTTCCCATAATCATGTCCAGACGCGGAAATCTGCTGCCGCAAGGACACTTTCCCGGGATAATACGTGACAGATCGTGGGTGCGGTAACGGATGAGGGGTGCTCCCTCTTTTACAAGAGTAGTAATAACGATCTCGCCCATTTCCCCGTCAGGAACCGGCTTTAAGGTTACAGGATCAATGATCTCAATATAAAGGTAATCATCCCAGTAATGCATCCCCGTATCGTATTTGCAGTTGATACCAATACCTGGTCCATAGATTTCCGTCAGTCCATAAATGTCATAAAGCTCAATGCCCAGCTCATTTTTGATACGCTGGCGCATTTTCTCGCCCCACCGCTCGGAACCGATGACGCCCTTTTTCAGGTGAATCTTATCCTTGATCCCCCGCTTTTCGATTTCCTCTGCAAGAAGCAGCGCATAGGAGGAGGTAGCACAAATGACAGTGCTCTTCATATCCATCATCATCTGAAGCTGCTTATCTGTATTTCCCGGTCCCATAGGTATTACCATAGCCCCCAGCTTTTCGGCGCCGTTCTGAAAACCGATGCCTGCGGTCCAAAGACCGTATCCCGGCGTGATTTGAATACGGTCCGTATTCGTAATACCGGCTGTTTCATAGCAGCGGGCAAACATAACCGCCCAGTCGTCCACATCCTTTGCAGTATAGGGGATGATAACCGGGAGTCCGGTGGTTCCCGATGAGGAGTGAATCCGTACAATATCTTCCTCCGGGGCAGTCATAAGTCCCAGGGGATAGGCCTCCCGTAAATCGTTTTTTTCAGAAAACGGAAGAGCTTCAAAATCCTCCGGCGTATGAATACCGGAGATACCGGCATCACTAAGCTTTTTGCCGTAAAAGCTTCCGGCAGCCCGAAGAGCTTCTATCTGTTTGTTAACCTGACTGATTTGTAAATCTGTTATCTGCATAATATTGTTTTTCCTTTCTTATATACGACATGATGCCTGTGGATATTTGGCATGAATTACGGGGTGTCCGGATGGGTATACGCAAGCGCCCGTAAATTCATGTCATGGAATTTTTCGGGAACATGTTCTTTTATAGCCTCTTTGATATCTTCGTCTGACAGCCCCAGCGCTCCGCTGTGGGCAGCAGCCCCTAAAAGAAGAATATTAAGCACTTTAGGAGAGCCGATATCCCGGCAGGCTTTTTCCGTGTCAACCACAAGAAGGTGCTCCACCTGCTTCTCCAGATAAGAAAGCATTTCCTCACTTTTATAGCCGGCTCCAGAAAGAGCAGCCGTCACGGGCATAATTCCCCGGATGCTGACCACTGCCTGCCCGCCTTTTTTCAGATAAGGAAGCATCCGCACAGCTTCCCCTGGCTCAAACCCAAGTATTACATCTGCAGTACCTCGGGCAATCATAGGTGAGCGCAAGCCCTCCCCGATTCGAATATGACTAAATACACTTCCGCCTCTTTGGGCCATCCCGATAGTTTCGGCGCTCATAACAGGCAGACCCTTTTTCATGGCGGCAGCGGCAATTAATTTGGAGGCAAGAACCGTCCCCTGTCCTCCTACGCCGCACAGGATGATATTCTTATTCATGACAGACACCTCCTTTATCCTTCTCTGCCGGAGGACAGATTGCATTTACCGGACAGATCTGCGAACAGAGAGAGCAGCCGGTGCACAAAGAAGAATCTATAGACACCTGCTTTTCTGAAATCACCAGTGCCGGACAGCCAAGCTCCCGGATGCACTTCCGGCAATTGATACATTTGTCAGGGCTGACAGCCAGGCTGCCGGAGGGCTTTGTAAGCGCAATGCAGGGAGCTTTGAAAATAATTGCTTTCACGCCGGGCTCCCATGCCACTCGTTTTACACATTCTACAGAAGCCTCATAATCCAGGGGATTTACTATCTCAACAACCTTAAGGCCAATGCCCCGAAGCACAGCTTCTATATTAATTTTCTGAACTATTTCCCCCATCATAGTCCGGCCCGTACCGGGGTGGGGCTGATGTCCGGTCATGGCAGTGGTAGAGTTATCCAGTATGACTAAGGTCATGTCCGCCTGATTATAGACTGCATTTATGACTCCCGTAATGGCAGAAGCAAAAAATGTGGAATCCCCTACAAAAGCAAAGCAAGTTGTATCAGGCTCCATGTGACCGACTCCCTGGGCGATTCCAAGCCCTGCGCCCATACACAGGCAGGTGTCTACCATATCAAGCGGCATGGCGTTTCCAAGCGTATAGCATCCGATATCCCCGCAGAAAATGGTTTTCTTTCCTTTCATGGCGGCTTTTACCGCACAGAAGGAAGCCCGGTGAGGGCATCCTGCGCACAAAACCGGAGGCCTTACCGGAAGAGAGGGCATGGAGTCCGTGGACAGAGCAGAATCTGCGGAAACCATATTAGGAGAATCAGAAGCAAGCCCAAGAAACTGCATAATATTCTCCTGTACACTGTCCCGGCTGTTCTCCCCGGCATTTTTTACATGTCCCGTAAGCTTTCCGTAAATTTTTACCGGAAGATGATACTTTCCGCAGATATAGGTAAGCTCCCGTTCAATAACCGGATCCAGTTCCTCGATACAAAGCACCTCAGTGAGACCCTCAAGAAAGGAAAGAGCCAGCCTTTCGGGAAATGGATGAGGGGTAGAAACCTTAAAAAGCTTAGCCATGCCAGCCTCTTCCAGTGTCTCAAGGGCATAGGTAAAGCTGATTCCGCCGGAGGCAATTCCTTTCTTTAATAAGACGTTCTTTCTGCACGCCTGATAGATGCGGTTCCGGCTGTATTCAGAGAAATCATCGGCAAGCGTCTGATTTCTCGCCTCAATTTTTATGTGATTTTGATAGGATAGACGGGGAAAGATAACCCACCGTCCGGAATCCTTTGTAAATCCCTCAAAATTATGTACCTTATATTCTGCTTCGTCCTTTACGGTAATAGAGGCATAGCCGTGACATACTCTGGTAGTGGGCCTAAGAAAAACGGGAGTTTCATATTTCTCCGAATATTCGAAGGCTTCCTGTACCATCTCATAGGCCTCTTGGGGATCGGAAGGGTCAAAACAGGGAAGCTTAGAGAACGCGGAAAAATGTCTCGTATCCTGCTCAGTCTGCGATGAAATAGGACCCGGATCGTCTGCCGCAAGAACCACCATGCCGCCTTTTACACCGATATATTCTAAACTCATCAGGGGGTCTGAGGCCACATTAAGCCCTACCTGCTTCATGGTTACCATGCTTCTTGCGCCCGTATATGCGGCTCCTGCCGCCACCTCCATAGCCGCCTTTTCATTGACGGACCATTCCACATAAATATCAGATGTCCGGCGCTTTGCCACGGTTTCCAGTACCTCCGAGGAGGGGGTGCCGGGGTAGCCGGATACCAGATTAACACCAGCGGCAATGGTGCCTAAGGCGATAGCTTCATTTCCCATTAAAAATTCCTTATGCATAAAATCACCTCTGCTTGTTTTTACAATTACTGTTTTATTCTACCATAAAAAACCGTTAAAAAAAAGACAGAGATAAAAACTCGTTCTATCTCTGCCTAAAAATAGGTTACTATTCGGGGCGATATTTAAAATAAAATACTGCTGATAATACTTGCCATTACAACGGAAAGAATTGTGACAACTGTAATTCCGCCCACAACGTAGGATACGCTTAATTTTTCGTTAATGTAACTCTTTTCCTCCTCTGTTTCACCCATAACTTCGCTTACCTCACGTACAACAACGACATTTGAGGGGAATCCGAGGAACTGCATGGCGCCGATACCTACTGCAAGATTACGGTTTCCTACAAGCTTCCAGCCAGGAAGTATTATGGTAACAAGTACGATTCCGATACATGCCGAACCAAACATAACAATCAGCTGCAGGGCAAGAGTACCCAGGTCATTTAATGTAACGCCGCCCAGCGCCGGGATGATTGAACCGAAAACAGCAATCATAATGAGGCCGTATGCATTTCCGCGCTGCAGAGGCTTTGGAGGAATATAGCCGCCGATTCCGGTAACAAGGCCAAGGATTAATGCCCATATACTGTAATCAACAGGAGTAACCGAACCTAAAAGCCGTGCGATAAATGCGCCTGCACAGGCAATCCCGATGAGTACATTTGATGTAAAAAAGGATTTGCGCTTTTCGTAGAAGGGTATGTTTCCTGATTCCGTTAAAGTACCGGAGCCTGAAGCATTTGCACAGACAGACGGATTGTTTCGGTATTCCTCTAATAAAACCTTTGCATAACGGCGTCCCATTGTAGAGGCAAGAGGTGCGCCTACAAACCGCTGGGTGGCAAAGATTACTGCGCACATGGCGGCGGCAGTTGTAAATCCGTTAGCAGCCGCGGCTTCTGACATCATAGAGGTAGCAACAGCAGCTCCGTTGATAGACGGCATTCCGATTAATACCGTGTTCAGGCCGATAATTGGAGAGGCACACAACATTGCAATACAGGACCCAATCAGACAGAGTGCGGCCAGTGTAACAGTTCTCCATTCATTGATAAGCTGACGGTTATTGATAGTAGATCCCATATTAAACAGCAGCATTCCGGTAGAAGCAGAGGCAAGCTGTGTGAGACCGGCACGGTTAATGATATCCTTCGGAAGGATACCGGTAAGAAAACCAACCAGGAAGAGCAGCATGACCATCATCAGCCCTGACAGTTTTCCCTTTGTAAAATAACTAATTAAGTCTCCAAGTGCAAATACGATAACAACAACCATTAAATAAAAATATACAGTATCAAACATGTTTTTCTCCTTTCGGGCTACTCTTTTGTATCAGAGGCTTTTAAATATTTATTCATCCAGTCCGTAATTTCCTTGAGCCTGCGTATTCTGTGCTGCGGCTTTCCTTTCAGGGCAAGGCCGTGGCTTTCGCCTTTAAATATACACATTCTGGCAGGCGTTCCGCAGAAGGCTATAGCATTGTACATAGAGAGCCCCTCCGGCAGAGGACAGCGGAAATCTTCTGTTGAATGGATAAATAGTGTTGGTGTCTTACATTTATCCGCAAATTGCAGCGGGGACTGATCCCAGACCTTCTTTATATCTCCCCATGGCATCCCTTGGACGCCGTTTACTCCCCGTGGAAATGAGAAATCCGAATAGGTATTCTGAGATATCCAGTTTGCAATGGAGCGCTGGGATGCGGCACATTTAAAGCGATTCGTATGTCCTATAATCCAATTTGTCATATAGCCTCCATAGCTTCCTCCAGTAACTCCGACTCTTGTTTTATCAATATCGGGGTAACGCTCAAGTATGACATCCGTAAATTTCATAATGTCAGAATAGTCTATAGTGCCCATCCGTCCCCGGATATCGGAAAAAGCTTCGCCTCTTCCGTCGCTTCCCCGCGGATTGCAGAAAAATACGAAATATCCTTCGCTTGCCCAGACCTGCATTTCATGATAGAAGATTTCACCGTAGGTCATGCAGGGGCCTCCATGGATATCAAGGATTGCGGGATAGGTTCCTCCTGCTTCATAATCTTTTGGATACAAGATCCATCCGTCAAGCTCCACACCGTCATTTTCAAATTCAAGCTTCCTGGGGCGGGCAACGTAGCAGTCGCTTAGAACCTCTTCATTCAGAGAGGTCAGGCGTCTGGTCTCCCTGTCAGACATATTCATGCAGTACAGCTCATCCAGTTTATCTCCAATCATAGCAATATAATATAGGGAGTTTCCCTGAATATCAAAATCGTTTACATTACCTCTGACAGAAACAAGCTCTTCTAAACTTCCGTCCGGGGACATCTGCATGATAGGGCCTTCATATCCTTTGATGACGCCGGTATAGAAGATATCATCCTTCACCCGGTTGGCATGTACTGGTCCAAAGACGGAATCTGTGCGGATACCCGTGTGGAGCGTATATTCGTTGGAGGCAAGAAAATGAAGGGTTTTGTTAGCCAGATTATAAGTGTAAAAATCAGGTCTTTCATTCCAGCCATGTACTTTTGCTTCTGTTGTAGCAATCAGAAGTCCGCCTTGATAGAACTTTACAGTGTCAGCCATCATCTTATTTTCCTCTATCAGCGTTTCCATATCTCCTGTTTTAAGATTTAACAGATAGATTCCCGGGCGGCCGGCTTTTACTGATTTGAAATTATTTCCAATGATAACTGCTTTTCTTTTATCAGGAGACACGTCAAAGCTGCTGACAGTAAAGGTTTCCTCTTTGGTAAGTGCAGACAGACTGCCGGCGGCTTCATCATATAAAAACAGTCTGTTGCGAAGACCATTTGTCCATCCCATGCCGTCAAAGTAGAATGGTGTTTCATCAACAACCTGATAATCCTGCTCCTCTTTTTTCTCTGCAAGAATTTCTGCTTTCTCATCTGGACTGCACAGGTACATAGATGAAAAACGTAAGTTGTATTTTACCTGCAGCAGATATTTACCTGAATCAAGCCTTACATGCTTTGTAACATTCAGCGGAACAGAAAATGCCTTTTCGATATTACCATTGTCTGCAGAAACTCTGTAAAATACCGTTCGTTCCTCACCGCCTGCCACAGCGTCTCTGTCTTCTTTTTCGCGGAGTGACGTTAAAAGCAGGGTATTCTCTCCGTCCCAGATGTAATTGCTTCCAGAGGCAAGCTGTCTTAGATTCTCATTTTCATAAAGAAAAATATGGCTGTTATAGCCGTTATCATCGTTTGCCTGTGTGACTACAAATGCAAGCTGTCCTTTTTTGCTCCCGCACTGCAAATTAGACAGAAAGCGGTACTTTATAAATTGTTCCAATTGTACTTTCTTCACAAATATTCCCTCCTCAAAATATTTTCCGTGTATATTTTCTACAATATTACCACTGCAGTTCTGTCCTTAATATGTGAATAAATATGTCTTTAATGTTTGTTTTGTCTTTTTATATTAGACAATTGGAAGGCAATAGAGTATACTGAAAAAAATATATGCTGCTATTTATCCGGCAGCAAATAGATAGATAAAGGGGAAGTTCATTTATGAAAATTGTCGTGATTGGTACAAAGATGATGCCGAAAATTATCAATAAAATGATAGATCAGCTTCCAAATGTAGAGATTCAGTACCACTGCTCCGAATTTTATGAGGAGGCAGCCAGTATAGCAGACGCTTTACAGAAAGAAGGAAAAGCAGATGCGATTCTTTTTTCAGGCCCAACCTCCTATCATTATGCCAGAAGGAGGATTGTTGCCACGATTCCATGGGCATACCTTCCGTACAGCCGGGTTGCTGCCTTTCAGGCATGCCTGGAAGGAATTGCAATTTTCCAAAGTGATTTGAAAGCCCTTAGTGTTGATCAATTTGACCACAATCTTCTTCGGGAGGCCTTAGAAGAAGTGGGGATACATGATTCTGTAATTTTAAGAGCGGGTATTGATTCGGAGGAAGAACAGTTTGAGAAAAAGCTGTTAGAATTTCATAGAAACTGCTACCGGCAGGGGCGTGTATCGCTGTGCGTTACAAGTATGGAGCATATAGCAGGGCCTCTTCGTGCGGAAGGGATTCCCTGTGTCCGTATCTATCCGGTAAAGGAGGTTCTGCAGGAACAGATTTACCACTTGCAGATTCTGCATTTATCAGCAAAAAAGAATCAGGGAAGGAGGGCTGTTATTGCCATACAGCTTAATTATGTCTCCTTTGACGAACAAAACCTGATGTTTCAGGAGTGGGAGCAGCTTCAATGCCAGAATGAATATAGAAAAAACGTATATTCTCTGGCGCAGCGCATGGAGGCGGCAGTTTTTTCAGGAGACGGAAACCATTTCTTTATTGTAACCTCGAGACATTCTTTGATGAATGTGTTTTTAAAGGATTCTACATACTGGGAGTTCGGCCGGCTTGGCCGGCGCTTTCCAGACAACACAATTTATATGGGCATTGGGATTGGGGATACGACCCTGGAGGCGAAGTCCCGTGCAGTAATGGCTCTCAACAAATCTGTTTTGGAACATTCCGGAAAATCCTATATGATAGAGGAGAATCAGGCGATAGAGATTTCATTTCCGGGGGAGAATGAGCTTAAGCTTCCCAGTCTGTCCTTTCTTGCACAGAGGCTGCATTTAAGTACGGATACACTTAAGAAGCTGATGGCAGCTCTGGAGGACTGCGGGAAGGAGGTGGATGCAGTTACTCTGGCAGAAAAGCTGCAGATTTCCGCCCGCAGCGCAAACCGGCTGCTGGCACATTTAGAGAAAGAAGGCTATGCGGCCGTTGTGGGGAAGCAGTCCCAGGGGAAAGGAAGGCCATCGAGAATTCTGCGTATTGAGCTCCCGTGGGATGAGGGTTAGTGTTAATATTAATTCATTCAGATGCGAATTGCCTATTCTGTAATTAGTGTGTATAATAAGGATATGCAGATAGCACAAGGAGGAGAGCAGTATGGGCAGACGTTTTAATGTTACCGGTACATGTATTCCGGAAAAACATTATATGGCAGATACAAAAGAGAAGCTTGATAAAATAGTCCGTCTTATAGAGCAGGACTCCTACTTTACCATTAACCGGGCAAGGCAGTATGGAAAGACAACAACTCTTATGCTTTTGTGGAAAAGACTGAAGGAGAGATATATTGTCATAAGTACCAGCTTTGAAGGTATGGGGAATGAGGCATTTCGAACAGAAGACATGTTTGTCCGTAGGTTTTGTATGCGGGTGGCAGGCGCCCTTAAACTATCTGATTATAAAGATGAGCCTAAAAGCTTATGGACAGCATTTTCAGAAGATGAGAATATGGATACACTGAAAGAGCGCATTGTTACATTTTGCAGTCAGGCAGACAGGGAGGTATTGCTTTTTATTGATGAGGTGGATAAAAGCTCTGATAACCAGATGTTTTTAAATTTTCTGGGAGTGCTGCGGGAACTGTATCTGGAGCGTGCCATGGGCACAGTTACTTTTAAAAGTGTCATTTTAGCCAGTGTACATGATGTGAAGAATTTAAAGCTAAAACTGCGCCCGGAGGAGGAAAGAAAGTATAATTCACCGTGGAATGTGGCAGTGGATTTTCCGATTGATATGAGCCTGTCTGTCGATGAAATCTGCTCAATGCTTCAGGAATACAAGGAAGAAAAGGGGATTTCTTTTGAGACAGATGTTATTGCAGCGGAAATTTATAAATACACATCCGGTTACCCGTTTTTGGTCAGTCTTATCTGTCTGTGGATGGATGAGAGGCTTTCAGAGACAGACGAGCTGCCGGTATGCTGGTCACGGGATGGAGTCCGTATCGCCGTGCGGGAAATATTAAAAGGTACGAACACGCTGTTTGATGATGTTGTGAAAAATATTGAGAATAACGGACGGTTCAGAAAATTTGTAGAGGGCATCCTGCTGGAAGGCAGCCAGATTCCATATAAGCTTTCTAACCCTGAAATTAACCTTGGCGTGACTTTTGGCATTATTTCTGAAGAAAAAGGGATTTGTAAGATATCAAATATTATTTTTGAAAGCTATATTTATGACCATCTGATTGCCGGAAAGCTGATGGAGAAACAGGTACTTAAGATACCAAGAAATCAGTTTATAGCGGAAGATGGAGCCTTGGATATGAATGTGGTTTTGAAGAAATTCCAGGATTTTATGAAGGCTGAATACAGGTTAAGTGATGAGCCGTTTATAGAAAAACAGGGAAGACTTCTCTTTTTATCCTTTCTTAAACCTATTATCAATGGCACAGGACATTATGTAGTAGAACCTGAAACCAGAAGTAATACAAGGATGGACATTGTTATTTTTTATGGAAAAAGAGAATATATTCTGGAGCTTAAAATATGGCATGGAGAAAAGCGGTTCGAGGAGGGGCTGGCACAGCTGACCGATTATATGGAGAGCAGAGGGCAGACAGAAGGGTGGCTTTTGGCTTTCTGCTTTAATGAGAAGCGTGAAAAGAAGATAGAGGAGTACACCAGAGAAATAAAGGATTTACGCGGAAATACAATATATTCGGTTGTTGTATAAATTCCTAAATTGAAATTACATGACAGGTATGATAAAATTGAAAAGAGTCGAATACGGAGGTCTAAGGAGATATGGAACAGTACAAGCAGGAATTTATAGAATTTATGGTAAAAAGCGATGTGCTCAAATTTGGTGAATTTACATTAAAGAGCGGAAGAAAATCCCCCTTTTTCATGAACGCGGGAGCATACGTCACAGGAACACAGCTTAGGAAACTTGGGGAATATTATGCAAAAGCAATCCATGATACATACGGCCTTGATTTTGACGTGCTGTTCGGGCCTGCCTATAAGGGAATTCCCCTCTCTGTTGCAGCTACAATGGCTATCAGCGAGCTTTACGGAAAGGATATCCGCTACTGCTCAAACCGCAAGGAGGTAAAGGATCACGGAGATACCGGAATTCTTCTCGGAAGCAGATTAAAGGACGGTGACCGTGTTGTTATTATCGAGGATGTGACCACCTCCGGGAAATCTATAGAAGAGACATTTCCAATCATTAAGGCCCAGGCGGATGTAGAGATTAAGGGACTTATGGTATCCTTAAACCGCATGGAGATCGGAAAAGGCGGGAAACGGAGCGCGCTGGATGAGATTAAGGAGCTTTACGGATTTGATGCAAGCGCAATCGTTACCATGGAGGAGGTTGTAGAGTATCTTTACAACAGAGAATGTCAGGGAAAAGTAATCATTGATGATACATTAAAAGCAGCGATTGATGCATACTATGAACAGTATGGTGTAAAATAACGGAGGATTATTATGAACGAAAAAGCGTATAAGTCAATGAGCTTTGCAGGAGCGTCCGGCATTGCCATAGGCATCATTATGATTGTGACGGGTGTTGCGTCCGGAATTATTGCAATTGTAGGCGGTGCGAGATTGTTAAGAGATAAAAAAGGACTGACCTTCTAAGTCCGGTACTGAAAGGATGCTGTTTTTTTTGAATGTAAAAACCAGAAAAAGAATCCGTATATTCGGGAAAATATGTTTCATCCTGTATATCGGATTCATTATATATTTTCTTATTTTTTCTGACTGGTACGGACGAACTACAACCGGAATGGAGGACTATCATTATAATCTTGTTCTGTTTAAAGAGATTAAGAGATTCTGGGAGTACCGGCACCAGGTGGGATTATTTGCGATGTTTACAAATCTGTTTGGGAATGTACTGATATTTATGCCCTTCGGATTTTTCCTGCCTATGGCCAGCAGATACAGAAGCTTTTTTGCTACCTTGTTCTGGAGCTTTATCCTAAGCCTGGGCGTAGAGAGCTTTCAGCTTGTGTCAAAGGTAGGATGCTTTGATGTGGATGACCTTCTGCTTAATACAATCGGAGGAATCGCAGGACATATTGTATTTGTATTGTGTGTGCTGATAAGGAGAAGACATGTTTATAAAAGGAAGAAAAGACGATGAAGACGGAACAAAAGCCCTTAAGGCCGCGAAGGAAAGAGAGCGGCGCCGCAGGAAGCTGATTCGCACCAAATACGGACAGAAGCCATTAAAGCATGCGAAAAAAGGGGCGCAGTCCTGTGTTCTTGCCGGCCTGGTGCTCTTCCTTCTGATTCTCATGGTCAGCACCTCTTTTGCGTCAAAAGGAGAGGTGGCCGGCTACATGGGAATTGTAGGAATTGCGACAGCAGTGCTTGCGGGAATGGGCCTGAATCTTGGAATACGGGGCTTTAAAGAAAGAGATAAAAATTACATAACCTGCAAAGCAGGCACTGGCATCTGCGGAGCTGTCCTGCTAGGAATGGCAGCAATATTTTTAAGGGGGCTTATTTAAAATGATAGAAGAGCGATATGAGCTTGTGTCAGAGCGGATCAGAGAGATAGGTAAGGAACAGGCCGTACCAGAAAAATTCCGTGATTATTTTTGGAAAATGTCTGAATTTGCCGGGATGATACAGGAGTTAAAAAGTTGTATTGACAGAGGAGAATATGAAAAGCTTTCCCTTTCAGAGCTTGAAGGGTGGAACAAGAGGTTGTATAAAGATATCCTGCCAGAGCATTATGAGGAAAGCTACGCAGATCCGGTATACGCTGTAAAAATGCTGGGAGAGGAGTACGGCCAGCTTTTAAGCTTCCTTTACACAGAGCTTCGGGGAGCTATTGTGTATGCCTTTGAGGGCAGGACGGAATATATGGCAATACTCTTTGAGCTTTTCGTGCAGGTCTATAATCAGTTTGAGGAGCCGGAGCTGCCTGGGGCCGGGAGCATCAGGGAAACGATTTACTGGTATGCAAGTGATTACTGTGATGTGTTCGCGGCAGACAGAATTAAGGAACAGGTTGATCCACAAGGGTGTTTCGCAGCGAAGCTGATAGAAAAGTCTGACTTATCTGACCTTAGATATCTGTATTTCTTTGGTGAGTATATCAGTGAAAATGAACGAAAAACCGCAGAGTATTTGAATCACCTTCCGGAGGAGCTGATTCAAAAGATGGCAGACGTATACACCGAGGGATACAGGGTGGGATTTGTCAATACAGGAAAGGATTTGTCCATAAAAGCTACGGTAAATATGCGCTTTGTGCTCGGTTTTGAGCGTGTGGTAAGAAAGGCAATTGAAAATTTCCGGAAGTTGGGACTTAAGCCTGTCATTTACCGCTCCTCTGTCAGTGTGGTGACGAAGCGCCAGCATATGAGAACCGGATTTTTTGGCGCTGTGCCAAACAAGCAGTACGACTATGACCATAAGGACGATCAGGCTCTGTTCTTTGATAAGCAGTATGTGGAGCGCAAGCTTGAGGTGATGAGAACGGCCTTTGAACAGTATAAAGACCTGGCCAGACGCCACGCAGGTCCTGCCTGTATGGAAACCTTTGGGGAAAAGCCATTTTCTCCAAAGCAGAAGGAGGAAAGAATAAAATTAACAGAAAAGCAGGAGGAGCTGTCGCTTCTTTATGACAGCAGATCCGGGCAGTTAACGAATACCTACATTCCCGGGGATGAGAGAAGCTTTACCATTATTGCATGGCCTGTGCCGGAGATAGGCAGCCATTACGAGGAGATTTTTCAGGAAATTATCAAGATTAATACTCTGGATGCAAAGACTTATGAGCGGGTGCAGCAGACAATCATTGATGCTCTTGATAGAGGGAAATACGTGCACATTTTCGGGGCAGAAGGAAACCGGACGGATCTTAAGGTTCAGCTTTCAAAGCTTAAGGATCCTTCAAAGGAGACTAATTTCGAAAATTGTGTAGCAGATGTGAACATTCCGGTAGGAGAGGTATTTACCTCGCCGGTTCTTAAGGGAACGGAGGGTGTTCTCCACGTAAGCCATGTGTATTTAAATGAGCTTAGGTATCAGGATTTGGAGATTACATTCTGTGACGGTATGATAGCGGACTATAATTGCAAGAATTTTGAAGAAGAAGCTCAAAACAAAACCTATATCCGGGATAATGTTCTGCATAAGCATAAGACTCTGCCTCTGGGTGAATTTGCTATCGGCACAAACACGACAGCTTATGTAGCCGCGGGAAAATATGGGATCGAGGATAAGCTGCCCATACTTATTGCAGAGAAAATGGGGCCTCACTTTGCAGTGGGAGATACCTGCTACAGCTGGAGCGAGGATAATAAGGTTTATAACCCTAATGGGAAGGAGATTGTGGCAAAAGATAACTCTGTATCCATTTTAAGAAAAGAGGATGTGTCAAAAGCATATTTCCACTGCCATACGGATATTACGATTCCTTATGAGGAGCTTAAGAGTATTACCGTAGTGACGGAAGCTGGAGAGAAAATAGAAATCCTGAGGGATGGAAGATTCGTGCTTGAGGGTACAGAGGAGTTAAATAAGCCGTTTTAGGGAAGAATAGAAAATAAAAGAGTAATCTAAAAGGGGTGTTGTAAATTTATAACATCTCTTTTTATATATAAAAAATTTTGATTGAAAATATGCTTGACATGGTTGCTGCGGCCAAGATTAGTATAAGATTAAGGATAGGAGTTCGCGAACCTGTTGGATACTAATTTAAAGGAGGAGATAACCATGTTAAAAAAAGATGACAAGGCTAATTATGACAAATTTTTAAAGGACATCAGAATGGATGAGCCGACAAGTGACGAGGAGCTTAGGGAAGCAGTAAAATCAGCAATTAAGGATCGGTCGAAATTTTTTTACTGTGTTTATAAGACACTGACAGAGCTGCATCCGGAGATTGACGCAGCAGAAGTTATGAGAGAAGCATCCCGCCGGTTCGGGGCCAGTCGTTCAGAAAACTTTCATGGGACAGATGACTGCCGCGAGGTTGTGAAGAATGATTTTCCGAAAGAAGCAATGCTGGTTTATGATGTTGATGTTGAGGAATTAAATGAGGATAAAGCAGTATGTAATTTTAAGAAGTGCCCGCATATGGAAGCTTTTGAAGAATTGGGATGTACGCCGGAGGAAATGGAGCATTTCTGTCTGGATATGCTGATTCATGGAGACTATGCTGCTTATGCGGGATGTAAGGATATAGAATTAAGCTTTCCGCAGATTCTGGCCCGCGGGGAGGCCGTATGTGGGTATACTCTGACTAAGAAAAAGTAGGAGGTGCACAGCATGGAAAAAACAAAAGGTCCAAAGATTGATATGACACTTGCGGTTCCTACACTGGCTGTTACAATCGTTGTGGCTCTTTGCCTTATTATTGCGCCTGATAGAAGTGCAAATGTCATTAATACTCTTCTTAGTTTTTTGACAAATCAGTTTGGCTGGCTTTTTGAAGTCGCAGGGCTTGGGGCGCTCCTGTTCTGCCTTTGGCTTTCCTTCAGCCGCTATGGAAGAATAAAACTTGGCGGCAGAGAAGAGAAGCCTGCACATTCAACAATCACCTGGTTTGCGATGCTGTTTTGTACGGGTATTGGGACAACCCTGTTTTACTGGTCAGTAGCAGAACCATTATCGTATCTTATGGGGCCGCCAAACGGGGTGATTCCGGGCAGTGAGCTTAACCAGGCGGCAGCAGGAGAATTTGCCCTGTCCTATGGATTTTTCCATTGGGGATTTACTGCATGGGCACTTTATATTATTCCTACAATTGCAATTGCTTATTCTGTCTATGTGCGTAAGCAGAGTGCATTTCGCTTCAGCATTGCATGTCAGGGTGTTTTAAAGGAGCATAGCAAAGGGATTTTAGGAAAGATTATAGATGTTCTGGCTCTCTTTGGTATTTTTGGCGCGACAATGGCATCTATAGGAACGGGCGTTCCGCTGCTGGCCGAGCTGGTTCATGGGCTGTTTGGCTGGGAAAATAATTTTGCAATGACAGTTGGAATCATAATCGTATGGCTGGCCTTATTTGGAACCAGTGTATATCTCGGACTGGAGAAGGGGATTGCCCGTCTGTCAGACATCAATCTTGTGATATCATACGGACTGCTGCTTATTGTCTTGCTGGCTGGTCCCACAATGTATATTTTAAATCTTGGAACAAACAGTATTGGCCTGATGTTTGATAATTTCCTTCGGATGAGCCTTTGGACAGACCCGATTGCGGCGGGGGGATTCCCACAGGGATGGACAACCTTTTATTTTGCGTGGTGGCTGGCCTTTGGCCCGGTTATGGGCTTGTTCGTAGCAAAGGTTTCCCGCGGACGTACTATTAAGCAGGTGGTACTGGGTGAACTTTTGGCAGGTACTATGGGCTGCTGGCTGTATTTCTTTGTTTTTGGGGGATACGGTATCAGCCTTGAATTTAGCGGCAAGCTTGCGCTTTCAGAAATTTTTGCTGCATCCGGAGGCAACACGGCAATCGTTGAAGTTTTAAAGACACTGCCTCTGCCAGGACTTATTCTGATACTTGCAATTCTAAACGGATTTATTTTTTCGGGAACCTCTTACGATTCCGCGGCCTATACGCTTGCATTTAGTACATTAAAGGTTCAGGAAGGAAAAAGTGAGAATCAGGAGGAGCCGGCCAGATGGTGGAGACTTGTATGGGCAGGTATGCTTGCATTTGGAGCCTTGGGCCTTCTGATGGTGGGAGGACTATCCTCATTACAGACAGCATGTGTCGTAGTAGGGCTGCCTTTGATTTTCGTGTTTGTAATTATGACCATATCATTTCTGAAATGGGCAAAAGAAGATTTTGGAGCAGTTTCAGATAAAGAGATTTTGGTTATAGAGACAAAAGAAGAATAGACATTCAGGTGTGGCAGCGGCCTTTCCCGCTGCCACACCTGGCATAAGCATGGCCTATATAGTAAAAAAGAGGAGACTAAAAATTGGACACAAATATTAAAAGAAAGTATATTCAAATTTTGAGAGAAGAACTGATACCTGCAGAAGGGTGTACAGAACCCATAGCACTTGCTCTTTGTGCGGCAAAGGCAAAAGAAACTCTTTCGAAAATGCCAGAAAAGATTATCGTATATGCAAGTGGAAATATCATAAAGAATACCAAAAGCGTAACAGTACCCAATACAAATGGTAAAAAGGGTATTGAGGCAGCAGTGATTTACGGGGCAGCAGCAGGATGCGCAGACAGAAAGCTGGAGGTGCTGCAGGATATTGACATAGAGAAGAGCAAAATAGCAGAGGGCCTTTTTTCCGCACCTGGATATGTAGAAGTAAGGCACCTGGCATCAGATTCTGCGTTACATATTATTGTAGAGGTTTCTGCAGAAGAACAGACAGCGCTCGTAGAAATTAAAGATGAGCATACTAATATTATACGTATTGAGAAGAATGGAAAGGCAATATTCAGAAAAGATGAAGCCCCCAGGGAATCAGCAGATAACAGCCTGGACAGAAGCTTTATGGAGCTGAAGGGTATTATAGAGTTTGCAGAAAACGTGCCATTAGATGAAGTGAAAGAGATTATTGAACTACAGATTAAGTGTAATATGAGAATAGCAAAAGAAGGATTGTCAGGAGATTATGGAGTAAATACAGGAAAGCTTCTTCTTGCTTCCTATGACAATGATGTGAGGATTCGCTGCGCTGCAGAGGCGGCGGCAGGCTCAGATGCGAGGATGGGAGGTGCGGAGTTTCCTGTAGTAATTAACTCGGGTTCAGGAAATCAGGGGATGACAGTTTCGATTCCAGTGATAGAATATGCCCGCAGTATGGATGCAGATGATAATCAGTTAATCCGGGCACTGATTATAAGTAATTTGACGGCAGTATACCAGAAAAGAGGAATCGGAAGGCTGTCTGCATACTGCGGTGCCGTCAGCGCGGCGGGTGCAGCAATAGCAGGTATTGCGTGGCTGGATGGATCATCGTATGAAGTGATTTCACATACTATTACAAATACTTTGGGCAGCATTTCGGGTATGATATGCGATGGGGCAAAAGCTTCCTGTGCAGTTAAAATTGCAGCGGCTTTAAATACAGCTTTTATGGGATATGAGCTGGCAAGACACCATCAGGTCTTCAGAGACGGAGAAGGGATTGTAAAAAAGGACGTAGATAAAACAATTGACGCGGTGGGGATGATGGCAAGCAGGGGAATGATGCAGACGGATGAGGAAATTGTCCGGATTATGATAAATAATTAAATTTAATTAATAAAAAACAGCTTCAAGGAGAAAAATTATGGATATAAGGTTTGAAAAGACTTATGGATTATTTATAAATGGTGATTTTGTCCCCGCACAGTCAGGAAGGACATTTAAGACTTGTAATCCGGCTACAGGAGAAGAGCTTGCACAAATTGCAATGGCTGGTTCAGATGACGTGGATTGTGCGGTAAAAGCCGCATGGGCGGCATTTCCGTCATGGAAAAAAACAACAGCAAGAGAGCGTTCAGAAATAATGTGGAAAATATCAGACATTGTAGAAGAAAATTTAGAGTACTTTTCTACTATTGAGACACTAGATAATGGAAAGACCCTGTTGGAAGCCCGTGCGGATATTACAGACGTTGTAGATCAGTTCCGCTATTTTGCCGGCTGTATACGAACGGATGAGGGCTCTTATGTGGAGCAGGATAATCATGGGTTTAATATTATAAGAAAAGAGCCTTTAGGAGTTGTAGCCCAGATTGTACCGTGGAATTACCCATTATCTATGGCCGGCTGGAAAATGGCGCCTGCTCTGGCGGCAGGGAACTGTATTGTAATCAAACCAGCCAGCAACACCCCTCTTTCCCTCCTGGAATTTGCCCGTCTGGCAGGAAAAGAGCTTCCGGCTGGTGTATTGAATGTAGTTACAGGCAGCGGGAGAGAATGTGGAGAGGCGCTTACATCTCATCCGGATATACGAAAGGTAGCATTTACCGGCTCTACAGAGGTGGGAACAGGCGTAGGAGAGACTGCGGGTAAGCAGATTATCCCCTTTACGCTGGAGCTTGGAGGTAAGTCAGCCCACATTGTATTTCCGGATTGTCAGTGGAATAGGGCGCTGGAGGCGGTGAAGGGCGGAATTCTTGGGTGTGCCGGACAGATATGCAGTGCGGGTTCCCGTTTGTTTGTTCACAGGGATATTTATGATAAATTTGTTGAGGAATTGGCAGACCGGTTTGCCAAGGTTAAAGTAGGAAACGGCCTCGAACCGGATACAGAAATGGGACCTCTGGTTGATAAACGTCAGATGGAGACGGTCCTTAAATATATAGATATAGGAATAAAGGAGGGGGCCAGACTGGTAACAGGAGGAAGACGTATAATAGAGAAGCCTTATAATGAGGGGTATTTCATTGAGCCCACATTATTTGCAGATGTGACAAACCATATGTGTATCGCGCAGGAAGAGATATTCGGGCCTGTTCTATCTGCAATTCCTTTTACCAGTGAAGAGGAGGTAATTGAAATGGCCAATGACTCGCCATACGGCCTGGCAGGGGGTGTATGGACGCAGGACATTAACCGTGGGATCCGGGTAGTCAGTGAAATAGATGCAGGGCTGATGTGGTTAAATACCTTTGATATGTATCCGGCAGGCACGCCTTTTGGCGGATATAAAAAATCCGGCTTTGGGCGGGAGGCCCATAAGATGACAATGGAAGAATACTTTCAGATAAAAACAATTTATGTTAGTATAGAGGAATAGCCAGATTTTGTTTTCAGGGATGGAGGAACTGTAATGAAGGATAACAATTATACAGCAGGACAAATACGTGAAATGCTGGATTTATCACGTTCAGCTATCCGATATTATGTAAAAAAGGGACTTATTTCAGTTGACAAGAATGATGAAAACGGATACCAGTCCTTTGACCAGAAAAATCTTTCGGATTTGAGAGACATTTCGTATCTCAGGCAGATGCTGGGGTTTGGGATTAAGGATATACAAAACTGCTTTAGTGCTGCATCTCTTGAAGAATATGAGATTCTTTTTAAAGCGAAAAGTCTGGAGCTTGAAGGAGAGATCAAACAGCAGCAGATACAGTTGAAACGGCTGAAGAAATGGGAATATTACTTGAATTACTTGAAAGAGTACCCAGATTCGATACGGATTGTAGAATTCCCCCAGGCATTTGTATTTTCATCCATCCATCCGATGGAAATAGATGATATTCCTTTTTTATGTACCAGCTTCGATATGGAGAATCAGGAGATAAGATTTAACAGCTATGGCTACTGTATTAATGAATTAGCGCTAAGCGATTTGGATTACCTTAACGGAACACGCTATCACTTTCCGGCAGGGGAATATATTTACTCTATGTTTAGTTCAGAGCTGGATATGAATAATCCAGATTTAGTAAAGCCTGTTTTTGACTGGGCAAAGAAACAAAATATAGAAGTGAAAACTCCTATTCTGGTTGATTATTTCTTTCGGATTAAAAGTCAGGAGAATTATTGTTATTATTATGCAGTTACGATTCCTTTGTCTGACTGTGATATAAGAATTGAAGATCTTTAAAAACAACGTATACTTGAATTATCTGTATATCAAAGCTGGTATTTTCACAGAGGAAAATACCAGCTTTGTCTGTGTAAATGTTTTTACTGTTTGGTTTTTTGTTGATTTAGAATGTGAGCCTGGTGTATAATAAAATCGTTGACACAAGACATTGGATTCAGGACATAAAAGAGTATGAAAGGAAAAACAACTATGCCAAAAGTAGGAATTGTGATGGGAAGTGACTCTGACCTAAAGGTTATGAGCAAGGCAGCAGCTATGCTTGAAAAGCTGGGAATTGATTATGAGATGACGATTATCTCTGCCCACAGGGAGCCGGATGTATTTTTCGAGTGGGCGAAGGCCGCGGAAGGAAAAGGAATGAAGGTAATTATAGCAGGAGCCGGTATGGCTGCCCACCTTCCGGGAATGTGCGCGGCCCTGTTCCCCATGCCGGTTGTGGGAGTACCCATGTCAGGGAAGAACCTTGGAGGAGAGGACGCGCTGTTTTCAATTGTACAGATGCCGCCGGGAATTCCGGTTGCCACAGTTGCTATTGACGGAGGCTTGAATGCGGCGATTCTTGCGGCAAAGATTCTCGCCACATCTGACGGGGAGCTTCTGGATAAATTAAAAGCATATACAGCCGGGATGAAGGAAACAGTACAGGCAAAGGCTGCGAAGCTTGAAGAGATTGGCTATGAGGCATATTTACAGGATAAATAATTACCAGGGAGAGTATACATATGGATTATAAGAAATCAGGTGTTGATATTGAGGCAGGCTACAGGTCTGTAGAGCTTATGAAGGAGCATGTGAAAAAGACGATGCGCCCGGAGGTGCTTGGAGGCTTAGGCGGATTTTCAGGGGCGTTTTCACTGGCAAAGATAAAGGACATGGACGAGCCGGTGCTTTTATCCGGTACAGACGGCTGCGGCACGAAGGTAAAGCTTGCTATGATTATGGATAAGCATGACACCATAGGAATTGACGCAGTGGCTATGTGTGTGAATGATATTGCCTGTGCAGGAGGAGAGCCCTTGTTTTTCCTTGACTATATTGCGTGCGGAAAGAATTATCCCGAAAAGATCGCGTCTATCGTAAGCGGCGTGGCAGAAGGTTGCCTGCAGTCAGAGGCGGCGCTTATCGGCGGAGAGACAGCAGAGCATCCGGGACTTATGCCGGAGGATGACTATGACCTTGCAGGCTTTGCCGTAGGCGTCTGCGACAAAAAGGATATGATTACAGGAGAAAGTCTAAAAGACGGCGATGTGCTTATCGGCATGGCATCCTCAGGAGTGCACAGCAATGGATTTTCCCTTGTGCGTAAGGTTTTTGAGATGACAAAGGAATCTCTTAATACTTACCATGAGGATCTGGGGGCGACTTTGGGAGAAACCCTTCTTGCTCCCACAAGGATTTATGTAAAAGCCCTTAAAAGCGTCAAGAAGGCAGGGGTTACCGTGAAGGCATGCAGCCATATTACCGGCGGAGGCTTTTATGAGAATATTCCGAGGATGTTAAAGGACGGCGTCCGGGCGGTTGTGAAAAAGGACAGCTACCCTATTCCGCCCATCTTTACAAAGCTTGCAAAAGAGGGAAATGTTGAAGAGCAGGCTATGTATAATACCTATAACATGGGGCTTGGAATGATTGTTGCAGTTGGCGCTGCAGATGTGGATAAGGCAATGGAAGCCATCAGGGAAGCGGGGGATACTCCGTATGTAGTAGGGCACATTGAGACAGGAGAAAAGGGAGTTACATTATGTTAAATGTTGTTGTATTAGTATCCGGCGGAGGAACAAACCTGCAGGCCATTATAGACGGAGTGGAAAAAGGTACGATTACAAATACAAAAATTGCGGGAGTGATCAGCAACAATAAGAACGCTTATGCCCTTACCCGCGCAGAAAACCATAAGATCCCCGGGGTTTGCATTTCTCCGAAAACGTTTGCCTCAAGGGAGGAATTTAATGAGAAATTTCTTGAGACAGTGGATGGGCTTAAACCGGACCTGATCGTGCTGGCAGGCTTTCTTGTGGTGATTCCTCCGGCAATGATAGAGAAATACAGGAACCGGATTATTAATATCCACCCCTCCCTGATTCCCTCTTTTTGCGGGACAGGTTATTATGGGCTTAAGGTTCATGAAGCGGCTCTTGTGCGGGGCGTGCGTGTAGTGGGTGCTACAGTGCATTTTGTAGATGAAGGAACCGATACCGGGCCAATTATTTTACAGAAGGCAGTAGAGGTTGAAGAGGGGGATACTCCGGAGATACTCCAGAGGCGTGTGATGGAGCAGGCAGAGTGGAAGATACTTCCCGAGGCAGTTGATTTGATTGCAAATGGAAAGGTTATCGTGGAGGATAACCGGGTGAAAATATTATAAAACATACAGGGAGGAATGGAATGATGAAGGTTCTAATAGTAGGAAGCGGCGGAAGAGAGCATGCGATTGCATACTGCGCGGCGAAAAGCGAGAAGGTTGATAAAATTTATTGTACCCCTGGAAATGCGGGGATTGCCGAGTATGCCGAGTGTGCCCCCATTGGTGCCATGGAATTTGATAAGATTACGGCATTTGCAAAGGAAAAGGGCGTTGACCTTGTAATTGTAGGGATGGACGACCCGTTGGTAGGCGGTCTTGTGGATGAGCTGGAGGCAGCAGGAATCCGTACCTTCGGACCGAAGAAAAATGCGGCAATTTTGGAGGGCTCCAAGGCATTTTCAAAGGATTTGATGAAGAAATACAACATCCCTACGGCAGCCTATGAAAATTTTACAGAGCCAGAGAAGGCGTTAGCTTATCTTGAGAGAGCAAAATTTCCGATTGTATTAAAGGCCGATGGACTTGCACTGGGAAAAGGCGTGTTAATCTGCAATACCCTGGAAGAGGCAAAGGAAGGCGTAAAGACCATTATGCAGGATAAAAAGTTTGGTTCTGCCGGAGATGAGATGGTCATTGAGGAGTTTATGACAGGACGCGAGGTGTCTGTGCTTTCCTTTGTGGACGGAAATACCATCAAAACCATGACCTCCGCACAGGATCACAAGCGTGCAGGAGACGGCGATACAGGTCTTAATACCGGAGGAATGGGAACCTTTTCACCGAGCCCCTTCTATACAAAAGAGGTAGAGGAATTCTGTGATAAATACATCTATCAGGCAACCGTAGATGCCATGAAGGCAGAGGGAAGGCCCTTTAAAGGTGTTATTTTCTTTGGCCTTATGCTTACCAGTGAAGGCCCGAAGGTTTTGGAATACAACGCAAGGTTTGGAGATCCGGAGGCACAGGTTGTACTGCCGAGGATGAAGAATGATATCATAGAGGTTATTGAGGCATGCATTGACGGAACACTTGATAAGGTTGATCTTCAGTTTGAGGACAATGCGGCGGTTTGTGTTGTGCTTGCAAGCGAAGGCTATCCGGCAGCATATGACAAAGGGCTTGAGATTACCGGGCTTGAGGAATTTAAAAAGCACGAGGGATATTACTGTTTCCACGCAGGGACAAAATTTGACGGAGATAAGCTTGTGACAAACGGCGGGCGTGTGCTTGGCGTTACGGCGAAGGGAAAGGACTTAAAAGAAGCGCGGGCTAATGCCTATGCGGCAACAGAATGGGTGAAATTTGACAATAAATATATGCGGCATGATATTGGTAAGGCAATAGATGAAGCGTAGTTAGGTTGGGGACGGGGTAAAATGAAAATTACCCCGTCCCCAGAAACAAAAAAGTTTACGGGGACAGGCACTTTTTCATTTTACCCCGTCCCCAACATGCCCCGCCTACTCAACGGTTACCGTTTCATAAGTCTGACCTTCCTTCATAACAAATGCGCAGTCAAGCAAAGCCTTCGGGTCTGTCAAAAGATTCCGTTTCCATCCTGAAATGTCTGCCAGCTTTCCAGGTTCAATAGTTCCAATCAAATGAGACAGCCCTAAAATTTCCGCATTTGTACTTGTAGCTGCCCGCAGAATCCGGAATGGATCTATTTTAGAGTTCATCCAGGACTCAAATTCATATCCATTCTCATATGCGTTATGTACTGCTACAAAATCCGTTCCGTATCCCAGCCGCAGTTTACTGTCTATAATGACCCGGCGCCCTTCCTGAAGCCTCTTGGAATACTGCCGGAGCTTTTCCTGGAACTGGGGCGTCTTTTTTTTCAGAGATTCTTCGTTAAGATTGATAATATCGTCATATGGACAGAAGGTGGGGACAAGATAAATATTATGGTCTTCCATATATCTCGCAGTGTCCTCTGTAATCAAGGAGCCGTGCTCCATTCCATCGATGCCCATTTTTGCAACCTTCATCATCTGCTCTGAGTTATAGATATGTGCAGTAACCGTGCGGCCCAGCTCATGAGCTGTCTTAATGATTACTTCGATTTCCTCATCACTTAGCTGCTGATCATCCGGCGTGTCATTTGGCGTGCTGAATCCGCCGTTAATCATTATTTTAATAAAATCAGCCCCCATTTTAATTTCATTTCTGACTGCATGTCGGAAAAATTCTACGCCAGTACCAATCGTTGGTGTCATTTGTGCAAAAGCCTCTGCCAGGTCAGGGTTAGTACGAAGATATTGGGAGTGATCCCCATGGCTTCCTACGTCTGCCATATAATGAGGTGTTACAACCATACGTGCCCCGGGAAACAGTCCCAGATCAATCATTTCTCTTGCAGCAAGACTCCCCCTTGCCTCGTAAGTAGAATTCCCAATACTGCGGATAGTGGTAAAGCCTCTGTAAAGACATTCTCTTGCCACATACAGATGACACATGCTTTTCCATGCAGGTCCCCGGTAAACAATATCGTGATTTCTTGTTTTCCAGTCAATATACTGGCTGTGCACGTGGGCATCAATCATTCCTGGCGTAACAGTACAATCCTGTAAATCAATAAGCTCTGTCCCTTTCGGATATTCTAAATTCCGGCCGACATGTTCAATTACTTTCCCTCTGATTAGGATTTCCGTATTCTCCTGTAGTTGATCCTGTATTCCGTCATACATTTTTCCGCATTTGATTAACTTAAATTTTTCCATTTTTCCTCCATTTCTTCAGAAAATCGTTCCTATTCACTATGTTTACAGTAACATACGCAAATCCATTTGAAATTGCCTTCGGTAATAGGGGTTTTCTGTGAATAAATATTGATTTGTTGAATTATCAGTTTTTACTGCTTAGATTTTATTTTATACTATATCTTTGCATTACTGGTAATATGGTTTATAATTGAACATATATAATTTTTTCACTAGAGATAAAAAGATTGAATTTGGAAATGGAGAAAAACATGAAGACAGAACAGATACTCCTTGCTATTACAATAAATGAATGTGGTTCTATTACAAAAGCAGCACAGAAGCTTTTCATGGCACAGCCAAACGCAAGTAATGCTGTACAATCCTTGGAGAAGGAGCTGGGATACAGCATATTTGAAAGAACGCCAAATGGAATAAGGATAACGCCAAAGGGAGAAAAATTTCTTCAGTATGCATATTCTATTCAAAGAAATCTGAATAATATTTCTCTCTTAAAGGATGAAAAGGAAAGGGTTCGTTTATTTGTTGCCTCATATGCGTATCCATTTGCTGAAAAAGCCTTTGTCCAATTCTGCAGGAATAATACCGGCGCCGCTGAGTCTTTGGACTGCCGGTTTCGGAGAATTGGTACAATCAAGGAAGGAATGGATATGCTGTCAGATAATACTTCAGATGTATCTATTTTTGTCTGCAATAGAGAGCTGATAGGCTATTACGAAAAAAAGTTCAAACAAAAAAATCTTATTTCCTGCCTGCTGGGCTATACAAACCTGCACCTGACAATGGCAGAAGGCCATCCTCTGGCTGGGAGGGAACCATTAAATCTCATGGATTTTTCGAATTATCCATGTATTTCCAATGCAGGTGTAGCATATAGCTTTGTGCCGGTTGAAATAGAAAATCTGCTTTCGGAGGTACAATTTCATATAGTGACAGAGCCGGGTGATATACGAGTCATGCTTCTTAATAACACAGAAAATTATTCGATTAGTACGCCGTATTCCATGGAGTTTTTAAAGGAACACCATCTGGTCAGCAGAGAGATCCCACATTCTGAAAGAGGAATTATTTTGCTGATACGTGAAGAAGACAGAAATAATAAACAGATTTTAAACTATATTGAGCTTGTACGAAAAGAAATTCCCTTATGGCTTAACTCTCTTCCGCCAGGGGATGTTTCGTCTGGAGACAGGGCAAAATGAAAAATACCCTGTCCTCAACTGCTAATAATTCCCCAGCTCATCGAGATACCGGTCAATCTTTTTCAGCCGTTTTTCAATTCCCTTAACCTTATGGCTGATAATATCTAAAAGTGCCTCAGCAATAAACTGCGGACCGATCATGGAGTTGAAAAATGTATTCGTATCTACCGGTACAGTTAAAAGAACAGAGGCATATTCCGCAAGAAGGGAGCTTGGCCTGTCTGTAATGACGATAATTGCAGCACCCGCCTCCCTGGCCATCTGAGCGGCAAGCCTGTCCACAGAGGAATACCGGGGAAAACTAAATATAATCAGGCAGTCTTCCCTGCCGATATTGCATATGTGGTCAATGGGGCTTATGGAGGAAGAACTGGCGGTTTCCACGTTCGGTACCATATGCTTTAAATATAAAAGAAAATAATTTCCAAGACAGGAATTCCCGCGGGTAGCTAAGATATATTTATGCCTGCTTTTTACAACTGCGTCAGCCGCAGCTTCGAAAGTATCCATTGTATTCTGGGAAAACACGTTTTCCAGATTTTTTACTGCATTTTTAAAATGTCTGTTAATATACTCTGCATTATTGCCGAGAGTAGCTCTTTTGGCAATCCTCTGGGCAGGAACAGTGATGGCGCTTGAAATACTTAATACCCGGTTCTGGTAATCCTGACGGAGAGCTTTCTGAAAATCCATAAATCCCTGAAAGCCTAAGGAACGGCTGAAACGGATGACAGAAGATTCACTCACGCCAAGCCTTGCCGCAATATCTGTGGAGGTCATAAAGCATGCATCAGAAGAGTTGTCAAGTATAAACCTTGCGATCATTCTCTGGGTTTTTGTAAGCTCCGCCTTGTGAATCAGTTCTCTCATATCTTTCATTTTCCCTTTCCTCCTTTATAATACAACTGCTTTATTACCAGTGTGTAATTTTTATTATAGCTCTATAGAAAGAAAAATACCAGCTAATTTTCAAATTGTGAAATAAATAACTTTTATTGCAAGTTTTCTGTGGATATGTTACTATCATTAAAAGAAAAATGAAAAATATTATTCAGAAATTATTTTATATGAATAATATTTTTCATAAAAACACGGAAAGCTATTTAACACAAGGTATTATGAATGAAAAAAGAAGGTTACTGTGAACGGAATGAACGGTAACAAAAGAATGTCAGGAGGGACACGATTATGCGAGTAGGATGTGTAAAAGAAATCAAAAATAATGAATTCCGGGTAGGCATGACGCCAGACAATGTAAAAAGCTATGCGGCGCGCGGCCATGAGGTTTATATTCAGGAAGGCGCCGGTACAGGTTCAGGATTTACGGATGCAGAGTATATTGCGGCAGGGGCCAGAATACTTGGGACTGCAAAAGAGGTGTGGGACAGGGCGGAGATGATCATTAAGGTTAAGGAGCCTCTGAAGGAGGAATATCCCCTTTTTCATGAAGGACTGATTCTTTACACTTATCTGCATCTTGCCGCAGATAAGCCTCAGACTGACGCACTTCTTTCCGGCAAGGTAAAAGGCGCTGCCTATGAGACACTGACAGACAGAAACGGCGGCCTCCCGCTCCTTGCGCCCATGAGCCAGATTGCCGGACGCTTAAGTGTACAGGAGGGAGCAAAATACCTGGAAAAGATATTCGGCGGTTCAGGAGTTCTTCTGGCAGGAGTGCCCGGCACGCCAAAGGCCAATGTGGTTATCTTAGGCGGCGGTTCAGTGGGAACAAATGCATGCAAGATTGCCGTAGGAATGGGAGCAAACGTAACGATTCTGGATATTAATCTTCAAAGGCTTTCCTATCTGGATGACATTTTCGGCGCGCGGATACAGACACTGGCCTCCACAGACGCCAATATTGAAGCATGCGTTAAAACGGCAGATCTGGTTATCGGATCCGTACTGATCCCGGGAAAAGCTGCCCCGAAGATCTTTAAGAAAAAATATCTAAAACAGATGAGGCCCGGTACTGTATTCGTAGACGTGGCCGTAGATCAGGGCGGGTGCGGCGAGACAACGAAAATGACCTATCATGACGATCCGGTTTTCATAGAAGAGGGCATTGTCCATTATTGTGTAGGAAACATGCCCGGAGCAGTTCCCAGGACCTCAACTATCGCCCTGACCAATGCGACCTTAGGCTACGGCCTTAAGATAGCAGATAAAGGGCTTGAGCAGGCATGCAGAGAGGATGAGACAATCTATTCCGCGATAAACACCTATGACGGAAAGCTGACGTGCAAAAACGTTGCGGACAGCTTTGACTGCTATGAATATACAGATATACGAACAATTTTCTGATTTTCCTGAAGCTGTGGGGATGTGATGGGGACAGGGAGAAACGAATCTGGGACGGAGTTTTTCTAGAAAAACTCCGTCCCAGATTCGTTTCTCCCTGTCCCCGACTATAAAGTTCTTGCATAAATATTCTATGTGTGCTAACCTGTATATAACAAAAGAGGTGACAGGATGCTTATAGAGATTGATTTTAACAGTGATGAGGCCATTTATGTACAGCTGCAGCATCAGATTATCATGGGAATTGCGACAGAAGTGCTTCATGAGGGTGATACGCTTCCTTCTGTCCGGCAGCTCGCGGATACGGTAGGTATTAACATGCATACAGTGAATAAAGCATATTCTATACTAAAGCAGCAGGGCTTTATACAGCTTGACAGGAGAAAGGGCGCGGTGATTGCCATTGACATTAATAAGATTCACGCCCACGAGGAGCTAAAGAGGGAGCTTCGCATTGCTCTTGCCAAAGGCTGCTGTAAAAATATCCGCAGGGAGGAAGTGCATGAGCTGGTGGATGAATTGTTTGACGAATACACATTTGGGTAATAGAATAGATATACGGCGCGAACGGAGTGAACAGTAATCACATCATAAGTAGAAAGGAACAGACGACATGAATTATACAAAACAGGCGAATGAGGTGTTAAGGACGGCAAAAGCCATTGCAAAAGAACTGCACCATCCATATGTGGGTACAGAACACCTGCTCTTAAGTCTGCGCAAATGCTATACCGGGGTTGCGGGGCAGATTCTGGCCGCGAATGGAGTAGAGGAAGAAAATATATATAAGATTGTAGATGAGTTAATTTCTCCTGTGGGAGATGCGGTGGTTGAGGAAAATCCAGAGAGAAGTCCCAGGCTTGAATATATTTTAGAAGAAAGTAAAAATGAGGCGATCCGCTTTCGATCCGAGGAGATCGGGACAGAACATATGCTCCTGTCCATGATCCGGCAGACAGATTGTGTTGCCACACGTATACTCCTTACCCTGAATATTAATATTCAGAAAATATTTCAGGAGATTTTAAATGTAATTGGAGTTGACCTGAAAGAATATCAGAGCGAGATCATGCAGGAGAATGGCAGGGGCAGTGTTCTTATGCAGTATGGGACGGATCTTACCATGCAGGCCGAGGAGGGAAGGCTTGACCCGGTTATCGGAAGAGAGACAGAGATTCACAGGCTTATGCAGGTGTTAAGCAGGCGTACGAAAAATAATCCGTGTCTTGTGGGGGAACCCGGAGTGGGGAAAACTGCAGTTGTGGAGGGGCTTGCAGCCCAGATTGCCACAGGGGTTGTACCAGATGGCATGAAGGATAAACGTATTCTTACGATGGATCTTGCAGGAATGATTGCGGGCTCAAAATACCGGGGCGAATTTGAGGAGCGGATGAAACGCCTGATTCAGGAGGTAAGATCAGCAGGAAATGTTATTTTATTTTTAGATGAGGTGCATACGATAATCGGTGCAGGCGGAGCGGAAGGAGCCATGGATGCGTCTAATATCCTGAAACCTGCCCTTGCAAGAGGGGAATTCCAGCTCATCGGCGCCACAACGATTGTGGAGTACCGGAAATATATCGAAAAGGATGCGGCTCTGGAAAGACGGTTCCAGCCGATTACCGTGGAAGAGCCGGATAAGGATCACTGCCTTGATATTTTAAATGGTTTAAAATCACGGTATGAAAGCCATCATCATGTAGAGATTGAGACGGAGGCTCTTAAGGCGGCTGTTCATTTGTCGGATCGTTATATCAGTGACAGATTCCTTCCGGATAAGGCGATTGACGTATTAGACGAGGCGTGCTCTAAGGTGTCGCTTAGGGGCTTTAAGGTCCCGGATCGGATCTATGACCTGGAGCATATGGTTTCTTCTCTGGCCCAGGAGCTTGAGGATGCTATCTGTGAGGGAAATATGGCAGAAGCATCGGTGCTTAGGCGGGAGAAGCAGGAGGCGGAAGAAAAGCTCATCCATACCAAGAAAACGTTCCAGGCAAGAAATGCGAAGAAGCAGGTGCAGGTTACGGAGAATGATATTGCGGATGTTGTATCAGAGTGGACAAAAATTCCGGTGCAGAAGCTTCAGGAATCAGAAGGGGTAAGGCTTCAGAAACTGGAGCAGACCCTCCACAAGAGGGTGATTGGGCAGGAGGAGGCTGTTACGGCAGTTGCAAGAGCAGTCAGGCGTGGAAGAGTAGGGTTAAAGGATCCGGGCCGTCCCATAGGCTCCTTCCTGTTTTTAGGACCTACCGGAGTGGGGAAGACAGAGCTTTCAAAGGCACTTTCCGAGACATTGTTTGGCAATGAGGACTCTATGATCCGTGTCGATATGTCGGAATATATGGAAAAGCACAGTGTGGCGAAGATGATAGGATCTCCTCCGGGCTATGTAGGACATGATGACGGAGGACAGCTAAGTGAGCAGGTCAGGCGCCATCCCTATTCTGTTCTTTTGTTTGATGAGATTGAAAAAGCGCATCCGGATGTATTTAACATCCTTCTGCAGGTGCTGGACGATGGGCATATTACGGACTCCCAGGGACGGAAGGTGGATTTCCGGAATACGGTAATCATTATGACATCCAACGCCGGGGCGCAGGCCATTATAGATCCGAAAAAGCTTGGATTTAATGCAAAGGAGGATAAAGAGGGCGACTATAAGCGGATGAAGTCTAACGTTCTGAATGAGGTCAAGCTTATATTCAGGCCAGAGTTTTTAAATAGAATTGATGAGACGATTGTTTTCCATCCCCTTGACGAGGATGAGATGAAGCGTATTGTAAGCCTCATGTGCAGGGAGGTTGTATCAAGGGCAAAGGAACAGCTTGATATCAGCCTGACCATACGGGATTCCGTAAAGAAGTATATTGTGGAGACTGGATCAGATAAAAAATACGGGGCAAGGCCTTTAAGGCGTGCGGTGCAGAGTAATCTTGAAGATAAGCTTGCAGAAGCAGTGCTTTCAGGAGAAGTGAAAAGAGGCATGGATGTAGTTGCAGGAATGTCTAAAAAAGAAATAAAATTTACGCCGAAGTCTACAAATTAAAACAGATATGATATATAATGAAAAGTACAAAAACCATAGGAGGAAGCGCAGGTGGCAGCAGTAAAAGAACTTTTAAGAGCAGAGGCAGACAAATCTTTAAGCTTTGGAGACTATACACTGTCAAGTAAGACGAAGCTTGACGGGTTTGAGTTCCAGGGGGATATTTATAAGGTAAAGACGTTTGCCGAGATTACAAAGGTTGAAAAGAATGGTATGTTCGTGTATGAATCCGTACCAGGAACAGCAGTAGAGAATTTTAAGGCATCAGAAAAAGAGATAAGCTTTTCTGTATCAGGGGCGAGGGATGCACAGGTTACGCTTGAGCTTGAGGCAGACAGCGAGTATGTGGTGTATATGGATGAGGTCAACGCAGGAGACATGAAGACGAATTTAAGCGGAAAGTTAAGCATCAGTGCAGAGCTTTCACCTGATAAATGTGTAGCAGTTAGGATCGTGAAGAAGTAGCAGGATGAAAAAAAAGAGTATATTTTTCTGTCAGAATTGCGGACATGAAGAGAGCAAGTGGCTTGGACAATGTCCCATGTGTAAGGAATGGAATACATTTGTGGAGGAAAAGGCGGCTCCTGCAAAAGCAGGAGCCGTAAAAGCCGCAAAACAGGCAAAGGCAGTCATCCTGTCTAGTGTAAGGGCGGACGAGGATGAAAGGGAGCTAACGGGGATCGGAGAGCTTGACAGAGTGCTGGGCGGAGGAATCGTGCCCGGCTCCCTTGTGTTAGTAGGAGGCGATCCGGGAATTGGAAAGTCCACACTCCTTCTGCAGGTATGCAGGAAGCTGTCGGACAAAAATAAAAAAATTCTGTATATATCCGGTGAGGAATCACTGAAGCAGATTAAAATGCGGGCAAACCGTATGGGAGATTTTTCGGACAGCCTGTATCTCTTGTGCGAGACAAATCTGGATATGATACGAGGTGTGATTGAAGAACAGAAGCCGGATATGGTGGTCATTGACTCTATTCAGACCATGTATGATGAAACAGTGGCCTCTGCTCCGGGAAGTGTATCCCAGGTAAGGGAATCTACGAATGTATTTATGCAGCTTGCCAAGGGATTTGGCATATCAATTTTTATTGTCGGACATGTGACGAAGGAGGGGACGGTTGCCGGTCCAAGAGTATTAGAGCATATGGTGGATACGGTGCTTTATTTTGAAGGAGACAGATATGCGTCCTACCGAATCCTGCGCAGCGTAAAAAACCGCTTTGGTTCTACAAATGAAATCGGAGTATTTGAGATGAGGGAAAAGGGCCTCATAGAAGTGGAAAATCCCTCAGAGTATATGTTAAATGGAAGGCCAGAGTGTGCTTCGGGTTCTGTTGTGGCATGTGCAATAGAAGGAACCCGCCCTATGCTTCTGGAGATTCAGGCGCTTGTATGTAAGAGCAATTTCGGTATGCCGAGGAGGACAGCCGCCGGCCTGGACTATAACAGGGTAAATCTTCTGATGGCAGTTCTGGAAAAAAGGATGGGTCTGCCTCTTTCAAATTATGATGCCTATGTAAATGTAGCAGGCGGAATCCGAATGAACGAGCCGGCAACGGATCTTGGAATCGTTATGTCCATTGTATCAAGCTACAAAAACAGGCCGGTTTCTGAAGATACAATTGTATTCGGGGAGGTTGGCTTAAGCGGTGAGGTTCGTGCTGTTACCATGCCGGAGCAGCGTGTGGCAGAGGCAAAAAAGCTGGGCTTTAAGAAGTGTATCATACCGGAGGTAGCCCTTAAGACAGTGGGAAAAACAGAAGGTATTGAGATTATCGGCGTGAAGACGGTGAACCAGGCAATGAGCCTTATATAGTGTAAGAGATATAAAAAGCTGTCCTGGGGAGATAGATGATATCATCCAAAGACAGCTTTTTTAAATCTAATTTCTTCGTTCTAAAATCGTGTCAATCAATTTAAGGGCAACCTCATCCTTTTTCATAAGAGCAAGCTCTGTCACGGAATCCGGGGTGATGATGGTGACAATATTTGTGTCTGTCCCGAAACCCGCGCCCTGCATTTTCAGATTATTTGCCACAATCATATCCAGATTTTTCTGAGTAAGCTTCTTCCGGGAATTTTCAAGCATATTTTCTGTTTCCATGGAGAAGCCGCACAGAAACTGTCCTTCCTTCTTATGTGCCCCCAGGTATTTCAAAATATCGTCTGTCCGTTCCAGCTCAATAGAAAGAGAGGAATCAGACTTTTTAACCTTCTCCTTAGCCACATGAACGGGACGATAATCGGCGACAGCGGCAGATTTGATAATAATATCCATTTCACTGCTTTTTGCGGTTACGGCATCGTACATATCCTTAGCTGATGTTACAGGGATAACCTCCACAAACGGGGGCGGGATAAGAGCAGTTTTTCCGCTTATCAGGGTAACGCGGGCTCCCCGCAGCATGCACATCCTCGCGATGCTGTAGCCCATTTTACCCGTGGAATGGTTTGTGATATAACGCACCGGGTCAATGGCCTCGCAGGTGGGACCGGCAGTTACCATCACATGCAGTCCTGACATGTCTTTTTCATATGCCAGACAGCGCAGAACATATTCATATAATACATCCGGTTCCGGCATCTTTCCGGCACCCTCATCGCCGCAGGCAAGCCTTCCGGTAGAAGGGGGGATAATTCCCATGCCATATTCAGCTAAAAGCTTCAGGTTATCTAAAGTTACAGGGTTTTCGTACATACCTGTATTCATGGCCGGTGCAATGATTTTCGGCGCCCTGCTTGCAAGAATCGTAGTAGTCAGCATATCATCCGCAATCCCGTGTGCCAGCTTGGCAATGATATTGGCCGTTGCCGGTGCTACCAGAATCACATCAGCCTTTTTTGCGAGTGCGACATGCTCCACATGGAATTCAAAATTACGGTCAAAGGTATCGGTAATGCATTTATGCCCCGTTAAAGTTTCAAAGGTAATGGGGTTAATAAAATTCTTTGCATGTTCTGTCATAATGACCCGCACCGAGGCGCCGGCCTTTACGAGAAGGCTTGCAAGATAAGCACTCTTATAGGCGGCAATCCCGCCGGTGACCCCCAGAAGAACAGTTTTATCTTTTAAAAGCATCTGAAATCTCTCCTATAGTTGACTTGAAATCTTTTTGTTTATCACTATACCCTGTTTCAGTGAAACATGCAAGAATAAAGAGCGTGAATTTCATTAAAAAATTTACAGGAAAATCTCCATCTTGCCTCATGGAAGGAGAGGTGCTATAATTAGCAGGTAACAATTGTATTGTATCCCGCTTAAGCGGGAATGATAACAAGGAGGAATTGAATAATGAAAGAAGTAAGACACGACACAAAATGGATGGTCAGTGTTGCACTTATGGCAGCGATTGTTATCGTGCTGGCGAACACGCCTCTCGGTATGATTCAGCTTCCGATTATTAAGGCGACAACTGTACATATTCCGGTAATTCTTGGAGCGATTTTGTTAGGCCCGTCTGCGGGAGCGGTATTAGGAGCAGTATTCGGTATCTGTTCCCTTGTAAGCAACACAGTAGCACCGACGCTTTTGTCCTTTGCGTTCTCTCCATTTATGAGCACCACAGGACTTTTAGGAGCAGTAAAGGCATTGTGGATATCCGTGGGCTGCAGAGTATTAATTGGAATCGCGGCAGGCTGGCTTTTTATTCTTCTTAGCAGGTTAAAGGTAAACCAGCTGATCGCTCTTCCGGTTGTTGGGTTTGCAGGTTCTATGGTAAACACCATTGCGGTTATGGGAAGTATTTACCTTTTGTTTGCCAGTCAGTATGCAGAAGCCAGAGAGGTAGGGATTACGGCAGTATGGGGTCTTATTATGGGAACAGTGACAGCATCAGGAATTCCGGAGGCGATTGCAGCAGCAGTACTTGTATTGGCTGTCGGCAAGGTGCTGATACAGATATTTAAAAAGATGAACATGCCAGTAACAGCAGTAGCAAAAAATTCCTGACCGATTTTGCTTGACAAGGCGTCTCGGGTATGGTATAAATATCTAGTGTGATAGACGCACAGGGGATTGGTCAAGTGGTATGATAGGGGTCTCCAAAACCTTTGGCGGGAGTTCGATTCTCTCATCCCCTGTTTTGAATTATGGAAAAAGCTTTTGTATGTCTGCTTCTTATAGCCGATGGACGGAGTGAATAATAACAGATAAAAACAATGCTATGCATACAAGGCTGATTGTATTTATAACATTGTTTTTTTGTGCGGTATTTTCAAAGATTAATGTCATTTCAGGGGATGCAGTTTTGCAGAATGTGGGGGAATCGGACATGTTTTCAAATATGAATTATATGTATGAGGTGTATAAGGAGGGCAGCTTTTCAAAGGCAGCAGAAAAGCTTTTTATTTCTCAGCCCGCTCTTAGCGCCACCGTAAAAAAGGTTGAAAAGAAAATCGGGACACCGCTTTTTGACAGAAGCAGAAGCCCCGTCCGCCTTACAGAATGCGGAAAAAAGTACATAAAAATGGTTGAGCAGATTATGAAGATGGAAGAAGAGCTTACAGGATATGTCAGTAACCTTAATGAACTGTCTACCGGCTCTTTGTGTGTAGGAGGGACATATTTATTTGTATCATATGTTTTTCCGGGGATTCTTAAAAGGTTTCATCATTTGTATCCCAATGTGGAGCTTAAAATGGTTGAAGGACATACCCTGCAGCTTGAGCAGAAGCTTTTTTCAGGGGAGATTGACCTTCTAATGGATAATTATCCTATGGATGAGGAGCTGTATGAAAAGCGCTATGTAAAAACAGAATATCTTCTTCTGGCGGTTCCCGCCGCTTTCAAGAGCAATGGGGCGGCAAAATCCTGGAGCCTAAGTGTGGCGGATATACATAACGGCGTGCATAAAAAGCAGGAGACGCACGGAGTGCCTCTAAAAATGTTTGAAGAGGAGCCCTTTGTATTTTTAAAAGAGCATAACGATACAAGAGAGAGAGTGGAAGAACTCTGTAAACGTGCAGGTGTGATGCCGAAGGTGGCGTGGAAGCTGGATCAGATGCTCACAACCTATCATCTGACGGAGCAGGGGATGGGGATTTCCTTCATCAGTGATACAGCTATAAAGTACCTTCCAAAGGACTTAAATATTTACTATTATAAAATTGATGACCCGGCGGCAAAGCGCAATGTATATTTTTACTACCGCAGAAATAAATATTTTACGAGAAGTATGGAAGAATTTATGAAGCTGGCGGCTTCAGAGGTATAGAAATACTAAAAACGACAGGCAAAGGAGGAATTTATTTATGGATAGCCGGCTGGAATGGAAAGAGGAATACAGCATAGGAGTGGAGAGTATTGACAAGGAGCACAGGAGGCTGTTTAAGATTATGACAAAGCTTCTTGCATTTGTGAATGAGGAAAAAAAGAGCCAGTGGGCATGCCAGGAGGGAATCAAATATTTTAAGGAGCATGCCATGAAGCATTTTGCGGATGAGGAAAAGTATATGATGTCTATCAATTATGCCGGGATTAAGACACATCGTCATCTTCATCAGAATTTCCGTAAATACACGCTTCCGTCACTGGAGGAGGAGCTGGAACGGAGCAATTATTCATCAGACGCGGTTGAACATTTCATCGGGGTCTGTACCGGATGGATGATAGGGCATACGCTGACAGAGGATAGGGCAATTACAGGAGAGGATGTGAGTAAGTGGGTAGATCTTCTGCCGGATGAAGAACTTAAGGCCATGAAAAAAGTAATCCTTCAGCTTGTGTATGATATGTTCCAGCTGGAATCCCAGGTGGTCAGCGAGACTTACAGCGGGGAAAAATTTGGAAAAGGAGTATATTATCGTCTCGTTTACGGGTCAGATGAGGATGAGAAAAAGTCTGAGATTATTTTAGTATTTGAAGAGAAGCTGCTCATTAACACGGTCGGAAAGGCTATGGGAATGAAGACGGATAAGCTTGACAGCCTGATGATTAACGCAGCCAGATACACAGCCCGCCAGTTTGTTGAACGTGTCAGAGAACATCTGCCGGACGCGGAGCTTTATGAGGTTAGGGAAGAGAACCTTCTGACATATGAACAGTTCAGGGAGGTTTTTGAAAGAGAGAAGATGCAGGTCAGCCTGCTGTTTGATACCGGCGCAGGATATTTTGCATATTGCGTGATTGCACCGCATTTGCTTCAGAATGGAGTGGGAACTCCCATTGAAGCAGATAATGCTATGAGTGAGATTGAAGATTATCTTAAGAAAAGAGAGAAGCCCAAAAAGCATAAAATACTTGTGGTGGACGATTCCATGACGATCAGGGAAGGCATGAAAAATCTTCTTTGTGAAGATTATGAGATTGCGCTGGCACAGTCAGGGATGTCCGCGCTGCAGTCAATTATTCTGGATAAGCCGGATCTGGTTCTTCTGGATTATGAAATGCCTGTTTGTGACGGAAGGCAGGTATTGGAAATGATCCGCTCAGAGGCAGAATTTACGGGTCTTCCGGTTATTTTCCTGACAGGCCGGACCGATCAGGAAAGTGTCAGAAAGGTAATATCCCTGAAGCCGGAAGGATATTTGTCAAAATTATTAAAACCAGAGGATATTAAAAGAAAGATAGATATTTTTTTTGAAAATCAAAATGCGTAGAAATGTATAGACTCTTATTGCATAATAATTTTATGCAGTAGGAGTCTCTTTTTTTCTGGTTATTTTTTCATGAGTTAGTGGAAATGATAAAGAAAAGAGATTTTACGTTACTGCAGGAAAGAGAGGATATGTGATGTTGACAAAGGAACAGGTGAAACAGAATCAGGAAAAATATGGCTTTAATGAACTGGCAGAGGGCAGGAAAAAGAGTATTCCCGGGATTTTTTTAGAGCAGTTCCGGGATTTCCTTGTGGTGATTCTGATCATTGCAGCAGCAGTGTCAGGGCTCTTAGGAGACGGGGAAAGCGCAGCAGTTATTTTCATTGTTATTACCATTAATGCGGTTTTGGGGACAGTGCAGACAGTAAAGGCAGAACAGTCCTTAAACAGCTTAAAGCAATTATCTGCTCCTGAAGCAAAGGTCATTCGTGACGGGCAGCTCATCAAAATTCCGGCGAGAGAGGTAACGATTGGGGATGAGGTTTCCATTGAGGCCGGCGACTGTATTCCGGCAGACGGGAGACTTCTTAGCGCGGCCAGCCTTAAAGTAGATGAAAGCGCCCTTACGGGCGAAAGTCTGCCGGCGGAGAAATCTATGGAGGAAGTACCAGAAGGAGCGGCGCTGGGTGATCAGATAAACAGGGTATTTTCGGGCAGCTTTGTCACCTATGGCCGGGGAAGCTTCCTGGTAACAGAAATCGGTATGAAAACCGAGATGGGAAAAATTGCAGGACTTCTTGAAAATACTTCTGAAAAAAAGACCCCTCTGCAGATAAGCTTAGACGAGTTTGGTAAAAAGCTGTCTATTATTATTTTGATATTTTGCAGTATTTTATTTGCAATAAATGTTTTAAGAGGCGGACAGATTGCAGATGCATTCCTTTTTGCAGTAGCTTTGGCAGTTGCGGCAATCCCGGAGGCGTTAAGCTCAATTGTTACGATTGTCCTGTCCTTTGGGACACAGAAAATGGCCAGAGAGCATGCGGTTATCCGGAAGCTTCAGGCAGTTGAAGGGCTTGGAAGCGTGTCAGTCATCTGTTCGGACAAAACAGGGACTCTTACACAGAACCGGATGACGGTGGAGGATTATTATGTAGATGAAAAGAGGATCTGCGCAGAGGATATCTGCCCTAGTGAAGGAAATCAGAAACGCCTTTTATATTACAGTATATTATGTAATGATTCAACAAATACAGAGGGCAGGGAGATCGGAGATCCAACGGAAACGGCACTTATTAATCTTGGGAGCAGGCTTGGGGAGGAGGCTGGGTTTGTCCGCGGGAAATATCCCCGGAAATCGGAGCTTCCCTTTGACAGCGACAGGAAGCTAATGTCCACAGAGCATCTATTCGGGGATACTTATGTAATGGTTGTTAAGGGCGCTGCAGATGTACTTCTTAGCCGTGTAAGCTATATTAGAACAGGGGAGCACGTCCGGGAAATCGGCATAGAGGACAAAGAGAAAATTGAACGTCAAAATACTGAATTTTCAGAAAGCGGGCTGCGGGTCCTTGCGTTTGCATACAAGGAGCTTAAAGGTGAGAAAGAATTGAAGCTCTCTGACGAGAGGGACCTTACATTTCTTGGACTTATTTCTATGATGGATCCGCCCCGGACGCAGTCCGAGGCGGCAGTCAGGGAATGTATCCGGGCAGGAATCAAGCCGGTTATGATTACGGGCGATCATAAGGTGACTGCGTCAGCGATTGCACGGAGGATAGGAATCCTGAAGGAAGAACAGGAGGCCTGCGAGGGTGCGGTGATCGAGAATATGACAGAAGAAGAGCTTAGAGAATTTATTCCCCAAATATCTGTTTATGCCAGAGTTTCACCAGAGCATAAAATCAGAATTGTGCGGGCATGGCAGGATAGGGGAAATATTGTTGCCATGACAGGGGACGGCGTAAATGACGCGCCGGCGCTTAAGCAGGCAGATATCGGTGTGGCAATGGGGATTACCGGCACACAGGTGTCTAAGGATGCGGCTGCAATGGTGCTGGCAGATGATAATTTTGCCACCATTATAAAGGCAGTGGAAAACGGAAGAAACATATATCAGAATATAAAAAATTCCATACAATTTCTTCTGTCAGGAAATTTCGGGGCAATTCTTTCGGTATTGTATGCTTCTGCCGCCGGACTTCCAGTGCCCTTTGCACCGGTGCACCTGTTGTTTATAAATCTTCTGACAGACAGCCTTCCGGCAATTGCATTAGGCTTAGAGCCCCATAAAAAAGAAGTGATGGATCAAAAGCCAAGGTCTATAAAGGAGTCCATTTTGACAAAAGATTTCCTGCTTAGTATAGGAACAGAGGGTTTAAGTATCGGGATCATGACAATGGCAGCGTTTTTGTCCGGATACAGGAGCGGCAATGCATTACTTGCAAGCACAATGGCATTCGGGACTTTGTGTGTTTCTAGACTGGTACATGGCTTTAACTGTAAATCACGAAAGCCGGAGGTGTTTACAAAGAGGGTATTTAATAACGTGTATTTAATAGGTGCTTTTTTGGCAGGACTTATACTTGTTACCGGCGTGCTTACGCTTCCGGGGCTTGCGGGTGTGTTTAAGGTTGTAAGCCTTGATATGAAACAGCTTTCTATCGTATATGGCCTGTCATTTTTGAACCTCCCGGTGATACAGCTAATGAAATGGGCTGGCAGCCGCTAATGTCACGAAAACCTGTTTGCCGCATATTCTATAGGAAACGACAAATAAATCCGCCATAGAAGTGAGGCAGTGGTGTGTGAATTATGACAAACAGCGATTTATATAGAAACAAAGCAGTTTCCCGGACTGGTAACACAAGAGAAAATAAAGAATCAAATTCCTTCCATGTCCCGGAGTACGAAGTGCAGGAGCTGAAACAAGCATACGAAGATGATAAAATGAGGGCAATGGGGTATGCAGGTTATTGTGAATAATAAACAGTAACACCCGCATACCCTATATATATTTTTAGAATATATAGATTGACAAAGCATATTATATGATATATAATATGCTTATTAAAAACATAAGAAAGGAAGTGGTTAAATGATATTTCCGATGAATACACCCATGTTTGATCTGCTTGTTCTTTCTGTCGTTAAGAAGGAGGATGCCTATGGCTACCAGTTAAGCCAGATTATTAAAACGGTTTCTAATACAAAGGATTCTACTCTTTACCCAGTTCTTAAGAGGCTTCAGGAGCAGAATTTTGTGACAGTATATGACCAGCCCTATCAGGGAAGGAACCGGAGATATTACAGGATCACAGAAGAGGGGCACAGACAGTATCTTATGCTGCGAGAAGAATGGAGCGCTTATAAAGATGCGGTAGATGAGATTGTTGTAGAAGGGGGAAGAAAAAGATGACCAGGGAAGAATACATGAAAAGGCTTGGGCACAGACTTCGGAGGCTCCCGAAGGAGGACTATGAAAGGGCAGTTTCTTATTTTACGGAGTATTTTGAGGATGCGGGCCAGGAAAATGAGGCGCAGGCAATTGAGGATCTAGGAGAGCCGGAGCTGGCGGCTGACCAGATTATCAGGGAGCTTGCAGTAGAGAATTCGAAGGAGCCGGCTAAGGATGTAAAGAGAGGCTTTTTGGCATTATGGATTGGGATACTGGCAGTATTTGCGGCGCCCATAGGGCTTCCGCTTGTTCTGGCATTCGGAGCAGTAGGACTTGCTCTTGCCATTGTGGCAGTTACATTTGTTTTCTGCATTTTTGTGTTTGCATTTTCTGTAGCAGTATGTGCAGTACCATGCATTGTGGGCAGTGTGGTTTTGCTTTTTACCTCATTTGCAGACGGGGTTGCTACACTGGGGATGGGATTGATTTTTCTCGGGACAGGTATCCTGCTGGTAATGGGAAGCTATATATTTGGTAAATGGTTTCTTCATGCTATAACCCGTCTGTTTGGAAGAATCGCGAAGGGAGGAAAACATCATGAAAAATAAGAAAATGTGGCTGGAAGCATCACTTATATGTATCATAGCTGGAGTCGTCCTTTTGACAGCAGGAAGATTTATGGGAGGAATACCGGGATTTTCCATTGACAGGCAGGGATTCCATGCGGCGGGGGATGAGGAATACCCAGAACCTTTAAAAGGAGAAATGGCTCTGGAGGAGTTTGACTCCATAGAGCTTGATGTGGACTATGCGGATGTTGAGCTTGTGGTTTCTGACAGATTTGCGGTGGAATACTGTCTGGCCGGCGATTCTAAGAAGCCTGTCTGTAAAGTTAAAAACGGGAAATTTACATTTATAGAAGGGGATTATTTCAGGATCGTGAATTTTAACTTTTTTACATCTGGCAGAGACTCTTCGGACGCCCATTATTTTGTGAGGGTGGAGATCCCCCGGGATATAACGCTTTCAAAAGTTTCAATGAAGACGGAATTTGGGGACTTTGATATTGGAACCCTGAAAGCCGGACGGATGGAGCTTGAAAACGAATACGGAGACATTGAGATGAAGGCGGCAGAGGGCAGGAGCTTAAGAGTGACGCTGGACTCAGGCAATCTTACGGTTTCCCGTCTGGCAGTTTCAGAAACCAGGATAGAAAATGAATATGGGAATGTTGACCTGACGGCAGCGGGAGATGAAAAGGAATATGCATTGGATTTGTGCACGGAATATGGCAGTATCCGCGCAGGAGGAACAGAGAAACATGAGGATGAATACAGTGACGAGATACATTATGAGTCAGACGGAGACGGTAAGAAGAGGATAGAAGTCTACTGTGAAATGGGCGACATAAACATAGATTCAGAAACATAGACTGTGAATGTACAATCTGGGACGTGTTAAAATTAAAAAGTACACGTCCCAGATTGCATTTTACCCTGTCCCCGACATATGCTTTGACATTCTTTTAGTCAAGCAGAAGAGAATAATCCTCCGTAAACACACCGGTAAGCTCAGGGGCGCCGTAGGCGTCTCCGATAATATAAACTGTGTACATATTTCTCCCTGTAATTTCCTGTTCCATCTGAAATACAAATGCACCGCTTAAGGTCTCCGAAGCATAAAATTCCTGGAGTCCCGACTGTACTTTTTTGTATGCTGAAATTGTCTTAAAGCGGAGATCCTCAAAACGCACCGCTCCTCCCTGGGTTGTAACATCCAGCGCAGGGGCATTGTAAGAGAGATTTACTGCACGCACGCAGGAGCGCGTCCCTCTCTGGTTCCGGCAGGGCGTATCTGGAATTAAGTACATAGCAAGACCGTTCAGGCCGTTTATAAATGCAATTGTATATACATCTCCCTCCTCGAACAGAAACGTCTCACTGGCAATAAGCATCCGGCGGGTTCTCGCGTCTGTCACGTTAATGGTTTTAAAGTCATCCGTCTCAATAAAATAAGAGGAAACCTCTCCATACTGCAGACGGTTTACGACAGGCTTGTTCCCTACATATACATTAAGCGCATCGTATCCCACTGCCCCGTGAAGAAAGCGTATGGTACAGTATCCCTGCTCCGGAACCTCCGGCTCCGGCCTTGGAATAATGGGAATCGGATAAATAGAAATAGGCGGACGGCCGCCTGATGCAGGACCTCCTGGCAGCGAAGGCGTAGGCAGAGGGCGGAAAGGATCCTCCCCGGGAGCAGCCGGCTCATCTGTCCCCGGAGGCGGACCAAAGGACGGAGTATCCGGTGATTCCGGAAGGAAGATTATATCTTCCTGCATGCTGTCACTGCTGCTTTGATTATTGTTCTGGCTATTATTCTGGTTATTATCTGGCATTATATGTTCTCCCTTCTTAAACAATGTGTAACAGTTTCTATACCTGTACTACTGCATATTATATAATATGCGTTACTGTGAACTCCGTTCACAGTATTATCTTGAATTTTATATCCGGCTCTGCTATTGTTATAGAGATAGAAAGGAAAAAGGAGATGTCTGCCATATGCTGCCAGAAAAATTATTAAATTTACCATGCTTCCTATATGAAATTGAGGGTGCCTATTATTATCTTGGAAAATGGATATGCAAAGAATGTACTGATACTGACGCCACGGACTGCGCTGTCATGTACAAAATGTGCCGGAGCGGCCAGGAGGAACCGGATACGAATCTGTATTTTCAAAAAATACGCGCCTACAGTGACTTTGCACTGGAGGTTCCCTATAATCCGGCAAAGATAAAAAGTGATATTGCCGCCTTAATTGGCGGATTATCCGAAAAAGCTGCCGGCTCTCTTGAGACACAGGTACTGCATTTTGAAGAGGACCTGAAAAAGTATTGCTGACTATATACTGCAAGAAAAGGAGAGAGCTATGAATATACATGATTTGATGTCCTTTCGTGTTATCGCAAAGGAAAGCAGTCTTACGAAAGCATCAAAGCTTCTTTATATGACTCCCCAGGGCTTAAGTAAGATAGTAAAAAATCTGGAGCAGGAGCTTGACTGCCAGCTTCTTATACGGACAAAAGCGGGCACCAGGCTGACAGAAAGCGGGCAGTGCCTTGAAAAATATGCGGATAAGATTCTGGCAGATTACGGCAAGCTTCGCAATGAAATCCTGCACATTGAGCAGCGCAGCAGAGGAATTGTGGATCTGCTTTCAGCATATGGGATCCTGCGGCTCGTGACCCCGGAATGTATCAGGGCATTTCAGAAAGAGCATCCAGAGATAGAGTTTCATTACCGGGAATATCCGGACAGACAGGTGGAGCGGCTGTTTCAGGAAAGAGAAGGAAATGTGGCTTTTTCTATCGCAGATTTTGATGATAATCTGTATGATATCACAGAGCTTGAGATGTTTCCGGTAAAGCTTCTTGTAAATGAAGCCCATCCATTAAGCAGGAAAGAATCTGCCACAATTGAGGATTTAAGAGGAGAACCCCTCTACATTGAAAGTACGGAGTTTAAAATTCATCATATGATTGCAGACAGGTGCCAGGCGGCAGGCTTTGAGCCGGATATTGCATTTGAAACAAGCGGCTTCAGCCTGTGCCATAAGATGGTGAAGGCAAATAAGGGAGGGACAGTCCCAGTGAGGCAGTCGAAACCTTTAAGCAGCATGTTATGCGCTGGATGAAAAAAATCAGAGAGGGAAGTATCATCAGATAGTTGAACAGTATCAACGAAAAGTGAAAGATAAGTCATATTTTTGTAAGCCTGAGACAAAATTCCGGCTTCCAGGATATGGCTTTTTTGTATATTTTTTTACATTTATTGACAAATCCAATAAAGCAGACGCATCATAAAAAATATCTATTTTTCCAGAGAGCGGCAAAGGTCTATACTGAAATTAATACACCATGTGGAATCATCACAGGTGAATAAAAAGGTATTTCGTTAAGGAGGAAATCAAAATGATGAATGTTAAAATGGGAGCAAAAGAGGTCAGCTTAAGGAAGGTTCAGAAGGATGCTGAAGATTCCTACAGGGGAGGTTTTTTCTGCTGCGAGGCAGTTATGGACGCAATTAGAAATAATTTCGAAATTGACGTGCCGAAGGAGGTTATTGGCATGGCGTCTGCAATGTCGATTGGGGCAGGCCGTTCCGGCTGTATGTGCGGCGCTTTAAACGGAGGAATTCTGGCGCTGGGAATGATCTTTGGAAGAACAGAGCCTCTTGGACCAAAGGATCCGGATGTGAATAAATGTATGTCCTATTCCAATGAGCTGCATAACTGGTTTAAAGAGAAGAATGGAAAGAAAGCCGTATGCTGCCGGGTTCTTACAAAGGAATTTGATATGGGAAAAGGTGAGCATAAGGAACAGTGTATTTACTTTACAGGGTTATGTGCGTGGAAGGTTGCGGAGATTGTCTGCCGTGAGCTGGGTATTGCCAATACAGATACACAGACAGAGCCGGCTCCCCGCAGCTAATTTGAAAAGAAATAAAAGAGGTAGATGAAAATGAAAGACGTCATTAAAAAAGTTCCGATACCCCTTTGTGGTGTCATGCTTGGACTGGCGGCTCTCGGAAATCTCTTACAGAGCTATTCCGAAGGGATCCGTTATATATGTGGGATAGCGGCAGGCCTTCTGCTGATTCTCATCCTGCTTAAGCTGGTTCTTTTTCCGGGTGCGGTAAAGGAGGATATGAAAAATCCCATTATGGCCAGTGTGTCCGCCACATTTTCCATGTCGCTTATGCTCCTTAGTACATATGTAAAGCCATTTATCGGAGCGGCGGCATATTATTTCTGGCTTTTGGCCGTAGGGCTTCATATCGCCATAATTATTTATTTTACAATAAAGTTTATACTAAAGCTTCAGATGCCGAAGGTTTTTGCAAGCTACTATATTGTATATGTAGGGATTGCAGTTGCTGCAATTACAGCCCCGGCATTTGAAAAGCCGGCTATAGGGAGCGGGGCGTTCTGGTTTGGCTTTGTGTCACTGATTGTCCTGCTGGTGCTGGTAACCATCCGCTATGTGAAGTTTAAGGAGATTCCGGATCCGGCAAAACCGCTTATCTGCATCTATGCGGCGCCTACAAGCCTGTGTATCGCGGGCTATGTGCAGTCTGTGACCCCGAAGTCATATGGGATGCTGTTGGGAATGTTTGCAGTGGCCAGTGTGCTGTATGTGTTTGCTCTTGTGAAGGCAGTAGGATATTTAAAGCTTCCGTTTTATCCCAGCTACGCATCTTTTACCTTCCCATTTGTAATCAGCGCTATTGCAACGAAGCAGACAATGGCATGTCTTATGAACATGGGACGGCCTATGCCTGTGCTTAAGTATGTGGTGCTGGCTGAAACAGTGATTGCGGTTGTGTTTGTAGTATATACTCTGATCAGGTTCCTGCAGTTTTTGTTTGTAAAGAAATAAGGTGGATCAGATATTGATGCGCAGCTGTATTTCTGTCAGAAATTCCTCCGGGCATACGGTGTCCCGGTTGTCAATTTCATAGATTTCAAAAGGCTTTCCGTCTGACGGGAGGTCTTTTTCTTTTAAATAATCCAGCATTTCACGGACGCGCAGGGCGTTTTGCTCATAGTTTCCTCTGTAATAACAGGAAAGATATTTTCCGGCAGGAAGCAGAAAATCATAGTCCTGTGCTGTCTGTTCCAGCACAAAAAAGACAGAAGTATACACATTTGGAATTCCCTGATTTAATTCTTCCATAGAAAAAAATGCGCCTATTGTCTGTGTGCCAAAGTCATGAACCTTATTTTCATGCTTTTTATGAAGCTTTTTAATAAGAAAATCCATCTCCTCATCTCTTGTGATATATTCACTTAACTGTACACAGAGGCGTACGGGGAAGTCCTTGATGGTGAATGTCCCGGCAGGAATTTCAGACATGGCGGTAAGCTCCTCAATCCGGTTTTTGATGATTTTCTCCCTCTTTTTTAACTCTTTTATGCGTGCATGAAGAAGCTTTTGTTCTTTGCCAAGCAGCGTCAGCGTATGCTCAACGCTCTGCTTTTCAAGATATTCTTTGATCTGCTCCATGGAAAAATCCAGCGAGCGCAAATCACGTATCATATTCAGCTTATACAGCTCCTTCAGGCTGTAGAGCCGGTAGCCGTTGGAATCCCGTCTGGGCTTAAGAATTCCCAGCCTCTCATAATAGCGCAGAGAGTCCGGGCCAATATTGTAAAGTTTTGAAATCTCACTGATTTTATAATAATCCTTCATAAATTTCCCTTCTAAAAACAATACTTGACCTTAGCATTATACCAGGGTTTAAGATAAAAAAGAAGAATTTATCAGGATTTTAATCAGGATTTTTTATGGAGGATTTAATGAGGTTAGAAGGAAAGTCTTTAAAGCGTGATTTTTTTAAATATATTCTGCCAGCAGTGGCATCCCAGTGGGTTTTTGCGTTATATACAATGGTAGATGGAATGTTTGTGGCAAGAGGAGTGTCAGAGACTGCACTGGCGGCAGTGAATATAGCTTCCCCATTTGTGACAGGAATGTTTGCCCTGTCACTCACCTTCGCAGTGGGAACGTCAACCATCGTTGCTCTTCTGTTCGGGCAGAAGAAAATACAGGAGGCGCGGGAAGTATTTTCACAGAATATGGCAGTGCTGACTATATTGTCCTTTCTTATTACGGCAGGAGTTCTTATGGGACTTACGGGCTTTGGAAGGTTTCTTGGGGCAACAGAGGTGACCATGCCTTATGTAAAGGAGTATATTTCTACGATTGCACCCTTTGCAGTCTGTTTTATTTTGTCCTATTCTTTTGAAATATTAATCAGCACAGACGGCTATCCGGCGCTGGCTACCATTATTGTAAGTCTGGGAGTTGTGCTTAACTGTATTCTGGATTATTTATTTGTAATAGTATTTCATAAAGGCGTGTCCGGAGCAGCGTTTGCCACAGGAATTTCCCAGGCAGTGGTCATCCTTTTCTACCTGAAACATTTCCTGGGAAAGAAAGGATCTATTAAGTTCTGCAGGCACCCCTTTCGTCCGGCCCTTGTCCTGCGGGAACTAAGAAACGGATTTCCATCAGGGATTACAGAGCTTTCAGCGGGAATTATTACCTTTGTGTTTAACCAGGCAATCATCAGGTATTTAAATGAAGATGCCATAGTAAGCTACTCCATCATCGCCTATGTAAATGCCATAGTCATAATGTCCATGGTGGGTGTGGCACAAGGGTGCCAGCCGCTGATTAGTTATTATTACGGGAAGGGCGAAAAGGAGAAATGCCGCAGGCTCCTAAGATATGAGCTGTGTACCGTGGCAGCGGTATCAGTCTTTGCGGTGGGAAGCTGCTATCTTCTTGCAGATAAAATTGTAGGAATTTTTATATCCCCGGAGCTTACAGGGCTTCGGAACTATTCAGCAGAAGTGTTCCGTATTTTCATACTTTCATTTCTGTTGGCAGGATATAACGTAGTGGCAGCAGGATATTTTACTGCTGTCGAAAAATCAGGGACTGCAGTTGTGATATCCCTGGGGCGGGGGCTTGTAATGCTTGTGGCCAGTATGGTAATTCTGACCGCTTTGTTCGGAGGAAAAGGAATCTGGTGGGCAGCGGCATTTTCAGAGGCGCTGTGCCTCGTAGTCTCCGTATGGCTGATGAGACACTTGGGGACAGGGTAACATGCAATCTGGGACGTGTACTTTTTAATTTTAACACGTCCCAGATTGCATGTTACCCTGTCCCCAACATATGTCTTGTCACATGTAATATTTAGTGCTATAATAACAGCGATTCTAATGAGAGAAGGTAGATTACCATGAATATTACAGAGAGGATTCAAAGGCTGAAGCAGGAAAAGGATGCGGTGATTCTGGCACATTATTATGTGAGGCCCGAGATACAGGAGATTGCGGATTACATCGGCGATTCGTTTTATCTAAGTAAGACTGCCGTAGGATTAAAGGAGCAGACGATAGTATTCTGCGGCGTTTCCTTTATGGGAGAGAGTACAAAGATTTTAAATCCGGAAAAGACGGTGCTGATGCCGGATCTGGCTGCGGACTGCCCGATGGCGCATATGGCGGATGAGGAGGAAATTAAGAGGCTTAAATGTACATATGAGGACCTGGCAGTCGTGTGCTATATTAATTCTACTGCAAAGCTTAAGCAGTATTCGGATGTATGTGTGACCTCTGCAAATGCTGTCAAGATTGTAAAGGCCCTGCCCAATAAAAATATTTATTTTATCCCGGACAGGAACCTGGCGCATTTTGTGGCGGAGCAGGTCCCGGAGAAGAATTTTATATTTAATGAGGGATATTGTCCGGTGCATGAGAAAATGCAGCTTCATGAGATTCAGAAGGCAAAGGAGGAACACCCGCAGGCGGAGATTCTTACCCATCCGGAGTGTCCGGAGGGGATAAGAAATATCTCTGATTATATTGGAAGCACATCAGGCATCCTGAAGCATGCCGCAGAAAGTGACAGACAGGAATTTATTATCTGTACGGAAAATGGAGTGCGTTATGAGCTAAAGAAGCAGAATCCGGGAAAAACCTTTTATTTTACAGAGACAGAGCCTGTTTGTGAGGGCATGAAGCTTATTACACTTGAGAAGATTGCCCATGTGCTGGAAACGGGGGAAAATGAGGTACAGGTGCCGGAGGAGCTTATCAGGGAATCAGTAAAGCCGCTTCAGAATATGCTGAGGCTGGCAAAGTAAGAAAAACCCAGAGAAGGAGATATGATGAGGACAGACACAGACGTAGACGTAGACGTAGTGATTGCGGGCACCGGTGTAAGCGGATTGTTTTGCGCACTTAAGCTTCCGGCGGACAGAAAGATTATTCTGATTACAAAATCAGATGCTAAGAGCAGTGATTCTTTTCTTGCCCAGGGCGGCATTTGCGTGCAGAGAGATGAAGATGACTACGAAAGTTACTTTGAAGATACAATGAAGGCCGGGCATTATGAAAACCGGAAGGAATCTGTAGAAATTATGATCAGGAGCTCCAGGAGCATTATTCATGAGCTGATTGATTACGGCGTGGAATTCCAGACAGACAAGGAGAATGGTGAATTTATTTACACAAAGGAAGGGGCTCATTCAAGGCCGCGTATCCTGTATCATGAGGATGTCACAGGAAAGGAAATTACGGAAACACTGCTGGGACAGGTGAGAGGGCTTCCCAATGTGGAGCTTCTTGAATATACTGCCATGACAGATTTACTCATAAATGAAGGAAGCTGTGAAGGGATTATTGCAGAAAATGAGAAGGGCACGCTTCACATTCATGCGGGCAATACAGTTCTGGCAACGGGAGGAATCGGCGGGAGATATAAACATTCCACCAATTATCCCCACCTGACGGGAGATGCCATTAGCCTTGCGGAAAAATACGGTGTTCGTCTTGAAAATCTGGATTACATACAGATTCATCCTACAACCCTCTATTCCCCGAAGCCTGGCAGACGTTTTCTGATATCAGAATCTGTGCGGGGAGAAGGGGCGCTGCTCTATAATAAGAATAAGGAACGATTTGTGGATGAGCTTCAGCCAAGAGATATAGTTGCCCAGGCCATTTATAAGCAGATGGAAAAGGACGGCATGGATCATGTGTGGCTTTCCCTGGAGCGTATACCAGAGAAAACGATTTTAAGTCATTTTCCTAACATATACAAGCGCTGCCTGGAGGAAGGCTATGACATGCTTAAGGAGTGCATTCCGGTAGTGCCGGCCCAGCATTATTTTATGGGCGGCATCTGGGTGGATAAGGACAGCCGGACCTCCATGCCTCATCTTTATGCAGTTGGTGAGACAAGCTGCAACGGGGTTCACGGCGCAAACAGGCTGGCGAGCAATTCCCTTCTGGAGAGCCTGGTGTTTGCCAGACGTGCGGCTGAGGATATTTTAAGAAATCAATAAGGAGAGAGACAGATGAATAAAATTACACAGACGCTTCAGGCAGATCATTTGATTCTTGAAGCATTAAAAGAGGATATTTCCAGTGAGGATGTGACAACAAACGCTGTGATGAAGGAGGCCGTAAAGGGCGAGGTTACCCTCCTTTGCAAGCAGGACGGCATCGTGGCGGGACTTTCTGTATTTGAAAGAGTTTTTAAGCTTTTGGATGATGAGACAGAGGCAGAGTTTTTTTGTAAGGATGGGGATGAGGTAAAAAAAGGGCAGGTTATGGGGAAGGTGACCGGCGACATCCGGGTGCTTCTTTCCGGCGAACGGGTTGCACTTAATTATCTCCAGCGCATGAGCGGGATTGCGACATATACCCACAGTGTTGCAAAGCTTCTTAAGGGCACAAAGATAAAGCTTCTTGATACCCGGAAGACAACGCCCAATATGCGTATTTTCGAAAAATATGCGGTTCGTGTTGGAGGAGGCTTCAATCACCGCTATAATCTGTCAGACGGCGTTCTTTTAAAGGATAACCATATCGGCGCGGCAGGCGGCGTAAAAAAAGCAGTACAGATGGCAAAGGAATACGCACCGTTTGTACGCAAAATTGAGGTTGAAACAGAAAATCTGGACATGGTAAAGGAAGCAGTAGAGGCCGGCGCGGATATTATTATGCTTGATAATATGTCTCCCGAAGAGATGAAGGAAGCAGTTTCCTATATTGACGGCCGGGCCGAAACAGAATGTTCCGGAAATGTGACAAAGGAAAATATAGAGCGCCTTGTATCTATAGGGGTAGATTATATTTCAAGCGGGGCGCTTACCCATTCCGCGCCTATATTAGACATTTCTCTTAAGAATCTTCATGAAATATAAAGCAATTTGTCAGAAGGGAGGCCCATATGACAGGCTCTGAAAGAAGGGACGGTATTCTCCGTACAATACGCAAGAGTAATGCGCCTGTATCTGGCAAAAGGCTTGCCGCCTCTTATGAGGTGAGCCGTCAGGTCATTGTGCAGGATATAGCATTAATCCGTGCGGCGGGATATGATATTATTTCTACAAATCGGGGATATATTCTAAATGCACCTGCAGGAGCAGAGCGTGTTTTAAAGGTACAGCATACGGATGAACAGGTAGAGGAAGAGCTGTATGCAATCGTAGATCTGGGGGGATGCGCAGAAAATGTGATGGTTAACCACAGAGTATACGGACACATAGAAGCAGGACTCCATATAAGCTCAAGGCGGGATGCCGGGGAATTTATGGAGGATATCCGCCGGGGAAAATCCAGTCCCCTTAAAAATATTACCTCCGGCTATCATTATCATACCATCAGTGCGGACAGCGAAAGAACACTGGATATGATAGAAGAAACGCTCCGGGAGAAAGGGTTCCTGGTTGAATAGAAAGGGGGATGTCAGTGTTTCCCTGCCTTCAGCCAGATAAGATGGATGAAAAACGCACCTGTAATGGTGGCACATATATAAGCGGCGATTCCGGCATAATTTCCCAGAAAAAGGGCAATGTGCCGGAATACCTTTTGCGTCATACGGAAACGGGGACTGATATAAAACATATTAATGGTCCCGTAAGGGTAAAGGGCCAGATTCAGAATAGTCGCAATCAGGCAGCAGGACAGATAAAGGAAAGCAGAGCCTGCAAAATCCTTAAGAGTGGCATCTGCCATATGTGTATATCCGGCGTAGATTCCAAGAAATATTAAAAGAATATGCCAGGCATAGGAGTGGATAGTCAGAAGCGTATAGGCATGGTGAAGGCCGCTTGTATCGAAAAAGGTAAAAATGCCCGCAAGAAGTCCATAATCCATAAGGAATGTAAGAAGAACCCTGCGGATTTTCACGGAAGATATGAAGCATAACAGCAGGCAGACATACATGGGAATACTGCAAAGCTGGAAAGGAAAATACCACCAGTTATAATGTCCGCCGCCTAAACGGTAAGTAAGACACCACTGCTTCCAGATTTCTGTAAGGAGCATGAGAAATCCGCAGCAGAAAAATATTTTTTTATGTTTTATCATATAAGACCTCCCATATAAAGTGTGCCTTGGATGATAATTATTATACCACCTGCGGCGTGAAATGTGGTATAATACGCATTAGTTTACAAAAAAACAGAGGGTATTGACATGAAGACAAAAAATGTACTTATGCTTATATTAACTGCGTTTATATGGGGAACCGCATTTGTTGCCCAGAGTATGGGCATGGACTATCTGGGTCCATTTACCTTTAACGGGGTGAGAAGCCTTATCGGAGGGATTGCGCTCCTGCCGTGTATTGCACTTTTGAATAAGATAAACGGAACATCAGGAAAGGCCAAAGAAAGTAAAAGAGATCTAATAACAGGAGGCATTGCCTGCGGAGTCCTTCTGTTTACGGCAAGCAGCCTTCAGCAGGTGGGAATCCAGTATACGACAGCCGGAAAGGCAGGATTTATTACTGCGTTTTATATTGTGATTGTCCCGGTTCTGGGAATTTTTCTAAAAAAGAAAATAGGATGGAAGATATGGATAGCAGTGGTTCTTGCCCTTTCGGGACTTTATTTTTTGTGTATGACAGAGAAATTTTCAGCAGGGAAGGGAGATATTCTGATTTTCCTGTGTGCCCTTGTTTTCTCTGTACATATCCTGGTGATTGACTATTTTTCGCCAAAGGTGGACGGAGTGAAAATGTCCTGTATCCAGTTTTTTGTGTGCGGTTTTGTATCTCTTCCCTTTATGTTTGTACTGGAGACGCCCAGAACAGGAGATATGCTGGATGGAATCTGGCCTCTTTTATACGCGGGCGTGTTGTCCTGCGGTGTGGCCTATACTTTGCAGATTGTAGGGCAGAAAAATATAAACCCGGCGGTCGCTTCCCTCATTTTAAGTCTGGAATCCTGTTTTTCTGTACTTGCAGGGTGGCTTGTCCTGGGTGAAAGGCTCACAGTAAGGGAATCCGCAGGATGTGTTCTCATGTTTGCGGCAATTATACTGGCACAGCTGCCAGATAAAAGAATAAGAAATGACAGGAGGAGAAATAAGGATGAAGTTTGTAGTACAGAGAGTTTCTGAAAGTGAAGTTAAGGTGGACGGACGCACGCTTGGGAAAATCGGAAAGGGTTTTATGGTACTAATCGGTGTGTCAAACTCCGACACAAAAGATATTGCGGACAAAATGGTAAAAAAGCTTTTGGGGCTTCGTATATTTGAAGACGGACAGGGAAAAACAAATCTGTCCTTAGACGCAGTAAGTGGAGAGCTTCTGCTGATTTCCCAGTTTACCCTCTGCGCAAACTGCAAAAAAGGAAACCGCCCAAGCTTTATAGAGGCAGGGGCGCCGGATATGGCTTCAGATATGTATGAATATATTATCAAGAGGTGTAAGGAGCAGGTGAAAGTAGTAGAGAGGGGAGAATTTGGAGCAGATATGAAGGTGAGCCTGGTGAATGACGGCCCATTTACGATTATTTTGGATTCGGAGGAATTAGGGATGGCGTAAAATCAGGATAAACCAGTTAGCTTATCTAATTAATTTCTTATAAATTTCCCTAAAATAAATATTAAATAGTGAAAATATCGTTGACAAATTTTGTAAAGATGCCTAATCTATTAATTAGGCATCTAATTAAATTTGCTTTATGCCATATAACAGGAGGAAACATTATGCTATTTAAGGAGGATGTTTCAGCGGCAATGCTTTTGGAACAGGTAAGCCATTTGAGCCGGTATCATGCCATGAAAAAGATGGAAGCGATGGGTATAAAACCGGGCCAGGCAGGAATTCTTTTTATATTAAATTCTGAGGAAAGCATGTCCCAGAAGGAGCTTGCCAAAAAGATGGGAATTACCCCGCCGTCTATGACGGCAGCAGTTAAAAAGCTGGAAACCAGAGGCTATATTGTAAAAGAGCCGGATACTTCTGACCAAAGGGCTTTTAAAATAGGACTGTCTGACAAGGGCAGGGAATGTGTGGAAAATCTAAAGGACATCATGGAGGAAATTGAGGAGACTGTATTCAAAGGGATTACTCACGATGAAAAGCTGTTTTTTAAGAGACTTCTTTTTGAGATGCGGAAAAACCTTACAGATAATAAAGAGCTCCGGGGACTGGATATATGTTCCATTATGGAAAAGACACGCCCGCCCATGGCTCCGGAGATGAAATAAAAGCAGCGGCCGTAATTTTAGGAGAAAAGGAGATTTGCAGATGAGTAAATTATTTAAGTTTATGAAGCCCTACGCTGGTTCGGTGTTTGCGATATTATGTGTGCTTATTATACAGGCATATTGTGAGCTGTCGCTCCCATCCTATACCTCGAATATTGTAAATATCGGGATCCAGCAGAGCGGTATCGATGAAAATGTACCGAAGACGATTCTTAAGGAGGATTTGGAAAAGCTTCTGCTTTTTGTTCCCTCTGACGAACAGAAAAAGGTACAGGAGGCTTATGAAGAAGGAAAATATGATGCTTACCGCTATACGGGCGGTGTGGAAGGAACTATTTTAAGACTTAGGGAAGATGTCCTGAATAAAAAGGAAAGGCTGGAGGAGCTTTCTGATATCCTTACGAAGCCTATGATGCTTGTATCCGGCTTTGACTCTGAAAGCGATATGACAAAGCAGATAGAAGAGCAGATGAAGCAGCAAATGTCAGAACAGATGCAGGCACAGCAGATGCAGGAAGGACAGATGCAGGCACAGCAGGAGATGACGGATATGGCCGAAATGTCCATCTATGATATTTTCTCCATGATGCCAGAGGAGCAGCGCGGGCAGACAGTACAGAAAATCACAGAAAAGCTTGCTGACATGCCCGACTCCATCCTGGAACAGGCAGGCGCCGCATATGTCAGGCAGGCGTACAGCAATCTCGGCATTAATACGGATAAAATAAGCTCCGCCTATATCCGGAGTACCGGCGCAAAAATGCTTGCTCTTGCAGCTCTTGGCATGTTTGCGAGCATTATGGTGGGGCTTTTGGCTTCAAGAGTCGGTGCAGGCATAGGACGGGGCTTAAGACGAGATGTATTCCGCAAGGTGGTAGGATTTTCCAATGCGGAATTTGATAAATTTTCTACAGCTTCCTTAATTACAAGGAGCACAAACGACATTCAGCAGGTACAGCTTCTCTCGGTTATGGTGTTGCGTATGGTGCTCTATTCTCCGATTCTGGCTGCAGGCGGTGTGTGGAAGGTCTTCCATACAAATGTAGATATGTCCTGGATTATTGCGCTGGGAGTTGTACTTATCCTGCTTGTGGTAGGAACCTTGTTTTTAGTCGTTATGCCTAAATTTAAGATTGTCCAGAACCAGGTGGACAGACTGAACCTGGTGAGCCGTGAGATTCTTACGGGTCTTCCGGTTATCCGGGCATTTAGTACGGAAAAATACGAGGAACAGCGTTTTGACACAGCAAACAGGGAGCTTACGAAGACAAATCTCTTTGTAAACCGTGCCATGACCTTTATGATGCCGGTTATGATGCTTATTATGAATGGAATTTCCGTGCTCATTATCTGGGTAGGCGGACACGGGGTCAATGACGGAAGCATGCAGGTGGGCGATATGATGGCCTTTATCCAGTATACAATGCAGATTATCATGTCCTTCCTGATGATTTGTATGATCTCCGTCATGCTTCCCAGAGCTGCAGTATCTGCGGAGCGGGTAGACGAGGTGCTGAAAAGTGAAACCTTGATTCACGACCCGGAAAAGTCTCCAGAGGCGGCAGAAGGCCCAAAAAGCCGGGGCAGGGGAGAGGTTGTGTTTGACCATGTATCCTTCCGCTATCCAGGGGCAGAAGAAAATGTGTTAAGTGACATTTCCTTCACTGCGAAGCCGGGGCAGACCACTGCATTTATCGGAAGCACCGGAAGCGGGAAGTCCACTCTGGTTAACCTGATTCCAAGATTTTATGATGTAACTGAAGGACATATTTCCATAGACGGGACAGATATCCGTGACATGAAGCAGCATGATCTGCGGGAAAAATTGGGCTATGTGCCCCAGAAGGGAGTTCTCTTTTCCGGTACTATCGCGTCAAACATTCTCTACGGCAATCCGAAGGGAAGTGAGCCTTTAATGAAAGAGGCCGCAGAGATCGCACAGGCGGCAGACTTTATCGGAGAGAAGAAAAAGGGCTATGAAAGCCCCATTTCCCAGGGCGGCTCCAATGTATCCGGCGGCCAGAAGCAGAGGCTTTCCATTGCAAGAGCTATTGCAAAGAGCCCGGAGGTATATATTTTTGACGACAGCTTCTCTGCTCTTGACTATAAGACGGATGTCACCCTTAGAAACGCGTTAAAAAAGAAAACAGCAGACAGTACGGTTCTGATTGTGGCACAGCGCATCAGCACGATTTTGCATGCAGAGCAGATTATTGTACTGGATGATGGCAAAATCGCAGGAAAGGGCACTCACAAGGAGCTCTTAAAAACCTGTGATGCCTATTATCAGATTGCGGCTTCTCAGCTTTCAGAGAAGGAGCTTGCAGATGACATGAAGGAGGTGGAGTAGTATGCCCGGACCAAGACATGGAGGACCAGGCCGTATGGCCGGCGGTGAAAAAGCAAAGGATTTTAAGGGAACCATGAAAAAACTCATGGGATATCTGGGAAATTACAAAATTCAGATTTTATTTGTAATTGTCTTTGCAGTAGGGAGCACTGTATTTAACATTGCAGGGCCCAAAATATTAGGAAAGGCTACTACCGAAATTTTTAACGGGCTGGTAGGGAAAATCACAGGAGGAGACGGCATTGATTTTGAGAAAATCGGTCAGATTTTACTGGGACTTTTGTGCCTGTATCTGTTAAGCGCCTTATTTTCCTTTGTACAGGGCTTTATTATGACTGGGATTTCCCAGAAAATGACCTATCGTATGCGCAGGGAGATTTCTGAAAAGATCCAGCGGCTGCCCATGAAGTACTATGACAAAATGACTCACGGGGAGATACTGTCCCGCATTACAAATGATGTGGATACATTAAGCCAGAGCCTGAACCAGAGCGCCACGCAGGTGATTACCTCTGTGACAACCCTCATAGGCGTATTTATTATGATGCTTAGCATCAGTCCCCTTATGACGGTGATTGCCCTTTTAATTCTGCCTGTTGCAGGAGGATTTATTTCTGTGATTGTAAAACATTCCCAGAAATATTTCAAGGATCAGCAGGAATACCTGGGCCATGTAAACGGACAGGTGGAGGAGGTATACGGCGGACATAATATTGTGAAGGCATTTAATAAGGAAGAGGATGTGATTGCCGCCTTTGATAAGGATAACGATATCCTTTACAATTCTGCCTGGAAATCCCAGTTTTTATCCGGTATGATGATGCCGATCATGCAGTTTGTAGGAAATCTTGGATATGTGGCTGTGGTTATTCTGGGAGGCTATCTGGCAGTGAAGCGGACCATTGAGGTAGGTGATATCCAGTCCTTTACCCAGTATGTGCGCAATTTTACCCAGCCGATACAGCAGGTGGCCCAGGTGGCAAACATGCTCCAGTCCACAGCAGCGGCATCAGAGCGTGTATTTGAATTTTTAGAGGAGCCAGAGGAGGATCAGACTGTGGAAAATCCCGTGTCCGTGGAGGGCCTTGAGGGAAGCGTGGAGTTTGACCATGTGCAGTTCGGCTACAATCCTGACCATACCATTATCCACGATTTCAGCGCCCGGGTAAAGCCGGGGCAGAAGATTGCCATTGTAGGCCCCACAGGCGCCGGAAAGACGACAATGGTAAAGCTGCTTATGCGTTTTTATGACGTAAACAAAGGCGCAATCCGTGTAGGAGGACATGATATACGAAAGTTTAACCGAAGCGAGCTTCGGCAGATGTTTGGAATGGTACTGCAGGATACCTGGCTTTTTAAAGGGAGCATTGAAGACAATATCCGCTACGGAAAGCTTGACGCATCCCACGAGGAGGTCGTTGCGGCAGCAGACGCGGCGTATGTCCACCGCTTTGTCCAGACACTTCCGGGCGGCTATCAGATGGAATTAAATGAGGAGGCAAGCAATGTCTCCCAGGGGCAGAAGCAGCTTCTGACCATTGCAAGAGCCATCCTTGCAGACCCGAAGATACTCATTCTGGACGAGGCCACAAGCTCCGTTGATACCCGTACCGAGGTGCGGATCCAGAAAGCAATGGATAACCTGATGAAGGGACGGACCAGCTTCATCATCGCCCACAGACTGTCAACCATCCGTGACGCAGATCTTATTTTAGTCATGAAGGACGGAGATATCGTGGAGATGGGGAATCACGGCGGGCTGCTTGAAAAAGGCGGATTCTACGCAGAGCTTTACAATTCCCAGTTTGAGAGTGCCGGGGCATAATGGCTGCTGTGAGCGGAGTGAACTGCAACACAAAAATAGTGAAAAAATAGTGTAATTATTGTGGAAGAAATGGGAGCGTGGATGTATAATATAGGCACAGGCAGGAGGTGGGTAAATTGATTACAGTCACACTTACCAATGATATTTTAAAGAGAATCTCTGCAATAGATGAAAACAAATTTCTCCTTAGTACGGTTAAAATACCTGTGGTTACTGCAAACAAGCTTAGAAAAAACTCAAAGAAAAAGAGTTCCTATGCATCCAATAAAATAGAAGGTAATCCTCTTACAGAAGGACAGGTAAATGCAGCAATAGACAGTGATCCACACAGACATTTTCTAAAACCGGAGCAGGAGGTAAGAAATTATTTTCTGGCATTAGGATTTTTAGAGGATAAGGTAAAGAAAAAAGCGCCGTTTTCCAGGGAAATGATTTTGGAAATACAGGCATTGGTGGAAAAAGGCGCATCCAGGGAAAAGATTGGGTTAAGAGGCGCCATGCCTCCGGGATTTTTATTTGCAGTGTACGATTCACAAAGCGGCTGTGCAGAATATATTCCGCCGGAATACAGCGAGATTCCGGAGCTTTTGGATGAATTAGTCCAATATGTGAATACAACAGACGATCATCCGCTGATTATTGCGGCAGTCGTCCATTATCAGCTAGTCACAATCCACCCTTTCGAGGATGGAAACGGCAGGACTGCCAGGCTGATGTCGGGATATGTGCTGGATTCCAATGGATATGGGTTTAACGGAATCGGTTCCCTGGAGGAATATTTTGCCTATGATGCAGATGAATATTATAGATCTCTGCAGATGGGGCTTCCGGCATTATATTATTCAGGAAGGGATAATCCGCCGCATCCTGAGATTTGGATAGACTACTTTCTGCGTATGGTAGAGTTGTATTCAGCGAAGGTATATGAGCTTTCAAAGAAATCAGGCGAGGAGGAGTTATTTACAGGGCTTTCCTACCTGAATATAAAAGAAAAAGAACTACTGGATTTTTTGATAAGGAAACATTTGTATGAGTTCACGCCGGCTGAAGTCAGCCGAATGGCTGGGGTGACAAATAAAACGATTATAAACAGATGTGCAAAATTAACTGGCAATGGCTTTCTGGTGCCAGTAATAGTAAAGGAAAGAGTGCGCTCCTACAGGCTTAGTGAATTTACAAAGGCAAATAGAGCAAAGATATTAAAGTATTTAACAAAATAAAAGGTAAATATAAGAGGAGCGGCGCCCCATATTTTTTGGGGACTGCCGCTCTTTTGCTTTTTTTGCACTTACCTCATGGATGAGCTTGTGAGAATAGATTTTACATGGTCGATTTCCTGCTGGGAAGCCTTTGCTGCCGGTACATAATAGCTCTTCTCCCTTGCTACCTGGTAAAGCTTTTCCTGGGACATTTCACATTCGTTCCGAATCTGCTTTAAGCACTGCTTAAGCTCCTTGTTTTCAGTCTGAGGAATCATCTCCCCAAATCTTGTAAGCTCGCCGTTGACGCCGGTTAATGCGTCAGATACCATTGTTTTTTCGTCTAACATAATTTCCCCTCCTATAAGAATTTCATTAAATCCTGCTTGTTCTTCATTGCAGAGTTAGCGGCATCCTGAAAAAGCTTCTTAATCTCCGGATCCTTGGACTGGGAAGCGTAATCGGTCATTTTGCAGTGGCTTGTGTCATAGCCGCCAATAAGATGACGCAGGTTCTGAAGGTCTAAGACTGATAATTCTGACATGTGGTTTTCCTCCTTTATTTCCATCTTTTACACGGTTAGTATGCACACATATAGGAGAAAATATGTAAGAGAAAAATATTAAAAAAGTTTCTGCCTGTACGGTTTGCTTTTACGGAAATTGAATAGGCACAGAAATATTCTTGGCGTGCGCTGCCCGGTCGATGAATTTTGCAAATAATTCCCGCATGGGAGGGCTTGACTCATACATACATTCCGGATGCCACTGCAGTCCCACAAGGAAGGAGCGGGAGGAATCTTCTATGGCCTCCACGATTCCGTCCGCCGCCACCGCACTGACAGTAAGTCCCTTTCCGACTGTTTTTATGCATTGGTGGTGGAAACTGTTTGTCTCAAGAAAGCTTCCGCAGATATTGTACAGCATGCTGCCTTTTGCGCAGGCGACCCGGTGGCAGACATCACCGCGGTTTTCGGAGCGCTGCATATGATTTTGTGATACCCCATTTCTAAGAGAAATATCCTGATAAATCGTACCCCCGAGGGCAATATTTAACACCTGCATGCCCCTGCAGACGGCAAGGATAGGAAGGGAGGCCGACAGGACGTATTTCATAAAATCAAGATGAAAACAGTCCATGCGCATATCCGTCCGTCCCCGGTCCGTAAGAAGATCCTCGCCGAACAGCCGGGGCGAAATGTCGTCTCCGCCGCAGAATAAAAAGCCATCGCACAGCCCATAGTAGCGTGGAAAATGAGAGGCATCCTCCGTACAGGGAATGATAACGCATACAGCGCCGGCATCCTCCATTGCCTGTATGTAAGAATGCGATACAAACTGCCTGCCGGCATCACATCCGCAGACAACTACACCGATAACAGGATTCATGGCATCCTCCTTAAAATTTTGTGATATACTGTTCATATATTGTTACTGTGAACGGGAGTGAACAGTAACAATATATTAGTAAATGCTATGAAAGGAAGAGTTTGAATATGAACCAGAGTATGAATTTGATTGATCTGCACTGCGACACATTATACCGCCTTTTGAGGGAAAAGGAAGGACAGGATTTAAAAAGTACGGATTGTGATGTGAACCTTTCAGGGATGAGGGAGGCGGGAACAATGGCCCAGTTTTTTGCCTGCTTTACATATCTTAAGGATCATCAGAAGGACCAAAGCCCGGAGGAAGGCTATGAAGAGTGCTTCCATCAGGCGCTTGAGATGATTGACCTGATGGAAAAGCAGTGTGCCCTGTTTCCGGAAGAGATTGCCCCGGCGCGGTCTTACGAGGAGATCATAAAAAACAAAAAGGATGGGAAGATATCCGCAGTGCTTACAGTAGAAGAGGGCGGAATCCTAAATGGAAATCCAGAGCGTATCAGGCTTCTCTATGAGAAAGGCGTGCGCCTCATGACGCTCATGTGGAATTATGAGAACTGCTTTGGATATCCCAACAGCCGGGACGCACAGGTAATGGAGCAGGGGCTTAAGGACTTTGGAATCGAGATGGTAAGGCAGATGGGAGAGCTTGGAATGATTGCAGATGTATCCCATGCGTCAGACGGTACATTTTGGGATATATTAAAGTATGCCAAAGGCCCGGTTGTGGCATCTCACTCCAACTGCCGCGCGCTGTGCACCCATCCCCGGAATCTGTCGGATGACATGATCCATGCTCTTGCGGACAAGGGCGGGATTGCAGGGCTTAATTTTTACGGCGCCTTTCTGGGAACGGAGAAAGAATCACGGATTGAAGAGATGGCGGCTCATGTCCTGCATATGATAAAAACCGGCGGGAGTGAATTTCCGGCAGTGGGCACGGACTTTGACGGGTTCGATGGGATGGAACATATGGATGTCCCAAATATGTCACAGATGGGAAGACTCTGGGAGGCCCTTAGGAAAAAAGGGCTTTCAGAGGATCAGCTCGATCTGATATGGGGCGGAAACGCACTGCGGGTACTGAAGACATTAGGATAGAGAATACACCTGGCGTCAGTCAGGTGTATTTGAATTATCAAAGCTTATTCTTTTATTCTGTCAAGCTCTGTGAGATTTACTCCCAGACTTGAAAGGGTCACTTTTAATTCCAGATATCTTTTGTGCATGGAATTATAAGTGTCTGGCGCTACATTTTTAATCGGTATCATCCAGTCTTGTATTCTTGAGAATTCAGAAACATAATCTTTAATAATATCTGCTGCACTTGGCATAAGCTCACCTGCTTTCTTAATATTTGCCGTTTAACTGGTTCCTATTAGATGTTTATATTATATCAAATGTTAAAGAAATCATCAATCTGTGTATAAATAATTTCCATTAGCCGGGTTCTTGCTTCGATGCTTGCCCATCCTATGTGAGGCGTTATGAAAAGTCGCTGGCTGTCCTTAATTTCCCGAAGGGGGCTTTCCTGACTCATAGGCTCTGTACACAGGACATCAAGTCCTGCGGCGGCAATCGTGTGACGGGTAAGAGCATCACACAGATCATGCTCGTTGATAATAGCTCCCCGCCCGAGATTCAGGAGAATACAGCTTTTTTTCATCTTAGAGAGTGCTGCCGCATCAATTAGATTTTCGGTATACACATTCAGAGGGGCATGAACAGAGATAATGTCTGAATCACGCAGGAGCGTATCCAGACTTACCTGCGTAAAGCCCTTCTGGGGCGGTTTACCGGAAGGGGAGGCATAGATAACCTTCGCGCCGAAGGCCTCTGCAATGTGCGCAACCTTCCTTCCTATATTTCCTAGCCCTATGATTCCCCAAGTCATGCCGGAGATCTCATGATAAGTCTGCCGGAAGTGCGTAAACTCCCGGTCCTCAACATACTGCTCCTCTTTCACATAATCATCATAAAACCGAAGGTTCTCCAAAAGGTAGAAAAGCATAGCGAAGGTGTGCTGTGCCACGGAATCCGTAGAATATCCGGCTACATTGCGCCAGGCTATGCCCCGTTTCTTAAGATAATCTGTATCCAGATGATTTGTCCCAGTTCCGGTGACGCAGACAAGCTTCAGATGTCTGGCATTTCCGATAGTCTCTTCGTTAATTGGAACCTTGTTAGTAATAATGACATCGGCATCAGAGGTTCGCATCAGTGCTTCCTCTGGGGTGGAGAAGGGATAGGTGATGACTTCACCAAGGTTTTGGAAAGAAGAAAGGTTTAAGTCTTCGCCGATAGTTTTAACGTCTGGGAATATGAGCTTCATGGGAATGTCCTCCTAAGGTAGAATGATAAGGCATGTACATTGTGACATTATTATAAGAATTTCAGGGGGATGTGTCAACAATATGTGTATGTCTAATTTAGAGTCCCTTGCTATTTATATTATTTTTATTTATAATAAAATCAATGCAGAAAATATAGATTTCTGCGGGTATCTGAACGGTTACGGATTACAAAAAAGAAAGTGGGTGACAGAATGGCCGGGAAAAAAAAGCTGCCGATTGGCATAGAGTTCTTTCAGAGTTTCAAGTCAGATGATTTCTACTATGTGGACAAGACAGGCTTTATTGCAGACCTTCCCCAAACGCGGGGGAGTGTAAATCTCTTTACACGGCCCAGGCGTTTTGGAAAGAGCCTGAATATGGATATGCTCAAGTCGTTTTTTGAAATTGGTGCAGATGCCTCATTATTTGAGGGCCTTGAAATTTCCAGGAATACAGAATTATGCAGGCAGCATATGGGAAAGTATCCGACAATTTCAATCAGCCTGAAAGATGTGGAGGGCGGGGACTTTCAGACGGCATATGACATGCTGGGTGCACGTATCAGTGAGGAAGCGGAACGTTTCAGTTTCCTTCTTAACAGTGATAGACTGACAAGATCCCAGAAGATTAAATTTGAGAAGTTACTGAATGAAAATTTCGAAAAAAGCTCTGTTCTTTGCGGAAGTTTAAGATTGCTGACAGAAGTCCTTAACAGACACTATGGAGTCCCGGCTCTTGTTTTAATTGATGAGTATGATGTACCGTTGGATAAGGCTTATCAGGCCGGTTATTACCAGCAGATGATTCATCTGATTCGTTCCCTGTTCAGTCAGGCTCTGAAGACAAATCCGAATATGTATTTTGCCGTAATTACAGGATGCCTTCAGATTGCAAGAGAGAGTATTTTTACAGGACTTAACAATTTTAAGGTGCGTTCAATATCCAGCGCTGATTGTGCGGAATATTTTGGTTTTACCGATAGTGAAGTCCGGGAAATGATGGAGTATTATGGAGTGGGGGAACGTTTCCCAGATATGAAAGAGTGGTATGACGGTTACCATTTCGGCAATATGGATGTTTATTGCCCGTGGGATGTAGTTAGTCAATGCGATATATTAAGGGGGTCAAAGGATGCGGCAATGGAACCCCACTGGGTAAATAGCAGCAACAATGTTATTCTTCGTGACATACTTAAAAATGCTACGGAAGCAGTAAAGGCAGAGATCGAAATGCTGATTTCCGGTGAAATTATAGAAAAGGAAATTATGCCAGAGCTGACATATACGGATTTAGAAAGCCAGGAAGTTAAAATACGGCAGACATATTTGTGGAGTGTTCTATATGCCGCCGGATATTTAACAGATGCCGGAAAACCCAATGGCAGGATACACAGGCTGACTATTCCTAATAAAGAAGTTCTTGGAATGTATGAAGAAAAAATCCGTTCCTGGTTTAAAGTTTTGGAGGTACAATGATAAACATAACGGTTATAAACGGAACAGAAAAACACGGTGTAACCTATCGGTTAAAAGAAATATTTTTAACCGCTTTTAGAAATAATGCAAACATTACGGAATATTATCTTCCAAAAGATTGTCCCAATTTCTGCAATGGCTGTGTAAACTGTATGACAAAAGGTGAAAATACCTGCAAAGACGAAAGATATATCGGAAAAATTGAAAAGTCGCTCTTGGAAGCAGATTTAATTGTAATGACCTCTCCTGCATATGTGTTTCACACGACAGGGGCGATGAAAGCATTTCTCGACCATTTTGCTTACCGCTGGATGCCTCACCGCCCTGCTCCCGAAATGTTCGGAAAACGGGCGGTGATTATTACGCAGTGTTTAGGCGCAGGGGCCAAATCTGCGGCAAAGGATATAAAGCACAGCTTATCCTGGTGGGGGATTTCTAAAATCGAAATATTCACCGGCGCATTGATGGGCGATATTGTCTGGGAAAGGCTTTCCAAAAAGAAGCGTGCAGAACTGACAAAAAAAGTGAAAAAGCTGTCTTGGAAGTTTGCACAGACAGACTATACAAAACCCGCATACACAAATCTGATTATAAAGATTAGATTTTTTGTATGCCGTTTGATGCAGCAGACACTACATAAAAATGACCCTGAATATCTTGATGGGAAGTATTGGGCAGCACAGGGCTGGCTTGGAAGAACCAGACCTTGGAAATAATAGGATTTTGATTAAGGAGGCGGAAAAATGAACTGCGAAATAAGAAAATGGAATTTGGCGGATGCGGCAGATTTGGCGGCATCGCTTTCCAATAAAAAAGTACAGGATAATCTTAGAGATGGGCTGCCGTACCCTTATACGGAACAGGATGGGGTGGACTTTATTTCCGCTATGCTGTCTGCGGATGAAAATGAAACCTTTGCTTTTGCCATAACAGCAGATGGGCGGGTAGTGGGAAGTATCGGTGTTTTCCGCCAGGGAAATATTCACAGGCAGACAGCCGAGATGGGATATTATATAGCGGAAGAATATTGGGGAAAAGGAATCATGACGGAGGCTGTAAAACAGGTTTGCGGATATGTTTTTGAGAAGAGTGATATTTTACGCATTTACGCAGAGCCATTTGCGTATAATACCGCATCCTGCCGTGTGTTGGAAAAAGCGGGCTTTCAATATGAAGGAACCTTAAGAAATAATGCCGTAAAAAACGGGAAAGTGATCGACATGAAAATGTATTCCCTGCTGAAGGAGGAAGGGGGACTTTTGATATGCAGCTAATGCGGGCGGAATGTCCGGTGAAGGTGGCGGAGATTGTTGAAAGGACAATAAGGGCCGTCTACCCCCATTATTATCCTTCCGGGGCAGTACAGTTTTTTCTGGACTTGTATAATGAACAGAAGATAAGGGAAGCGCTTGCCAGAGAAGATATTTATTTCGCGGTAGTGCAGGAGGAAATTGTGGGAACCGGGAGCATCCGGGGAAATGAGATCTGCAGGCTGTTTATTTTACCGGAATACTAGGCAAAGGGTTACGGAAGCAGGCTGATGGATTTATTGGAGGATATGGTTTTCAGGAAATACCATGCAGTACATATTGATGCGTCTTTTCCGGCGGAAAGTATGTATTTAAAACGGGGATACAAGATAAAAACCTATGAGAAAATTAAGACAGAGGGCGGGGATTATCTCTGCTACCATACGATGGAAAAGACGGCCCGATATAATCTATGACTTTTTTAACAACTTTTTTTTGGTCTTTCATCGTATATCCTCCCTTGCGTTCTTATCAATTATAGATAGCAGGTTTAAATATACGTGTCTTAATAAAAAATGCTTTTTTTACAAATTTGCGCATTGAATGGACGGGTCATCGACCAGCTCAACATCTGCCGATGGCTGTTCAATATTCAGGCTGTCAAGAAGTTTACGTATATCGTACAATACTTCTTTTGCTGTACAAGCAGAAATGGAATAGTTTTTATAGGGAATGTGCCTGCCACTAATTTTCTTATGTATGCCCATTTCCCCAAGGATCGTCTCTAAATCTTCCCGTTTTTCAAGAGCCATTTGTACGTTTCTGAACTGGAAATAGCCATATACTGCTACTTTCATGATCTCATCTGTTCCCCATATCTGTGTGTAATAATCGGTAAAGGACATATTATTTGGCACAGGGTCTTTTATTCTCTGCAAGATTTCATTCATCATTTTCTGCAGGAAATTCAATTCATTTTCATATCCTGCATACTGCCAGATGCTAACTGCAAATCTATTTACCAAAAATTCCTGCTTTAGGCCAACAATATCTGAACCATAATGCATACAAAGGCAATGGCCATATTCATGTATGATATTATACCAATGAAAATAGAAATCAAATTTGTATTGAATATTTTCCGATCCGAATAACTGGATAAAAGCTTTCTGCTGTTCCTGCGTTCCTTTTTCAAATTGTCCAGAATATATTATATAACTCATGTAAGCACCATCCTTTTTCTATAAAATTGGAATAATATTTTATTTTTCTATGGGGATTTCAATCTGGACAACGGCATCCTTTGTCCGGTCGATCACATTTTCATTGATAATGACCTCATAGGAGAACCCGGATAACGCGAATCTGTTTTTTCTGGCAAAATCAAATGTTTTCTGATAGCATGCAATTGCATTGTCAGCGGATTCCTGATAGAAAGCCCTTATATATCTTCCGGCGGGCTGTATATGCAGCCCCTTTTTCTTTATGGGAAAAGGGATTTCAATAAAAAGTCTGGAATAATCCTCATAATTTCCACGGCGCAGGCTTTCCACGGCAATCATGGTTCCATAAGAGGCATCATGCAGACGGCGGAGCTGATATTTTTTTGTTTCATCAATGATCATTTCCACCAGCTTGTCAAATGGGGTGTCTTTATCAATATCTACCGTGACTAGGCAGCGTTCTTTTTTCTCGATCAGGCTGATTTTGGATAAATCCATGGTCTGCAGTGTCTGCATATTCTGGCAGTGGCAGGACATGGTTTCCCTGACCGCTTTCAGATGTGTAATTTCACGGTCAAGATCTTCTATTTTTTTCCGCAAAAGCTGTTCCATACTGGCTGCGGAACAGTTCTGCATAAATGTCCGTATTTCGTCAGTCGAGACATTTAATTCCCGCAAAAGCAGGATGGTTTCTAAAACAGAGCTTTGGTGATAATTATAATACCGGTATCCGTTTTCCGGATGGATAACCGCCGGGTGGAACAGTCCGATCTCATCATACCACATCAACGTCTTTTTATTGATGCCATGTAATGCCGCGAATTGGCCGATAGTTAGCAGTTTATCTTTCTTATCCATTTTTTCCATTCTCCCATTAACCGCACAGCTGCTGTATGGATTATTATAAATCATATATCAGAAAAAAGCAAGAAGTACAGGAGGAATTTTATGGGGCATCAAACGGTTATGTTACTGTTCGCTCCCGTTCATAGTAACATTCGCAAATCCATTTAAAATTTGCTTCGCGAATGGGATTTGCTCACACCTGAATCATTTTCTTACGGTCTGCGCAGTAAATGCGCAGACCTGTGAACAGCAACCGGATTAAAAAATATATTACTGTACAGTAATATATTATTTGACTTTTTTACAAAAACAATATACTGTTAAGTCTAAAGGAAAAAGATATTTTCAGAGAGAGGTGGAATATAGTGGCAGGAATTAGAGATGTAGCGAAAAGAGCCTGTGTTGGTGTTGGTACTGTGTCCAGAATGTTAAATAACAGCGGTTATGTGGCAGAGGATACAAGGAAAAAAATTGAGATTGCCATTCAGGAATTAAACTATACTCCAAATGAGTTGGCAAGGAATCTCTATCGTAAGAGGACTGGCAACATTGCTGTGATTGTTCCCAATGTGTCAAATCCATTTTTTTCACAATTTATAGATTATATGGAAGCAGAATTATATGAAATGGGATTTAAGATGATGCTTTGCAATACTGTAAAGGAAAGCAATGCAGAATTGGAGTATTTAGATATGTTAAACCGGCATATCGTAGATGGTGTAATTACAGGAGTGCATTCGTTAGATGTGGAGGAGTATCGCAAGATACATAAGCCAATCGTTGCACTTGATCGATATCTTGGGGAGCATATACCAGTAGTAGCCGTAAATCATAAAGAGGGCGGACGTATTGCAGCGGAAGCTTTGATTCAAAATGGCTGTAAAAAGGTGCTGCATTTTAGAGGCTCAACCATAGTTGAGTCACCATATCATGCGAGACACTTTGAATTTGAACGTATCATGAAAGAACACCATATAAAGACTTATCCTTACGAATTGGCATGGAATCATTTTGATTTGGATTATTATCGGGAAGCTGTTGCAGATGTATTTTCAAAAGGAATTGATTTTGATGGTGTATTTGCGGTGGATCTGCTGGCTATTGAATGTATGAATGAGACTATCCGCAGGCATCGGAAAGTGCCAAAGGATGTAAAGTTTGTTGCTTATGACGGGACATTTATTACGAATATAGTGGAGCCGAAGATGACCGCTGTAGTGCAGCCTATTGAGGAGATGGCAAAAGAGTCAGTAAGACTGCTAAGCGATCTGATCAGTGGAAAAGAGTACAAAAGTAAACAGGTGGTGTTAGGAGTACATCTTAGAAAGGGGAATACAACAATTGTTTAATATAGCTTAATTGTGCAAAAGTGACAAAAATATATTAAATGGAACGCGTTACACGTAGAAAAATTGTAAGTATTTTTTGCGCCGAATTAATTGACAATACAAAATTTTTATGCTATTCTCAAGTTAGGAATTAGAAAAGAAAATTATTCCAAAAAAGAAATGCCAGAGTAGTATATAAAATGTGGAACCGGTTCTATACTGGCGTAAGGAAAAAGGAGGAAGAAAAACATGGCTGCAACATTTTATGATGTTACAACTTTCCAGGGGAGCATATCTCCCTATCAGGATATCGGCACGGTAATTAATGAAATTATCGCCGATATTAAAGCAACACAAACGGCACAGACAACCCGCCCGGGAGCCGTCATTTACGTTCCCCCAGGCCACTATGACCTCCTCACTCGAGTGGTAATTGACATTAGTTTTCTGCAGATCAAAGGTGCTGGTCATGGTTTTATGTCCCAGGCTATCAGGGATGATACTGCGGATACGAGCCAGTGGGATGAGGTTCTGCCTGGCGGCAGTCACATCCGCGTGATGAATACTGATGGAAATCACGAGGCTTTTCTGGTTGCCAAGACAGGGGCTCCTGCATTGACCGGGCGGCTCAATTCCATTTTTTTCCAGGATTTCTGTCTTAATGGTGTAAATGCTGAAAAACCTTACAGCAATGGGAAAATAGGAATTTCGGTTCAAAGCGACAACGATTCACTGCGCATTGAGGGAATGGGCTTTATGTATCTGGAGCGGCCTCTCGTAATAAAAGGCGCTGATGCGGTTAATATAACAAACAACTTTATTGCAGAAACAGGAAGCTGTATCGAACTTACCGGTGCGTCTATTGTTGGCAAGATTACCAACAACTATCTTATAAGCGCCTGGGCGGGCTATTCAATTTTTGCGGAGAATGGCGAGGGCCTGCTCGTCTCGGGTAACACAATTTTGTGGGCTGGGAAGATTTATTTTAATAATGTCAGCCGGGGCAATATTTCGTCAAATAAGATACTTAGTAACTTTCCTGGCATGATAATTCTTGCCGGCAGCAGCAAAGAGAACATAATTTCGAGTAATCAATTCCGGCGTACATGGGGAGACGGGGAATCGAACTTGCTCGATGACACTTACGGTCTAATCAGAATCGAGAGCTCAGGAAACCAAATCAGCTCAAACATATTTGCTTTTGACGTTCCCAGAGAACAGTTACTGCCTGATGCAAATACAGTACCCGCGATTATTCGAATAACCGAGGGCGACAATAATTACCTGGGGTTGAACCATATCGTATCCAATCTTCCTGTCGCAGTAGTTTTGGATGCACCAACTACCACAACTAAGGTTCTTTATAGTGCAACAGCGGCTCAACTTTCAGCTGCAACAACAAGTTATTCATTTGTTCCAACACCCTAAATTAAGGTAATTATTGCTTTTTGTGGAACGGGTTTCATATTTTTGGCATAAAAGCCACCAGAGAAAGATATTGCCGTGAAAAGTTTAGTTCATCGAGTACAGAAATAAAAAAGAATAATAAAAAAGGAGAAAAATTATGAAAAACAAAAATTTCAAAAGAGTATTATCAGCAGTAACAATCGCAGCGTTAACACTTGGCCTGATAACAGGCTGCTCTGGAGGCGGCTCTGAAGAAGCCACGGCCGATGAAAGCGGCGCGACAGTTATTAAATTTGGTATCCATGTAGCGAATCCGGCAGAGCAGGAAGCGGTTACGAATAATATTGTTGAAGCTTTTAATAAAGCAAATGACGGAAAGTATAAAGTTGAGTTTGAAGCGGCAGATACAGAGACTCATTCAAAGAATATGAAGCTGAAGGCTGAGGACGGAACATTGCCGCAGATTTTCTGGATTGAGGGTTCAGAGGCTTCAGAGTACAGTGAAGCAGGTGTTTTGATGGAAATGCAGAGGTCAAAACAGCTCTTGGCGGCATGGAAGCAGCATTTAAGGATGATAATGGACAGTTCGGGCTTCCGTACCAGTGTAATGTACAGGGTATTTTCTATAACAAAGAGTTGTTTGACAAAGCAGAGGTTGAATATCCCACAGACGAGACGACCTATGAAGAATTTATTGAGATGATTAAGAAGTTAAAGGACAGCGGCGTTACACCGCTTGCAATCGGGAGCAAGAACAGTGCGTTTGCAATGTGGGAGTTCAATGAGTTCCTTGCAAGATACGGATGGGAAGATAATATTGAAAACATTTTAGGCGGAAGTGACAAATTCAATAATGAAGAGCTTACGGCCTGCTTTGAGAAGCTTCAGGGTATGAAAGAAGCAGGTGCGTTCCCAGAGAATATGGCTACGATTGAGTATTTTGACGCCAAGCAGTTATTCAATGAGGGGAAAGCAGCAATGTTCGGAACCGGACAGTGGGATTGTGCCGAATTTGATGAAAATATTGGAGATAAGATTGGATTCTGGTGGGGACCACGATTTACTGATACACAGAGCAATCAGGAGATTGTTATGAAGGTACCTTCAGCTCCGATTGGTGTGAGTGCGGCAATTGCTGATGATGAGAATTTAAAAGAAGGAGTATATGAATTCCTGAAGTTCTATTACGGGGAAGAGGCGGCAAAGATTTCCTATGAAGGGTCTATCTTCCCGGCTACAAGCTATGAAGGACTGGCGGCTTCTGACAGCCAGTATGCTATGAACGTTATGATTGAAGCTCTTGCGAATGGATGGAAGAGTCCGGAAGCAGCGCCAGACCTTACTGTATCCTCTGCAGTCCAGGAAGCATTGTATGATGGAATATTCGGTGTGCTGCAGGGAACATATCAGCCGGCAGAGGCTCTTGACAAGATTGACGCAGCTTTAGCTAACAGCCAATAGTTTGTAAGATAAAAATATCCCGGCACCGGCATTTTGCGCGGCGCCGGGGAGGAACTGAAGGAAAAAGCATAAGAAAGACGGGGGAAATCTGTGCACTGGTTAAGTAAGAAAAAATATAAGATAGGCCTTATGATTCCGACACTTCTTGTCTATAGTATCTTTATTATGCTGCCTATCGTGGTAGCAGTAAGGTATAGCTTCACAAAATATTCGGGAATCGGGCAGGCAAAATTTATCGGATTGAAAAATTATGTAAGGCTGTTCCAGGATGAAATATTCTGGATTTCCTTAAAAAACACAATGGTCATGTTTCTGCTGTTCCCGGTATATAAGATCAACGTGTTTTTCGGACTTAGAGGGAAGCTTGCGCTGATCTTTCCGTATATTGCTACTTCCATTTCCTTTAATACTCTCCTGCTTGTAGGATATCTGAAATCTCTTCCTGCGGAGATTGATGAGGCGGCAATTATTGACGGGTGCAATATATGGGATCTTATGGTGAGGGTCATACTTCCTATGACAAAGCCTGTGATTGCTACGGTTGTGATATTCAATGTTTTGTATATCTGGAATGAATTTCCGTTTGCGTCAGTTATGTTAAGAGATGTGTCGGATTATACATTGTCCATGGGGGCATCCTTCTTTAAGGGCACCTATACAGTTGATTACGGCGGAATCGTGGCATCCAGTGTTATGATTATTATACCGGAACTTATCTTCTATGGAATTTTCCAGAAAAATATTGTGGAAGGTATGACTGCGGGGGCAGTTAAGGGTTAATTTGAGATTAGGCTGGTTCAAAGAAAAAATATTATGTAAAGGAGAAAATATATGAGTAAGGTATCAGGACTGTTCCAGGATCTGACAACGATTAAGAAGGCAAGAAACGGAAGGCTTGCAAGCTGGGATCAGAGGGGTAAAAATCAGGATTACTGGGAGATTCCAGCAAAGGAGAGCATCGTACTTGGAGAAGTAGAGGGGCCGGGATGTATTACCCATATCTGGATGACCTCTTCATGCCGCAGGGTGAAGGCTCCGAGTATTCTTGACCCGGTATTAAATGCATCGGCAGCGCCGGTTATGGAGATTCATCCTGCACTTGGTGTTATTTGGGATGATTATGATCCCTTTTATTACAGGAAGGCTTTGATTAAAATTACATGGGATGATCAGGATACTTCAAGTGTTTTGGCTCCTTTGGGTGATTTCTTCTGTATAGGAAACTGTTATCCTGGAAACTTCAGTTCTCTGCCATTTAATGTATCACTGAAGCCGGAGGAAGCAGGAAGATATGGAGCGCCGTGTTCTGTATCCTGCTATTTTCCGATGCCGTTTAATAAGAAGGAAAGGATTGAGATCGTAAACGAGAATGAGCTTCCGTTTATATTGTATTTTAATATTGATTATGAGATGTATAAGGAGCCATTGGATGAAAATACGGCTTATTTCCATTCCTGTTGGAGACGTGAAAATCCATGTGACGGATGGGGGCCGGATGTACAGACAAATTCTCCGGAGGTTAATAATGTGACCAATTTTAAAGGAGAAGGAAATTATACAGTTCTTGATGTAAAGGGAACAGGACATTATGTAGGATGTAATCTGACAGTTAAGCACTATCAGGGAAGCTGGTGGGGCGAGGGGAATGACATGTTCTTCATTGACGGTGAGGAATATCCGAGCCTTAACGGAACTGGAACGGAGGACTACTTTAATCATGCATGGGGAATGCAGAGGAACGCGTATCCTTTCTTCGGAACGATTGTTCATGAAGGTGATACGGATGGTTTTCAGGTGTCTTATCGTTTTCATATTACAGATCCGGTGCGTTTCGAGAAGAGCCTTAGGGTAACGATAGAGCATGGACATGCAAATCATCTGTCTGATGACTGGAGTTCTACAGCTTACTGGTATCAGACACTGCCCACAGAAGATGAGCTTACGATTCTTCCGGTAGAAGAGAGGCTTCCGAATGTGCCAAAGCTTTCTGACAGGAACTTAAGAATGCCGGAGCTCACAGAGGAAATGAAGGCGGCAAGACAGTCATGGGAAAAACGGTGGGGGGAGTATGCCCCGGCGAGGGAAGAACAATTCCGTATCAAGGAAGAAAAGGCGAGGCGTGAGTCCAGGCTGAATACGGAGTTTGCAAAGAAACTCCGTGATGAGTATAAATAGGTAATTTGGAGGATATATATGTCTAAGGAATTAATGCTGCGTAACATTGAGAGGGCCCAGCGTGCAATTGACGAGAACAGAGAAACAGTAAAAAATGGGAGAATGCGTCAGCGCTATCATTTTATGGGTGAGACGGGATGGATCAATGACCCCAACGGGTTGATCTATTATAAAGGAAAGTATCATTTCTTTTACCAGTGTAATCCTTATTATGGACACTGGGATTATATGCACTGGGGTCACGCGGTAAGCAATGATATGCTCCACTGGGAGTATCTTCCCCTGGCTCTTGCGCCAAGTGAAGCATACGATGACTATATGCGGGGCGGCTGCTTTTCGGGAAGCGCTATCGAATATGATGGCAAACTATATTTGATGTACACAGGCGTTACGAATGATGGAAAGGGATTTGAGCAGACCCAGTGTATCGCTTACAGTGAGGATGGGATACATTTTGAGAAATATGATGGAAATCCTGTTCTGACCCCGCCGGAGGGAGTTCCTTCCCATCTGTTCCGGGATCCGAAGGTGTGGAAGCATGGAGATGCTTATTATATGGTCTGCGGCGCCAGCAGAGATAATAAAGCACAGGCGCTTTTGTACCGCTCTGATGATATGCTCCGATGGGAATTCTTCAGTGTTCTGGCAGAGAGCCGGGGAGAGTGGGGATATATGTGGGAGTGTCCGGATTTTTATCAGTTAGGAGATAAATACGTGCTGACAGTGTCCCCAATGGGAGCAGGAGAACGTACTGTAGTATATATGGTAGGTGATTTTGATTATGAGACAGGCAAATTTTCCTATCAGATAAATGGGGAGATTGACTGGGGCTATGATTACTATGCTCCCCAGTCCTTTACAGCGCCGGATGGCCGCAGACTTATAGTGGCATGGGCAAACTGCTGGGACTGGATGCCCTTTTGGAAGGACTGGGGACCGGCGTACAAGGAAGGATGGTGCGGCTCATTTAATATTGTAAGAGAAGTACAGATGACAGAGAACGGAACGCTTAAGTTTCTGCCAATAAAGGAGCTGGAATCTATCCGGACAGCCGGAAGCAGTCAAGCTGAATTGGTGTTAGGGGCAGAGGAAACAGAGATTAAAGCGGGAGACGGCGTGTCCTTTGAGCTGAGGTTCAAAATTGATTTTGAAAATACAGATGCAGATAAGCTGCTGCTTTATCTCCGGTGCGGCGCAGGGAAGAAGATAGTATGTACCTTTGATTTCGGGCATGCAGAGCTGTCTGTAGATCGAAGCAATAGCGATGACTGGAGTGTGGGAACCTCCCATAGTGTGATGTATCTGGCAGGAAAGAAAGAACTGGACGTACACATTTTCTCCGATCAGAGTTCTATCGAGATATTTACAGATAATTACCAGAATAACCATTCGAATAATATCTTTGCAGGCAATGAGCAGAATGGAATAAAGATGTGTGCCTGTGGGGGGAAGGTAACAGTAACGGATATCGAAGCATATGGACTTGAGTCGTGTGAGTAAAGGTAATAGAATGATAAGCGGCCAGCTGGTATAGCTGGCCGCAGTGTCTTAATAAATTTGGAATAATATTTCCAGTTATAATATTATTTTGTCTAGAATCCATCTTCACAAGACAATATCCCTGCTTCAAGCGCAATCTGTTTCATATGTGTCATGGCATTTCGCTTGCGGTTATAGGTTGTTGAGTCCATTTCTGTTTTATTAAGCGCATAATCAACCAACGCCTTAATAAGGGCAGCATCAGATATCATACCAGGGTCAGGACTTTCATCTTTGTTTGTTGAAATGTCTGTGAGGGTGTAAGTGGTAAACAGTTTTGCATGCCTGATACATTCCGAAAACACCCCGGAATCTACCACAATTTTAGAGAAGGCCCGGAGCGCCTTCCCAGGGACGGTAAGCTCATTCTGACTGGTCAGTACAACGGTAAAAGAGCTTGAGTAGATATTCTCGATATATATGCTCTTGGGGTTAGGAGCATCACCCGAACAGAGATTATAGGCATCTGCGGCATCAAGGAGCGTCTGCCTGAACGGCTCACGGTTAAACTGTACATTGCTGTTGGTATATGCCAGCTGGAGTTTTATTGTATATGTGTAATTCATGATTTCACCTCTGTTAGAAATGTTAGCATAAAAAAGAAAAAAGATAAAGAAAATTGATGACTTTTTGCTTGTAATTGAAGAATAAATTTGTTATTATTGATACAAAACAAGATGAATAAATTTTAGCATATATGAAGAACGGAAAGGAGAATAGAATATAATGCAAACGAGATTGTTTTTATTATATTTTCCGGGGAGCCTCGATGGGGATGAGATCATAGGAATTTACGATGATATTACGGATTTAAAAGCGGCCTATAAAGGGGTTCTTGAAGATCGCGAACATGAATATGAAATACTATTACAGAGTCCTCACACGGAACTTACGATAAAAGGGTTCGATAAAGATTTAGGAGAATTTGAGACGTTAGACCCGGAAAGCCTATGGGAAGAACTAGTCGGACTGGATAAATATAAAAAGGTGAAGTATGGAATAGACGATGCCTGGCAATACAGGTTCTGGCGGGATTATGTGTCGGAACAAAATGGACGACTGGTATGCGACGGAAATTATTCGTGGACGTCAGATAGTACAAAAGAGGAAATGGACATTTATTTTAAGGTGGATGACACCGTAGAAATCATGGAGATGATGGGCGTTAACTGGGGCGGATGGAATAAGTGTTCCACATCTGAAATCATGGCTGAGAAAATGAGGGAATGGGGAGGAATATATGGAGCACAGCTGATGGAAATATCACATGACACGTTAGTGTTCCGATGTCAGAAGAAATTAGAGGAAAAAGATGCGGAGACTTTGCTTCGGGACATTTCAGATTTTCCTTCGAATGCTTTGGATATTGCAGATTATGAGACTATAAAGAAAAGGCTTATTGAAGAGGGGATTTTTGTCCTGTGGTGGGATTAGAAAAATTTTGATATGATGAACTGGGGTGAGAAAATTGAACTATTATATTTCTGATCTTCACCTGTTTCATAAAAATGTAACTGGTGAGGGTAAAAACTTTGACGGAAGGCCGTTTTCGGAAAAGTATACGAAATATGGGATGGAATGTTGATGGTAATGTAAAGGCGTATAATGTTGGATGTATGATGCCTTATATGGGCTATGCACCGCGGACGCTTACAGAAATCATGGATAGTTGATATTGGTATATTTACCATAGAGACATTATACAGAAAACTGGAAAAAGTACTTCTACAGAAAATAGCGGTAGTATTGACCGAAAAGGAGAAACTGGATGAAAATAAATTACCTTGAATAAAACGAAATAAGATTAGGGAAGGCGTAAGGTAGATGAATAAACAAGAAGCAAAAAGAAAAATAATAGAATATTTCACTAACCAGGGAATAACATACAGGCTTTTGAATGAAGGACAGCGTATACAGGAACTGGGCAGTATCGATACAATCTATTTTTCTGTACCCGCGCCAGAAGTCATATCCGGACATATTGAAACCGTTCTCAGATTCCGGGAAGAGCATGTATACTGCCAGTCATACTACTGTCAGCCTGTGGTAAAACAGAATGAGGAAGAAATAAGCCGGGCCTCCCGGATAATAAATTATATTAATACACATCTATTTTATGAGTATGATGAGTGCAATGCAATATACGGACATACGCTCGCACTGAATGAGAATGACGGTGATATTTATAATGGCTCCCTTATAAGGTATGAGATGCTGCAGAAATTCTTCTATGAGACAATGTCCTATATAGTAGATTTCCAGGTGCAGTTTCTTACGGACATTTGTATGCCTGTCATAGGATACATAACGGAAAATATGGATTTTTTTCATGCGGCTCATGTATGGATTGACTGCAGACTAATGGGGAAAAATACAGAGGGGAGGTACATATGAATGATTTATGCCATAAGCGACATTCACGGCTGTATTTATGAATTAAAGCAGAAAATGAGCTGGGTGAAGCTTTCCGGAGAAAACAGGATTGTATTTCTTGGCGACTATATTGATTACGGACAGTACTCTTTTCAGGTGCTTCAATACCTTTATGAACTGCAGAAGCAATATGGATCTGACAAAGTTATCGTGCTTAAGGGAAATCACGAGGCAATGTTTCTTGACTGGATGAATGAGTACAGGAACCCGTATGCATCAGAAACAGGAGAGCTTATGATTTTTAATGACTGGCTGCGCACAGACATGGAATATGGGGCGAATACTGTCCGGACGTTTATATCAGAGCAGCAATACCTGTTTCTTGAAAAGATTGCCCGGACAAGTTCATTCGGAACGATAAACAGGGAAGCAGCGGATATGATACTGTCAGGACATGAAGGCTTAATTTCATGGATGGAGTGTCTGCCAGCTGTTTACGAGACAGATACACAGATCTTTGTACATGCCGGGGTAGATGAGGAAGCGGGGGAGTACTGGAAGTGGGGAACTTCTGATGAATTGTTTTTGTGGAAATTTCCGTCTTCTGTCGGTAGATTTTACAAGACAGTGATTGCCGGTCATGTTGGAACAGGAACCAGGGAGCTTGCAGATGATGAGGAATATCACCAGGTTTTTTATGACGGAGCAAGTCACTATTATATCGATGGAGGCGTATATAAAAAAGATGGAAAACTGCTTTTGCTTGTCTATGATGAGACGGAAGCCGCATATTATTCGGTTCAGGATAATGGAAGAAAAGTCAGGATAGGAAAGGACAGGATTAAATGACAGAGCGTAAAAGGATTGAAATAACAGAGGCTGATATCGAGAAAATGGAAATGCTTGCTGAGGATGTCATGCATGCACTTTAAGAACCATATAATGAGCTTTTATATGATTTGTTCAGGAGAGGGGACGATATTGGAAAGGTCCGGTACTATACACTGGAGGATGTGAGGCCGTGGATAGCGCCGATTCTGCCAAAAGCCCTGCATTTGTTCCGCAAGGGGACAAACATCTGCGGGGAAACAAACTATGTGGCGGCAGATTCTGTGTCGGACGATTATCTGACAGTTGCTTTTGCATATGAGTCTGTAGTGGCAGAGCTGAAGGAAAAGAAGGAAGAATACAGAAGCCATGAGGCAGCTATCTATGAGTTCAGACCTGAAACAGCAGATGAATCAGAAAGAATTCAGAATACGAAGCCTATAGACAGGTATATTATAGAAAAAAGGCAGATAATACGGAGGATAAAGCCTGAGGAGTTAAGGTGTTTTAAATAATCCTGAATTGGATTAGTAGCGGAAGTTAAGCTTTTATTTTATATCGCTTGATGTTTTTCTTGATATCATGGATAATAGAGGGAGAGAAGCAAAGGTGAGCGAACTGGAGGCATGGCTTTATTTTATCGGCTCAGATAAGGTGGAACATATACAGAAAGTGATAACAAGCTATCCGTGGTTCGCAGAAATAGCGATCAGCTATTACAGCTGATCGCTAAGTACTATTTTATGGTTCCAGATATTTCCAGTATGCCCGCTTTGAATAAGAGTGTCTGAAGCAGAGCGTCCCTGTCTCTTCATCTATGCAGATGCTGTCAGGAGCCATATCCAGAAGCTGCTGCATGCACTTCTTATCCGTTTCGGGATCATAAAGCTCCGCCAATCCGTCTTTGGACAGCAGGAGTATTTTTCCCCGGAAACGGTATGCTTTCTCATAATCTCTCTTCATCCACATGGATCACATGGCTTATATGGCGGTCAGACAGAGAATAAAGCTCCACCTGTTTTTCCTGTCTGTTATAAATGTAAAGCTCCCTGTCGGACGAGAGTATTTCTTTTTTATTATCAAAGCCGATGATACCGCCGTTTATCTGTACGGAGTGTGCCTGTTCTGCATCCAGATCTATATCCAGAAGAATAAATTGACGCTCCCTGTTTACATAATTGGCAAAGACCCGGTGCAGGCCGGGCTTGTTCAGAAGCCGTAGGTGCCCGATTCCTTTATGGGGTAAACGGACGATGCAGCGGCGCTCACTGATCTGGTATACCCGCAATTCCCGTTCTTTTTCTGCGATATAGACATCTCCAAGGATCAGATAACCGTCCTCACCAGACATCATGATCTCCTGATCGCCGTTTCCGTTTCCAGCTAATCGCACTTCCTCGTCCAGTTTCCAGACATCTGCCAGAGGGAAACCGGTATTTAACTGGTAAAACCGTATTTCCAGGTGGGTATAGGCATCCCACTGTGTCTTCTGACTGCCTTTTTTGTCTGCCAGAACGGCCCCAGCCATCCCGTTGTACAGAAAAGTCTTCTGCAGCCATTTATTTTCTATATCAGGGATCCCAAACTGCAGCATACATTGGAAATCATTAAGGCTTACCATGCCAATGACACCGGCAAATGGATTTATACCCATGATACAGGAGCCGTCAAGATAAAAATTCTGCAGGGAAAAGAGCAGGCCGTCTCTGTTCCCGGATGGTTCTCTGGTCTCCTCAAGAGTACTTAAGTCCACCCGCAGAATAGGATAGGACAAAATATATTGATAACCGTCCCTTATGTAAAAGGTTCCTGCAGAATTTTCCTCCCGAAGCTGATAGGATGGAATCATATCCATGAACCGCTGGTAGTCAAAATACTGAATTTTATTATCCTGGTAGGAGATTAGATAATTCTTCCATTTCCTAAAGGCGCCGCTCTTGCTTTCAGGGTCTCCGGTATAGCCCAGATTCAGCTCATAGCTTCCAAAAGGCTTAAGGCTGCTGTCCAGAATATGCAGGGCGCCCGTCTCAAGGAGGTACAGATTGCCATCGATCAGAGAGGCAGTGTCATACAGATTGTAAGGAGTCTTCTTTACTCCCAGCGGGCACAGAATCCCGTTATCGATTCGGAACCGGCAGACCATATCCCGGACCAGAACGTAGAAACGGGTTCCTTCTGCGGCGATTCTAAGAGAGGCTTCCTTTTCGGCCGTACACTCCCATATGACAGCCCCTTCCTTCAGGGAAATGATTTTAAGCTCCCCGCTTTTTCGATCCATCAAAACCAGATAATGATCTATGAACCGGCGGTCCATGTCGGCAATGGTCTGTCTGTAGATTTCCTCTCCTGTATTTTCAAGTAAAACAAGCAGATCCAGTTTCTCATCAGTAATGTCTTTGCAATATAATCCATAGACCATTTCCCCGGCTCCGTGGATTTCCCAGAGGCTCCATTCGTCTGCGGGTTCGTGGATGTATCTTGCTATCAGTTCAAATTCTGGCAGATGATAGATTTCTGTGAGTGTCGGATAACCAGAGCAGTGCTGGTGGAAATACAGGCAGCCGTCCTGGACATCCAATTTTCTCTGCCTTTTATACATGTAATCCGCGCGGTTGTCGTTTTCTATAAAGTCAGGAACTATATCCGCTAAAAAGAACATGCGGCCGACTTTCATAGTATCATGATTCACGGTATAGATGACGCCGTCCCGGAAGGAATAACGTACCAGATAGGAATCCTGGGGATAAATACGGGGGAAGGATTCTCCGTAGAGCAGTTCCTTCATAAGCAGATCATCCTGTTTTCTGTCACATCTGCGGAAATAGCCTCCTTTATGAAAATGCTCCTTTTTAGATAAAATTACCTGTACCAGAGGATTTTCATTAAGGCCGCTGTCCTCTAGCTCCATAAACAAAGTGTCCGGATTTACATCCAGCCTGGCTGCCGTCCGTCCAAAGAAGCGTCCCAGCTCTTCAAAATCCGGATTTCCTAAAGAAGCGCCGTCATAAAAGGCGTCTGCCAGTATCCCGGCGCCTGCATGGGTAATGGTATCAAGCAGGAATCCGGGTCTGGTAAGGATGTCCTCTGCCATTTCTCTTTTGCTGCGGACGAGATGATAGAGAAGCTGCACATAATCCGCCTGCTTATGAAGCTTTTCCGTGAGGCAGTGGTAGTATCCTGTAAGAATCTGGTGCATGATTTCCCTATCATTTTCCATCATGTCATTTACAGCAAGCCGCAGGCTTTCATAGCGGAAACCGCATCTGTCCCCGTCTACTGACAGGTAGTCGCCCAGACGCTGTACCAGACTGTAGACCAAATCTGCCACAGCCCCTTTATCAGGAGCCGTCTTAATATCTGTCAGGTTCCGTATCATATATTCGTAATAGGACAGACGGATACTCTCTCTGGCAAAGGCCATGGTTCCCAGTACAATATAGACAGTGCCGATGCCGCCGGTGCCCTCTGCGTCCATTTCTTCGGCGGTTCTTCTGATAACCGGGATGAAAGCCTCGCGGGGAGAACTGCCGTAGTTCGTGCGAAGCTGCTCCATCAGTGTGTCAAAGGAGCCGTACATACGAAGCTCATTCAGAACAATTTTAAGGAAAAGGGGATTGCTGCTCCCTTCCATATCTGTCACACACTCTGTCTGGATATCATCCATGTCCTTTAGAAATCGTCCCATATATTCCTTGATTAGGCGGCGTTTTGTATCAGTGTCTGTCATAAGCCCCAGGGTATAGAGATACATTCCACGGTTTTTAAGCTCATCCAGAAATGCTTTCCTTCCATCGGTTTTGGTACTTAAGATTACCTTTACGCCGGACGGAAGCTTTGCCGGAAGCCACTGCAGATTCCGGTTCGGACCTTCCAGCTGGTCTATTCCGTCCAGAATAATAAGAAGCCCGCCTTTCGCGGCCGCTTTTTTCATAATACTACTAAAGAGCATCAGAAGAATATCTGCCGGATGCTCCAGTTCCTTTTTAGTTATCAGCCCCCGAAGCTCCATCTCCTGGAGCAGGGAAGTAATAAGCTTTTCGGCAGTAGCAGATTCCGCCGTAATACCGCAGAAACGGTAGAATACTTCTATATGAAAACAATTCTCCTGAATCATATGGGCCAGCAGGGAGGTCTTTCCTGCCCCTGCCTGGGCGTTCAGTATCAAAGGAGCGGCAACGTCCCCATTTATATAAGAAAGAAGGGCTTCCTCCGCCTCCTTTCTCGGAAGATAGGCATCACAGGCCGAAAATAACGCCGTATCCTGTCTGTCAAGCTCCAGCTCCAGGGGATTAAGCATTTCTTCCACACTCCGGTGTTCCGGGAACTCTGCAAGAATTGCTTCCTTCAGCCACTCCAGAATATGATCCTTTAGTGAGAGCTGTTCCACCGTAAAGTGTTCAAGCCTTCCCCGTGAGCAGTCTGCGCCCCGGACATTTGTAAGCTCATGGGAAACCAGGCTGTTATTCCACTCCCCATGATAATCATAGACAGGGTAAGAGCCGCGGACACTTTTTTTGAAGCGCTCCAGTTCCCCATCCTTTTTACTCCAGAACTTCTGTGAGGGTGAAAATAATTCCCGGACCCCTTTATCCTTGATCTGCTTCAGATAAGAGTCATCCCGGAAATAAAACCGGGCATGGCGGACAGCCTTTCTGTCCTGTGCCATAGGATGCATCAGGGCGTGCAGAATCTCCAGCTCAGTTACGGAAGTCTTCCCCAGATATTGTGCAAGCTCCGGAAATTCCTGAAGAATTTCCGGATTGATGTCTTCCCTGCCCGGCACCCATCCTCTGCGCTGTCCTAAAAAGCAGAGGAAAAAGGGACGGCATTTGTCAATATTTTTCAGACACACCTCCACCACGCGTTTGTTTTCTACCGCATCCGCCTCGCTGACGCCCCAGCGCAGATCAATATCCATTAATTTCATTTTTCTTTCTGCACACCAGATGCGAAGCTCCGGGAACACCCTCTTTACCAGGTAATCCCTCTCGGCATGCATGTCGTTAAACGTAGAGCTGATAAAAACATATACATTTTCCCATTTCATACAGTCTGTTTCCTAAACTTATTAAAATATTCCTGGGCTTTTTGCCAGTGGCGCCGGCGACAGCCATTACAACAGATTTGCCGGTCAGAAATTCATAATCCGTTCAAACACCCTATAGTTGCTGTCATCTCTCGGCGGGCAGTAAACAGCAAATTCGATGGCCTTGAAATCATATCTGCGTTCCTTCACTACATTTTTCATTGCCCGCGCGACAATCCGCGGGGGATTTAAAAATGCACCGCATCCAAAAGCGCCCAGAATTACCACTTCATTTTCCTCCGCCGCCGCGATATCAAGGATTCTGCCAAGCCTCTTTTCGTGGATTGCCAGTAAGTCCCTGTCCGAAAGTCTCACTGGGGTATTTCCATCTCCGGGGTTCATGGAATTTGCAGGGCGTTCTCGCAGGTTCGGGGCTGCGCAGGTAATCACATTTACCTTGTACCAGTCTTCTTCGGGAAGAAGCACAGGACTTGCGGTATCTGACTTAAACACTACGACATCCGGCGTGTAGATGCAGTCATCATTGTGAAGAGGGTTTCTTCCGGCCCGATGAGGTGAATAGAAGCCGTCCCACATGGCCTTTTCATTCAGATTAAAATACAGGCTGGAGCAGCGGCAGATGGCCTCCTCCTGGGCACTGGAGCCCTTGATAACGCCTCCGCCCGGGTTGGTGGCAGATGCAAAATTTAAAACAGCGGTTTTCTGCCCCTTATAATAGGACGCAGCCTCAAGAGTCCGTTTTTCAGATACGGTCAGCGAAGCCGAAGACTCATATTTCCTTTCTGCGCAGCCGGACGGCTTGAACTCCTTTGACCCTGATATTAGCTTCTGATTTTTTGACGAATACCTGACAGCCTGCACTAACAGGTCATTTGTCTTGCAGAGCCTTTCCGTATCCTGAAAAATAGTGATATTTTCATTTCTTCCCATTTTTAAATCCTCCATTAATAAAAAAATTATAACACTTTTTGCCATATGATTCCATGGTATATAGAAAAATAAAATAAGTAAAAATATTTAGGTAAAACAGGCATTGAAATTGACAAAGCAGTAGTTTTTACATGCAGGATAAAAAACAGAATATTCTGACAAAACATTTTTTTAGAATAAGAAGAAATAAAAAATATAATTTTTTGAAAAAACATATTGACAAATAGGCTGTGGATATGCTATTCTATATTCAACAAATAACTAAGCCGAATTACAAGACAGACGCGAGCTGTAAGTAAGAAGCAGTTGTTTGAATCGGCACAGGTGTTGAATAGGATTCTTGAGAAAAGGCGCTGAAGTATCAGGAATCAAGAAAAGTTTATGAAAAGGAGGTACGGACCACCAAAAGCTTAAACTTAAAAAATACCATAATTAATCGGACAGGTAATTGAAGGAACATCAAGAGACTTGAACCGAAAGCGAAAGAGGTAAAAAAGAATGATTGAAGGATCAAAGTAAAGGCGGGTATCAATGAAGAAATTGGTATCCGTCTTTACGTTATGATGTCCGATAAAGTGTTTAATATATTCAGGTTTTTCCATCTGTACGGTTGAAAATTTTTATCTGTATTCCAGAATTATACTGTAATTATATAGAATCTTAAGATTTATTGAGTTGAAGGGAGAAGGATTTTATAGTATAATAAATGTCTACAAGGAGCGGATAAAACATGTTGAATGATACGATAGATAGAAACAGGCAAAGACGCAGGCGCATACACAGCCGGCGCAGACAGAGGGTAAGAAGACAGCTTATGCTAATAGGAGCTGTTCTTATTTTGGTCATTATGTCGATTATTTCCTGTACGGCAAACCATATACATAAGAAGAAGGTACAGGAAACAGCACACATTGAAAAAGAGGCAGAGAAAGAACAAAAGAAGGAAAAAGCGAAAGAAGATAAGGAGACCCCCGGCGAGCGTCTGATGCGTGTGAAGCAGGAGGCGCAGGCAGCAGGCTGTCCGGAAGAGATCGTGGATCTGCTTTCCAAGAATGAGGAGACTATAGATTTTGTGCAGAATTACAGTGCAAAAAAGGATCTTCCTTCCGCGGATACGGTAGGTGAGGTGACCCAGGGAGTGGTTCCCCATCTCCTGCAGTGGGATGAGCGCTGGGGCTATGCAGCTTATGGGACAAGTACTGTCGCAGTAAGTGGCTGCGGTCCTACCTGTATGGCCATGGTTCTTACGGGGCTTACTGGTGATGCGTCCATAACTCCGGCTAAGGTGGCTGCATATGGAATGGAGAACGGCTATGTTGATGACATGAATGATACGGTATGGCTTTTTATGGAACAGGCATCGCAGAACTGGGGTGTTTCCTGTTTTGAGATAAATAATGCGGAGAATGTTGTTGCCGCGGAGTTAGCAAGCGGACATCCGGTTATTTGTAACGTAGGGCCCGGAGATTTTACAAGTAATGGTCATTTTATTGTACTGACAGAGTATGACGATGGAAATGTGAGAGTTCTTGATCCTTTCAGCAGAGAAAACAGTGAGAAGATGTGGAGCTATGAGGATATTGTAGAACAGTTTCAGGCCATGTGGGCGTATTATTTATAAACGATTTGGAAAAGAATATAGACATAGGAGCAAGTATCATAGTCTCAGGGGGAAAGTGGGACTATGATATTTTTGTCTTTACTGTTTACAAATCGTTACTACATCTGAACTACTTTCTTGCGCTCATGGGCGGACCGTAAAAAATAAACCAATGGTGATTATTAGAAAGTTGGCACTCACCTCTTGACGTGGCTAATAATAAGTGTTATAGTTCATGTAGAACAAGAAAACAAATGTCTGATGTTTAAAGGAGGCAGTGTTATGAATATAAACAAATTTACGCAGAAATCCATGCAGGCTGTTCAGGACTGTGAACGTATTGCCCTTGAGTACGGCAACCAGGAAATCGAGCAGGAGCACCTTCTCTATGCTCTTCTTACTCAGGATGACAGTCTTATCTTAAAGCTTATGGAGAAGATGGGAATTGATAAGAACCTTATCATTAACCGCACGGAGGAAGCTTTGAGAAAGCGTACCAAGGTTCAGGGAGGCCAGCAGTACGTGGGGCAGGATTTGAATAAGGCTCTTATTCACGCAGAGGACGAGGCAAAGCAGATGGGGGATGAATATGTATCTGTAGAACATATTTTCCTTGCTATTATAAAGTACGCAAACCGGGAGCTTAAGACGATTTTCCGTGAAATGGGGATCACCAGGGACGGATTCCTTAAGGCGCTGTCCACTGTGCGGGGCAATCAGAGGGTGACAAGCGACAATCCGGAAAGCACCTATGATACGTTAAATAAATACGGATCAGATCTGGTAGAGCGCGCCAGGGAACAGAAGCTTGATCCGGTTATAGGACGGGATGCGGAGATCCGTAATGCGATCAGGATTCTGTCCAGAAAGACGAAGAATAATCCTGTTTTAATTGGAGAACCCGGAGTTGGAAAGACTGCGGTGGTAGAAGGTCTGGCCCAGCGGATTGTGCGGGGGGATGTGCCGGAGGGACTGAAGGATAAGACAATATTTTCCCTGGACATGGGTGCCCTTGTAGCAGGGGCGAAGTACAGAGGAGAGTTTGAGGAGCGCTTAAAGGCTGTTCTTGAGGATGTGAAGAACAGTGACGGAAGGATTATTCTTTTTATTGATGAGCTTCACACTATTGTAGGAGCCGGAAAGACGGACGGAGCCATGGATGCCGGAAATATGTTAAAGCCTATGCTGGCAAGGGGCGAGCTTCACTGTATCGGAGCTACGACACTGGACGAATACCGTCAGTATATTGAGAAGGACGCGGCGCTGGAACGTCGGTTCCAGCCGGTGCTTGTTGACGAACCGACAGTGGAGGATGCTATTTCTATTCTCCGGGGATTAAAGGAACGGTATGAGGTATTCCACGGCGTTAAGATTACGGACGGCGCCCTTGTGGCCGCAGCCACCCTCTCAAACCGGTATATCTCCGACAGGTTTCTCCCGGACAAGGCGATTGACCTTGTGGATGAGGCATGTGCGCTTATTAAAACAGAGCTTGACTCTATGCCCACGGAGCTTGATGAATTACAGAGGAAGATTATGCAGCTGGAGATCGAGGAGGCAGCGCTTAAAAAGGAGGAAGACCGCTTAAGCCAGGACAGACTTCTCCATATTCAGAAGGAGCTTTCCGAGCTTAGAGAGGAATTTGCGGGAAAGAAGGCCCAGTGGGACAATGAAAAGGTAGGCATTGAGCGTGTGCAGAAGCTTAGAGAGGAGATTGAGCAGGTCAACAAGGCTATTGAAAAGGCCCAGCATGAATATGATCTGAACAAGGCCGCCGAGCTGCAGTACGGAAGGCTTCCCCAGCTTAAGCAGCAGCTTGCGGAAGAAGAAAGCAAGGTTAAGGACGAGGAGCTCTCCCTTGTCCATGAGAGTGTGACAGATGAGGAGATTGGAAGGATTGTATCCCGCTGGACGGGAATCCCGGTAGCAAAGCTAGGCGAAAGTGAAAGAAGCAAGACCCTTCATCTGGGGGAGGAGCTTCACAAGCGTGTGATCGGACAGGATGAGGGTGTGGAGCTTGTGACAGAAGCTATTATCCGCTCCAGGGCAGGAATTAAGGATCCCACGAAGCCCATTGGCTCCTTTTTATTCCTGGGACCTACGGGTGTGGGGAAGACAGAGCTTGCTAAGGCTCTTGCACAGAGTCTTTTTGATGACGAGAACAACATGGTGCGGATCGATATGAGCGAATATATGGAGAAATATTCCGTATCCCGCCTTATCGGGGCGCCTCCGGGATATGTGGGGTATGATGAGGGCGGACAGCTTACGGAGGCTGTAAGGAGAAAGCCTTATTCTGTTGTCCTTTTTGACGAGATTGAAAAGGCACACCCAGATGTGTTCAATGTCCTTCTGCAGGTGCTGGACGATGGGCGGATTACAGATTCACAGGGACGCACCGTGGATTTTAAAAATACGATTTTGATTATGACCTCCAATATTGGGTCATCTTATCTTCTGGAAGGGATTGATGAGAAGGGAAATATAAGCGAGGAGAGCCAGAGGGCAGTGATGGGAGAACTTCGAACACATTTCAGGCCGGAATTTCTGAACCGGCTGGACGAGACAATTTTATTTAAACCATTGACGAAAGCGGATATTTGTGACATCATTGATCTATTAATAGCTGATATGAATAAACGTCTTATGGATAAAGAGATTTCCGTCCGGCTTACAGAGGAAGCGAAGGCACAGATCGTAGAGGGAGGCTATGAGCCGGCCTACGGGGCAAGGCCTCTTAAACGTTATCTGCAGAAGCATGTGGAGACTCTGGCAGCAAGGCTGATGCTGGGAGGAGGTATCGGGACGGGTGAGACGATTATCATTGACGCAGAGAATGGAAAGCTGACAGCAAGGAGTAAAGATTAAGTGCCCGTAATATTTCATATTGATGTTAATTCCGCCTACCTTAGCTGGACGGCGGTAGAACAACTTAAGAATGGAGCAGAGGTGGATATCCGTACAGTCCCCGCCATTATCGGCGGGGATAAAGAAACGCGTCATGGCGTTGTCCTTGCGAAATCCGTTTCTGCCAGGAAATACGGCATTCGCACGGGTGAACCTGTTGTGAATGCCTTTCGTAAGTGCCCCATGCTTTTAATGGAGCCGCCAGATCATCAGCTTTATCATGCATACAGTGAAAAGCTGATGAAATTTCTTATGGAATACACGCCGGATATCGAGCAGGTAAGCGTTGATGAATGTTATATGGATTTTACCGGAATTGCCGGGAGATTTCATTCACCTAAAGCGGCGGCATTCCAGATAAAGGATGAAATACGCAGACGCTTCGGCTTTACGGTTAATATCGGGATTTCCAGTGTAAAGGTGCTTGCAAAGATGGCGTCAGACTTTGAGAAGCCAGACAGGGTGCACACGCTGTATCCCGGGGAAATACAGATGAAAATGTGGCCCCTGCCGCTTTCCGAATTATATATGGCAGGCCGTTCTAGTGTGGAGACCTTAAAAAAATTAGAGGTTTATACAATCGGAGATCTGGCTCGGATGGATCCAAAGCTTATAACACTGCATCTTAAAAGCCACGGAAGAAGGCTTTGGGAATTTGCGAATGGAATTGATGATTCTGTTGTGGAGACAGAGCAGGCAGAGGCAAAGGGAATCGGGAATTCCACTACGCTTTCCAAGGATGCGGTAACCGAGGAGGAAGCCAAAGAGGTTCTTCTTATGCTTTCCGAAAGTGTCGGGGGAAGACTTAGGAAGGCAGGACAGAAGGCGGGAATGTTAAGTGTGGAGATCAAATATTATAATTTTGAGACATGCTCGCATCAAAAACAGCTTTTAAGGCCAACCAACAGTGACAAGCTTATTTATGATACGGCGGTCATTTTATTCAGGGAATTGTGGAATCAGGATCCCATAAGGCTTCTGGGGATCAGAAGCTCTAAGCTTGCGGATGAAAAAGAACCGGAGCAGATGAGTATTTTTGATATCCCCTGGAAGGGAGAAAAGAGAAACAAAAAAGAACAGAAGCTGGAAGAGCTTGACAAAGCAATGGACAAGATGCGGGAAAAATATGGGGAGCATGCCGTCATGCGGGGTTCACAGGTCAGCGCATTTACTGCGCAGACCGTAAGAAAATGATTCAGGAGTGAACAGTAATAAAAATGGTATGGATTAGGAGGAAGATACATGAAAAATATAAAATGGAAAGAAACAGGACTGGATATTTTAACGGATATTACTGCCAGCATTTTAATTGCAGTGGGGGTATACAATTTTGCGCTGAATGCGAATTTCCCGGTTGCGGGCTTTTCAGGGGTTGCAATTATCATGTATCATCTGTTCGGGATTCCTGTAGGTGTGGGAACGATTATCTTAAATATTCCGGTTACGATTTTCTGTTATAAATTTTTAGGGAAAGTATTTTTAATGAAATCCTTAAAGACAATGATAATATCCTCTGTTTTTATGGATTATATTGCGCCCCTGCTTCCGGTTTATGACGGAAGCAGGCTTCTTGCCGCCCTCTGTATGGGGGTCTTATGCGGAATCGGATATGCGATTATATTTATGAGAGGATCTTCTACGGGCGGCCAGGATTTTATCAGTGTCGCTATCAAAAAGGTAAAGCCTCACATATCCCTTGGGATGATAACCGCAGTACAGGATTTTTCTACCATACTGCTTGGAAGTCTGCTGATTTTTAAAGATGTGGACGGATTTATTTACGGAATTATTGTTACTTATATTATGACACTTATCATGGATAAGATTATGTACGGTATGGATGAAGGAAAGATGACGCTTATTGTAACGGAACACGGAGAAAAGCTGTCAGCCCAGATTGATGAGTATGCAGGGAGAGGCTCTACAATTCTGAAAGGAATGGGAAGCTATTCCAAGAGGCAGAAGGATGTGATTATGTGCGCATGTAACAATAAGCAGATGTATATGATTAAGAAAATGGTGCATAAGCTCGATCCCCAGGCCTTTACAATTATTATGGAATCGAATGAGGTTGTGGGAGAAGGCTTCAAGGAGGAAATAAAAGAAATCTAAAAATAATAATAGAATTGACAATATTATGATGGATATCGTAATATTAAAAGTGTTAGTAGTATCAGACAGTTTTCAAAGCAGATGAGACAAAAAAGGAGGAGTATGATGAATATACAGGAGTTTTACGCATCTATTGACCCGGCAGGAAAAGAGTATGAAGAGGTCATGAGCAGACTGGGAACGGAGAGGCTTGTAAGTAAGTATTTAAAGAAAATGGCAGACGATAAAAGCTTTGCGAACCTTAAAGAAGCGATTGCCTCTGAAAACTATAAGGATGCTTTCATGGCATCCCATACCATAAAGGGAATCTGTATGAACTTAAGCCTTAAGCTGCTTGCGGATTCAAGCAGTGCCCTGACGGAGGAGCTGCGGGATAATCCGGATCCGGCTCAGGTTCAGGCACTTTTCAAACAGGTGGAAGAGGATTACCGGATTGTTACGGACGGCATAAGAAGTATTGAATAGAAATGTGAGATATAATATATGAGCAGTATGAAGACAGTTAAGAAGAAAAAAATATTAGTAGTAGATGATTCGGAGATGAATCGTTCCATTCTGGCGGATATGCTTGGGGATGACTATGAGATTCTGGAAGCATGTAACGGACTGGAGGGAATTGCAGAGATCAAGAAGCATGAGGAAGAGATTGCCCTGATGCTTCTTGATGTTGTTATGCCGCAGATGGATGGATTTGAAGTGTTGGCAGTTATGAATAAGGGAGGCTGGATAGGCAGTATTCCTGTAATCATGATATCTGCTGAGACATCCTCTACCCATGTGAATCAGGCGTATGATATGGGAGTTACGGACTATATCAGCCGTCCCTTTGACGGCAAGGTTGTAAGGCGGAGGGTAAATAATACCATTATGCTTTACACAAAGCAGAAGATGCTCCAGGGTATGGTTACGGAGCAGATTCTGGAAAAAGAAAAAAGCAGTTCACTTATGGTGGAGATATTGAGCAATATCGTAGAGTTTCGTAATGGTGAAAGCGGTCTTCATGTACTCCATGTACGTACGATTACAGAGATGCTCCTTAAAAAGCTGGCAGAAAAGACAGACAAGTATGAGATGAATCACACGAGGATTGCTATGATTGCTCTTGCCTCGGCTCTCCATGATATCGGAAAGATATCAATTGACGAAAAGATATTGAATAAACCCGGAAGACTGACAGATGAAGAGTTTGAGATTATGAAGACCCATGCGGCAATTGGCGGTGATATGCTTATGAATGTATCTGACAGGCGCGAAGAGGAGATGATCAAGGTTGCCTATGAGATCTGCCGGTGGCATCATGAGCGGTATGACGGCAGAGGATATCCTGACAGGCTTAAGGGGGAAGAGATTCCTGTTTCCGCCCAGGTGGTTGCTATGGCGGATGTATATGACGCATTGACCAGTAAACGTGTATATAAGCCGGCATTTTCACATGAAAAGGCCGTAGAGATGATTATGAATGGAGAGTGCGGTGCCTTTAATCCGCTGCTTTTAGAGTGTCTCCAGGATATAAAGGAAGAGCTTAAGAAGGAGCTTGAAAGCCATTCCACCAGACAGTCACCGAAGAATGAGGCACAGAGTATGACAACAGAGCTGTTTGAAAAGGGCGATATGGGCGCTTCGGACAGGACGCTTCGGCTGTTAGAAAAGGAAAGAATTAAATATCAGTTTTTTGCATCTATGTCAAAGGAAATTCAATTTGAGTATAATGTAGATGCAGATATGGTTGAACTGACCGAATGGGGAGCGAGATATCTCGGAGTAGAGGAGACAATTATGAATCCCTGCGATGATGAGAGAATGCGGCGTATTCTCGACAAGGAAAAGATGATGGAAATACGCAAAAGGGTCAGAAAAGCAAATGCAGCCAATCCTATTGTTACAGGTGCTTATCCTTTGCGTATCGGCGGTGAGCTGCGGTGGCACAAGCTGGTAGTGCGCGCTATGTGGGAGGGCAGTGAAGAGGATCTGCACTATACAGGCGCAATCGGAAAATTTGTGAATGCAGATGAGGACTATAAGCGGATGGACAGCCTGGAAAAGGAGGCGGCGCATGATACACTGACAGGACTTTTTAACCATAAAAATGCACGTAAGAGGATTGAGATGATCTTGTCGGAAAGAAGAGATGATCCATACAGCCTGATTTTATTTGACTTGGATCACTTTAAGGAGGCAAACGATCAGTACGGTCATTTATTCGGAGATGAGGTATTAAAGCATGTGGCAAAGAAGCTTAAGGATAATTTAAGAAAAGATGATACAATGGCCAGGGTCGGCGGAGATGAATTTATGGTTTTCCTCGAGCACGGCGGCAATTATGAGGGTCAGGTAGAAAGAGTGTTCCAGATTGTTGCCGGAGAATATGAGAATTTTAAAATTGGCGTCAGCATGGGAGTGGCGCTGGTTCCAAAAGACGGAGAGGACTATGAAAGTCTTTTCCATGCTGCGGATCAGGCGCTTTATGCATCGAAGAGAGGCGGAAGAAACCAGTATAAATTCTATGATGACACGATGAAAGGAACCTTATCCGTCCTATCACCGATGGATGGAGAAGAATAGGCACACGAAAGGATGAAAAAGCGAGATGTCAGAACTGAAAAAAGTAATAATGCTTGGAAATGAGGCAATTGCCAGAGGTGCATATGAGGCAGGAGTAAAGGTTTCGGCCGCGTATCCGGGGACGCCCAGTACAGAAATCAGCGAATATCTGGTACAATACAAGGATGCATTGTACTGCGAGTGGTCTCCCAATGAGAAGGTTGCTGCGGAGGTGGCCATAGGTGCATCGGTGGCAGGAGTAAGATCCATGTGCTGTATGAAGCATGTTGGGTTTAATGTGGCAGCAGACCCGGCCTATACGGTATCCTACATGGGAGTAAACGCAGGGATGGTGTTTGTAGTGGCAGACGATCCGGGTCTTTACAGCTCCCAAAATGAGCAGGATACAAGAATGGTGGCGCGCGCGGCGGCACTGCCGGTGTTAGAGCCTTCTGACAGCTCTGAGGCCAAGGAATATATGAAAATGGCCTTTGAGTTAAGCGAGCGCTTTGATCGTCCGTTTATTTTACGTACTACAACAAGGCTTGCACATTCCCAGGGGCTTGTTAAGCTTTATGAACGCACGGAGCCTTCTGACAGGCCTTATGTAAAGGATATAAGAAAAACGGTTATGATGCCGGTCAATGCGAAGCCCCGGCATGTGGAGATTGAAAAGAGAAACCGGGAGCTTGCCGAAGCGGCAGATACACTTCCGGTAAACCGTGTGGAGATGAAGAGCACGGATATTGGCATCATCACAAGCGGGATTCCCTACCAGTATGTAAAGGAGGCGCTGCCGGAGGCTTCGGTACTTAAGCTCGGTATGGTGAACCCCCTTCCGAGGAAGCTGATTCAGGATTTCGCGTCAAAGGTCAGGAAGCTATATGTAGTGGAGGAGCTGGAGCCGGTTATTGAGGAGCAGGTGAAATCCTGGGGAATTCCGGTGACAGGCAAGGAGATCTTTACGATTCAGGGCGAATACAGCGCTAACATGTTAAGAGAGAGTATTCTCGGGGAAAAGCTTATGATAAAGGAGCCAGAGAAGGCACCGGTGAGACCTCCGGTTTTGTGTCCGGGCTGTCCTCACAGAAGCGTTTACCATGTGCTTAATAAGCTGAAGCTCCATGCGGCAGGAGATATCGGCTGCTATACGCTGGGGGCTGTTGCACCCTTAAATGTTGTAGACACGACTATCTGCATGGGCGCAAGTATTTCAAGCCTTCACGGGATGGAAAAGGCAAAAGGGAAGGATTATGTGAAAAACTGGGTGGCAGTCATCGGAGACTCCACATTTTTACATACAGGCGTGAACTCGCTTATGAACATGATGTACAACAAGGCGTCAGGTACAGTGATCATACTGGATAATTCCACAACCGGCATGACGGGGCATCAGGATCATGCGGCCACAGGAAAGACCCTTCAGGGGGAGCCCACCTATGCCATAGATATTCCCTCACTCTGCCGTGCCCTCGGGGTTAAGCATGTAACAGAGGTAAATGCTTTTGACATAGAGACATTGGAGAAGGTGGTAAAGGAAGAGACAGCAAGAGATGAGGTTTCTGTAATTATCACAAAAACTTCCTGCGTGCTCCTTAGCAAAGGGAAGAAACCATTATATGCTGTTCATGAGGACAAATGTAAGAAGTGCGGCATGTGTATGAAGCCGGGCTGCCCTGCTATGACAAGAAACGGGGACGGTACGGTACATATTGATGATACGATGTGTACTGGCTGCGGCCTCTGTGCGGATTTATGTAAATTTGGTGTTATTGAACTGGTAAAGGAGGAAGACAGATAATGGCTGTAAAGAATATTATGATTGTCGGCGTAGGCGGACAGGGGACGCTCCTTACCAGCAGAATTTTAGGAGGGCTTGCGATTCTGGGCGGATATGACGTGAAGCTTTCAGAGGTCCACGGCATGGCACAGCGGGGAGGCAGTGTTGTCACCTTTGTGCGCTACGGCGGGGCGGTGGCAGAGCCTATTGTAGAGGAAGGGCAGGCAGATGTGATTATTGCATTTGAGCGTTTAGAGGCTCTTAGATATGCACACTTCCTCAAAGAGGACGGGGTTCTTATTATCAATGACTGGAGGATTGACCCTATGCCGGTTGTAATCGGCGCGGCAGAATATCCGGAGAATATTATAGAGAATTTAAAAGAGATATATAAGGTGTATACGGTAAATGCAACGGAGGAAGCAAAAAAGCTGGGTAATTCCAGGGTTTTTAATCTGATTGTGCTTGGGATTGCCGCGCAGCATATGGACTTTTCGAAGGAGCAGTGGTATAGCGTGATTGAGAATACAGTGCCGCAAAAGACGATTGAAATAAATAAAAAAGCGTTCGATGTGGGATACGAATTGTAACTGCGTTACTGTGAACAAAGTGAACAGTAACGTAACTGTGAGGAGGTGGCGCAAGGTGCACAGACAGCAGAAAGCATTTGATATGAGGTTCACGTTTATGAACCTTCGTCTCGTTATGGGTTAGCCGGCCGGAGGCGAAGGGCAGGAAAACGAAGTGCTGGCAGTTAAAAATGCGAAAAAGATGAGGAGTAGAGAAAAAGATGGCAAAAATAGCATTGGAAAACTGGAAAGAAACGATACGTGACCCGAAAATTGAATGTATGAGCAGAGATGAGATGAGTGCACTGCAAAGTGAGCGTCTTGTAAAGCAGGTAAAGAATGTGTATGAGAATGTACCATTCTACCGTAAAAAAATGGATGATCTTGGAGTAAAGCCGGGAGATATTAAAGGTATTGAGGATATCAGCAGACTTCCGTTTACGACAAAAGAGGACTTAAGGGATAATTATCCTTTTGGACTTCTGGCAGTACCAAAGGAGAAGATTGCAAGAGTACAGGGAACCTCCGGAACAACAGGAAAGCTTACCCTTGCCTCCTATACTCAGCGGGATGTTGATGTGTGGGGAGAATGTGTGGCGAGAGGACTTGTCATGGCAGGACTTGGCGCGGCAGACCGTATCCATGTATGCTACGGCTACGGGCTGTTTACAGGAGGAATGGGACTGGACTTAGGAGCGCAGGCTCTTGGGGCTATGGCAATTCCTATGTCCTCCGGAAACACGAAGCGCCAGCTTATGTGCATGGAGGATTTCGGGGCAACGGCATTTGCATGTACGCCTTCTTATGCGCTGTATCTTGCAGAGGCGGCCCAGGAGGCGGGAATTGTGGAGCGCCTTCAGATAAAAGCCAGCATCAACGGCGCGGAGCCCTGGACAGATGAGATGCGAAAGAAGATAGAGGATATTTTGAATATCAACAGCTTTGATATTTACGGACTGTGTGAGATTACCGGGCCGGGAGTGGCAGTGGACTGTATCCATCATAAGGGACTTCATGTGTATGAGGATTATTTCTATCCTGAGATTTTAAATCCGGCGGATCAGTCAGCCTGCAGGGACGGCGAGACCGGGGAGCTGGTATTTACGACTCTTGCAAAGGAAGGAATGCCTCTGATCCGTTACCGCACAAAGGATCTTACAAGTATAGAACATAGTACCTGCGAATGTGGAAGAACCCTTCCCAGGATCCAGAAGTTCACCGGACGTACAGATGATATGAAGGTTATCCGGGGCGTCAATGTATTCCCGACTCAGGTTGAGACAGCCCTTCTTTCCATGGGCGGCGGTGTTGCGCCTCATTACATGCTTATTGTTGATCGTGAAAATAATCTGGATGTCCTTACCGTAATGGTTGAAGTGGATGAGAAGTATTTTTCAGATGAGATCAGGAAGCTTGACCAGTTAAAGATAAAGGTGGGCGCAGTGCTTAAGCAGGCGCTGGGAGTGTCCGTAAGAGTGAAGCTTGTAGAGCCGAAGACCATCCAGAGAAGTGAAGGAAAAGCAAAACGTGTCATTGATAACAGGGAGCTTTAAAAAGGAGGAAATGTCATGGGTTTTAGTAATACGATTCAGCAGTTATCTGTATTTTTAGAAAACAGGGAAGGACGCCTGGACGAGGTTTTAAAGGTCCTTGCTAAAAATGATGTAAATATTGTGGCGTTAAGTCTTGCAGATACATCCGAATACGGGATGCTGCGCATGATTGTGTCAGAGCCGGAAAAAGGGAAGGCTGCCCTTAAGGCAGAGGGGATTACATCTATGCTTACGGATGTGGTGGCTCTTAGGGTTCCTCATGCGGCAGGCTCCTTAAGTAAGGCGATGCACCAGATCGTGGAGGGAAAGGTAAATGTGGAGTATATGTACGCATTTGCAAACGGAAGCGATGCGGCAGCAGTGCTTAAGAGTGATGACCCGCAGAAGGTTGTGGAGATATTGAAGGAAAGCGGATTTGATGTGTATGGGGCGGATGAGGCTTATAGGGCGAATCAGTAGGGGGTATATAAGGAGGACGTGTACCGCCATAGCACTCCCCTGCATCTGTAATCGTCTGTTTTACACCGGTTCCGACACGGATAATCTGTAAACTCAAAGAAGCCGTTATACAGGACATCAGACAGATTCGATGAGAATTCTTGATGAATTCTCGTCTCAACTGTCTTCGCGCCATGTACTTGTGGTACATGGCGCGGTCCTGTATAACGGCTTCTTTTCATTAACAGATTATGGCCGTGTCTCCAAACGGTGTAAAACAGACGATTACAGATGCAGGGGAGTGCTATGGCGGCACACTGACGGCTTATTCCCGCGGAGCAGTGAGCCTGGAAGCTATAATGTTATGAATTTTGCGGCGGTCTGGGGGGTATACTATTTTTGAGGTGATGGTATGAGGAGTATTTGGATGGATACAGTGATGGTACAGAAGAGGAATCCGCTTAAGGGGGATTTGGATGTAGAGGTTGTGGTTGTCGGCGGGGGGCTTGCGGGGGTTCTTACGGGGTATATGCTTGCGAAAAAAGGGATTGATGTGGTTATTTTGGAAGGGAATCGTATTGGAAGCGGGCAGACTGGGGGGACAACGGCTAAAATTACTTCCCAGCACGGGGTGATTTATGATAAGATGATTCAGATATATGGACGGGAGAAGGCGAAGCATTATGCGGGATTTCAAGAATGGGCAGTCGGAGAGTATGAAAGAGTGATAGAGGAGTGCAGGATAGAATGTGATTTTGTGCGGTGTAATGGGAATCTTTATTCCTGTGAAGGGACAGAGACGCTTAAGAAGGAGGCGGAGGCGGCGGCAGGGCTTGGAATTCAGATGGTTTACAGGAAGGAGTGTGAGCTTCCTTTTCCGGTGAAGAGTGTGCTGACATATGAAAATCAGGCAAGGTTTCATCCCCTTAAATTTTTGAAAGGGGTTTCGGAGAAGCTGCGGATTTTTGAGGAAACGAAGGTTAAGAAAGTTGTATATGATGGGGAGGGGAGAAGCCGGGTGGTTACGGAGCGGGGGACAGTGACGGCAGGGAAGATTGTTTTTGCATGTCATTTTCCGTTTGTTAATATGCCGGGATATTATTTTGCCAGGATGTACCAGTCCAGAAGTTATGTGCTGGCTCTTAAGGGGGCGCAGGAATTGGATGGATATTATTTGGGGATAGATAGTAATGGATATTCTTTCCGCGGTGAGGGAGATGTTCTTTTGTTTGGGGGCGGAGGACACAGGACGGGGGATTTTAAAGAGGACAGGAAAAGCCATGACGCAGGTTATGAAGGGCTTGCTAATAAGGCGGAGGAAATGTGGCCGGGGGCGCAGGAGATGTCGCGGTGGTCGGCACAGGACTGTATGACGCTGGATGGTATTCCTTATATCGGGAAATTCAGCCCAGGAAGAAGAAAGGGCTGGTATGTGGCTACAGGATTCGGAAAATGGGGGATGACTCAGTCTATGGTAAGCGCAAGGATTATCTCCTGCATGATAGAGGGAATGGAGGTGCCGGAGGCGGATGTATTTTCTCCTCAAAGACCTATACCAATGCTAGGAATTAGAGAGTTTTCCGTCAATCAGAAGGAGGCAGTGAAAAATCTGGCTAGTACGAGGCATACGAAGCGGTGTGCACACATGGGCTGTAAGCTGGCCTGGAATCCGGAGGAGGGAACCTGGGACTGCCCGTGCCATGGTTCACGCTTCGACAGAGACGGAAAGCTTCTTGACGGTCCCGCCCTGGAGTCATTAAAGGAATAGTGTGGATTTGGACTCTTGAACATTCTTAAAAATGTGGTATGCTATATATGTTAAATATATGGATGGGATGGAAAAAGAGTATGCTGCTTTTACAACAGATGATTGTATTATTTATTTACATTGTGATAGGGTACGCCGCTGCGAAGAGGGGAATTATGGATGAAGAATTTAGTAAAAGGATATCCTGGATAGTGGTGAACGTGGCGAATCCGGCGCTTACACTGTCAGCAGTCGTGAATGGAGACGGAATGATTGAAGGCAGAGAGCTTCTTGTAACTGCCTTAACGGCTATTGTCATTTTGGGGGGAATGGTGGCGCTGTCCCTTTTACTTCCGGTACTTTTCCGTGCAGAAGCAAAGGAGAAAAAAATTTACAGGCTTATGTCAGCCTTTAATAATATTGGTTTTATGGGTTTTCCGGTTATAGCGGCCGTATATGGTCAGGATGCCCTTTTATATGCGGCCATCTTTTCCATGCTGTTTAATGTGCTGATGTATACCTATGGAATACAGACTGCAAGAGGCCAGAATATGGGGAGGATTGAATGGATAAAAATATTGAATATTGGCGTCATCAGCAGCATAATTGCCATTGCCATCTATCTGCTCAAGATTCCTACACCGCAGTTTTTTAATACAACGATGGGCGGACTTAGTGGACTTACGGCGCCTCTTAGTATGATCGTGATCGGAATTTCGCTGGCAGATATGCCTCTTAGAGAACTGTTTATGGATATAAGGATGCTCTCCTATTCCATTTCAAAGCTTTTAGTGCTTCCGGTTCTTTTTATGCCTGTGATTAAGCATGTAATCAGCAATGATATGTTGTGCGGGGTCTGTATGATTATGATAGCAACACCTGCGGCAAGCATGAACGCAATGCTGATGCAGCAGTACGGAGACAGTAAGGAGGCAGAGCTGGCAGCAAGGGGTGTTGCGCTGACAACGCTTTTGTCCGTTATAACTATTCCAATCGTATCAGCAATCGTCTTTTAAGGGAAAAACAGTAACTTAGTGGCTGCTCACAGGTCTGCGCATTTACTGCGCAGACCGTAAGAAAATGATTCAGGTGTGAGGGACGATTTTTTGCGTAGCAAAACTTTAAATTTCTCCCCGAATCGTTACTATGAGCGGCCTTCCAGGCCGTGAATAGTAATCGCAAAACAAACCCGGCCGGTATATGCCGGCCGGGTTTGTTTTTATTAATCGTATTTTATATAATACTTACATATTACTTTTATATATTAATCCTGGATATTGCAATCAATACTATTCTTAATAATAAAAAGTGCTTCAAAAATATGATTAATAGGGTTTAGAGCTTCGTTACATTTACCGCCTGAGGTCCTTTAGCGCCTTCGGTTACATCGTATTCTACTGCCTGGCCTTCTTCTAAGGATTTGAATCCTTCCATGTTGAGGCCTGAGTAGTGTACGAATACATCGTTTCCGGCTTCATCAGAAATGAAACCGTAACCCTTTTGGTTGTTAAACCATTTCACTGTACCCTTCATAGTGATACCTCCATATAAAAATGAAAAATGTTCTAATTCGAAAAACTTCGAATTATGATACTTTGCCATTGTATCGTGTATTGGAGAAAAAGTCAATGGATTCCTTAAGGTTTTTTAAGATATTTTCTTGACGAAGTCTGTCAGTGCGTGTAAAGTTAAGATATAGATTACATTAAAAAGAGGTTGAGGATATGATTACATTAACAGGGAAGAAGATCTCAGAGGGGATTGCAATCGGAAAGCTTGCTTTTTATAAAAGGGATATAAAAGAAATTAAGAAAATTTATGTAAAGGATGTTGAAAAGGAGATACAGCGTTTTACCCGTGCGAGAGAGAAGGCGATATCCGAGCTGAAGGTGTTATATGATTTATCAGTGCGGGAGGTCGGAGAAGCCAATGCGGCTATTTTTGAGATGCAGCAGGAGATACTGGAGGTTCAGGAGTTTACTGACAAGATAACGTCAATGATTCTTGAAGAAAAGCTTAATGCAGAGTACGTTGTACAAAGGGCAGCGGAGAGACTTTTAAGTGATGCCGATTTCCAGAAGAAGGGATTTAACAGAGGGCATGAAGGCGATATCCGGGATGTAGCCTTAAGACTGATCCGTATTCTTTCCAGAAGCTTTAAGGACAGAATGTTTATGGATGAGCCCTTTGTTATGGCTGCAAGGGAGCTGTACCCCAGCGATACGGTTCAGCTTGATAAGTCAAAGGTGCTGGGGTTTGTTACCATGTACGGCGCTATTAACTCCCATACGGCGGTTCTTGCAAGGACAAAGGGGATTCCGTCAGTAATTGGATTAGGGGAGGTTCTTAAGGAAGAATACGAGGGAAAGACGATCATTGTCGATGGATATGAAGGAAAAGTATACATTGAGCCGGATTATACAACCTTGACAAAAATGAAAGAAAGACGGGATGCAGGCGTTCATCAGACAAAGAATCTGGAACGCCTTAAGGGTAAGGAGAATGTTACTCAAAGCGGGCAGAAGATTGATATATGTGCAAATGTAGGTACAAGGGAGGATATTGAAAGCGTCTTAAGGAGTGACGCAGGGGGAATCGGACTTTTCAGAAGTGAGTTTTTATACATGGAAACCGGAAACAGAATCCCAACGGAGGATCAGATTTTCCAGGTATACAGGCTTGCGGCGGAATCTATGGGGAATAACCGGGTAGTTATCCGGGTGGCAGATCTGGGGGGAGATAAGATGGCCCAGTGTATTACCATGGGCTATCAGAATAATCCGGCTATCGGCCTTAGAGGGCTTCGGGTCATGTTTGAAAAGGAGGATTTATTTATCGAACAGCTCCGTGCGATTCTTAGGGCTTCGGCATATGGAAATGTCCAGATCATGTTTCCCATGATCACATCCCTTAATGAAGTAAAAAGGGCCAGGGATACATTAGAAAGAGTGAAAAGGGGGCTTAAGGAGGATAAGATTCCTTTTAATGTCAACATTCCGGTGGGAGTTATGATAGAGACTCCGGCGGCGGTTATGATAAGCGGTGAGCTGGCGAGGGAAGTAGATTTTTTCAGCATAGGAACCAATGACCTTACCCAGCTTACGCTCGGCCTTGACAGGGGAAACCACAGGCTCGAAAAATATTATGATCCATATCATCCAGCGGTGCTTAAGATGATACGGATTGTAACGAACAATGTTCATCTTGAAGGGAAAACGATCAGTATATGCGGCGATCTGGCAGCGGACTTAACAATGACAGAATTTTTCATACAGATTGGAATAGATGAACTTTCGGTGGCGCCAAATCAGGTACTGGCACTTAGGAAGAAGATAAGAGACATTCAATAAGGGAGGACTTATACATGTGGACAAGAGCACAGTTGAAGGAAAATGGAAAGCTGGCATTTTACAGAAGTTACTGGGAATGTGTGGCTGTGACATTTCTTATGGGTATTTTTGGAGCGGCAGGTGCAGGTGGATGGAACTTTAATATTAAATATTATCAGGAAAATATGGAGAACTTAAGCTATGTCTATTCGCCGGAGGCGTGGCATGCATTTATGTCATTTTTAGCTGCTTTTGCTGTCTTTGGCGTTATACTTACATTAATCAGCATAGGCTTAAAGATATTTGTGGGAAATGTGTTTACGGTTGGAGGGTCACGGTTTTTTATTTTGAACAGAACACAAAAAACAAAGATCGGCACGATTCTTTCTCCCTTTCGTTCAGGTGAGTATGGCAACGTTGTCCTGACAATGTTTTTAATGGATTTGTATATATTTCTGTGGTCACTTTTACTTGTTGTACCAGGAATTATAAAATCTTATGAGTATCTGATGGTGCCCTATATTCTGGCAGAAAATCCGGGGATGGACAGAAGAGAGGCATTTGCTATCAGTAAAAGGATGATGGACGGGGAAAAATGGAATACCTTTGTCCTTAGCCTTTCCTTCCTGGGCTGGGTGCTTCTGTCTGGCTGCACCTGCGGAATTTTAACTATCTTTTTTGTTAATCCTTATGCCCAGGCGACATATACAGAATTATATACTTATAATAAGATAAAAGCATATAACGAAGGATTTATAAGATAATTTTTGTAAGTTACTGTAAACAATAACTAATTTTCTGAAAAAACACTTACATTTTTGGATTTTACGTGCTACAATAAAAACAGGTGATAATATGTATAAAATAGGAAATTATGTAGCGCATTACAAAGAGGGTATCTGTGAAATTACGGCAATCGGAAAGCTTGATATGAGCTGCTCCGATAAGAAGAAGGAGTACTATACTTTAAAGCCGGTGTACAATGCGAAGGGGACACTCTATACGCCAGTGTCAAATGAAAGAGGACAGATACGAGAGGTTATTTCCGCCGATGAGGCAAGGGCATTGATTGATGATATGCCAAAGATTGAGGCATTGTGGGTGGCAGAAGAAAAGAAGAGGGAGGCTCTGTATAAGGAAGCATTGCTTAAAAATGAATGTAAATCCTGGATTGCCATTATTAAAGCTTCCCATGCCAGGAAGATGAAGCGGCTTTCGCTGGGTAAGAAATCAATAAATGTTGATGATAAGTATCTTGGCATTGCAGAAAATTTTCTTATCGGGGAATTTGCCATGGCACTTGACATGCCGAAGGATGAAGTAAAGATGTTTATTAAAACAAAGTTTGGAGACGGAGTAGAAAAATAAAGAATGTGCTTTGCACATTCTTTATTTTTCTCCGTCCCTGGCTATATGAAGCCTTACACTTTCATATTCTGTTTTTGCCGCCGGGAGAGGAAGCCCTGCATTCATAAGCACGTCTCCGGGGTATTTTATCCCGTTTACCTCATAGACGGCATCTGCCTTAAGCCCCTTAAGCCGGCACCAGTATCCCGGTCCGTTTGGATGGATTTTAATGGATACGGCAAAGAGAAGAGCTTCCTGTGCGTCCTCGGAAGTAAACTGCCAGCAGTGCCAGCTGTCAGCTTCATCAGGAGCCGTCAGGCGGTAATAATTACCATACTGGATTAAATTATAATATTTCTTAAATTCCTGAATCTGAAGTCTTACAGCATCCTTGTCCTCCTCTGCCATCTCATCTGGATCGAGCTCATAGCCGAAGGTACCGGACATAGCCACAGTGGCGCGTGTATTAAGAGGCGTCATACGGCCTGTCTGTTCATTAGGGCATTTGGATACATGGGAGCCCATTGTGCTTACAGGGTAGGCGAAGGAAGTGCCGTATTGAATACTTAAACGCTCGACAGCATCCGTGTCATCGCTGCACCAGATCTGCGGGGTGTAATAGAGCATACCGGCATCAAAACGTCCGCCGCCGCCGCTGCAGCCCTCGATCAGCATATCAGGATAGCGAGTATTCAATTTTTCCAGCATGTCATACACACCAAGAACATAGCGGTGTGCAGTTTCGCCCTGTCTCTCAGGCGGGAGGGCAGCGCTGTAAAGATCAGAAAGGCTCCGGTTTAAATCCCATTTCAAATATTCAATTCTGGCACTGTCAAGCACCTGGCATACGTGGCGCAGGATATATTCCCGTACATCCTCCCTAGAAAAGTCAAGAAGAAGCTGGTAACGGGCCCGGACAGGCGGTTTTCCAGGAATTTTTAAAGCCCAGTCAGGATGCATGCGGTAAAGTGCACTGTCTTCGCTTAAGCCCTCCGGTTCAAACCAGATACCGAAATTCATTCCCAGACTGTGGATCTGCTCTGATACATTATGCAGGGAGCAGCCAAGCTTTTCTTCATTTACAATCCAGTCTCCCAGTCCGGACACATCGTCTTCACGTTTCCCGAACCATCCGTCATCCATGACAAACAGCTCAACTCCTAACTTGGCCACATCCTTTGCCATGGATATCAGTTTATCACCGTCAAAGTCAAAATAGACTCCTTCCCAGCTGTTTAATAAAACAGGGCGCCGTTTTTCCTTCCATATGCCCCGGCAGAGATTGCTACGGAATGCTTTGTGAAGAATATGGGACAGTTTTGCGAAGCCTTCCTCTGAATATGCAAGAACAGTTTCGGGAGAGTAGAAGGAAGCACCGGGCTTTAAATACCAGATGAAATTTTCCGGGTGAATACCCAGGAGGATTCTTGTCTGGTCAAACTGATCCTTTTCCGCCAGTCCCAGAAAATCCCCGCTGTACAAAAGAGAAAGACCAAAGCAGCTTCCGAAATCCTCCGAGGCTCCTTTTTCGGAAAGAATCAGGAAAGGATTGTACTGATGGCTGGAAGTGCCGCGGGTGCTTCCCACAGACTGTATGCCGTGTACCACCGGGGTGCGCTGGTGCGTACGCTCCTTTACATGCCTGCCATAAAAGGTATGCAGATCAAAATCACCATGAAGAAAATCAATACAGGAGCTCTGGACCTTCTCAAGGAGAAGGGGCGTACCGCTGTGGTTTTCTATAGAGACGGCCCTTGTAATAATATCAAGTTTTTCAAAAACACCATAATGCAGGTGCACATAAAAAAGATGCCTTGTATCCTCAAGGGTTATAATAAGAGTATCCGCCTCCGCCTGTTCTGTCTCGTATACGGACGGAAGGCCAGGAAGTGAATACTTTCCTTTTTTCACCTCAAAGCTTTTATATTTAAGCTCTGTGGAAAAGCTTCCGTCAGGGTATTTCACTTTAAGCGCGCAGGAGCGGTAATCTCCGCTCCCGTATGTGGGATATTCCTGTGGAAGAGCATCCAGTGAATAAGTGCGGTCTTCTCCGGCATCATAAGGATTGCCAGAAAATCCGCGGTCTGCGTAGGTAACCAGATAGGAATAGTCAAAGACGGAACCTCTTTTACCAAAGTAGGTATGGAGTAAAACTCCATACCTGTCTGTTTTCATCTGGTACATACTATGGTCTGTCTGCAAGGTAAATAAAGTATTTGTCTTGTCAAGTATAATCGCCATAAGTCTGCCCTCGTATTTTTTAATTATTTTACCGCACCGTTTACTACACCGTTAATAATCTGCTTCTGGCATACCAGGTAGAAGATTAAGATCGGAAGTAAAGCAAGTAAGTAGGAAGCAAACGCCAGATTGTAGTTCGTACCGAACTGTGTCTGGAAGGTAAGCTGTGCAAGCGGCAGTGTGTTAGCGCCTGTACCGGACATGATAACCAGCGGTGTCATAACATCGTTCCAGGTTCCAAGAGCGGTAAGCACGGCAACTGTTGCGTGCATAGGTCCCATAATCGGGAAGATAACCTTCCAGTAGGTCTGCCAGGTGGTAGCGCCGTCTACAAAAGCAGCTTCCTCCAGTGCGATAGGAATGTTCTTTAAATAACCGGTGTAAAGCATCACATTCATCGGCATGTAGAACACTAGATAGCATAATATAACACCGAACCAGTTGTCAACCCCCATTTGTGCAGTCTGTTTAACCAGAGGCATCATCAGGATTGCGAAAGGTACAAACATACCGCTTACAATGTAAAGGTATGAAAATTTGTAGAATTTACTTTTAGCCATGCTTCTTCCGATTGCATATCCGGCAAGAGAGTGAAGCAGGATAGCAAGAATAACAGTAGCAACAGTGATCAAAATACTGTAGCCAAGGGAATGCCAGAAATCTGTTACACGCATAGCCTCTGCAAAGTTTTCAAGGCTGAAGCTCTTTGGAAGGCTTAATGCTCCGGCAATGTCATTGGTCATCTCTGACGGTTTTTTAAATGCGATTACAATCGCCATATAAAGCGGAAAGATAACGGTCACACAGCCAAGAATTAATAATATTGTAAGCGGCCAATTTGTGGTAGCAGCAACTTTATTTTTCTGTTTCATTATAACTGTTCCTCCTTCTTTCCTGTGAAATTAAGCTGGAATACAGAGATTGCTACAATAACGATAAAGAAGATAACCGCATTGGCGCTCTGGAAACCAAACTGTCCGCCGCCCATACCATTGTTGTAAATGAGGTAGGAGATGGACTCTGTACTCTGTGCAGGACCGCCCTTGGTCAACGCCATGATCTGGTCGAATACCATCAGGAAGTCTTTCATGCTGAGTACCATGTTAATGCTGAAGAATGGGATAATGAGCGGGAAGGTCAGTTCCTTGAAGCTCTTCCATCCAGTAGCGCCGTCAATAGCGCCTGCTTCGTATACGTCCTCCGGTACAGTCTGAAGACCGGAGATATAAATCAGTGTTGTCTGTGCAATTGACTGCCATGCGGCAACAATTACGATGGCAATCCATGCAGTGCCTGTATTGGAAAGCATACTGGAGCCGCCGGTGATTGCAGGAAGGATATATGTAAAGATATATCCGAAGATATAACCAACAACCAATCCGCCTAAGATTCTCGGTACAAAGTATACGCCTCTTAATGCGCTTTTTGCCCGAATCTTTCCGTTTAAGCCCAGTGCGAGAAGCAGGGCAATTACATTTGTGAGGATTGTAGCAACAATGGCAAACTTAAAGGTAAACAGATAGGATTTCCCTACACGGCCGTCAGTGAATAAGTCTGCATAGTTGCGAAGGCCTACCCAGTCGTAGCTTCCGAAGCCCTTAAAGTTGGTAAAGCTGTACATGAGACCCTTAATCAGCGGCAAAGTATTAAAACAGAAGAACAATGCCAGCACGGGAACAGTGATTAATAAAAAGGTCTGGTTTCTGCTGAGTTTTTTATTCATTATTCATTACCTCCCTTTTCTTCATATTCCTGTACCTTACGGATAATATCGCGGTTATATCTTACCCAGTCGGTATCAAATTTGTTAAGGAACTTTTCTACACTTCCATCTAACAGGAAGGTCTGAATCTGAGCGTCCACACTCATCTCGGATGGATAGTAGTGATCCTGATAGTCTACCATTCTGCCTTCATTGATGTAATCAAGCATACCGTCAAGAGCCGGCGAAAGCTTAAACTCTGTATCCTTACACGGAACAGCGTTCTGGTCGTCCAGGTAGGTCTGGATTGTGGAATCCTCCAGCATAAAGCTTAATACTTCATAAGCTGCTTCCTTGTTCTTACATTCATTTGTAACACAGAACTGAAGGTCAACACCTGAATTCAGGACATTGTCTGCTTCACTGTCACATCCCGGCATAACGAAAGAATCAATATCCATGTCCGGATTTACAGACTGAATCTGGGGAACAGCGTAGCTTCCGATACAGTACATAGCGGATTCGCCGTTTGCAAAAGCAGTACATGCATCATTGTAGTTGTATGCAAAGGGGTCGTCCTGTGCATGATCAAGAAGCTCCAGCATCTTTTCAGCTACCTCAGGATACTCGTCAATAAATTTGGTTTCACCTTTGTTTACCTGACGGCAGACATCTGCGGGAGCAAGGTCGCAGGCCAGTGCATTCCACGGAGCAAGACAGGTCCAGACATCCTTAAAGCCAAAGTACAGCGGCTGCTGACCGGATGCTTTGATCTCATCACACAGATCCATAAATTCCTGCCAGGTTGTGGGAATCTCCCAGTCATTGTCTTTAAACATCTTTCTGTTATAAAGTACGCCTGCAGCATTCGCTACGTAAGGAACTGCATACACACCATCCAGCGGAACAAATTCTAGGTTCTTGTCGATGTCCAGATAAGCCTGTTTAATCAGTGATAGTCCTTCGAAGTCCGAGATATCCATAAGCATATCTGCGTCAAGGAAGTTTGAGAAGTTTACGTCACCGCCGATACCGATGATATCCGGTGCATCCTCCTTGATAAAGCGTGTCTTCAGTACAGTCATGGCATCATTGGGAGATTCAATTTTAAGCACGATATCATCGTGTGTTGCATTGAATTCTTCTTCCATCTTCTCGAAAGCCTTTACTGCTTCCGGCTTGTACTGAAGCATGGTGATATGGGTTTTTCCGTCTGAGCTTTCGGATGAGCATCCGCTGGCTGAAAGCACGGTCCCAATCAGCATTGCTGCCACAAGTCCTGTGGCAAAAAATCTCTTTTTCATTCCACACCTCTCCTTTTTTACATGCTTTGGTAAGTTGCATGAATTATTGTGTATTTCTGCCTAGAATAATAGCAGTTTGACGAAGGAAGGTAAATGTGCAGATGTGTCTGAAATTTACCAAAATGCTAGATTGTGTTGCAAATGTTGAAGTATAGACGTATTATGGTATATAATATAAATAAAACATTAATTTTCGTGAAATTTTACAAAAACTGATGCGCATTTTTGGACAAAATGACAATTGCAGGCGAAAGGAAGGGAAACGCATTATGATGAAACATTTGTTTTCAGTATTTCAGGACGAGCGGTTTATGGACCTTACGATATACCAATATGGGTATGAGAAGTGTGAACCGCTCCATTCTTTTGGCCCCTATGTGAGGAATAATTATTTGTTTCATTATGTAATTTCAGGGAAGGGACGTCTCCATGCCAATGACGAAAAGGATAATACAGCCTACTATCATATTGGTGCAGGAAACGGCTTTCTTATTGAGCCGGGATATGTGAATACATATTATGCGGACAAGGCCAAACCTTGGGAATATGTATGGATAGAATTCGGAGGACTGCGGGCAAAGGAGTATGTGGAGCTTGCAGGACTTTCCTATAAAAATCCGGTATATATTCCTTCTGATCCGGAATACGGAAAAATCATTCAGGAGCGGATGATGACCATTGTAACGAGTCAGAATGCGTCTCCTATAGAACTCATTGGAAACTTGTATCTTTTTGTAGACGCTCTTATTAAATACTCTTCTTCGAAAAAGCAGCTTCAAGGCGGGAAGCTTAGTGAGTTCTACGCAAGAGAAGCAGTTGTATATATCGAGCATAATTATGATAAGAATATAACAATAGAAGATGTTGCAAAAAAATGTCAGCTGGACAGAAGCTATTTTGGAAAAGTATTTAAAAAGGTGGTGGGCCAGTCTCCCCAGGATTTTCTCATCCGATACCGTATGACAAAGGCGGCGGATGCATTGATTGTCGGCAATGATTCGATCAGTGACATCGGTAATTCTGTGGGCTATCCGAACCTTCTGCATTTTTCCCGGGCCTTTAAAGGGGTATACGGCATGTCGCCCAGAGAGTACAGGCAGAAAAATAAGATTATAGACAGATAATAAGGACAAAGAAGCGAAGAGGTGAAAGGACGATGATACGTATAAAGGACATTGCGAAAGAAGCCGGGGTGAGTCCTACAACGGTGTCGAATGTGATTCATGGCAATCATAAAAAGGTATCGGAGGAGACGGTAGAAAGGATTGAAAGGCTTTTAAAGGACAGAGACTATATCCCCAGCATGGGGGCAAGAATGCTGGCCGGCGGAGGTACCCGGGTGATTGGTGTTCTGGCGGCGGAGCCGGGAGGGGAAAAACGGCGTGCAGAAGGCCATCCTTTCGCAAATATACTGCTGCGATCACTGGAGCGGGCAATCTACGAAAGAAATTATTACATGCTTCTGCATTTTACGTCAACGCCTGAAGAGGGTATTCAGTTTGCTGCGACCTGGAATGTGGAAGGACTGATTACGATTGGCTTTGGTACAGGAGATAACTTAAAGCTTCAGGGAAGCTGTAAAGTTCCCATAGTGTCCATCGATGTATATTATGAGGACGAGAGAATGGCAAATGTAGGGCTTGACGATAAAGGAGGCGGGGCCCTTATGACAAAATATCTGCTGGATACCGGCCACAGAAAGATTGGATTTGTGTCAGACAATGACGTGGGCGTGGATTATGAACGCTGGAAAGGAGTATGTGAGGCATGTGAAGATTATGGTGTTAAAGACGCATGTGTGCGGCATATAATAATTCCGGAGGAAAGAAGGACAAGAAGGGAATATTACAGAAGATATCTTGCACAGATTGCGGCGGAGTATGACGCGCTGTTTTTTGCCTCTGATTATTATGCGGTGGAAGCAATGGCGGTTTTAGGAGACGTGGGAGTTCGTGTACCGGAGGATTTGTCTGTAGCGGGATTCGATGATACTGAGAGCGCCGTAATGTGCAGGCCGTTACTTACTACAGTGCATCAGGAGGTGGAAGGAAAGGCAGAGCATGCGGTGAGGAAGCTTCTCGCTTTTATACAGGGAGAACGGAAGATTTCTATGACGGAACGTCTTCCGGTAACGCTTGTTCTCCGTGATTCTGTAAAAAACAGGTAAATTGAATAAAAGTCTGTTCCCTATATTGTACAATGTGACGTTTTGCGCAAAACTTCTTGAAAAATGCTTTTTCCTTAGCTATAATTTTTGCAAGAAAATAGTTATGCGCAAAACCTGATTGACTTATGCGTATTGAACTTCTTATGTTCAAAGGACTACACAATTAAATACAAATTAAGGAGTGGTAAGCTTTATGGATTTATTGATCTATCGATGCGGGTATGAGAAAAAGCAATGTCCGTGGGAGATAAAGCAGTATGAATCTGGCGGTCATTATCTTTTTTGTTACATTGTTTCAGGAAAAGGAGTTTTGCGGGTAGAGAAAGAGAAAAAGGAAACTCTTGTCTACACATTGTCCGAGAGGATGGGATTTTTAGTAGAACCGGGAAAGGGAGAGGATATGAAGATTTTCCCGGAGGGAAGCTGGGATTTTGTATGGGCGGAATTCGGAGGCTTAAGGGCGGGTGAATATACAAAGCTTTCCGGTCTGACAGAAAACCAGCCGGTTTACATGCCGGAAAAGCCGGAGCAGGGAGACGAGCTGTTTCAATGCATGCTTAGACTTGTAAAAAGCAGGGAGGAGTATCCCCTTAAGGCGACTGGATATCTGTATTTGTTCATGGACTGTCTTGTACGGACGTGCCGGTTTAGGGGGCGAACGCCGGCAGGGAAAAACAGTGAAACCTATGTTGAAGGCGCGGTTCGATATATTGAACAGAATTATTCCAGACATATATCGGTGGAGGAGCTTGCAAGACGCTGCTGGCTGGACAGAAGCTATTTCGGAAAAGTATTTAAATCTGTCACCGGACAGTCGCCCCAGCAGTTTTTAATTCGTTTCCGGATGGAAAAGGCAGCTTCTGAGCTTCGGACAGGCAATATGCCGGTAGGCGATGTGGGAACCCTGGTAGGCTATCCAAATCTTCTGCATTTTTCCCGGGCATTTAAGGGCGTTTACGGCATGTCGCCCAGTGATTACCGGCAGAAGTACCGGGAGAGGGTTATGCAGGAATTATTTCAATAATCTGATTTTTATAGTTTTAGGAGGAGAAAAGGATGGAAAAAGCATGGTGGAAGGAAAGTGTTGTATATCAAATCTATCCGAGAAGCTTCTGTGACAGTAATGGGGACGGAATCGGAGATTTAAACGGAATCACAGGCAGGTTGGAATATTTAAAGGAACTGGGAATTGATGTAATCTGGCTGTCACCGGTGTATCAGTCTCCCAATGATGATAACGGATATGATATCAGCGATTATAAAGCAATCATGGCGGAGTTCGGAACAATGGAGGACTATGACCGTATGCTTTCCAAAGCCCATAGTCTGGGGATTAAGATTATGATGGATTTAGTTGTAAACCATACCTCCGATGAGCATGCATGGTTTGTGGAAAGCAGAAAATCAAAGGATAACCCTTACCGTGATTACTACATATGGCGGGACGGTAAAAACGGAAAAGAACCCAATAACTGGGGCTCCTGCTTTGGAGGCTCCGCATGGAAATATGATGAAGGGACCGGACAGTATTTTCTGCATCTGTTTTCCACTAAGCAGCCGGATCTTAACTGGGATAACCAGAAGGTGAGAAAAGAAGTATTTGATATGATGAACTGGTGGTGCAGGAAGGGAATCGATGGTTTCCGCATGGATGTGATAAGCCTTATTTCCAAGAGGCAGGGACTTCCGGCCGGGGCTGTGGGAAAGAGCGGCTATGGCGATCCGGGCTGTGCCAACGGACCTCATGTGCATGAATATCTTCAGGAGATGAACCGGGAGGTTCTCTCAAAATATGACCTTATTACAGTAGGGGAATGTTCCGGCGTTACTGTGGAGGAGGCGAAAAAGTATGCATCCTCTGAAGGGACAGAGCTTAATATGGTATTTCAGTTTGAACATGTAGATTTAGACGGCGGGGAGAGCTTTAAATGGAATCACAATAAAATCAGGCTGACAGAGCTGAAAGCTGTTATGAGTAAATGGCAGACAGAGCTTGCCGGCAAAGCATGGAACAGTCTTTACTGGTGCAATCACGATCAGCCAAGGATGCTGTCCCGTATTGGAAATGACAGTCCCAAATACCGTGAGCGTTCGGCAAAGCTTCTTGGTACCTGCCTTCATATGATGCAGGGAACCCCATATATTTATCAGGGGGAAGAACTTGGTATGACAAATTACCCCTTTACGTCACTGGACGAGTTTCGGGATATTGAGAGTATCAATGCCTACCGTGAGCTGACACAAAAAGGAATTATAGCGCCAGAGGATATGTTTGACTATATCAGCTATAAGGGAAGAGATAATGCAAGAACTCCCATGCAGTGGGATAATGGACCACAGGCAGGCTTTACGTCAGGTACGCCGTGGATACCCGTGAACCCTAATTATACGGAAATTAATGCAAAAGAACAGATGGAAAGAGAAGATTCTGTTTTTCATTACTACCAGAAGCTTATAAAACTTCGGAAGGAGAATGAAATTATTGTATACGGGGATTATAAGCTGCTTCTGCCGGACAGTGAGGAATTGTATGTGTATATGCGTTCTTATAAGGGACAGAAGCTTTTGGTAATATGCAATTTTACAGAGAAGGAAATCGTATATGATATTCCCCGGGATTTTAAGAGCAGCGAAGTGTTGATTTCCAATTATGGAAGAAATGTCCTGGAGGAATCCGTAACACTTGCGGCATATGAGTGTGCTGCGGTGCTGGGGACGGAGTAAAATGAAAAAGTGCCTGTCCCAGATTCATTTTACCCTGTCCCCAAGGAGGCAGGAATATGGCAGCAGTGACAGATTACTTCGACAATTGCATCTATGGACTCGGTTTTTCCGTCTTCCTCCCATTTTAGAAAGACATTAAGCAGCGCTCCGCCATAGTAGTAGAGCTCATAAAGAGAACGGGGATAGACCGGGTCCACAAAGCGTATCATATAGTCATTGATTGCCTGAATCATCAATGAATGAAGATTTGCCCGGGCTAGTGTCAGAAAGAATTCACAGTACTGGTCAAAGAATAGAAATGCATGGCGCACATGGGCGGTGTCATAGAAATTGTCAACGCCGAGAGAGCGGCTGCATTCCTCTAAATAACATTCAATAATCTCGTGGAGATAATTATTGACGGCGTCAGTTTTAGACTGAAAATAATGGTAAAAGGTCATGCGTGATACACCGGCCCGTTTTACGATGTCAGATACTGTGATTTCCTCATAAGCTCTATCCTGCATTAAAGCAATCATCGCTTCACCGATACATTGTCTGGTGAAGCGGTTTCTTTTTGTAAAATTTTTTCCCAGTATATGCTTCATCAATGAAATTTCCCGTTTCATGGCAGTTTTCCTTTTTGTATAGTTAAAAATTTACACATTAGATTGTTTTGTAAATTGTATCATAACATGGGCTGATATACAATAATAAGTAGTAATAAAAACTATGTGATGAGATGAAGGATGTTACTGTGAACAGAGTAAACAGTAATATAAAATGAAGGAGACGATTATGGGAAAAATAATTTTACTTGCGGAGACCGGTTCGGATATTCCGGCAGAAACTGCCCGTCAATATGGAATCTATATTGTACCGATGCATGTATCCTTTGGCGGGGAAACAAGGGATGACGGCAGTTTTCCGGCTGAGGAAGTGGTAAATTATTATAAGAAAACCGGAAAGCTTCCGAAGACAAGCGGATGTGTACCGGAGGATTTTGAAAAAATATATGACAAGATTCATAAGGAGAATCCAAAGAGCCAGATTCTTTATCTTGCCTATTCCTCTGTGACAACCTGCTCCTATCAGAGCGGGCAGATTGCGGCAGAAAACAGGGACTATATAACAAGTATTGACACCAAGCATGTATCTGTGGGACAGTATGTAGTTGTTACCACAATGGCGAAGCTTTTAAAAGAGCATCCGGAGTGGGGAATAGAGGAAGCCCTTGCAAAGGCGGAGGAAATATCGGGGCGTGTCAGCATGTGCTTTGTGCCGGATACATTGGAATTTCTCCGTGCCGGCGGAAGGGTCAGCAACGCGGCTGCACTCTGCGGAGCGCTTCTTAAGATTCATCCGAGAATCGAGATCCTAGACGGGTATCTTCAGGCAACAAAAAAACACAGAGGGAATATGACAAAGCTGGCGCCTCAGCTCGTGAGGGAATATATTAAGGAAAAGAACCTTGACCTGGAGGAGCTTTGGCTTATCTCTTCACCAGGACTTGATGAAGAGGTGATAAAAAAGGCGGAAGATGAGGCCTTTTCGTGCGGTGCAAGAAAAGTAAGCTGGGTGGGAACGGGCGGTGTTATCACCACACACGGCGGCCCGGGAGCCTTTGGTGTTGTAGGGTTTATGAAAGCATAAATTTAAGCATTTTAAGGAGCTTATCTGTAAGAATGTCAGAATCCAGAGATGGGTTCTGGCATTTTTGCTCTAATAGATATTTTAAATAACTTACACTGATATCGTTAATCATTTCTATATTTTCTTCGTTCACCCGCATGCCGGCTCCCTTAAGCATAGCCAGCACCTTAAGACAGCGTTCTTTAATATTCCGCCCATAATACATATCTTCAATTTCCGGTGTATAGTTATCCTGCTCTTCCGGGAAAAGCTCATAATATTGTCTTATAATCTCTGTCAGGTTATCACTGTGCTTTCCAAAGAAAAAATTATAAAATATCTGTGGCCTGGCGAAAATTGTCCTGGCAAAAAAGTCCCAGATAGTCATGAAGTTCTCAGAAGGCATCAGGTTTTTTGTACTAAGTTCAGACAAAGCTTTGCTGTACTCGTTAAAGTATTTCAAGGAGGCAAGAAGAATCAACTGATCAACATCCTCAAAGTACAGATAAATAGTAGAATTGTGGAACCCGGCCCTTTCGGCTATTTTGCGGATAGAGGCTTTCTGCGGTCCTTCGCTTTCAATCAGCTCTTGTGCGGCATGGATGAACCGGATGCGGTTCTGCTGTTTTAAAAGTTCTTTTTCGTTATTTTCTTTGTTCATATAACATACCAGTTCCTTACAAATTTTTTACGACAATAAGTATAACATAAATATAGACAGCAGGAAATAGTAAGATACTATTTTAAGTTGTCATACTCCTATTTTGTGCAGTATAATAGGAGGGAAAATACAGCTAATAAAGATGGATGATATTTAAGAAGTATGGCTACTTGCTGCAGTCATGCTTTTTTGTGTTTTAAGCTATAAGATAAGTCTGCCTGCCTGGGGCAGAATGAGCGGATTTTGAGTACTGTAGGTTTGACTGGCAGTAAATGGAGGTTGAAATGAAAAGAAAGAATAACTGGGATAAAAAACAGGAAGAAATATTAGAATTTGACAGAATTAAGGAAATGTGGGTAGAGATGGCACTTACGGAAAAAGCAAAGGAAAGAATCAGGGAGACTGTGCTGTGTATGTCGGAAAACGAGCTGACGGCAAGGCAGAGGGAGACAACGGAGGCAAAGGAGATGATTGAAAAGAATGGGAACCCTCCGTTGGTTTCCCTGGAGGGAATCCGGGAATGTGTCCGGTCTTCTGTAAGGGGTGAATGTCTGTCTGTATCACAGCTTGAGAAGGTGGAAAATGCTCTTGTTGCGGTCATGCGGCTTAAGGATTATTTGCATCGTTTCAGGCAATGGGGAAATTCTCTTGCATATTATGACGAAGGGCTTAACTGTATTACAGACGTAAAGGAAACCATAGTTTTGCAGATTAGGAATGGAAGAGTGGACGATAATGCATCAAAGGAACTTTGTTCCTATCGTGAGGACATTGACAGAAAGGAGCAGAACATGCGGGAGAAAGCGAATACAGTTCTGCGTGCAAATTAAGCATATATGTCAGACAGCTTCAGCACTGTAAGAAATGGGAGAATCTGCCTTCCTGTGAAAAAAGAGTATAAAAGCAGGATAAAAGGAAGTGTAATTGACAAGTCTTCTACAGGGAGCACGATCTTCATAGAACCGACTTCGGTGGGGGAATATTACGAGGAGCTGCAGATTTTACGTATATTGGAGAAAAACGAGGAACGGCGGATTTTATATACTCTTACAGGGATGGTTGCAGATAATGCTGCGGCCTTTGAGGAAAATATTACTATGATTGAAAAGCTGGATTATATTTTTTCGAAAGGAAAGCTGAGCCTTGCATATGGCGGAACAGAGCCGAAGATTAACACAGTGCGCCACATCTGGCTTAAGGATGGGAGACACCCGTTGTGATGACGCAGGAGGAGTGTGTGCCTCTTCAATTTGAAACAGGCAGAAGCTTTCGGGGAGTGATTATTACCGGTCCGAACACGGGTGGAAAAACAGTTGCCATTAGAGAGTAAATCAGGACAGCCTGGTAATTATGGATGAGCTTGGCTCTGGCACAGATCCGGCGGAGGGAATGGGTATTGCAGTGGCAGTTTTAGAAGAGCTAAGAAAGAGCGGAGCATTGTTCCTTGTGACAACACATTACCCTGAAGTTAAGACGGTTGCATTAAATTGTATGATGGCACAGTGCGGCCTTGAAAAAAACAAAAGGAATGTTAAAATCAAATGGGAGAGAATATCAATTAGGCGACAGTGTTATGGTGTATCCTGACAAAAAAATCGGAAGCGTTTGTCAGACAATGAATGAAAAAGGGGTATTAAGGGTGCAGATGCCTGATAAAAAAATCTGGATTAATCATAAACGGATAAAACTTCATGTGGCAGCAGCGGAGCTTTATCCGGAGGACTATGATTTCTCTATTATATTTGACAGTGTGAAAAACCGAAAGCTTAGGCATAATATGGACAGGGGGAAAATGATAGAGGAGACAATGGTTTTAGAGAGTTGACCCTTATGAGTATATATTTCACACATTTTCTGCCTCCGAATATACTATACCATTAGTATTTTAAGGAGGATTCATATATGAAAAGGCGATTATTAGCGCTTTGCCTTGTTGCAGTGATGGCAGCAGCCATACTGTCCGCATGCTCACAGAAGGAAGAAAAGACAGAAGAAACTACTGTTGCGGAAGAAGCTTCTGAAAGTAACGAGAAGGAAACACTTCCTGAGACTTCAAAGGTGGTGCTGAACGAGGTGGCTCATTCTATTTTCTATGCACCTATGTATGTGGCCATTGAAGAGGGATACTTTGACGAGGAAGGAATTGATTTGGAGCTTGTAACTGGATTTGGAGCTGATAAAACAATGACTGCTGTTCTTTCCGGCAGCGCTGACATTGGTTTCATGGGGTCGGAGGCATCCATCTATACTTATAATGAAGGTGCAAATGACTATGTTGTGAATTTTGCACAGCTTACACAGCGCGCTGGGAATTTCCTTGTGGCGCGGGAAGAAATGCCGGACTTTACGTGGGAAAGCCTGAAGGATAAGGATGTGCTTGGAGGGCGAAAAGGTGTAATACACTAAATCATGTAAATTTAGAACCTATTATACTGTTACTGTTCACTTCGTTCACAGTAACCTTCGCAAATCCATTTAAAATTGCCTTCGGCAATGGGACTTGCTCACTCCTGAATCACTTTCTTACGGTCTGCGCAGTAAATGCGCAGACCTGTAAACAGTAACCTGGTACTGTATAGATCTAACTTGATTTTGAGATTAGGTTGCGGATGTAGTCTGCGGCATGTTATACTTAGTAAAAGTAAAGGCGGTGAACAAAGCAGTGAGGATTTATCTGGATAATTGTTGTTACAACAGGCCATTTGATGATCAGACACAAATGAAGATCCATTTAGAAACGCAAGCCAAACTATACATTCAGGCTAAAATCCGAGAAGGCGCTTACGACTTAGTATGGTCTTATATATTGGATTATGAAAATGGAAAGAATCCATATGAAGAAAAGCGCCTTGCCATTGCACCATGGAAATCTGTTGCCAGGTTTTCTGTGTCAGAAGAAACAAATGAAATTCTGTTATTTGCCGAATCACTTGCGGTAAAGGGTATTAAAACTTTTGATGCTTTGCACATTTCCTGTGCAGTGGCTGCCGATTGTGATTATTATTTGACTACTGATAAAAAACTATTAAATACTCCGATACCGCAAATCAAAATAGTAAGCCCTATAGTTTTTGTTAACGAATTGGAGGTGTGAATATGAAAACAGATACTATTGTTAAACAGGAGGGTATGAACGCCTTAATATCTAAGCTTGGATATGTAGACGCTGAAAGATTTATTGTTTTGCTGTCTCGTGAGCCATTCGATTATACAAAGTGGCGTGAGCAGCATTTGGAGAATAATTTGAGCGTAAGGGAATTAAGCCAAAAAGCGATGACATATTCTAAAAATTTATAATTTTTCCAAGGGGGCCTGTCTGGCTCCCTTAAAATTTACACTTTTTATACTCTCTTAGCGTAAACGGTAGATAGTACGTACCTCGACTGATATGAAGAGACGTGAGATAATAGACTAGATTTCTATTATAAGTATCAAAAGTTAAGTCTCTACTTTTGATACCACTATACGGAGGTAAGTCTATGAATTCAGAAACGTCTATGGTGGCCGCGAATTTCCGTCTTCAGGAATGGGCCGCCCAAATCAGGGAATGCCAAAACCGTCCCGCTGGCATGAGTGTTGTCGGCTGGTGCGCCTGCCACGGCATCACAAAAGCGAATTATTATTACCGGCTCCGCCGTGTAAGGGAAGCCTGCCTTGAAACTATGGAAGCTGAAATACCTGGGCAACGGGTAGCTCCTGTACCGCCTGGCCTTCTGCCGCAGGGATCGGAAAATGGCAGGGCACAGCTGGATATTTCCACAAAAGGATTTTCTGTCCATGTAACAGAATCCACACCCATCCGTCTCCTTTCAGCGGTTCTTAAGGTGATACGGAATGCTGAATGACGCCACCTGCTTTAAAGCTGTCTACATTGTCTGCGGATACACAGATTATCCGAGAAGTATTATTATTCAAGAAGTTTTGTGTAAAGACGGATGTTTACTGGGCTTCCGATAATACTTCCCGAATAATAATACTATCTTTTCAAGAAATCGGGCACATCCTCTTTGATTTTTTTAATTTCAACCTTACTGCCAAACCAAGTGTCATTCCATTCTTTCAGTTTTTTATCAACTAAATCCTGTGACATTTCAGCATATATCTGTGTTGTCTGCACTGATGCATGTCCTAATATATTTTTAATAGTCATGATATCTACTCCGGACTCCAGCAAATGACATGCCGTACTATGTCTCATAGAGTGAGGCGAATAGTGAACACCCAGGAACATGTCTGGATGTTTCTCTTTGGCAATAGCCACATATTTTTTGTAGATTTCTTCAATACAGGATACTGTTATCTGCTCATGAGTCTGGCTTGAAAAAACATGTCTTTCTGGATACCTGTCAATATGTCTGTGTCTGATATAATTCTGAACTACTTTCGCCAATGATAAAGAAATCCCTGCCTGTCGGGTTTTTGAGCCCTTTCCGACTAAAGTAACTGATGCAGTTCTGTCATTAATACGTAAATCACAGACCTTAAAATCACACGTTTCTTGCGCCCTTGCACCAGTAGCAAACATGAATGAAAGCAAAACTTTGTCTCTTAATCCAGCTTCATAGGTTTCATCAGGAAGGTCTAATAGTATTCTTACCTCTTCTCTTGAGAATACAGACCTTACTTTTTTCGCTCCTTTCTTTATCGGAATTTTAATAATCGAACTTCTAAATACAGATGCCGCATCGAAATCCCTGTTCTGCGCGTACTCGGAAAATGCAGAAAGAGCAGATAATCTTTGATTCCTTGTAGAGATTTTGCATTGTCTGTCTGTTTCTAACCAGCCCAGGAACTCTAACAGCGTATCATAGGTTAACACAGAAAACCGGATGGCTTCCGCTTTCGTTTTCTTAACATCCAGCATAAAGCGGATTAACAGCAAAAAGCTTTGTTTGTATGATTTTATTGTGTTTGGGCTAAGCCCCCGGCTGTATGGCAGATAGATTTCAAAATAATCTTCCAGCAGGGCCATAAAATCAGTATTCCTCCTACTACTCATCAAAGTTCACCTCCGGGAATAAGTCTCCGGAAAAAGCTGTAAACTTTGTGAGGGTATCTTCAAAGTAATCTCCGCAGTACTTTAGATATTTTTCAGTTTCATAAAGGCTGTCATGCCCTAAATAGGTTGATAAAAATGGAACCGATTCGCTTGCTTTTATCCCATTGCGCTCATTTTTATCAAAGGACCTTACAGCAAAAGAATGCCTGAAACAATGCAGGCAGGCACCCCGTCCATTTCCGGTGCTGTATTTACTGCAGATTTCCGTCTTCTCTCGAATAGTCCTGTAATAATTTCCAACACCATTTGCAGAGACATGGCTGTATTTATCTTCGGCAGGAAACATGTACGCCTCGGAATCATTCAGTATTTCCATGCCTGCACAATACCGATAAATGATTTCCGATAACTCTTCTCCATAAGGAACTACTCTCTGTTTGTATTTCTTGGTAACTCGGAGGATAATGAGATTTCTATTAAAATCCACATCACCAACTTTAATATTCAATGTTTCGCCGACACGCAGACCACAGCAAAAGAGCAGACGCAGAATCAATGGCATTTCTTTTTCAATAAATATATTTTGGGATGTCCGCAAGACTTTCAATGAATCGGCAGCTTTAAATATTTGCTCGATATCTTTATCTGAATAAAGATACGGAACATAAGTATCCCTTTTCCGTACTGTTCTGGGAATGAAACAGGAATACCCGCAGCCAGTCAGGTAAAGTAAAAGCTGCCTTATATAGTGCACATGCAGACTGGATGTATTTACTGAAATATCGGCGCTGACTTCTTTGATCCATCCTTCCATAACTGATTCGGTAATCTTCTTCTCAGTGTGGTTAGTCCTGCAAAGATATTCATCAAAGAGAGTTATGGTTCTCTTGTAATGCCTATATGTTTCGCTGCCCAGCTCAACTTCTCTGATTGAAAGGTGTGTTCTTATTTCATCACTGAAAACTGACCCGTAC
>CATBDC010000002.1 GCA_949502235.1 uncultured Lachnospiraceae bacterium | reverse complement strand
TTCGAATGAGCCTATTTTTTTCAGCTTTTTTTTCATAAATTACTTGACACTACCAGGGGATTTATTACCATTTTGTTACTGTTCACTCCGTTCACAGTAACCTTCGCAAATCCATTTTAACAGATTCTTTACTTTATGGGGGAAAAAGTTGGAATTATGTGGGCACGTGTGGTAAGATAAGGCAATTAAACGAATTTTAGAGGTGAGATAAATGAAATCAATATTTATATCCAGTACTTTTAAAGATATGCAGGCAGAGAGAGATTATCTTCATGAAAAAATATTTTCAAGGCTCCGCAGACTGGCAGGCCGGTATGGGGAGGACGTCCAGGAGCTGGATCTTAGATGGGGAGTGGATACATATCTGATGGATGAGGCAGAGAGCGGGTATCAGGTGCTCCGGGTATGCATCGATGCTATCGACCGGTGCAAGCCTTACATTGTTGTTTTGTTAGGGGAGCGGTATGGGTGGATCCCGGATGAGCAGCTTGTGGAATCCCTGCGGGACGAACGTCTGAAGCAGCATTATGAGGCAGCCATGAGTATCACCAATCTGGAGATTCAGTATGGCGCCCTAAGTGAAGAGGAAACGCTGGAAAGATGTATCTTCTGCTTTCGAAACCCGGATTTTATAGAGCAGGTTCCGGAAGAACTGCGCAGCATTTACCTTAGCGAGAGTCCGGAGCATAAGGAGAAGCTTAAAAAGCTAAAGGAACAGATCCGATCCAGAAAAAATGTAAAGCTTTTGGATTATCAGGTAAAATGGGATGAGAGCTCCCGATCCGTAACAGGTCTTGAAGGGTGGGGAGAAAAGCTCTATCAGCTGCTTCAGGAGCTTTTACAAAAAGAGCTTGCCGGAAAGGAGGCATCTCATCCGGTAGAGAGGTATATTCTGGATGCACAGTGTACAAAGGAGCGGTATCTGGCATCTTATACGCCCAGATTATATGAGGAGACACAGGCTGTTAATGGCTTTTGGTTTATGGCAGGGGATAAAAGCGAGCTGTATCACAAAAATAAAAGCGCAGAAGAGCTGTATGCTTATGGAAGGGAGCAGTGCATGCATTTTTCGGGAGAAGCGGGCTGTGGGAAGAGCGCGCTCCTTGCGGCTCTTTCCCGGGAGGTGGAAGAGGCGGGCGCGTCACAGATCCTGTATTTTAGCGGAAACCCGGGCTGCCAGAACCCGGGAGCGCTTAAATCTGTCCTGATTTACCGGCTGGAGGAGATATTAGGGCTTCCCCATATCTTCGGGCCGGAAAATCAAAGCCAGTATCTTCGTACCCTGGATGAAAAGGCGAAGAAAATACCTGTTTATTGCTTTGTGGACGCTTTAGATCAGCTGTTTCCGGATTATGATAAGGCATATCTGGAGATCTTAGACCTCTGCCCGAATCTTTTTGTGATTACTTCTGCCCTGAAGGAATTTCCCTATGAAAAAGCGCTCCTTCGGGCGAGAAAGATCCGTTTTATTGAGGTACAGAGCTTTTCGAATGTGGATAAAAGAAATCTGATACAGAAGGCAGGCGCATACAGGGGCAAAAAAATAGATCATTTTCTTGAGGAGCGTATCTGTGAAAAAGAGGGTACAGGCAATCCCTTGTTTTTATCTCTGCTGCTTCAGAGACTGTTTGCCATGCGCAGGGAGGAGTTTGAAGAGGCAGAGCGTCTGGCGCCGGGAATGGACGGTCTTCATCAATATATGCTAAGACTGATAGAGGAGGAGCCGGGAAACGCCAGGGAAGAAGCTCTTCTGCTTTTTGAGCGTGTAAGCAGTCTGTTTGACAGCAGTTTTTTTAAGCTTGTTACAGCTCTTATTGCAATGTCAGAAACAGGGCTTACGGAGCGTGAGCTTGGGAAGATGTTAGAAGGACTGAAGGTGGAGTTTTCACAGCTTAAATTCCAGGAGATCCTGTATTATTTATATGACGTGTTCACGGAAAAGGAAGACGGGCGCTTTATTTTTTTACACCGCATTTTCTACGAGGCAGCGGGAGAAGGGATGGAACAAAGGACAGAGCTTCGCCGCTGCTTTATTGATTACAGCAGGACAGATCCGGAATTTATGGAGCGGGAGGGATACCGCCATATCTTAAAAAGCAGGGATGAACTGGGAAAAAGAGTTCTGGCAGACTGCAGTACATGGACATCTGCCCTGGAAGTAAGAGAACTTGCCGTAAAAATGCTCTCGGAGGATGACAAAGCAGAAGCCTATTTCCGGGACATGTTATCGGGTGAGAATGTGGAAAAGCTTTTTAGGTTCTGGAGGGCCGCAATAGGGACAGGAGCGGACAAAAAAGCGCGGGTATTCCGGCAGAGCATTTCTGAACGGATTGCAGAAGATGACAGCCTGGAGGCAGAGCTTCGGGCGGAAGCTTTCGAGGGACTTTGGAACTGGGGAGAAGAGGAGGAAAAACAGCTTTTCTATACAAAACAGGTGGATATGCTGATCCTTAAGATGAGGGATCCGGATAAACAGCTTTCCTGGACAATCAGGAAAGGCCATATGGAGGCATGGAACCTCCTGGATGGGGGCAGATACAGGGAGGCGGCAGAGCATTTGAAGGAGATTATTAAGAAGGTGGAGAGCCTGCTTAGTCATCCTAAGTTGGGAAAAGACATGGCCTTTAATAGTATCTTTTTCAGCAAACTATTGCTATCTAACAGCCGGAAATATTTAAAAGTATATCTGCCGTCTTATCTGGAAGAAGCGCTTGGGATTTATCAGCGGTTTCCGGAATATGGAAGGGAGAAGAAGTTCCGCCTGCAGGAGGTCGAATTATATCTGGAAGGTGATTTGCAGTATATAGAAACAGAACCGGAGAGAGGAAAGGAGTATGCAGGAAAGGCGCTTAAGCTTGCCAGAAAACTCTGCGAAGATTATCAGGAGGAAGAGGCATTTAAGCTTTTATACAGGGCTTTGAATTTTTATGGAAATGACGTGGATCGGAAGAATTGTTATAAATACCGGTATGAAGCCCTGGATGTATGTAAGAGAGCTTATCAGCTTACTCATTCGGATTACTGGCAGCATATGGCGGCAGTGCAGGCCTCCTTTTTTGCAAGAGATATCTCTTCCATGGTGCAGGAGGTGCAAATTGACACCCGGGACGAATGGTTTTCCCGGGAACGCCAGGCATGGGATCTTAGCTTTGCTTATTTTGAAGAGCTGTCCGGGAAGGGTTACCCTTATGTGGATCGGAAATATTACATAGGGAGCCTTATCAAACGCTCGGAGGAGGAGGCTTTCAAATTTGTTTCCGATAAAGCGGCGGAATATGCGAAAAAGGCCTGCAGCTGTCTGAAGGAGGATGAGAAGAAGGGAAAGGATATCCATATCGGCAAAGCTGCGTCCCAGTATCTGCAGGCCTGCGCGCTGGCAGCGGAGAATCTGGATGACATGCTGTGCGCGGAAGAGGCCCTTCCCTATATGTATGAGCTTCAGGAATGTGCAGAAGAACAGTATAAAGAGGAGCCCTCTTCGGAGAACCTCTATATACTTCTGCGCTGCCTTCGTATTGCAGCCAGGGGACTTTATCACGGAACCCGGGATGAGGATGCTCTTAAGGCTGTACGGGAAGGTTTTTCCCTTTTGGAAATGTATGAGGGCGGGACAGATCAGGAGCTTCTTTCTATCCGGGAAGAATTTACTTATATTCATGCCCGTATTTCCCTGAAAAGGGAGGAGATATCGCAGGCGAGAAAATATATGGAGCTTCTCACAGAGCAGATGAAGAAGGGGGAGAAGGATCCCTGGATGGCCGGACAGCTTCTGCTCCTTGCCGGGGATGTATTATCCGCGGAGAAAAATTATATGGAAGCCCGGAAAATGTACCGTATGGCGGAGGACTACTGGCGGGAACAGAAGACAGGCGTGGAAGAAAATCTAAGATGGCTCGTGGGTTTTGAAATCAAAGACGGGGTGATAAAGAGGGGGCTTGATAAAAGAAAGTGGCATGTGAAGACATTTTTCTATCAAATCTATGCGGCGTGGCAGAGAGCAGGGATTCCCGGCGCAGATATGACACACAGCTGTCAGGGGTATATAACAGTATTTCACTTCTGCATGGCGAAGCTGTATGATTTAAAAAGGGATCACTATCTGCCAGTTGCGGAAGAATATATGTTTAGGGCTGTGAATAAGCTGTTGTCCCTTGAGAAAGATGCCGGCTGGAAGGACGAGGAGGTATTCGATATATTCAGACGGGCGGTTTCCTACTGCGAAGACAAAGATATGGATGCGGAATGGATTCTGGAACCTGCCGCAGATGCCTTCGCTCATTATGACCTTGGCAGTATGATGGATGGCCGATTCATTTTATTATGGCAGAGCGATTTCTGGACATGTGTTTTGCTTTATCTGAAGGAAAGACCTGATTTGGAAAAGGCTGTCCTGCCCTGCAACAGACTGGGTATCGGAACCTTATGGTTCCGGCTGGGCTGCTATGAGGAGGCCTGTGTGTGGCTGGAACGAGCCCGTGGGGAGGAGCCCTGTTATGAGGAAGCAGGGCTGCGGCTTCTGTTTGCGAAAGCCATGATTCTGCTCTTCCGTGAGGATATGGAGCAGTTAGAGGAGATAAAAGCAAGGCTTACACAGATTTATGAGGAGAGGGAATATGCTTTTGGTTCGTCCTATCTGGAGAGACTTTACTGGGAGATTATGAAGAAGCCGGAGGAGGCCTTTATAATGTATGAGAGGCTTAGGATTTCCATTAAAGGCCAGGAGGAAGCACAGAGAAGCCTGCATATCCTGAAGATGATTGCAGAACAGGGCAGCTATTATGCTATGTCAGAGCGGCAGAGGAAGTATTTTTTCAGGAGACTTAAGGAAGTATGGCAGGCTTATATGGAAGGCAGTAAGGAACATACAGGGGGAAATGATAGAATTGCTTTCTGGAAAAAACAGGCGGAGGATATGAAGCGTCTGGCAAAGGGAGGGATGATTTGGCAGACAGATAAAGAAGATGCGGCGGAATATATTTTTACTGTATGCCGCAAGATTAGTGAGACAGCCAGGAGCAGGGAAGAAAGAGAAGAAGTTTACAAATGGAGCTGGGATTTCTGGCAGGAGAATTACCCGGATATTCCTGCGGAAAATCTGTCTATGGAAAATCTTTACATGCTTCAGAGGCTGGAAAACCGGTTTGGCGCTGTTCTGCTTCCAAAGGTTGAAGGGGAGCTCTGCAGAAGAACCGGGGATAAGATTATTCTTCTTAGGGCGCTGGAGACAGGGAAGGAGTCAAGGGATCGGACGCTTGCGTTTATGGATATATTTGAAGGATTGCTGGAAGAGGAACTGGAAAAATGGGGTGAGGATTTCCGCAGTTGGATCGTGAAGGATGATCATATATGGGCAGCAAAGGATATGAAGTTCTTTAAAGAGATTAATAAGATTCAGGACGATCCTAAGAAAGCTGTTTTGTATGAGGTGTACCGCCAATATCAGATTACTTTTAAAGAGAACTGGCATAAGCATTGGATGGAATGTCTTGAAGAGTGCAAAGAGAAATGAGCCGGAAAAATATTTTTCTCCTTTTCAAATCCGACACAAAAATGCTATAATATGAAATGATGAGAGAAAATGACATGAAATACAATAAGAGGAGAATTGACTGTGGCTGAACTGACCCCTATGATGCAGCAGTACATAAAGACAAAGGAAGAGTACAAGGACTGCATTTTATTTTATAGATTAGGTGATTTTTACGAGATGTTTTTTGACGATGCCATTACGGCGTCTAAGGAGCTTGACATTACATTAACCGGAAAAAGCTGTGGACTTGAGGAACGGGCGCCCATGTGCGGCGTTCCGTTTCATTCTGTTGACGGATATTTAAACCGGCTTGTTAAAAAGGGCTACAAGGTGGCTATCTGCGAGCAGATGGAAGAGCCGTCCACGGCCAGAGGAATTGTAAGACGTGAGGTGGTGCGGATTGCTACGCCGGGAACGAATCTGGATCTGCAGGCTTTAGATGAGACGAAGAATAATTATATCATGTGTGTAGTATATATTGCAGACCGTTTCGGCATGTCGGTGGCTGACGTTACCACGGGAGACTATTTTGTGACGGAGATAGAAAGCAGCGACAAGCTCTTTGACGAAATATATAAATTCATGCCGTCAGAGCTTATCTGCAATGAGGCCTTTTATATGAGCGGCATGGATATCGATGATTTGAAAGACCGCCTGGGGGTAACCATCTATTCCCTGGATTCCTGGTATTTTGATGACGCTGTGTGTACACAGACCCTAAAGGAGCATTTTAAGGTAAGCGCCATGGAGGGACTGGGACTTTCGGACTATGACTGCGGAGTAATTGCTTCCGGGGCGCTTCTTATTTATCTTAAGGAGACGCAGAAAACCTCCCTGTCCCATATGTCCAGGCTTACGCCCTATGTTACGGGGAAATATATGCTTCTTGACAGCTCTACAAGGCGTAATCTGGAGCTTTGTGAGACTTTAAGGGAAAAACAGAAAAGGGGTTCTCTTCTGTGGGTGCTTGATAAGACAAAGACAGCTATGGGGGCAAGAAATTTAAGGAAATGGATTGAGCAGCCCCTGATTCATAAAAAGGAGATAGAGAAGCGTCTTGACGCGGTGGAAGAGCTTAAGGAGAATGCGATTTCCAGAGAGGAGATACGGGAGTATCTGTCGCCGGTCTATGATCTGGAGCGGCTGGTCAGCCGGATTACCTACCAGACGGCGAATCCAAGGGATATGATTTCTTTTCAGAGCTCCCTTTCCATGCTGCCCCACATCAAATATATTTTAAGTGAGATGAAAAGTCCTCTTTTAAAGGAAATGCATGAGGAGCTTGACACTTTGGAGGATTTATGTGAGCTTGTAAAGAAAGCCATAAAGGAGGAGCCTCCCATTGCCATGCGTGACGGCGGAATCATAAGGGACGGCTACAATGAGGAGGTTGACAAGCTTCGGATGGCAAAGTCTAACGGAAAGGAGTGGCTGGCGAAGCTTGAGGATACGGAGAGGGAAAAGACAGGAATTAAAAATCTCCGTATTAAATATAACAAGGTATTCGGCTATTATCTGGAGGTTACCAATTCCTTTAAAAATATGGTGCCGGATTACTACACGAGAAAGCAGACCCTTGCTAACGCAGAGCGGTATATTATTCCTGAATTAAAGGAATTAGAGGATACGATACTGGGGGCGGAGGACAGGCTTTTCGCGCTTGAATATGAGCTTTACTGCGAGGTGAGAAGCCTCGTGGCAAAGGAGGTTGTGCGGATTCAGAGGACTGCAAGGGCCGTGGCGCAGATTGACACCTTTGCGGCTCTTGCCCTTGTGGCAGAGCAGAATAATTATGTAAGACCGAAGCTTAATGAAAGGGGAATCATTGATATTAAGGACGGCCGCCATCCGGTTGTGGAGAAGATGATTCCGAACGATATGTTTATTTCCAATGATACTTACCTGAATGATAAGAAAAACCGTATTTCAATTATCACGGGACCTAATATGGCGGGGAAATCCACCTATATGCGCCAGACGGCCCTGATTGTCCTTATGGCACAGACAGGATCCTTTGTCCCTGCCGGAAGCGCGGATATCGGGCTGGTGGATCGGATTTTTACAAGGGTGGGAGCCTCTGACGACCTGGCAAGCGGCCAGAGCACCTTTATGGTGGAAATGACGGAGGTTGCCAATATTCTGCGGAATGCTACCAGCAAGAGCCTTTTGATTCTTGATGAAATCGGAAGGGGGACAAGCACCTTTGACGGCCTTAGCATCGCGTGGGCCGTGATAGAGCATATCAGCGACAGTAAGCTTTTAGGTGCTAAGACCTTGTTTGCTACCCATTATCATGAGCTGACGGAGCTGGAGGGGAAGATTGAAAATGTAAATAACTACTGCATCGCCGTGAAGGAAAAGGGGGACGATATTATTTTCCTTCGTAAAATTGTAAAGGGCGGTGCGGATAAGAGCTACGGAATACAGGTCGCGAGGCTTGCCGGAGTGCCGGACACGGTGATTGGCCGCGCAAAGGAGATTGTAGAGGAGCTTGTGCACACGGATATCACAAGCCGGATTAAGGATATTGCGGTGCAGGGACATGCGCCGAAGCTTAAGACGAAGAAATACGATGAGGTGGACTTAGCCCAGATGTCTCTTTTTGATACAGTAAGGGATGACGATGTGCTGGAGGAGATTAAGAGCCTGGATGTGAGCAATCTGACCCCTATTGACGCATTAAATACGTTATACCAGCTTCAGAATAAGCTGAAAAACAGGTGGTAATAATCTTCAGAATAAGCTGAAAAACAGGTGGTAATAATGAGCAGGATACAGGTATTAGACCAGATTACAATTGATAAAATCGCGGCGGGCGAGGTGATCGAGCGTCCGGCCTCTGTCATTAAGGAGCTGACAGAAAACGCCATTGACGCGGGAGCTACGGCGGTGACGGTTGAGATTAAGGAGGGCGGCATTTCCCTCATGCGGATTGCGGACAATGGCTGCGGAATTGAAAGAGAAGACGTAAGATGCGCATTTTTAAGACATTCCACCAGCAAGATCCGTTCGGCGGAGGATTTGTTCCACATTGCCTCCTTAGGCTTCAGGGGAGAGGCTCTTTCCAGTATTGCGGCCGTATCCCAGGTGGAGCTTCTTACCAAGACAAGAGAGGATGAATTCGGCACCAGATACCGGATTTGCGGAGGTAAGGAAGAGGAGCTTGAGGAAGCGGCGGCGCCGGATGGAACTACCTTTTTAGTCCGGCAGCTTTTCTATAATACGCCCGCAAGAAAGAAATTTTTAAAGACAGCCATGACAGAGGCAGGCCATGTGGGGGATTTAATGACAAGGCTTGCTCTTTCCCATCCGGAGATTTCCTTCCGGTTTATTAATAACGGGCAGGTGAAGCTTCACACATCCGGGAACGGGAATGTGAAGGACGTTATCTATCATGTGTACGGGAGAGAGGCCGCGGCGAATCTTCTAAAGGCGGATTATGAAAGAAACGGAATCCGCATTACCGGCTTCCTGGGAAAGCCGGTGATTTCCAGGGGAAACCGCAATTTTGAAAATTATTTTGTTTCCGGAAGATATATTAAAAGCAATATGATTTCAAAGGGGATAGAGGATGCCTATAAGGATTTTTCCATGCAGCATAAATATCCCTTTGTGGTGCTTCATATGGAGCTTGACGGGGAGCATGTGGATGTGAATGTGCACCCGGCAAAATTAGAGGTACGGTTTAATAACCAGCAGGAGGTCTATAACGCGGTTTATGAGGCAGTGAGCCAGGGGCTCCATGAGGAGGAGCTGATCCCGCATATTACACTGGAGGATACGCCGCGGGCATCTGAAGAGGAGACCCGGCAGAAGGCGGCTTATACAGGAAAGTCCGGAAACACCGGAAAGTCTCTGCCTGTTTCAGAAGCAGAGGGTATAGTTAAGGAGACTGCGGAGGCAAAGAAGGAGAAAAGGAAGCTTCCTCCTCCATCCGAGCGGGATCTCGATTATTTTATGGAAGAGATGAAGAAGCGGGTGCGCTCCTATCATGAGCAGAATTCTGCGGCAGAGGTGAAGGACATTTCGGCGATTTATAAGCCGGAGGTGCAAAGCATGCGAATCCGCGAAGCCGTCTCTTATGACGTTCATGAAAAGAGTCTTGCAAAGGGGCAGATGAATCTTTTTGAGGACAAGCTTTTAGCGCCCCAGGCCAGGCCGGAGCATAAAATCATCGGACAGGTATTTGACACCTACTGGCTTGTGGAGTATCATGATAATCTGTACATTATTGACCAGCATGCGGCCCATGAGAGGGTACTCTATGAAAAGACATTAAAAGGAATGAAGACAAGGGAATTTACCTCCCAGATGGTAAGTCCGCCTATTGTGCTGAATCTTACTATGCAGGAAAAAGAGCTTCTTGAGACTTACATGGAGCGTTTCATACGGATAGGCTTTGAGTTTGAGGAGTTCGGCCAGGATTCCTACGCAGTGAGGGCAGTGCCGGATAATCTGTTTGGCATTGCAAAAAAAGAGCTTTTGCTTGAGATGCTTGACAGTCTGTCGGATGAAATCAGCCGTAACGCAGCCTCAGAGCTGATTGACGAGAAGGTTGCTTCCATGTCCTGCAAGGCAGCGGTAAAAGGGAATATGAGGCTTAGTGCGGCAGAGATGGATACCCTTATCGGGGAGCTTCTGACCCTTGAGAATCCGTACCACTGCCCCCACGGAAGGCCTACGATTATTGCCATGTCTAAAAGGGAGCTGGAAAAGAAATTTAAGAGGATTGTGTAAAAGATGAAGAAACCGTTAATTATTCTGACCGGGCCTACGGCAGTGGGAAAGACGAAGGCTTCTATCGGGCTTGCAAAGGCCGTAGGAGGCGAGATTATTTCCGCGGATTCCATGCAGGTTTATAAACATATGGATATCGGTTCCGCGAAAATCCGCCCGGAGAAAATGGAAGGGGTTCCCCACTACCTGATTGACGAGCTGGAGCCGTGGGAGGAATTTCATGTGGTCCGCTTTCAGCAGATGGCGAAGGCGGCTATGGAGAAAATTTACCAAAATGGGCATATTCCCATTGTAGTTGGCGGAACGGGCTTTTATATACAGGCTCTTTTGTATGATATAGATTTTACGGAAAATGACGGGGATCAGGCCTTTAGAAAAAGACTTTCGGATTATGCGAAGGAGCACGGCGCCCATGCCCTTCACGACAGGCTTCGGTCTGTGGATGAAAAGGCGGCGGAGGCGATACATGAAAACAATGTAAAGAGGGTTATCCGGGCCCTGGAGTATTATGAGAAAACAGGAGAGAGGATTTCAGAACATAACGAGAGGGAGAGCGCCAAGGCTTCTCCTTACCGGTCTGCATATTTTGTGCTGAATGATAAGAGAGAGCATTTATATGAAAAAATTAACCTGCGGGTAGATGATATGATAAAGGAAGGGCTTGTAGAAGAGGTCCGGGCCTTAAAAGATAAGGGGTATAAGGCTTCGGACGTTGCCATGCAGGGACTTGGATACAAGGAGATTTTTGCGTATCTTGACGGTGTGACAAGCCTTGAGGAGGCGGTATATACCATTAAACGGGATACGAGGCATTTTGCCAAGAGACAGATTACATGGTTTAAGAGGGAGAAGGATGTAATCTGGATTGACAAAAGCTCCTGGGGCTATGATGAGGAGAAAATATTAGGTACAATGCTGAAACATTTGGAGGGAGTATTATGCTACGAAGGAGATTTTTCAGAAAATCGAAGTTTCTAAAGAAGATGAATACGCTGATGAAGGTTTATTCTACCAGCCAGAATGCGGAGATGACATACAGGGAGCTTACGCGTCTTGAGCCGCTGATTAAAAAGGAGGGAGAGTATTATATGTATGAGCTTAACCGGGCGGCCCTCCTCTATGATATGAAACGGTTTCGGGAGGCGGCGGATATTATGCTGGAAATTCCCTTGTTTAATCCTGAATTTGACGCAAAATGCGCGCAGATGAAGACGAAAATCATGGAGGCAATGTAGAGGATGACAGAACTTATAGAATATTACAGGGAGCTTGGAATAAGGGATGAGGTGTACCGGTTCGGGGACGATATTTTAGATTCCTTAAAGGGGCGGTTTGAAGAGATTGATAAGGTGGCGGAGTACAACCAGCTTAAGGTGATTCAGGCAATGCAGAAAAGCCAGGTGAACGAAAACTGCCTCCACTATTATGCCAGCGGATACGGGTATAATGACCCGGGGCGGGATACTCTTGAGGAGGTGTATGCGTCTGTATTTCATACAGAGAGCGCCCTTGTAAGGCCCCAGATTACGTGCGGGACACATGCCCTTAATCTGGCTCTTAGCGCTTCCTTAAGGCCCGGGGATGAACTTTTATCTCCTGTGGGAAAGCCCTATGACACCCTGGAGGAGGTTATAGGCATCCGTCCGTCCTGCGGCTCTCTTTTTGAATACGGCGTTACCTATTCCCAGGTGGAGCTTCTTCCTGACGGGACCTTTGACTATGAGGCTATAGAAAAGGCTGTGGGGGAGAGGACAAAGCTTGTGACCATTCAGCGCTCCAAGGGATATCTTACAAGGCCCAGCTTTTCCGTGAAGCAGATCGGGGAACTGATTGCCTTTGTAAAAAAGATAAAGCCAGAGGTTATCTGCATGGTGGATAACTGCTACGGGGAATTTGTGGAGGTTATGGAGCCTTCTGATATGGGGGCAGATCTTGTAGTCGGCTCACTGATTAAGAACTTAGGGGGCGGCCTTGCGCCTATCGGCGGGTATATTGCGGGGCGTAAAGACCTCATTGACGCGTGCGGATACCGGCTTACTTCGCCGGGGCTTGGAAGAGAGGTAGGGGCCTCCCTTGGGGTTATGCAGTCCTTTTACCAGGGGCTTTTTCTTGCGCCTTCGGTTGTGGCGGGGGCTCTTAAGGGAGCGGTTTTTGCGGCAAATATTTACGAGAGGCTGGGATATAAGGTGATTCCGGACAGTAAGGAGAGCCGGCATGATATTATCCAGGCCGTGGAGCTTGGCTCGCCGGAAGGAGTTATTGCCTTCTGCAAGGGGATTCAGGCGGCGGCTCCTGTTGACTCCTATGTGGTGCCGGAGCCCTGGGCAATGCCGGGGTATGACAGCGATGTGATTATGGCTGCAGGGGCATTTGTGCAGGGATCGTCCATTGAGCTTAGCGCAGACGGACCCATTAAGCCGCCCTATGCGGTGTATTTCCAGGGAGGGCTTACATGGCAGCACGCCAAGCTTGGCATACTGATGTCCTTAGAGTATATGGTAAGGGATGGGTTACTGTCCACACAGGACTTTGCATATACTGCAAAGTCCGTAAGGAAGTGATTCAGGTGTGAGCAAATCCTGGAAGAAGGTGATGGATTGGCAGGGGACAAAGTGACAAAGGAAAAGCTCCTGGAAAGTGCAAAACGTGAGTTTTTAGAGAAAGGCTATATGAAAGCCTCCCTGCGGACCATCTGTAAGAATGCAGGGGTGACTACCGGGGCTTTATATTTCTTTTTCCAGGGCAAAGGGGATCTGCTGAAGGAGCTTGTAGAGGAGCCGCTAAGGGGGCTGATGGGTCTGATCCGCCAGCATTTCACTGAGGAGATGGAGCGGAGGATCACAGTTGTCAGCCTGGATATGGATCGGCAGGATATTGATGCCGCCAAAGAAATTGTACGTTTCCTGTACCGGCATTATGATGTGTTCCTGTTGCTTTTGACCAAGAGCCAGGGAAGCGAATATGAGGACATGGCAAGCCGTTTTGCGGATTATGGCGAGGAGCATTACCGGAAGCTTACGGCGGACGCGGCCAGGGACTGCAGAGTTCCGGCTCCGGACGGATATATGGTTCACTGGATGTCCCATATGCAGATCAACGCTTTTGTCCATCTGCTGCTCCATGAGCCAGATGTGGAAAAGGCGCTTGTGTATATTGAGCAGGTTGTGGTGTTCCTGGTATCCGGCTGGAACGGATTTTTCCAGAGGGGGAGGACGGTAAAAGATCCGGCAGATGCCGGGAGAAGTGAATGAAACTAAAGGGGCCGCTGCTGTAGTACAGGTTTACAGCAGCGGCAAAAACAAGGCAGGCACATAACAGTGTTATGCTAAGAGGCAGCATCGTAAGAGTTTGTCTCTATGCCCTGAGAAGATGGGCAGGAAGGAGGAAGGAAGAATGTATCTGGAAGTAAAGGGTCTGAAAAAGAGCTATGGGGAGGGTGGGAGCTATGTAGAGGTCCTAAAAGGCGTAGATCTGTCCGTGGAAAATGGCACGATGTGCGTCATACAGGGAGCCAGCGGTTCTGGAAAGTCTACCCTGCTTCACTGTATCGGCGGGTTAGATGAAGCCGGTTCCGGCTCTGTATCGGTGGGTGGAATGGAGATCTGCGGGCTGGCGCCGGAAGAATTGTCCAATTACCGCAGGGCGAACCTGGGATTCATTTTCCAGTTCTATAACCTCGTGCCAAATCTTACGGTAAAGGAGAATATCCAGGTATGCAGATACCTTACCGACAGCCCTCTTGACATGGGGGAGCTTCTGGATACCCTTGGCCTGGCCAGACACCAGGATAAATTTCCTTCCCAGCTTTCCGGCGGCCAGCAGCAGCGCTGTGCCATTGCAAGAGCGCTCATCAAGAACCCGAAGCTTTTGCTCTGTGACGAGCCGACCGGGGCGTTAGATTCCAGCACCTCACGAGATATTCTGGAATTGCTTGAGGAAGTGAACCGAAAATACGGAACTACAATGCTGATCGTCACCCACAACAATTCCATCAAACAGATGGTGGACCAGGTGGTCTTCCTTAAGGACGGGCAGGTGAAAAAGAATTACCGGAATGAAGAAAAAATGCCTGCTGCGCAGCTGGAGGATTTGTGATGCAGAAAATATTGAGAAAACGTATATTTCGCGGCCTGAAAGAGAATAAGTTCCGGTATCTGGCTTTGGGGCTTTTGATTATCCTTGGCATGTATATTGTGATTGGTTTGGTAGGGGCGGCAGACACTGTGATCATCCGTACGGCAGAGACGGCAAAGGCGAACCGGGTGGAGGACGGGCAGTTTAGTGTGTTTATGCCGCTTACGGAAAAGGAGAAGTCTTTGGTGGAAGAAGAGGGTATTACCCTGGAGGAGCATTTTTATCTAGACTACGCCTTAGCAGGCAAAAGCATCCTGTCAGAAGCGGGAAGGCTCTTAGAGGGCGCAGGTTTTGCAGATAGCGTTGTTCTCCGTGTCTTTACCAAGAGAAAGAATATCGATTTGGTGCAGACTGATTCCGGGAGACTTCCCAAAAAAGAAGGGGAGATTCTGCTGGAGAGGCGTTTCAGCGAGGAACATGGGATTTCAGCCGGGGACAGGATTATTGTTGGGAGCAGAAAATTTATAGTCACCGGGATCGGAACGGCCCCAGATTATGAATCGCCCCTCCGAGGCTTTTCCGACAGCGCCGTGGACAGCGCCCAGTTTGGGATTGGGTTTGTGACAGAAGAAGATTATACGCAGATGAGAGATGAGGGCGGGAATATTTCTTCCGAGGAATATACCTATGCCTATCTGCTGAATGGGCGGATGAGCGATAAGCAGCTGAAGAAAAAATTTCTGGATGAAAGCTTTGCAGCTTCCTCCCCCAAACTGACTCGCTTTGTTTCTGCGGACGACAATCCCCGGATCGGTTCGGCGGGGGATGATAAATTTGTAGATAAGGCGGCGGGTCTGGCGGCCGGCGTGATTGTCCTACTCCTGTTTGCCTATGTGCTCTCCGTATTTACAGTACACAGTATTGAGCAAGAGTCCGGCGTCATCGGGACGCTCTATGCCATGGGCGTGAAGAGAAAGGAGCTTATGCGGCATTATCTTATGCTGCCGGTGATGGTCACCTTCCTCTCCGGCGTCAGTGGAACGGCTCTTGGATACAGCCGTTTCGGCGTAAACAAATATCTCAGTGAGACTTATGGATATTTTTCTATTCCAAAAACAGACGTGCTTTATGAGCCATACCTGCTTTTATATGGGCTGGTTATGCCGCCCCTTGCCGCAGCCCTTATCAATTACCTTGTGATACAAAAAAAGCTTGCCAGGCATCCCCTTGTCTTGATCCGCGGGGAACAGAAAAAGGACAGGGCGACAGCAATACACCTTTCGGGCGGTTTTGTACGGGTTTTCCGGATCCGGCAGCTCCTGCGGGAAAGACGCACTGCGGCCGCCGTATTTTTGGGAATATTTATTTCCCTGTTGATTGTGATGCTTTCCCTGGACTGCTATGTCCTCTGTTCCCACGTCAAGACGGAAAACATAAGGGACACAAAGTTTGCATGGATGTACACCTATAAGTATCCAGAGGAGGAAACATCGGAAGGCTGGGAGGAAGCCTACGGAGTCACTATGAAAAAAGAAGTTCTGGGCTATTCCTTTGACGTGACGCTCCTGGGAATCCATGAGGGGAATCCTTACTTTGACGCGCCGGTGGAGGAGGGGGAGAACCGGGTGTTGGTTTCTTCGGCGCTGGCGCAGAAGTACGGAATCGATGAGGGGGATATCCTGACACTTCTAGATGAGGAAAAAGACCGGTACTATGCTTTTCGGGTGGATGGAACCGTCACTTATTCTGCCGGGTTTTTCGTCTTTATGGATATTGACAGCATGAGAAATTTAATGGGGAAGAGTAAAGGCTATTATAATATCGTATTTTCGGATCATGCCCTGGATATCGATAACAGCAGGCTTTACGCCTCTCTCTCGAAGGAGGAGGTAGAGAAAAGCGCGGCAGTTTTTGTGGAGCAGATGAAGGGGATGGTTGCCTCGCTTCTGGTGGTTTCCGTCCTGATCTTTGCGGTAGTGATGTATCTGATGATGAAGGTGATGATCGACCGGTCGGCGTTGTCGGTTTCCCTGTTTAAGGTGTTCGGTTACCGGAAAAAGGAAATTCGAAAGCTCTACCTGAATGGAAATTTTTTTGTGGTGGCAGTGAGTGCCCTTGCGGGGCTTCCTTTGGCTAAGGCAGTGATGGATCTTTTGTTCCCTTATATGGTGGCGAACATTGCCTGCGGGATTAACCTTGCCTTTTCCTGGCAGATGTATGCAGGTATATTTCTAAGCGTACTGGTTTTATATGCGATCATCAACGGGCTTCTGATGCGCAAGGTGAACAGGATCCTTCCGGCAGAGGTGCTTAAGCTGCGGGAATAAACAGTAACACTAACACTATCTAATCTATTGACGAAATACTCTTGACAGTTGTGATTGATATAGCGGCCTTTTTCTGCTATGATGAGTAATAGGAAAAGGTCTGGCCTTATTGCAATCGAATGGCAACCTTCGGTTTGCCGGAAGGTTAGCAAACTAAAAACCAGCAGTTAAAGGAATAGGGAGAAGACATGGCGGAATTAACATCTATGATAAATATTGGTACGGAGATGGCAAGGAAGATGGATTCCGTGGGGATTGGTTCGGCAGAGGAACTGGTCCATTTGGGGGCGGAGCAGGCTTTTCTGAAAGTGAAAGAAAGATATCCGAATGTCTGTCTGGTACATTTGTATGCACTGGAGGGAGCGGTATGTAATGTGGAGTTCAATAGTCTTTCGGAGGGCAGGAAAAAGGAACTGAAAGAGGTGGTGCGTAATGGGCGATATAATGGAATTTGCGAACAGAGATGAATTTAGAAAATGGCTTTATGATAACTGTCTTTCAAGTGCCGGTATCTGGGTTTTGTTTGGCAAGGCTGGCGGACCGAAAACAATAAAAGCCGGAGAAGCGCTGGAAGAAGCGCTCTGTTTTGGATGGATTGACGGCCAGATGGAAAAGATTGACGAAAAAACTTATAAAAAATATTTTTCCATGCGCAGGGAGAAAAGCAAGTGGTCGGACAAAAACAAGGATTTAGCCAAAAGGCTTGAAGAGCAGGGGCGTATGACTGATTTTGGCAGAAAGAAAATAGAGGATGCCAAAAAGAACGGCCAATGGGATGCTGTAAACCCGCTGGCGGTTATTACAGAAGAGCAGATTGCACAGCTTTCTGCGATATTGGAAAGCTATGAGCCCGCCTGCACAAATTTTCAGGCGATGCCTTTATCTGTGAAGAAGACTTATACACGGGCGTTCTTTGATGCGAAGACGGCTGCAGGACGGGAAAAGAGGATTGCGTGGATGGTGGATAGGCTTAATAAAAATCTTAAACCTATGTAGCCGGTAGTTTTTAGATAGAAACCAAGACGAGTAGGAAGTGAACCGCATGAAATGTACCCTGATGCATAAACGGATCGCCGTGGCGGAAATGGAACTGGATGATGCCTCCGGCTTTATACAGAAAATAGGTACGGTATATGCGCCGGAGCATCTGCCAGTGGGTATACCCATACGAAAAGGCCTTGCTGATAAGGCAGCACTTAATGAATGGTGGCTGGACCGGTCAATTCCAGCCAGCCGCTCCGGTATCCGGGAGGCGCTTGAAACACTAGAGATTACCAGCACTAAAATGCTGTTGTCGCGTTGTTATGGGTTAAGTTTGTCTGATCAGTATTGGATTTGTCCGGAGGGCTTAAGCCTTACATGGGATAGTATCAATTTCTTTGATAATGATTTTTCAGAGGATGTCGGTGACGTTCTGTTTGGGGCGGATAGAAAGGGGGATGGATTTAACTTCTCGTCTCCTGATAATACCTCGGACGGTAATTTGAAGAAAAGGTGGAAAGTCATTAATGGGAAAAATTATCTCGTGAAGGGCGGCAGCAAACCATTTTGCCAGCAGCCTTTTAATGAAGTCATTGCCGTTGGGATCATGGAACGCCTTGAGATTCCGCATGTTTCTTATGAGCTCATCTGGATGAAGAACGAGCCTTACAGTGTGTGCAGGGACTTTGTTACAGGGAATGCGGAGCTGATTCCTGCATGGCGTATTCTCAAAATACAAAAAAAGAACAACAGCACTTCGGTGTATCAGCACTTTCTGCATTGCTGCAAAGCTCTTGGCATCAAGGATGTGGTTCCCTTTCTCGACCGTATGATTGTGTTAGATTATATCATTGCCAACGAAGACCGGCATCTCAATAATTTCGGTGTCCTTCGGAAGGCTGAAACCCTTGAATGGCTTGGCTTCGCGCCAATTTATGACAGTGGCTCCTGCCTGGGGTATGATAAGATGCCGGCACAGATACGCCTGGAAAAGGGTGTGGTCTGCAAGCCCTTTAAAAATCATCATATGGAGCAGCTGAAGCTGGTATCTGACTTTAGCTGGATTGACTTTGACAGGCTGGCGGATATAGGGGGATTCATTGAAAGCACCCTGTCCGCAGATGGTGCAAAGGAATATATGGATGAAGACCGTATCCGTGCAATCATCGGGGCAGTGAAGGGGCGGATCAGACAGCTTTCGCAGCTTGCCATGCGCCATGCGCCGGTACAGACTTTTTCTACTAGGGATGATGTGAAAGAAAACATTGCAGAGGATTATAATTCCTAAAGTAAAAATAAGAAGGCTTCGTTATATGTTGTTATTTTATAAAGTCAGGGGAAAATCAATTGTTCTTGTTTTCCCCTGACTTTTTGTCTAGCTAAATACAACGACCCCTTTCAGGTAGTTTGTATCCCCGCTTTCCATCATCTCATAAGCCTTGTGCATATCCTCGGGCCTGAAACGGTGTGTAATGAAACCGTCTTTTGGAATATATCCTTTTTCGTATGCTTCTACGGCTTCTCTCATAAGTCCTTCCGTGTCAGGAATATATCCCGGATGTACAAAATGAAGCTCTGGACATCGGCACATGAGCTCAAAACCGAGGGCAGTAGGCCACATTTCATGCTTGTCATATACGGAGGAAGCGGCAATAATCCCCCGGTCCCCGGCTTCAGGCATTTTCATAAGGGAAACAGCAAGTAAAATCCCGGAGAGTCCTTTTGAAAGCTCAATAGCCCTGTCGAATCCGGTGCCTCCGGTGAGCTCTAATGCCTTAGATACTGCCTCCGGATCATCGGAATCAAAGACATAATCCGCACCCAGCTCAAGGGCACGCTGACGGCGCTCCTCAATCGGGTCAAAAACAGCTATGTTTTCTACACCGCGGGCTTTCAGAAGGATTAAGCAGACCTGACCCATGTAACCGCAGCCGATAACCGCGATATAGCCTCCCTTTGGCGGAATAACTGTACGGACAATATTGCAGCAGCACATGACAGGTTCCGCCAGACAGTCAAACTCTGAAACATTGTCAGGAAGCTTTACCAGGGGAGCAAATTCGCTGGAGATAATGTGGGAAGCAAAGGCTCCGCCGCCTGCGCCGGACACTCTGTCTCCCGGTTTAAAACGGGAAACCTCGCTACCAACCCTTTCTACGATTCCGGTAGGCTCGTGGCCGAAGGAAGCGGGATAGGGAACTGAATCGATAATACAGGGAAAACCGAGTTTTCCCTTCATAACCATGGAGCCTTCCCCTTCATAGGTAGGCATTTCGCTCCGGCAGATACCTGCGATTGTGATGCGGAGCACAATCTCGTGGGGACCCGGCTCCGGCAGGGGCTCTGTAAAGACCTCAAGCTTTCTTGCGGCTGTCATACGGACAACTCGTCTTTCTGTGGTGTTTTCGGAATTCATGATTCACACTCCTTTTTTGCTTTTATTACAAATGTAATATATATATTACAAATATCATACATTTTTTGACGCATTATGTCAATACTATAGTGATGACATTAAGGATAAAATTGACATCGGCAGAGTAGATGACGGGCTTTTGGCAGAGCCTGTTGAAATTTCCCAAATATAGCGGAAAATAACCTCTCCAAGTATTCTGGCATCACTGTTTTTGCAGGAAATGGAAAGATATGCCCAGGAAAAATAATTTGGAAAAAAGTCTCCTTTTTTGTGCAAAAATGCCTTTGAATCTGTTTCAAAAAGAATATATAATAAGTAAGAACGTGTGGCACGAACTGCGTAAATCCGGTTGCGTGCCATGCGTTTTTTGTGTGACATGGATAATATTTTTTTGCACGAAAGGAGACAGAGATATGGAAACAAAAAATCATTCATTTCTTATGGAGGAGCCGGTGGGCCGGCTGATGGGGAAATTTGCAGTCCCCTGTATTATTTCGCTTCTGGTGGGAGCGCTGTACAATATTGTTGACCAGATATTTATTGCCAATGTATCTTATCTTGGGTCTTACGGAAATGCTGCAAACACAGTAGTATTTCCTCTGACGGTAATCGCACTTGCAGCCGCTGTTATGGTGGGAGACGGCTGCTGCGCATTTGTGAGCCTAAGCCTTGGGAAAGGAAGGAAAAAGGAAGCGGGCAGAAGCATGGGAAATTCCATCCTGCTTACGATTATGTTAAGCCTCATCCTGTGCGCAGTTTATCTTATATGGGACAGCCAGATCATTGCCATGTTTGGGGGAACAGTAAATGAAGAGACATTCCGACATTCAAAGGAATATTTTTTCTGGATCACCCTTGGCATCCCCTTCTATATGTTCGGGCAGGCCGTGAATCCGGTGATCCGCGCGGATGGAAGTCCCAGATATGCCATGGCTTCCACTCTTGCGGGGGCGGCCTGCAATATTGTCCTGGATCCGGTTTTTATTTTTTGGTTCCGGTGGGGAATGACGGGCGCCGCAGTGGCAACCGTAATCGGCCAGATTGTGACAGCCATCCTGGCGGTGTGGTATCTTCTGCACACAAAGACTGTAAAGCTCTGCCGGGCGGATTTTAAACTGAAGGGAGAGATCATTCGCCGGACCTTAGGCCTCGGCGTCTGCAGCTTTCTCTCACAGATATCCCTTGTGGCTTCAATGGCTGCTATCAATAACATGATCCGCCGGTACGGAGCGCTGGATTCTGTATTCGGGCAGGCGCAGTATGCCCAGATTCCTATGGCAGTAGTGGGGATTGTGATGAAATTTTTCCAGATTGTAATTTCTGTCGTAGTAGGAATGGCGGCAGGATGTATCCCTGTTATTGGGTATAACATGGGCGCAGGGGCCAGAAAGAGAGTAAAAGAGCTTTTTACGAAGCTTCTCATGGCAGAAGGTGCTGTCGGTATCCTGGCGTTCATAATTGCAGAGGCTTTTCCGGCCTGGCTGATCGGTATTTTCGGTGCGGCCAATGAGAGTGTGTATTATACGGAGTTTGCGGTCAGGGCGTTCCGTGTCTATCTCTGCATGGTGGCGGCTGCCTGTGTGAATAAGGCGGCGTTTATTTTCCTGCAGGCTATGGGGAAGGCCTATTCCTCCACCATGCTTTCTATGGTCAGGGAGATCGTGTTCGGCGTAGGATTTGCGCTTCTGCTGCCGCGTTTTTACGGACTGGACGGGGTTCTTTACTCCATGCCCGTTTCGGATATTTTAACATTTGTCATTTCCATTATTGTCATCGCTTCAACCTACAGACAGCTTGACTGTCATAACAATTCAGACCAGGACTTTGCACTTTGCTGTAAAGTCCGTAAGAAAGCATAAATTATGCCAGGAGTGATAAGAGGATATACCTGATTGTATTTCAGTATCCCATATGTTATAATCAGAACATTCAAATGTTATATCATCATCCAGGGAGGCTATTATGAAAAACTCCGATTTTTTACGATTTGAAGAAAACCACATTATGAAAACGAATCAAATTGTAACTCTTTATCATGGTTCAAAATCAGGAATTTCCGGGCCCATTGCCCCTGTAAGCAGGGAACGCTGTGATTTTGGAAAAGGATTTTATATGGGAACTGACCGAAGACAGCCGCTTACTTTAATTTGTAATTATCCTGATGCCAGAATATATAAGTTAAGCGTCAATCTGTCAGAACTTAAAATTCTCGATGTAGAAGTGGGATTAGATTGGGCATTGTTAGTCGCTTACAACCGTGGCAAAATGGAATCCATAAAACATTCGGCTATTTATAATCGGATTGCAAATTTAAGCAAAGGCTGTGACATGATAATTGGTTATATTGCCAATGACAGAATGTTTGTCGTTCTGGATCGTTTTTTTAGTGGTGAAATTACTGATATGGCGCTTATTAACAGTCTTTCGGCACTGAAGCTTGGCAAACAATATGTAGCTTTAACAGTAAAGGCCTGCAAAAAAATAAAAATTCTTGATGAACAAGTACTTACCGGAAATGATCGGGATAAACTAAAGCAAGAAAGTGAAGCCAACCGTTTAAGAGGTGTTGCGCTGGCAAATGAAATTTGCCGGAAATACCGCCGTGACGGCCGGTTCTTTGATGAAATCTTAAAGGCAGGTGAATGAAATGGAAAAGCTTACTTTTGAGAAGCGCCAGCTCTGCGATATACAGGGCCGGTTGTTTGAACTTGCTCTGGCGGCCGGACTGGACTGTCCGTTATTTATAGCATCTTTCATGGACAGCAAAGCGGCGGCTGCTCTTGATGATGTCTATGACCGTTTACAGTGGGCGGGTGAGGAATATATTCTTGAGGAACTAAATGATGAAGTGGGCGGGCTGAAAAAAGCCGGCATAGTTTATCCCACGGAGGTAATGTACTGGATAGGGTATACTTACCGGTACTGGCATTACTATACGGGTGAATATAGCCATGAAATATATAAAATCGCTGATGCTAAAACAATGAATGAATGTTGGCTGGGTTTCCATACTTTTGACGTTGAAATGGCTATTGATGATTTGAAGGAGATTCGTAAGCAAAAACAGGAAAAGGAATTAGTCTGTAGAGGATCTGAAGGAAAAGCTATATGAAAAAAATCGGAATTATCGGCGGAGGCGCATCAGGCCTTGCGGCTGCGGTGACGGCGGCAAGACAGAAGGATACAGAGGTTTTTATACTGGAGCATAAGGAGCAGGCGGGAAAGAAGCTTCTGTCTACGGGAAACGGGAGATGCAACCTTACCAATGAGAGGATGGACGGCTCTTTTTTCAGGAGCTGTGAGCCGGATTGCATAGAGGCAGTTCTTAAGCAGTTCGGCTATGAGGATACGGTACATTTTTTTGAGGGACTGGGGCTTATGCTCCGGTCAAGGAACGGATATATTTATCCCAGATGCGAGCAGGCGTCTGTGGTGAGGGAGCTTCTTGTGAGAGAAGCTAAGAGGCTTGGAGTGAGGATTTATACTGACGTGCATGTGACAGAGATACTTCCGGGGAGAAAGGGCTTCAAGATTTCCGGCGGCCGGGAGACCTTTTATGCCGACCGGGTTATCTTATCCTGCGGCGGCCGGGCGGCAAAGGTTCTGGGCTCTGACGGGAGCGGATATGCTCTTGCAAAGTCACTGGGACATTCTCTTGTGCCGGTGGTTCCGGCCCTGGTGCAGCTTAAGGTAAAGGATAATCCCTTAAAGGCGGCGGCCGGAGTGCGCACCGAGGCTTTGGTATCCGCATATGTGGACGGGAAATGTGCGGCTTCTGATACGGGAGAGCTTCAGATAACAGATTATGGGATTTCGGGGATTCCGGTATTTCAGGTAAGCCGCTATATGGCAATGGCATTATATCAGAAGAAAAAGGCAGAGATAGTCCTTGATTTCCTGCCTTCCATGGCAGAAGAGGAGTTTTTGGAATACCTGATGAAAAGGCGGTCAGGGAGAGAAGATATGAAGACGTCAGAGTTTCTTGCCGGAATTTTCAATAATAAGCTTACGTCCTGCCTTCCCTTGCCTGCGGAAATTTCTGTAAAAAGAAGGGTGGGGGAGCTTGAAAGAGAGGAGCAGCGCCGTTTTGTAAGGCAGTGCAAGCATATGGTACTTCCGATTCAGGACACAAACGGCTTTGACAATGCCCAGGTCTGCGCTGGAGGGGTGAGCCTTCGGGAGATTGACAGGAACACAATGGAATCCTGTTATGTGGAGGGGCTTTACCTTGCCGGGGAACTTCTGGACGCAGACGGCATGTGCGGCGGATATAACCTGCAGTGGGCGTGGGCTACCGGAGTGCTGGCAGGAAGGGCGGCTGGGCGGCAATAATTATAATATTGTTTGAAAGTGAGGACTTATATGGGCAGGATATTTAATGTAAATGCGGCGTGCAGCCCTAAACTGCATTATATGGTGAATATGGATGAGCAGCTAAAACAGATAAAAGCCATGATAGATCAGGGACAGTATTTTACCATCAACCGCGCCAGACAGTATGGAAAAACCACGACCCTTCATGCTCTGGAGCGTCTTTTGAAAAAAGAATATGTTGTGTTAAGTCTGGATTTTCAGATGTTCAGCGGGGCAGATTTTCAGACGGAACAGGACTTTATCAGAAATTTTTGTGCAGAGATTTTAGGGGGTATGAGTACGGAGGATATCCCGGATGATATTAGGGGACAGCTTAAGGGGATGTCGGACGGTTCCATTCCAAATGAGAGACTTTCCCTTTTATTTCGCTGTTTAAGTCAGTGGTGCAAAATGTCAGAAAGAAAGATCGTACTGTTTATTGATGAGGTTGACAGCGCCTCAAGGTATCCTGTATTTCTCGATTTTCTTGCCCAGCTGCGGGGATATTATATTGTAAGAGATAAAAAGCCTATATTCCAGTCTGTTGTTCTTGCCGGAGTAAATGATATAAAAAATCTGAAAAATAAGTTTGCGGAAGAACATAAGATGAACAGCCCCTGGAATGTGGCGGCAGATTTTGATATTGATTTAAGCCTGACAGAGCAGGGGATTGCCGGGATGCTGGCTGACTATGAGGAAGATCACCATACGGGGATGGATGTACAGGAAATGGCAGGACTGATTTATGATTATACTTCCGGCTATCCGTTTCTTGTGTCCCGTATCTGCAAATTGATGGATGAAAAGATTGTCAGAGACCGTGCATGGACAAAAGAAGATTTTTTGACGGCTGTACGCATGCTGCTTACAGAAGAAAATACATTATTTGATTCTCTGGATAACAAGCTGATTGATTATCCTGATTTAAAGCAGATGCTGCAGGAATTACTGCTAGAGGGAAAAGTGATTGAATATGTACCGGGAAATATGGGGATCCGTATGGCGGCTATGTTTGGCTTTGTGACTATTATAAATAACGTAATATATGTTTCCAACCGCATTTTTGAAACAAGACTTTATAATGGATTTTTGGCTGAACGGTCAAGACATAACGAGCTTGCGCAGACAGCGGCGGCAGATAAAAACCAGTTTATTGCGGACGGACATCTTAATATGGAGTTGGTAATTCAAAAGTTTGTAAGCTATTATCAGGATATTTTCGGGGAACTGAATGATAAATTTCTGGAGGATAATGGACGATGCCTGTTTCTTCTATATATAAAGCCAATTATTAATGGAGCGGGGAATTATTATATTGAGGCTAAGACCAGGACAAACCGGCGCACAGATCTGATCATAGATTACTGCGGACAGCAGCACATTGTGGAATTAAAAATATGGCGGGGGCAGGAATATAATAAAAGAGGAGAGGAGCAGCTCGCGGACTACCTTGACCTCTATCATGCAAAACAAGGATATCTGGTAAGCTTTAATTTTAATAAGAACAAAAAAGCAGGGGTGCAGCGTCTCAAGATTGGGGATAAGGTTATTATTGAAGCAGTAGTTTAATACGAAAACAGGGTGACGATTATGATAAGAATCAGCCAGTTAAAGCTTCCCGCCGGGAGCAGCCGGGAAGCCTTAAAAAATAAGATAATAAAAAGCCTCCGCATTAAGGAGCATGACCTTCTGTCCTATGAAATCAGAAAACATTCCTTAGATGCGAGGAAGAAGCCGGAATTATATGACGTCTATACGATAGATGCCCGGGTAAAAGGAAACGAGGCCCAGATAGCTAAGAAGGCGAAAAATAAAAATATTGAGATAAAGGAGCCGGAAGCTGCATATACATTAAAGCCCTCCGGCACCCGAAGCCTTCTTTACCGCCCGGTTATTATAGGGACAGGCCCGGCGGGGCTTTTCTGCGGCTATGAGCTTGCCCGGATGGGCTACCGGCCCCTGCTTTTAGAGCGGGGCGCGGATGTGGATACCCGCATGAAGGATGTGGAGAATTTCTGGGAAACCGGAAGCTTATGCCCGGAATCCAATGTCCAGTTCGGGGAGGGCGGGGCAGGCACATTTTCCGATGGAAAGCTGAATACTCTTACACACGACACATATGGGCGGAACCAGGAGGTGCTCCGTCTTTTTGTCATGCACGGCGCTCCGGATCGGATTTTATATGAAAGCAAACCCCATATCGGAACCGATATTCTGGTGGAGGTGGTAAAAAACATTCGTCAATCCATTATCCGCATGGGCGGTGAGGTACGGTTTCACGCGAAGGTTACGGATATACATACGGATACAGGCCGCCTTGATGGCCTTGGGGTACTTGATACAAAAACCGGAAGAGAGACATTTCTTAAGACATCCCTTGCCGTGCTGGCCGTAGGGCACAGCGCCAGGGATACCTTTTTTATGCTTCAAAGCCGGGATATCCTTATGGAGCCGAAGGCTTTTGCGGCAGGGGTGCGCGTGGAGCACCCCCAGTCCCTGATTAATGAGGCGCAGTACGGCAGGGGACATAAGGAGGGGCTTCCCGCCGCCTCCTATAAGCTTACGGCAAAGGCCCCGGACGGAAGGGGAGTGTACACCTTCTGCATGTGCCCGGGCGGCTATGTGGTAAATGCGTCCTCGGAGCCGGGAAGGCTTGCGGTAAACGGTATGAGCTACAGTAGAAGAGACGGACAGAACGCCAACAGCGCGGTCATTGTGACCATAGGCCCGGAGGATTATAAGGAATATGGAAAAGCCCCGGGGGACGCGCTGGCGGGGGTATATTTTCAAAGGGAGCTTGAGGAGAGGGCATATCTTGCCGGGAAAGGGAAGGTGCCGGTTCAGCTTTTCGGTGATTTCTATAAAAATGTGACCGGAGAGGGGCCTGGAAATATTCTTCCCCAGATAAAGGGCGGCTTCGCGTGGGGGAACGTGCGGGAAATTTTCCCCGGATATCTTGCCGCCGCTTTGGAGGAGGGGATCAAGGAGTTTGACAGAAAGCTTCCAGGGTACGCAGACCCGGAGACGGTGCTTTCCGGCGCGGAGAGCAGAACCTCCTCTCCGGTGCGCATTGTAAGGGATGCGGGCCTTGAAAGCAGCGTCAGGGGCTTATACCCCTGCGGCGAGGGGGCAGGCTATGCGGGCGGTATTACATCAGCCGCCACAGACGGACTAAAAGTGGCAGAAGCCGTCAGCAGAATATACCGTCCCTTCGACAATTCTTAATAAGGATTAAGAAATTTTTAATAGGATAAGTCTATACACCTTTGGGGAAATATGGTAGAATATATTGAGTTTTTTAGAGAGACATGAGGAGGAGTACATATGAAAGGAACAGGGGGCAAGAATACGTGGGCGCTGTTTCTGCTTATTCTGGCAGGGATTGTGCTGGGCGGTTTTATTGGTATGCTGGCAGGCGGAGTACCGGCGCTTAGCTGGCTCGGATATGGACAGACCTTCGGACTGGATTCTCCGATTGTCCTGAATCTGGGACTTCTGGTGATTACCTTTGGGCTTACGATCAAGATTACGATTGCAAGCATTGTGGGGGTCGTTATTGCCATTATTATTTACCGCTTCTTATAGTTCTACAAAAGAGCATCGCATAATCTAAAGGAACATATGAATCAGAAAAATACCATGAAAGAGATACCAAGCATGGAGCGGCCTTATGAAAAATGTGAGCGCCGCGGGGCAGAGAGCCTAAGTGATGCCGAGCTTTTAGCGGTGCTTCTTCGCACCGGGACGAGAGGTGAGAATGCACTAGAGCTTTCTGAACGGATTCTATACCATACCGGGCAGAAGGGTATTTTGGGAATCCATCAGTTCAGCAGGGAACGCCTGATGAAGATTAAGGGAGTCGGAAGGGTGAAATCCATTCAGATTTCCTGTATATCTGAGCTTGCCAAAAGGCTTTCAAAAGCATCCGCAGAGGATGCCTTAAGCTTTAGAAACCCTGAATCAATCGCGCGGTATTATATGGAAGATCTAAGACATGAAAACCAGGAGCATATGAAGCTCCTCATGCTGAACTCCAAGGCAAAGCTCCTTGGAGAGACAGAGGTTTCAAAGGGGACGGTGAACGCCTCCTTAATTACACCGAGGGAATTATTTATAGAGGCATTACAGAAGAATGCTGTATCCATTGTAATTATGCATAACCATCCAAGCGGGGATCCGACTCCCAGCCGGGAAGACAGGCTGACTACCAAGCGGATTCAGGAAGCGGGAGCTTTAATTGGGATTGATCTGTTAGATCATATTATTATTGGCAATAATTGTTATATCAGCTTTCGCAAGGAGGGAATGCTGTAGAAAGGGATTATCTAAATGGCGAAAAACACATACGGGCTTGACCTTGGCTCTTACGAAATTAAAGTCTATGATAAGAAGCAAGAGGTTATCTGGACAGAGAAAAGTGTGATTGCAGTTAAGGATAAAAGAGATATTTTTGCGGTAGGCGATGACGCTTACCTTATGCATGAAAAAACACCGCCTTCTATAGAAGTGCTGTTTCCCATGAAGGAGGGGGTGATTTCTGAATTTACCAATATGCAGTTTCTGCTCCAGAACCTGTTGAAGGGGGACAGGCAGTTCGCTCACGGCTCGGAATACGTTGTTGCGGTTCCGACAGATGTAACGGAGGTTCAGAAAAAGGCTTTTTTTGACCTGGTTATTCATTCAACCGCCCGGGCAAAGGAAGTAAATATAGTGGAGCGTGCCATTGCGGATGCAATTGGTCTTAATATAGATGCCAGAAATACGAAGGGAACCTTTATTGTAAATTTCGGCGGGGAGACAACAGAGCTGTCTGTACTGGCAGGAGGGGGAATGATTTTTAACAGGCTCCTTCCCATCGGAGGCAGGAATTATGACCAGGCAGTCATTACCCTTATCCGCAACAGCCACGACTTTCTGATAGGAAGCCATACGGCAGAGGCGTTAAGGCGCAGGTTCGAGGTGTTCAACGCAGACTCTGACGTTGCATTTATGGTTGCGGGAAGAGATTTGATTACCGGTGTTCCGGCACAGAAGGCAATTTCTATTAACCTGGTACGTGCCGCCATAAGAGATCCTCTTATGGAATGTCTGGACGCTATCCGTTCACTTATCGACCGTACTCCCCCGGAGGTCAGAAAGGCGGTCCGCGCAAACGGTATTTTCCTGACAGGCGGCATTGCAAACAGCGCCGGCTTAGATGCCTATATTGAGAAAAATATCGGCATCCGGACAAGGGCCGCGAAAAATCCGGAGCTTTGTGCAGTAAGCGGACTAAAAAAAATTATTCTGTCAAGAGAACTAAGGCAGCTGGCATTTTCCATGCTGGATGAAAGATATAGGTGGATGAGATAAAATGAAAATTAAGAAGCAATCTTCACTTTCAAGTAAATACTGGCTGATGATTCTGGTGCTGTTCTGTTTGTTCCTTCTGGGAGTGGAACGGTTCTTAGGCGGCGGGGAGATGCTGCGGTTTATCGGGAATTACACGGTTGTTCCTATGCAGAAGGGAATCAGCTATGTCGGGCGCTATTTGAGCGACCTTTCAGATAATTTTGACACTCTTGAGGAAGTGCGGGGGGAAAAGGACGCCCTTCAGGCCAAGGTGGATGAGCTTACCATTGAAAATACAAGACTTAGACAGGAGCAGTATGAACTGGACAGGCTAAGGGAGCTCTATAAGCTGGATGAAAACTATTCGGATTATGATAAAATCGGAGCTCATGTAATCGCTAATAATGGAAGCAACTGGTTCAGTGATTTTACGATAGATAAGGGAAGCAATGATGGCGTGAAGGTAAACTGCAATGTACTTGCCGGAAGCGGCCTGGTAGGGATTGTAACAGAGGTTGCCCCGGATTATGCGAAGGTTCGTTCCCTGATTGACGATGCGAGCAATGTAAGCGGCATGGTGCTTTCTACTTCGGATACCTGTATGATTAGAGGAGATTTAAAGCTGATTTCTGACGGAAGGCTTCGGTTTGAAAAGCTTCAGAATAATGATAACGTTATAGAGGTGGGGGAGCAGGTGGTAACCTCCCACGTAAGTGACAGATTTGTCCAGGGTCTGTTCATAGGGTATATCAGTGAGATTGAAGTGGATTCCAACAACCTGACCCGTTCGGGATATATTACGCCGGCTGTTGATTTCAGTAAGCTCCAGGAGGTTCTTGTTATCACCGCCACAAAGGAGGACTTGACGGGAGGGAAGGAAGACTGATGAAGAGAAGGATTACCATATTACTGATTATTGTGACGGCCTTTCTGGTTCAGAGCACGATTCTTCCGGGTCTTCAGTTTGCTTCGGTGGGGCCCAACCTTCTGGTGATTGTGACGGCGTCCTTCGGATTTATGCGGGGCCGTAAGGAGGGCATGGCAGTGGGCTTTACTGCGGGACTTTTCTTTGATTTGTTCTGGGGGACATCGCTTGGCTTTCATATGCTTTTATTTTCTGTGATTGGTTATATGAACGGCTCCTTCCAAAAGCTCTATTATGACGAGGACATTAAGCTTCCCCTTGTGCTGATTGGAAGCAGTGAGTTCTTTTACGGAGTCGCGACATGCTTTTTTATCTATGTCCTTAAGGGGGATTTTGATTTTTTAAACCATCTGGTGCACATTATTATACCGGAGCTTGTATATACCATACTGGCAACTTTGATTTTATATCAGATTATATTACATGTTAACAAGAGGTTAGAGGCAGAAGAACAAAGGAGTGCAAGTAAATTTGTATAGTTTATGGGAAAGGATTAAGCAAAGAGTAAGCGAGACTGTAAAATCCAGGGCGTTTATCGCGGCCGCGGTTTTCTGTATTCTGTCTGCCATACTGGTGCAGAGGGTTTTTTATCTGCAGATTGTAAGGGGACAGGATTATGCCGACCAGTACGTGCTTCAGATTCAGAAGACGAAGGAGGTTGAAGGAACCCGCGGAAATATATATGACAGGAACGGTGTACTTCTTGCTTATAATGAGCTTGCTTATTCTGTAACGATAGAGGATAACAGTGATTATGATACAACGGAAGAGACAAACGAAGAGCTGAATAAGATTATTTCCACGGTTATTAACATTGTAGAATCAAACGGGGATACGGTTGTTAATGACTTTGGAATTATACTGGATCACAATGATAATTATATGTTTATTGCTGAAAATGATACCCAGAGGCTGCGGTTTATTGCTGATGTGTACGGCCAGAGCTATATTGAGGATCTGACTGAGGAGCAGAAAAACAAGAATGCAGCGGGAATTATCGATTATCTCTGTACAGACGAAGTGTATGGCTACGGGCTTGACCAGGACAAGCTTAGCAAGGAAGAGATCCTGAAGCTTGTAAATGTCCGGTATGCCATTGCATTAAACAGCTATCAGAAGTTTCTTTCTGTCACAATTGCCGAGGATGTAAGTGACAAGACGGTTGCGGATATTATGGAAAATATGGATACTCTTTCCGGTGTGAGTATTGAGGAGGAATCCTTAAGGCGGTATACGGACAGCGCGTGCTTTGCAAATATTATCGGGTACACGGGGCAGATATCAAGGGAAGAATATAATGAGCTAAGTAAAAGCGGCCGTAAGGATTATGACATGACCGATACGGTAGGAAAATCCGGAATCGAACAGGCAATGGATTCCTACCTTAAGGGGAAAAAGGGAAAGGTAAAGCTCTATGTTAATAATGTAGGAAAAATTATCGAGACAGTTCCGCAGTCAGATCCAAAGGCAGGCAATGATCTCTACCTTTCGATTGACGCGTCCCTCCAGAAGGTGATCTATCATGTGATTGAGCAGGAGCTTGCGGGCATTATTCTTGCAAAGATGGAACCAGTACTCGATTTCGACCGCACAAATCTTGAGGATGGAAGCGATGCAGTTATTCCTATTGGAGATGTGTATAACTCCTTTATCTCCAATGAGCTTCTTGATATGGAGCATTTCAGTGAGGAGGACGCGAAGGCAACGGAAAAAGAGGTATATGGCATATTTTCTGCTTATAAAGAGCAGAAGCTTTCAGAGCTTACGGAGCTTTTGATGAATCCGGGGGCCCCGGCCTATAAGGATATGTCCAGGGAAATGCAGGCATATGTTCTGTACATTGTAAATGATATTCTTACATTCCGGGAGGCCATACTTCTTTCTGATGCCATTGACCCGGCGGATGACACCTATAAGGCATGGACAAATGATGAGTCCATTAATGTGAATCAGTATCTGAACTATGCCATCTCGAAAAACTGGATCGATGCCTCCGGGCTTCAGAAGTATGTGGCAGAGGGAGAAAAGTACTCTGATTCCGGCGAGCTTTATACGGGACTCGTCAACTTTGCCATAGAATGTCTGAAGGAAAATAATGGATTTGACAAGCTTTTATATAAATATATGATACGTGACGGCACAGTGACCGGACGGCAGATATGCCTGATGATTTACGAACAGGAGTTTCTTCCCTATGATGAAGGGATGTACAACGCGCTTATGTCCGGTGCCATGCCCGCCTATGATTTTTTAAGGTCAAAGATAGAAAGCCTTGAGATAACGCCGGGGCAGCTTGCCCTTGAGCCGTGTACAGGCTCCATGGTTGTAACTGATACAAACAGCGGACAGGTTCTTGCCTGTGTGTCTTATCCGGGATATGATAATAACAGGCTTGCAAACAGAATGGATTCCGCATATTATAACAGACTTGTAAATGACGGGTCGCGTCCGTTTTACAACAGCGCCACACAGGAAAGAACGGCGCCCGGTTCCACCTACAAGCCGCTGTCTGCCGCGGCAGGGCTTACAGAAGGGGTAGTGTCTCTTGACGAGACTCTGCCGTGCCACGGAGTCTATGAAAAGGTAGAGCCCAATCCGAAATGCTGGATTCATCCGGACGCACACGGTAACCTTAATCTGGAGGGAGGAATCGAAAACTCCTGCAACAACTATTTTTACGAAGTGGGATACCGGTTAAGCCTGGAGGAAGGAGGATTTGAACAGCTTGTAAATGATAATCTTGAGGGAGATGCGACAGCAGCCTATTATTCCAGCGATAAAGGTACGGATACACTGAAGATGTATGCGGAAATGTTTGGCCTGGGTGATACTACCGGACTGGAGATTCCAGAGGCCGAGCCACAGATTTCCGATGAGGACTCTGTCCGTTCCGCAATCGGACAGGGTACAAATAACTATACCATCAGCCAGCTTGCACGCTATATTACGGCAGTTGCAAATAAGGGGACAGTCTATGACCTGACCCTTGTGGATAAGGTGACAGCTGTGGACGGAGAGGTTCTGAAAGGCTTTGAACCCAAGGTAAAAAGCACCGCGGATAAAATCGCGCCTTCTACCTGGGACGCAATTCACAATGGAATGATAAATGTGGTAACAGTGGCAAACAGTGCGACATTTTATGACATCAATGTAAGTGATACTGCATCGCTGGCAGGAAAGACAGGTACAGCGCAGCAAAGCACAACCCATCCGGATCATGTACTTTTTGTGGGATTTTCACCGGCTGTGAATCCCCAGATTGCATTTGCCACCCGGATTGCAAACGGGTATGCGTCCACATATACCTGCGAGATCGTCAGGGATGTCATGAAATATTACTATAACCTGGCTGAAGAAAGTGAGATTGTTACCGGAACTGCAGCCGAGATTGCAGAGACGGCCGGCCATGGAGATTAAGGAAAGGGAGAGGATATGTGAGGGAGCCTGTTCTTATGAAAAGCAGCAGATATGGCATTGTGCTTTATCTTGATTCTGAAATGCCGTATCCAGATCTGCTTTTGGCAGTAAAAGGGAAATTTGAAGCATCGGCTCATTTTTTTGACCATGCGGAAATGACGGTTGAGTTTGTAGGCCGCACTTTTACGAAGGAGGAAGAAATACAGGTTGTAGAAACAATAGAGGAGGCCGCAAAGGTACGTATATTATGTATTATAGATAAAGATGGTTCCACCGAAAAGCTACACAAAAGAGTGCTGGATGAAAGCAGGAAAGAGCTCCATGCAAAAGACGGTATGTTCTATAAAGGTACACTGAGAGGAAGGCAGATTCTTGAATCTGAAAGCAGCATAGTAATTATCGGAGATATTGAAGAGGGCGCCACAGTTGTCTCGAAGGGAAATGTAGTGGTAACAGGCACAGTTTACGGCACGGTCATTGCAGGCGCCGGAGGTAATTACGAAGCAGTCATAGCAGCTCTCCATATGAGCCCGGGGCGGCTTAAAATCGGAGATATCAGGTTAAAACCAGTTATAGGAGGAAGTTATTCATGGGCGAGGTTATTGTAGTTACGTCAGGAAAAGGCGGGGTCGGAAAGACAACGACAACAGCAAATATCGGGGCCGGATTATCAATGCTTGATAAAAAGGTGATAGTTATTGACACAGATTTAGGCCTTCGTAATCTGGACGTTGTTATGGGACTTGAAAATCAGATTGTTTATAATCTGGTAGATGTGATAGAAGGGACCTGCCGTCTTAAGCAGGCCCTTATCAGGGACAAGAGGTATGAGAATCTGTATCTGCTCCCCTCGGCGCAGACAAGAGATAAGACCGCAATCTCCCCGGGGCAGATGAAAAAGCTGACATCTGAGCTTAAGGAGGAATTTGATTACATACTTCTGGATTGTCCGGCAGGAATCGAACAGGGATTTCAAAATGCTATTGCAGGCGCGGATCGCGCCATTATTGTGACAACTCCGGAGGTATCGGCAATCCGGGACGCGGATCGCATTATCGGTCTGCTGGAGGGAAGCCGCATTAAGGATAATGCCCTTATTATCAACCGTATCCGCATGGATATGGTGAAAAAAGGAGATATGATGTCTGTGGATGATGTGACAGAAATCCTGTCTATCCCCCTTATCGGGGCGATCCCGGATGACGAGCAGGTTGTGATAGGTACAAATCAGGGAGAGCCGGTTATCGGGATGGATTCCTCTGCGGGAAGGATTTATCTGAATATCTGCAAAAGAATTATGGGAATGGATGTACCCCTTGAGGAGCTAAACAGCAGCAGAGGTTTTTTTGCAAGACTGACAGATATATTCCATAAAAACTAGGAGGCATATTATGTTAAGAAAATCATCTGTTGCGGTCGCCAAGAACCGTCTGAGAATATTAGTGACATCAGACCGCGTAGAATGTTCTCCGGGGGATTATGATAACATATGCAGGGAGCTTTACTCTTCTTTGTCAAAATATATGGAGCTTACAGAGGAAAATTTTAAAGTAGATATATGCAGGACACATATCTTGATTACATTTGCAGGAGATGAAACGTGAGATTACCCAAAATAATAACAAAGCCTTATAAATTAAAAGATTACAAAATCAGCCTGGTTATTCTCGTAACCGCACTGTCTATTATTGGCACGCAGGTTGTAGGAAGCGCCAGGGAGAGCCTTCAGAATAAACAGATATTCGGAGTGGCAGTGGGAAGCATTATCATGCTGATTGTTTCGCTTATTGACTACGTGTGGGTGCTGAATATGTACTGGCTCATCTATGCCGCGGCAGTAGGAAGCCTTGCCATGGTGCTTGTCATCGGCCAGAGGGTAAATGGGGCAAAGAGATGGATTGACGTGGGATTTACGACCTTTCAGCCATCAGAGCTTGCAAAGATACTGCTGATTTTGTTTTTTGCCAAATTTATAATGGATCACAGGAACAATATCAACGACAAGATGACAATTATAAAATATGCCGTACTTGCAGCCATTCCCCTGGCGCTTATTCTGATTGAGCCTAATTTGTCCACAACCATATGTACGGCGCTTGTGATTTGTCTTTTGATTTATGTGGGAGGATTAAGCTACCGCTTTATCGCAGCCGTCATTTTAATATTGATTCCTGTAACTGCCATTTTTCTTGTGATTGCCGTACAGCCGAACCAGCCCTTTCTAAAGGAATATCAGCAGGAGCGTATCCTGGCGTTTTTGAATCCTGAGGAGCACGCCAGCGATGCGGCTTACCAGCAGAACAATTCAGAGATGGCCATCGGATCAGGACAGCTCACAGGAAAAGGACTTGACAATAATACAACGACCTCTGTAAAAAACGGAAATTTTATTCTGGAACCGCAGACGGATTTTATATTTGCGATTATCGGGGAGGAATTAGGCTTCATTGGCAGTTGTATTGTTATTGCTTTATTGTTGCTGGTTGTGATACAATGTATATTAATAGGAGTCCGATCCCAGGATATGGCAGGCCAGGTCATCGGCTGCGGTGTTGGAGGGCTTATCGGATTCCAAAGCTTTATCAATATAGGCGTTGCTACAAATATTCTCCCAAATACAGGAGTGCCGCTGCCGTTTATCAGCTATGGCCTGACATCCCTTGTCAGCCTGTATATTGGTATAGGATTTGTTTTAAATGTTGGGTTACAACCGAAAAAATATCAGTAAGGAGTGAAAACGATGAATATTGGTCTTATTGCTCATGATTCGAAAAAGACATTAATGCAGAACTTCTGTATCGCATACCGCGGAATTTTAAGCAAGCATGAACTATATGCAACAGGAACCACCGGCCGTCTTATTGAAGAGGTGACGAATTTAAATATTCACAAATATCTCGCGGGGCCCCTTGGAGGGAAACAGCAGCTTGGAGCCCAGATTGCGCAGAACGATATTGACGCCCTTATCTTTCTTAGGGAGCCCATGAATCCGAAGCCCCATGAACCAGAAGTAAACGATGTCATACGGCTGTGCGATACTTACAATATTCCCATGGCTACGAACCTTGCCACAGCGGAATTGATTATTTTGGCGATTGACAGAGGAGATCTTGACTGGCGTGAAATGTACCGATAAACAGAAGAAGAGAAAAAGAAACATAAGAAAGAAAAGAAAAAGATGGGCAGGAGTCCTTACGGTCATACTGGTGGTGCTTTTAGCAGCCTTAGGGGGAATTTGCTATAAGAAGGCACAGGAAGAGACCCAGACTCTTGTATTTGAATATGAAAAGGAACAGTATAAAAAATCGTTATACAGGTTTCCTTCTTTGTATGCGGATGAGCTTTGTGTCGCCTCCCAGGATATATATCTGGATGGTGTGTCAGGTGCGGCAGGCGCCCGCAGTGCGGCATTGTTTGATATAAACGGAAAAGGGGTAAGGTTTTCAAAGAGTATTCATGAGAGGCTTTACCCTGCGAGTACAACAAAGATTCTTACTGCACTGGTAGCTATTAAAAACGGAAATCTGTCAGATCCTGTTACTATATCACAAAACGCGGCGGCAGAGAGCTTTGCGGCGGATGAGCAGGTATGCGGGCTGGAAGCGGGAGATACCTTTACCCTGGGAGATCTTTTGTACGGCCTTATTTTAAATTCCGGCAATGATAACGCGGTTGCCATTGCGGAGCATATCGCGGGGAGTGAAGAGGCCTTTGCAAATATGATGAATGAACAGGCCTTAGAGCTTATGGCGACAAACAGCCACTTTATGAATTCAAACGGCCTGCATCACGAGGAGCATTATACGACAGCCTATGATCTGTACCTTATATTTAATGAATGTATTAAGCATCAGGAATTCCTCGATATGATTTCAGCATCCTCATATACTGCACATTTCACAAAGGCAGACGGGACGCCTGCTGATATGGAGTTTCATCCAACCAATTATTATGCCAGCGGGGCTGTGCCCCTCCCTTCGGGCGGCACTGTTATTGGCGGAAAGACAGGTACAACAGATCAGGCGGGGAATTGTCTGATTCTGCTTGACGAGGATATGGGAGGAAACCCCTATATATCTGTTGTAATGGGAGCAGAGACAAAAGAGGCTCTCTACAATGATATGACTTTAATGATAGATGCGATTCCTGCAGGTTAGCGGAATAAAAAAGGGTATCTCCTTCACGGAGATACCTCTTTTATTCTGCGCTGCCATCAGTTACGCTGCCGATTCTGCCGTACAGACTGATAAGATAGAGACCGCATAAGCCAACGAGTGTATATATAATACGGGAAATCCATGACAGATTACCAAGCAGGAACGCGACCAGATCAAATCGGAAGATTCCCACTAAAAGCCAGTTGACTGCTCCAATGATCACGAGTGTCAGAGCAGTGTTGTCAAACCATTTCATATTATCCCTCCTTTAAGAACATAGTATTTCTCAAAGGAAAAAAATTTATTCCCGGAAAGGTGAAAAAATGTATTATTCTTATTCAGATTATTTAAAAAATAAATATGGTGAAAAGGTGTATAAGCTTCCGGTAAATCTTCCTGTTACATGCCCGAACCGCGTAAGAGGAGGAAGAGGATGTGACTTCTGTTCAGAAAAGGGTACGGGATTTGAAGCCTTAAATAATAGTGTTCCTGTTAAGGAACAACTTTTAAAAACCCGTAAATTAATTGAAAAAAAGTATAATGTACACAAATTTATTGCATATTTCCAGAATTATACAAATACTTTTTTGCCTGCAGAGGATTTCAGACGTTATCTTGAGGAGGCGTCAGAGGTTCCGGATATTGCAGGGATTGCTGTTTCCACAAGGCCGGATTGTATCGGAGAAGAATATTTAAAAATACTTAAGGAGCTCCGGGATAAAGATATTACCATTGAACTTGGACTTCAGACAGCAAATTATCACACCCTTGCCCGGATAAACAGGGGCCATACCCTTGCGGAATATATTGACGCAGTGCTTCATATCCGCAGATACGGATTTGAAATATGTACGCATGTCATTTTAAATCTTCCAGGCGATACGAGTGAGGATGCTGTGGAGACTGCCAAGCTTCTGTCAGCTTTGCATACAGATACGGTAAAAATCCACTCTCTTTATATTGCAAAAAACACAAGGTTGTGCGAAGCTTTTGAAAATGGTACAATATCCATATGCGAAAAGGAAGAATATATCAGGCGCCTGATTCTTTTCCTTGAATATCTTTCCCCTGACATAGCCGTAGAAAGGCTGTTTAGCCGAGTGCCGGAGGAGGATGCAGTATTTTCTAACTGGGGGATGAGCTGGTGGAAGCTTAAAAGCGAGCTTTTGGATGAGATGCAGAGACAAGGAGCATATCAGGGAAAGAAATTCCATTATCTGTCAGGGGCGGCGCTTCGTTATTTGTAATTTGTAGGAGGAAACAGGCTTGGCGGGAAAGAAAGAGGTCACAGTATTTCGGAAAAGATGGAATATTAATATCGGAGTTGTTATTTTCGGAGTTGTATTTATTTATCTTGCAGTTACGGTTCTTTTATATCTTACCGGTCCCCACATCTCTGCCTATGAGGTACGGGAGGGCAGTATTTTAAAGGATAATGCTTATACAGGCTTTATTGTAAGAAGTGAAACGGTGGTATCTGCAGCAGAAGACGGCTATGTGAATTATTTTGCTCCTGAGGGAAGCAAGGCAGGAGCAAAGACATCCGTGTATTCCCTGTCAAAAGAAAAGCTTGACTTTACTGACACAGAGTCGGAAAGAAAAGAGGAGCTTTCCGCAGAAGAGAGGGACGCGGTTCTGGTTAAGACGCAGGATTTTACGGAAAATTTCCATCCTGTGCAGTTTCATGATGTATATACACTAAAGGACAATATTGGCGCCATTTTGGAGAAGACATCAAACCAGAGCAGACAGGAACAGCTAAGCGTCATGCTGTCAGCCGGTGCAGAAGGGCTCACTGTTTTTCAGGCAGGTACGCCAGGAATCGTTATCTACGGGACAGACGGATATGAAGGGATTACCTTAAGCGATGTAACCCGCGAGATGATCGAAAAACAGAATTATGAGCCCTTCGAATATCAAAATAATACCAGTGTGAAAGCAGGAGATCCGGTTTACAAGGTGATCACGGAGGATACCTGGACTCTTGTGATTGTGCTGGAGGATGAGGCGGCGAAGGAGCTTATTACTATGGACAGCATCCGTGTACAGTTTTCAAAGGATCATGAAACAGCGATGGCAGATCTGGCCGTTTATAATACGCCGGATGCAGACCTGGCCTTTCTTACCTTTGAGTCTTCCATGGTACGCTATGCGAAGGAAAGGTATCTTGATATTGAGCTTATCATAGAAGATGAGTCTGGTCTTAAGATTCCAAAATCTGCGGTAGTAGAGAAGGACTTTTATGTTGTTCCCGAATCCTTTCTGACCCAGGGAGGAAACAGCAGGGAACAGGGGGTTCTGCTGGGTGCGAAGGGAGGAAATACAGAGTTCAGGAAGGCAGATGTGTATTACAGAGATAATGAAAATAGTCTGGTTTATCTTAACCCGGATGTGTTTGAGGAGGGGAGTGTCCTTAGAAAGACAGATTCTGATGATACATATGAACTAAAGGAGAAGAAATCCCTGAAGGGGGTTTACAACATTAATAAAGGATATGCAGTATTTAAAGAGGTTGATATTCTGTGTGAAAGCGAAGAATACTACATTGTAGAATCAGGAAATGATTACGGACTGTCAAATTATGATCACATTGCTCTTACAGGGGCGGATGTGAGGGAAAATGACGTTGTATTTTAAAGGAGGATAAAAGATGCTGAAGGAAAATCTTGAACATGTAGAAGAGGAAATTCTTAAGGCCTGCGAAAGAAGCGGGCGTTTAAGGGAAGAGGTGACGCTGATTGCGGTCAGCAAGACAAAGCCGGCAGGGACCCTCGAAGAGGCATACCGCCTCGGAGTGCGCATTTTCGGGGAAAATAAGGTGCAGGAGCTTGCCGAAAAATATGACCTGCTCCCAAAAGATATCCGCTGGCACATGATCGGGCATCTGCAGAGAAACAAAATAAAATATATCATTGGGAAGACAGAGCTTATCCATTCTGTTGATTCCATACGCCTTGCCGAAGCAATTGAGAAGGAGGCGGCAAAGAGGAAGCTCACTGCAGATATCCTGATTGAGGTAAATGTTGCGGGAGAAGAGAGTAAATTCGGACTTAGGCCACAGGAGCTTGATGAATTTGTGGATGAGGTTTCTAAATTTCCCCATATCAGGGTGAAAGGCCTTATGACAATAGCGCCTTATGTAGAAAATCCAGAAGAAAACCGTCCTGTTTTCGCGCATTTACGAAAATTATCTGTTGACATTGCGGCAAAAAACGCACATAATATCAATATGAGTGTACTGTCGATGGGTATGACTAATGATTACCAGGTGGCCATTGAAGAGGGAGCAACAATGGTACGTGTAGGAACCGGAATATTTGGGGCGCGGGATTACACTCAAACAAATGCAGGATAGGAGAAGTAATAAATGGGAGTATTGGATAAGTTTATGGACATCATGAAGTTAAATGATGATGACGATTATGATGACGACTTCTATGATGACGATTATGATGATGAATATGAAGAAAAGCCGAAAAGAAGCTTTTTCCGTAAGGAAAAAAATTATAATGATTATGATGATGAGGAAGAAGAATACAATCCTCCGGCAAGGACTTCAAGAAATTCCCGTTCCGGCAGTAACAGTAAAATAACACCCATGCGCCAGCCGGCAAGGAGGGCCTCTAATGTAAGTATGGAGGTGTGTGTAATCAGGCCGACATCTGTCGAAGATGCCAGGGAAATTACGGAGACGCTTTTAGACGGGAGAACTGTTATTTTGAACCTTGAAGGGCTTGACCTTGAGATTGCCCAGAGGATTATTGATTTTACATCCGGCGCTGCCTATGCTATCAGCGGAAATCTCCAGAAGATATCTAATTACATATTCCTTGTGACTCCGACAAATGTTGATATATCAGGAGATCTGCAGGATCTTCTGAATACATCCTTTGACGCATCGTCCATGCGGTCCAGATTTTAGAGGTTAAGGTGGTCTGTCATGGGAAAAGAAGAGGATATGCTTAAAAAGCGTCTGATCGAATTATCAAATCAGGCATACAGCAGAGGATTTGTGACATTTTCAGATTTTTTGAATCTGAATGAACTTAATATACTTCATACGATACCAAAGTATATGTTTCCGGCAGGTTATGAAACATATGGAGGATACGAACTATCAGAGCGTCAGATGGCTGCATTTCTACCTGATGCTCTTTGTTTTTCGTACCCGGTAAAGGCAGTGAGGGTTACACCTTTAAATAAGCGTTTTGCAGAGGAGCTTACCCACAGGGATTATCTCGGCTCTCTTATGAACCTTGGAATAGACAGGTGCAGACTGGGGGATATTCTGGCGGATGAGGGCGGGGCAGTTGTATTTGCAAAGGAAGAGATCGCGGGATATATTGCGGAGAGCCTCACGCGTGTCAGGCATACATCCGTAAAGGCTTCCGTGCAGGAAACCTCAGATATTACCTATACTCCCCGCTATGAAAGCATCAAGGGTACTGTGCCCTCCGTGCGTCTTGACACGGTGCTTTCTGTCTGCTTTCCTCTGTCAAGAAGCAGGCTTGTTCCGCTTATTGAAGGCGGGAAGGTATTCGTAAACGGGAAGCTTATTACAAGCAACGGGTATCATTTAAAGGAGGGAGACATTATATCCGTAAGAGGGACAGGAAAAGCTGTCTATGACGGAATCCTTTCTGAAACAAAAAAAGGGCGGTATCTGATTTCCGTCCGAAAATATATGTGAAGCATGAGGATGATTATGAAGAATCAGTACAGCCGTGTAAGATATTATCTGACTGCCGTAATCTGTATTGCGGCGGGAGTTTTTTTTGACCAGATTACAAAATATTTTGCTCTTGCCAGGCTAAAGGGGAAGGAGCCATATATTATTATAAAGAATGTTTTCCATTTGGAATATCTTGAGAACAGGGGGGCCGCATTCGGGCTCTTTCAGAACCAGAGGATTTTTTTCTTCTGCAGCGTGGCTGTTATCTGTGCTGCTGTCATCTGGTTTTATGCGCGTGTTCCCATGGAAAAGCGATATGTTCCCTTACGTGCCTGTGCAGTTCTTATTACTGCGGGGGCGCTGGGTAATTTTATTGATCGGGTGAGGCTCAATTATGTGGTGGATTTTTTCTATTTTAAGCTGATTGATTTCCCTATCTTTAATGTTGCGGATATTTTCGTGACTGCCGCGGCATTTTTATTATTTGTTTTATTGTGTTTTTACTATAAGGAGGAGGAGCTTGAACGAATACTTCACAGTAGAAAATGAAGAGGGAGAAAGGGTTGACAGGTTTCTTGCCGGGGAGATAGAAGCGGCGTCCCGCTCCTACATCCAAAAGCTGATTAAGGATGGCCATATAAAAATAAACGGGAAGCCTGTAAAAGCAAGCTACAGGCTTGCCCTCGGGGACAGAGCCGAGGTATCTCTTCCGGAGACAAAGGACTTAGAGATCGTTCCGGAGGAGATTCCTCTTGATATTCTTTATGAGGACAGAGATATTATTATAGTAAATAAGCCCAAGCAGATGGTGGTGCATCCTGCGCCGGGGCATTATACGGGAACTCTTGTAAACGCTCTTATGTATCATTGTAAGGACGAGCTGTCCGGCATAGGAGGAAGCAGGCGTCCCGGAATTGTCCATCGGATTGACATGGACACCACGGGCTCTCTTGTTGTATGCAAAAATGACATGGCTCATCAGAGCCTGTCCCTGCAGCTTAAGGAACATTCTATCAACCGTGTCTATGAGGCGGTTGTCCACGGGAATATAAAGGAGGATGCCGGTGTTATTAACGCACCTGTTGGGAGGCATCCTGTGGATAGAAAAAGGATGAGCACCCACTCAAAAAACGGCAGGACGGCCATTACCCATTATGAGGTGCTGAAACGTTTTGGAGATTATACGTATATAAGATGCCGGCTTGAAACAGGACGAACCCACCAGATCCGCGTCCATATGGCAGAAAGCGGCCATCCCATTACAGGGGACAGGGTATACGGGCCGAAGAAATGTCCCTTTCCAAAGCTTGTAGGGCAGACGCTTCATGCAAAGACTTTAGGAATCATTCATCCCCGGACAGGAGAATATCTTGAGGTGGAGGCGCCCCTGCCTTCTTATTTTGTAGAGTTATTGAGTTATATTAGCAAAAAATTCTATACATTTATGTGAAATTATTGTATAATATGATATAAATGTTGCAGCCATTTATGTTTATAAAGGAGCGTGATCAGTATGGCAAAAACAAATACAATTATAACTATTGGAAGACAGTACGGCAGCGCCGGCCGGGAGATTGGGTATAAGGTGGCAGATGAGCTTGGGATCAAGCTTTACGATAAGGAAATGCTTGACCGGGCCGCGAAGGAGAGCGGGCTGTGTCAGGAATTATTTGAAACACATGACGAGAAGCCCACAAGCAGTTTTTTATATTCGCTTGTTATGGATACCTATTCCCTGGGATATACTTCGGGAAGTTATACGGATATGCCCATTAACCATAAAGTATTTCTTGCGCAGTTTGACGCGATCAAGAAGATTGCGGATGAAGGTCCCTGTATTCTGGTAGGGCGCTGCGCGGATTATGCACTGGAGGGATATGACAATGTCCTAAGCCTCTTTATCCATGCAAATATGGATGCCAAGATAAGGCGCATTGCCCGTATTTATGATCTGACGGATGTAAAGGCAAAAGATTTGATTATAAAGACAGATAAAAAACGCGCCAGCTATTATAACTATTACAGTAATAAGAAGTGGGGAGCCGCAGAGAGCTATCATGCCTGCCTGGACAGCTCGCTACTTGGTATTGACGGAACCGCAAAGGCCATAAAAATGCTGGTTGAATTAAAGGAGCAGGAAGGGAAAAGGGTTCTGTAATACAGGCAGTCTGGATGGTTATATCCGGAATATGGATGTTACGATCTTACATGGGGGATGCGCTTAGGCCATCCCTCTATTTTTCCGTTTAAAATGGCAGTAAACATCCGCTGCTTTGCCCCGGGATGCTCCTGGTTTAAGCTTTTTACAAGTTCCTTTGCGTATTGACGCTTTGTGAAGCCGTCAATAGGGCATCTGCTGGTCACAACGGGGAGACTGTATTTGTTTTTAAATCCGATTACCTCTGCCTCCTCTACAAACATCATGGGGCGTATCACTGTAAGATCCATGCGATCCAGATAGGTTTTCGGGGAAAAGGAATAGAACCTTCCCTCAAACAGAAGGGAAAGAAGCATTGTCTCTACAATATCATCCTTGTGATGGGCGTAGGCCACCTTATTATAGCCCATTTCCTTTACAGCCTGGTTGAGGGCTCCTTTGCGCATTTTTGCGCATAAGGAGCAGGGACTGCTTTCTTTACGCTCCTCGAACAGAATATGGGCAATGTCTGTCTTTACAACCTCATAAGGCACATGAAGCTCCTTTAGAAGCTCTGCGACAGGGGTGAAATCACATTCCGGATAGCCCAGGTCAACAGTAACCGCCCCAAGCTCAAAATGCTTCGGGTAGAATCGCCTCAGGCCGTGTAGGGCGTACAGAAGGGCGAGGCTGTCCTTGCCCCCGGAGATTCCAAGGGCGATGCGGTCACCCTCGGAGATTAAGTCATATTCATCGACAGCCTTTCTTGTATAGCTTAAAAGCTTTTGTAATGTCATAGCAAAAATCCGTTACTTACTGTTCACTACGTTCACAGTAACATAGAGTCCTTTCATAGTTACTATTTATCATTGTATCAGATTGCATTGTTTTTTTCCATAGCGTATAATCAGAAATATGAATGCGTAACTATTCACAATAACCTACAGGAGGAAATATGGAGCGTACAATTTTAAAAAATCTTCACGGCTGGCAGAATTCCAAATACCGCCGCCCCCTCTTTCTTCAGGGAGTCAGCCGCTCGGGAAAAACCTGGGTACTAAAGGAATTTGGAAAGCGCTGCTATAAAAATACAGTATATATAAGCTTTCGGGATCACGAGGAGTACAGGCAGTTTTTTGCGGCTCCAGAAGTCTTTGACGCAAACCGTATCCTTCAGAATCTGATGCTTTCTGCGGGACAGAGAATCGTGCCGGAAAAGACCCTTCTGATTCTGGATGATATACAGGACTGTCCCCAGGCGGCAGACGCACTGGAGGTATTTTATGAGCAGGCGCCCCAGTTTCATATTGCATGTGCCGGGACGCCTCTTAGGAGGACTCTTCCCATAGGGAAAATCAATGTTATGGAGCTTGGCCCCATGACCTTTACGGAGGTTCTTAAAGCAGACGGAAGCGAAGAGCTGGCCGAATATATTGAGAATGTGGATTCCCTCCTGCCGGTGCATGAGCTTTGGTTCCAGCTTTTGACAGAGAAGCTTAAAATATATTTTGTCACAGGCGGAATGCCAGAGGCTGTATACACATGGATAAAAAAGAGGGATGTGGATGCGCTTCAGGGTATTCTTTCCCAGATTGCAGGAATCTATGAACATGAGTTTGCCGCCTATACGGAGCAGAAGACATTTCCGAAGGCCTTAAATATATGGAGATCCATTCCCCTCCAGCTTGCAAGAGAAAATAAAAAGTTTTTTTACAGGCTTGTAAAGGAGGGAGCAAGGGCACGGGAATATGAGGAAGCATTAAACTGGCTTTCTGATACGCGGTACATAAGGAAACTCTACAGAAGCCATGTTCCGGGGGTTCCGCTGTCTGCTTTTGACGATATGTCATCCTTCCGGGTATACCTTCCAGATGTAGGAATCCTAAGGCGGATGTCCCAGATTCCGCCCTCCGCCTTTAAAGAAGGCACAAGGCTTTTTACTGAAGGAAACGGCGCACTGGCAGAAAACTATATCCTAAGCTCTCTTTCAGAGCAATTTAACAGCACACCGCGCTACTGGTCAAAGAACAATCCCTTCCACGAGGTTGACTTTATCCTCCAAAGAAGAGAAGACATTATACCAGCAGAGGTAAACGCTGCAGCCCGCAGGGAAGGGCTGGGAATGAAACGATATGAAGAAGAATTCGGTGAGAAGCTAAAGCTCCACATTCATTTCTCGATGGAAAACTTAAAATTTGAAGGAAAAACACTTAATATTCCGCTATTTTTAGCTGATTCAGCAGAAAAATTAATTGATGTAGTATTATCATGAATTGGTAGTTCATAAATATGTGATATTTATATATTTTATATTAATAAATATGTGATTAAAAATTTCTACCTGTACGGTTGGAGTATTATTCGAGGGACGGCCACTCGGGGCGGTTCTTCCCCACACAGGCAGGGCATCTTAAAACTTCCGTCCCTCGAACAATATCTCAACCGTACAGGATGAAAAAATTTAAATCCTTTTTGGATGAATTCGGGTTATATTAATTGTAAGACGTTTTACACTATATATTTTCCTGATATATTTTCCTGCCGCCAGTCTAAGAATATGATCGAAGAAAATGATCGCATAAAAGGAATGAGCGGAGACAGGGGAAAGGAGGCAGGTTTGGAGGATAAAGAGCTTATCCGCCGGATTCAGAACGGCAGTAAGGAATATCTGAATGAAATTGCAGAGAAGTATTATGATGATATTTATTATTTCTGCTTCTATCAGACTGGAAACAGGGAAGAGTCCTATGATCTGACGCAGGAGACATTCCTAAGGTTTATCCGGTATGTAGAGAATTATCGGTATAGAAATTTAAAGGGTTATCTCCTGACAATTGCTATGAACCTGTGCAGGGACTATTTGAGAAAGCAGACGTCCCTGGAAGTGAAATCAGATCCAGATCCTGCCTCCTTGATTTTTGAAGGAAAAGGGGAAGAAGGTGCTTTTGACGATATGGATCATACCGTGGACTGCATCGTGCTTTCACAGGCTTTTTTAAAACTTACGGAGGTTCAGCGGGAGGCAGTGCTTCTTCATCATTTTTACGGATATAAAAATCGTGAGATTGCCCGTATGTCAGGAACATCCACTGCCACTGTCAAATCCCGCATACGTCAGGGACTTGATAAGCTTGGAAGACTTCTTAAGGAACATGATTTTAAGTAAAAAGGAGAGTGCGGATCATGGAAAAGATAAAATATAGACCACCTGACAGGGACGGCCAAAGGAAGGAATGTATTACAGGAGTATGGAAATTCCCTATAGATGAGAAAAAGAAAGGGGAGAGCCTGTCAGAAATCAGGCAGGAGATTACGAAAAAAAGAATACGTTATTACCCATCGTTTGCGGAGATCGTATGGAATCAGATGCGCTTTCAGCCGTGGAGCCACTGGGCGCTGGAAGGGGGACTTCTGCTTTTTCTGATGTTTCTTGCTTTTTACCTGCCAGAAAATGCGGAGACAGAAAGAGAGATACTTACGGTCTGTTCTGTATTTTTTGTATTTTCCGGAAATATTGCTTTGAGCAGCATTGCCCGCCTGTTTTCCCGGAATATGGCAGAGCTGGAGCAGACTCTTTATTTGAATCTGAAGCAGATGGTATGTATACGGATGCTGGAGGCTGGAATTTTTGCACTGTTCACGATGGGGATTTTGCTTAGCATTGCCGGAAAAAGAAGTATAGCAGGTACTGTCATGTGTGTTTTATATATTCTTGTGCCGTTTCTCTGGTCAGATGTGTTTTATTTGCATATGCTTGAATTTTTAAGAAATGCAGCATCTGGGTTTCGTTCCTTTGCCATGGGGCTTATCTGTGGTCTGCTGGCGTGCTTTCCTCTGCTGGAGGATAAAGTATATAACCCTGAATACCGATACATCTGGTTTTTTCTGGCGGCTGCAGGAATCATTCTTCTTGCCGGCAGGATCCGGCGGATTTTTGAGACAATTGAGGGAGGAGAAATTCTATGCCTGAATTAAAGCTTGACCGTGTGACAAAACAATTTAAAAATAAAATTGCAGTGGAGCATGTATCCATACATCTTAAAGATGGAGTGTACGGATTTCTTGGAGCAAACGGAGCCGGGAAGACCACCCTGCTTCGGATGCTGTGCGGCGTGCTAAAACCTACTGCCGGGGAGATATTCTGTAACGGTACTGAAATCGGAAGGCTTGGAGGAGACTACCGGTACATGCTCGGATATCTTCCTCAGGATTTCGGATATTATCCGGATTTTACTGCAGTGCGGTATCTTACTTATCTTGCGGCCTGCAAAGCAGTGCCAAAGGAGGCCGCAGGGGAGAAAGTCCAGGAAATGCTGCGGCTTGTGGGATTAGAAGGGGAACAAAAGGCGAAAATACGGACATTTTCCGGCGGAATGTTAAGGAGGCTGGGGATTGCACAGGCGCTCTTAAATGATCCCGAAATAGTAGTACTGGATGAGCCTACGTCCGGTCTTGACCCTAAAGAGCGCATCCGTTTCCGGAATATTATCAGTGCAATGTCAAAAGGAAGGATTGTCATTTTGTCTACTCATATTGTATCTGATGTGGAATTTATTGCAGATGAAATTCTTCTTATGAAAAAGGGGCGCATTGTCGGACAGGGAAGTGTGGCTGACGTGACAGAAAATATAAGGGGAAAGGTCTGGGAATATGAGGCAGAAGCAGAAGAAGCCCTCCGGCTCAATGATATTTATCCTGTCAGCAATCTGAAAAATGAAGGAGACAGGGTGCGGCTTCGAATCGTTTCGGAGGAACGTCCCCATGAGGGCGCCCTGCCGGCAGAGCCGGGGCTTGAGGATGTATATTTGTATTATTTTGAGGAGGTGTCAGAGCATGTGGATCATATGGATAGAGGAATTTAGAAAAATTGCCGCAAGAAAAATAATCTGGCTTGCCACATTTCTTTTGCTTGCATTTATAACCCTCCGCCTGGTTACACAGCTTAAGGATTACACAGTGACAATAGACGGAAAAACCTTGGAAGGACAGGATGCGGTCGAAGCGGACAAGGCTCTGACAAAGAGATATGCCGGAACTTTAACAGAAAAAGAAGTAAATGAGCTCTACGGGAAATACGGCTTTTATCCCTATGATGATCCGGACAATACAGAGCTTGAAAAAAATTATCTGAACAGGTTTATAACAGATCATTTTACTGGATTCCGGACAACAGGGAATGTGTTTGACCTTCATTTATATGAGGGGGAGGAATGGGAGCAGAATGCGGCGCCGTATCTGGAGGAAAACGTGAAATTCGACTATGTTTATGGGTGGGATGATTGTGTGGAAACGTATATACTTGTTTTGCTGGTATCATATGTCATATTGCTCATTGGCCTGTCTCCGGTTTTTTCGGAGGAATACATGTTAAAAACAGCAGATATTCTACGCACCACAAAAAGAGGAAAAGATAGTGCAGTCTGGATGAAGATACTGGCGGCATGTGCATTTGCAGCCCTTCATATCCTGGCAGTCAGCATATATTCATTGGGAATTTATCTCTGGGCATACGGTGCACAGGGACTGGATGCCTCGGCAGTTCTCTTAAGATTCTCTACCTTTTACGGATACTGCCCCAGGACAGTAGCAGGGCTTTTTCTTTTCATAGCTGCTCTTGGGCTCCTTGGCTCACTTCTTTTAACGGGAATGACCCTCGGGCTATCTGCCGCCTGCAGAAATTCTTTTCTTTCTCTTGTTTTTTCTGCCGCGGTGTTTTCCTTTCCGGTACTCTGGATGAAGGTGCTGTGGCCAATGTGCATGGGGATTCTTGGAACGGCAGTGACCACAAATATTACTCATTTTATTTCCTCCATGCCAGCATTTCTGCCTATGAGTATCGGTTTTTCGTTTTCGTCAGAGCAGATTGTGATTCATATTTGTATTGCAGCCGCTGTAGGGACGGCGGGGTTTCTCTATAGCTATTACAGGTACCGGAGGTGCAGGGAATAGAATTGAGAGATTTGAGAAAGTAAAAAAAGTCCTTGACATTGGTACGGCGCCGTGGTAAAGTTCTATTAAACCGATGAGGAAGAGTGAGTACTGTCAGATATCTGATTCACAGAGAGCTGCGGGTGGTGGAACGCAGTAACCGGAACTGTCAGGAATGGGCTTCCGAGGGCAAGCTGAATGATTCATATTGAACAGTAGTAGGTGAGCCGGAGAGGGTACTCCGTTAACAAAGTACGCGTATGATGGTACGCATGAGAGGGTATATAAGGTATACCAAGCCGGGTGGCACCGCAGGAGTTGATGATGATTACTCTTGTCCTAGCAATTATTTATTGTATGGGATAAGGGTATTTTTTTGCTCTATATTTAATACCCTGTCCCTTAGGAGGGCGCGAAAGCCCCAAAGTATGAAAGGAGAACAAGAAAATGAGTGAACAGAAAATCCCTTACAAAATTTACCTGGAAGAAAGTGAGATGCCAAAACAATGGTATAATGTCCGGGCTGATATGAAAAACAAGCCGGCGCCCCTTCTGAATCCGGGAACCTTAAAGCCAATGACAGCAGAGGAGCTGTCCGGAGTATTCTGTGAAGAACTGGTAGCGCAGGAGCTGGATAATGATAACCGCTATATTGATATCCCCCAGGAAATTATTGATTTTTATAAAATGTACCGTCCGGCGCCACTGGTTCGGGCATACTGCCTGGAGGAGAAGCTTCAGACACCGGCGAAGATTTATTACAAATTTGAAGGAAATAATACCAGCGGAAGCCATAAGCTGAATTCGGCAATTGCCCAGGCCTACTACGCAAAGAAACAGGGCCTTAAGGGCGTGACTACGGAGACGGGCGCGGGACAGTGGGGAACAGCCCTTTCTATGGCATGTTCTTACCTTGATCTGGAGTGCAAGGTATTTATGGTAAAATGTTCTTACGAGCAGAAGCCTTTCCGCCGTGAAGTCATGCGTACCTATGGAGCAAGTGTTACCCCTTCGCCGTCTGCCGAAACGGAAGTGGGAAAGAAGATCCTTTCCGAGCATCCGGGGACAACGGGAAGCCTTGGATGCGCCATTTCAGAGGCTGTTGAGGTTGCGCTTGGAAGCGAAGGCTACAGATATGTTCTTGGAAGTGTACTAAATCAGGTATTGCTGCACCAGTCTGTTATCGGTATGGAGACAAAGGCTGCACTGGATAAATACGGGGTTACTCCTGATATTATTATCGGATGCGCCGGCGGCGGCTCAAACCTTGGAGGATTGATCTCACCATTCATGGGAGAGAAGCTTAGAGGTGAAAAGGATTATCAATTTATCGCCGTAGAACCGGCATCCTGCCCCAGCCTGACCAGAGGCGTCTATGCATATGATTTCTGCGATACAGGTATGGTATGCCCCCTGGCGAAAATGTATACTTTGGGAAGCAGCTTCATTCCGTCCGCAAACCACGCAGGGGGCCTTCGGTATCATGGGATGAGCTCCATCTTGTCACAGCTTTATGCAGATGGATATATGGAGGCAAGATCTGTAGAGCAGACGGCAGTCTTTGAGGCGGCTGAAAAATTTGCGAGAGTGGAAGGAATCTTACCGGCACCGGAAAGCAGCCATGCGATCAAGGTTGCAATTGATGAGGCCATGAAGTGTAAAGAAACCGGAGAAGAGAAGACAATCGTATTCGGCCTGACCGGTACGGGATATTTTGACATGGTGGCTTATGAGAAGTTCCATAACGGCGAGATGAAAGACTATATTCCAACGGATGAAGATCTTAAGGCAGGATTCGATGGGATTCCGAGATTCGCGGGGAATATGGAGTAAGGATTTAAAAAGGAATAAGATTTTAATATAATTTAATATAATAGGTAAAATAGCAATGGGCAGACTAGTCTTTTGAGGATGATATAGTGCTTTATATCATATGTAAAAGAAAATTTCTGCCCATATTTTTTTGAATCTGCCTGCTATGGAAAAAGAGAATATCATAGCCTTGCAATACACCTTTGCTTCCTTAACTCGGAGACCTTTTGAAATGCCTCTTTTAAAGGCAGTTCTCTCCCGGCCTTCAAATCTGCAATCGCATTATCCAACATTCTCTCTGTATCCTGAGACTGCTCTCTATTTTTTATATCATCAGTTGGTGTTAAATTCATAAAATACACTCCAATCATAGGTTCATAATAATCATTTCTATCTTTTAGAGCTTTAGTTTACCACAGGTATATATAGGATACAATGTCTCATATAGAATTTGATAAAATTTGGTAGTTTTTACTATGCCATTCGTGCAGGTCTGTGTCGTAAAACATTACAGACCTGAAATACTTCCACCTGTACAGTTGGAAATTCCCGTTTTTTCTGGCATCTTAGTGTCTATATTCGTACCTTTCACATTAGAATGCTTGAGAAAGGCAGAGTTGGTGTTTATAATTGTGTTGGAGGTGTCAAATGGATATTCAGATTATTGAACATATAAAAGAAAAGTTGATTGGAGTTTTGATTTTAGGTTTGTATTACAATGCTGCCATTGTAGCGATATTTATGTTACTTATTGAAATAGTGTTTTGTTATTGTCTAATTATCGAAAATAGGGTTGAAAATTAACATGAAACAAGATTTCCTTGAAAAATTGGGTAGGAACGCGAGAAATGGAAATTTGAGGGAAAGAAAAATGACAGATAAAAAAATATTACTTGATAATATTGATAAAATTCACACAACTGAAATGGGACTTGATAGAATTAAGAGAAACCTAAAAATAGATGCAGCAGATGTTGTTGGGTACTGCATAAATAAGGTTATAGATAAGAATTGCAATATATACAAGCAAGGTAAGAATTGGTATTGTGAAGTTGAAAATATCAAAATTACTATCAATTCATATAGTTATACAATTATCACAGCACATATTGTTAAGTGAATTATGAATAAAACATATAAATGTGATTTTACACTTTTAAGTATAAATAAAAATGTGAGAATGTAAAAAGTAAACTTTTCATTGAAATTTGAACAACAGTTACTTGAAATAAATCTTAGGAGTGGTTCTTTTTAACACCACTCCTAAGATTCTCTAAGCTTCACCGCTGATGCCGCCAGCCTGCGTCTGTCTTCATCAATGGCAGCATAGTGTTTTTTGGTCGTATTAACATCCTTATGTCCCAAAACATCAGCAACAAGGTAAATATCCCCTGTTTCCTTATACAGGGACGTGCCATAGGTGCTTCGCAGTTTATGAGGCGTAATTTTCTTGTTTGGAGTAACCTGCCGGGCGTATTTTTTCACCATATTTTCAACAGCCTGTACACCCATGCGGCGTTTCTGTGTGGACAGAAATAGAGCATTTTCATGGCCGGAGAGGGGAGTAATGGATTTACGGCTTCCCTCTATATAATTAAGCAGCGCGTCTGCAACCTCATCCCCAAAATATACTACCATCTGGTTACCGCCTTTTCGGGTAACTGTAATCCCGTTGTTTTTAAAATCCACGTCATTTAAATCAAGTCCCACACATTCTGATACACGGATTCCGGTTCCCAGAAGCAGGGTCATGATAGCCAGATCCCGTTCCTTTGTTTTCTGATAATAAGTGAGCGCCTGGCCGGTCAGCTTATCGCCTGCAGATTCCACAAAATCAAGAAGCATGGCAACCTCATCCACATCCAAGCGGATGATTGCCTTATCATGGAGCTTAGGCATATCTACAAGCAGGGTTGGATTTTTCGAAATCGCCTGTCTTGTAAAATAATAGTTATAGAAGCTTCTAAGGGCTGACATTTTACGTTTCAGCCCGCGTTCGCCGTTTGTGATAAGCTCCTCATCATGGGTCCGTGTATAGACCTTTAGGTATTCCATGTATTCCTCAATATCCACAGGTTCAATCCGTTCTAAATCCTGTACATGGAACTGTTCAATGGTATAGTTCTTATAGACCGGATTTACCTCCATAAGAAAATGAAAGAAAATGCGGATGTCATAGGCATAATTAATCCTCGTTCTTGCAGATGATCTTGGCTCTATGGCGCGGAAATAATCTTTGGCAAATGGAGGCAGCGTTTTTAAAACTTCCCTTAACCGAAGCGTCTGTTCAATCTGTGTCTGCTCATGATATGTTTTTGGTTCAGCTGACATTATAAAACCCCCTTTAATTTTCCCCTTAATATGGATATATTAACATAAACTATATTTTTTGTCTATATCTTTTGGAAAAATTGAGATTTGTCGTATAGATTGATAAATCCCAAAAAATATCTTCTTTCGGGATTTATCAATTCTACATAGTCTGTTCCATCCGTTCACAGTACATTCTGGGAACCATTTAAAATTGCTTTCGGCAATGGAATTTGCTCACACTTGAAACATTTTCTGTTATCCAATATTTTCAAAATGTGTTTTTGCATATTGGGCGACATCTACGGATACAACGTTAACAAACATTTCACAATCAGGATCTTCCGACTCCAGTTCTTTAGCTATAGCTATTGGATCAATATCTGATAATTTAGACGGCTCTGGAATATCCTCTCCATCCATTTGACAATTATAAAGATAGCCAGCCAAACATTCAACTGCCATTTCCATAGCTTCTTCAAAAGTATCACCTTGAGTTGCCAGCCAGTTAAGATCAGGGAAAATAACCGAATAGCCATCATTTTCGGCAAAAAAACAAGCTGGATACATAGATAATATAAGATACACCTCCCATCAGCTATTTAGAATGAAATCCCCCACTACATATACTAAACGAAAATAATAGTAGAAATGTATTTCTATATAAACAAAAGAAATCTAAAATACATAGAATTAAAATTATATCAGGATTTTGTAATTTTATATTTTTGGTTAGAAAAATTTTTAAACTGAAAAAAATAGTAAAACACAAATATATCTCATACAAACTCAAAACAAAGATATTATAAAACTGAAAAAATTTAAGTAGAAAAAATATTACTAAGGCTAAAGTTAGTAATATAAATATACTTTTCTCATTCTTTTTCATCATAATTTCTGTGTCCTTGCTTCTATATCTTCTATATATAGTAAAAATATATATTATCATACTAACAGGTTTTGTATTAGCTTACAAGAATATATAAAAATTCTAATGTACAAAACTACTATTGGCAGTCAAGTGAGTAATAGGATACTGTCAAATACTGCCCTTGCTGTATCTCTGAAGATGTCAGGCCGTTAATTTCTATTAGTTCATTTATGTAGTCGTCTATGGAGGCATAGCTTTCATCCATGTACTTCCGGGATATATCCCAGAGTGTATCACCGGACTTAATCTCTATACTTTTATAATATTTATGTCTGTCAGGCGTTTTATTTTTTTCATCCTTTGCTGCTGCGAAATCGCATCCCAGGCTGATGCTAAGACTTGAAATAATGATAAATGTAATAAAAAACAGGAACATCTTCTGCAGGAAAACCTGCCGTCTCCTTTTTGCTCTTTTGCGTAATCTGTGTGTACTCATACTCTCCAATCTCCCCTCTTCTTTTCTGCCCCTTCTTATTCATTACTGTTAAACAAAACCGCGAATAAACGTTCCGAACTTTTGTTCATATTTCTATTATATAGAACTAGCGTTTGCATGTCAATATATTTTCTAAAAATTTCCGAACATATTTTCTAAACATTTGTTTGCATTTTTGAATAAAGTGTGTTAGAATAGGATTAAATAAACAATGATTTAACTCGAATAGACAGATTGGAGGTACTACTTATGGCAAAGGGTAAGATTAGTGCAAAGCAGCAGGAAATATTGGAATACATAAAGTCTCAGATTCTGGAGCGCGGTTTTCCGCCTGCAGTACGTGATATTTGTGAGGCGGTTCATTTGAAGTCCACATCTTCTGTCCACTCTCATCTTGAGACACTGGAGAAGAACGGATATATCAGAAGAGATCCCACGAAGCCCAGGGCAATTGAGATTTTGGATGACTCCTTTAATTTCCTGCGCCGTGAGATGGTGAATGTCCCTATAGTCGGACGGGTTGCGGCAGGCGAACCGATCCTTGCACAGCAGAATATTGAAGACTACTTCCCTATTCCGGTGGAATATATGCCTAACGGCCAGACTTTTATGCTTTCAGTGAAGGGAGAAAGTATGATTAATGCCGGGATTCTGGACGGCGATATGGTTCTTGTAGAGCAGAGAGATACTGCGGAGAATGGGGAGATTGTCGTGGCGCTCATTGAAGACGGAGCCACAGTTAAGACCTTTTATAAAGAGGAAGGGATTATCAGACTCCAGCCGGAGAATGATACAATGGATCCCATTATTGTAGAGGATGTGCAGATTCTGGGTAAAGTTATAGGAGTATTTCGTTTCCTGGGATAGAATGTTTTCTTACCATATAAGAGAAAATGAAATGTCGGATAGGGGAGATTTTAACCTCCCCTATCCGACATTTAAAAATTTCAATACCTTCAATTGAAGATCTATTGTTATTTTTCCTTTTCCCATTTGTATCTGTGCTCCTGCCACCAGACAGGAAAATTCGGATCTTTTGGGGAGAAAGTGGGTGAAACTCCACGACAGAATATAGAATTCCCGTTTTTGGTAAACGGAGTAATTGTTGCGGCAGCAACGCCCAAAAGAGCAAATTGTCGAAAAACTCCTTTGTTCTCTGTCCAATGCTCACCTAGATAATTTATCATATCGCTTTCATCACCTTTTCCTATTTCTGAACTAATACCATATAAATAGACATTTGGATCATGAATGGAGTTCAAATTTTGATGTAAATGTAATAACTGTCCATACAGATACAAAATATGTTTCCTATTTGCTAATAGAACATCCCTGTCAAAAAGAATAGAAAGAAAATCCTCTTGATTTCCATAGCTTTTCGGATACATAATAGCGTTCACATACATGGTGGTATTATCTGTTGACAGACACTTATTGAAGATAGCTTCAACGTTGATATCATTTAGAACCAATGGATGGAATTGTGTTCCCGTTCTTTTAATTGCCATAATATACTTCCCCCAATCCTTTAATATTGCATACTTCCGAATTTTTTGTCGTTTTTATCTTTTGTCAGCGGGAAGTGGTTTTTTAAAGAACCACTTCCCGCTGACTCCTTATAAATCTTCTACCACGACTCCATCGCTCCAGATCCGCTCCAGATTATAGAATAACCGGTTTTCCTTGTCAAAGATGTGGACGATAACATCGCCATAGTCCATGAGAACCCATGCTCCGCCCTTGCCTTCCTGCTGCTTCAGCGTAAAGCCGGCTTCCTGCATCTTTTCGTCTACATTTTCAACCAATGCCCGCACCTGGCTGTCATTATTTCCATTAGCGATAACAAAATAGTCTGCCATAATGGAAACCTTCGAGATATCCAGTACTGTGACAGCTTCTCCTTTTTTCTCTTCCAGTGCATGGCAGACGATGCGTGCCATATTACGTGCCTGTTCCATTTAGAGCTCCTCCTTCCTTAGTTTCTTTTTATAATATTCGTAAGTTTTTTCGGTCATTGTGTCAATCGCTATTCCTTTTGTCTTAAGATACGTAAGGGAATCCCTTAAAATACGGTATAGACATTCGTCAATATCCTGGAAGGCAAGTCTCCTTACATCAGCCATATTAGGAAGCTCCTCACGCCCCGGCTCCATATAATCCGCAATATAGACAATTTTTTCCAAAAGGCTCATATGCGGACGGCCTGTCGTGTGGCTTGCGATTGCATTTAATATTTCTTTATCCTTTACATGATACTTTTTAGCTGCGAGAAATGCACCAAGCTTTGCGTGAAGAAGACTTGGATTATTATATTCTACTTCGGATATGCCGAGATGGTACTTTTTGCACAGCTTTATCTTATTCTTTGCAGAAATACATTTTGCGCAGTCATGAAGAAGACCGGCAAGAAGCGCCTGCTCGACCTCTGCGCCGTGGCACATGGCGAGTGCTGCGGAGGTATACATAACCCCCAGTGTATGTTCATACCGCTCTCTGTCGAGTTCTCCTTTTAGTTTGCGGCGAAGCTTACTGATTCTGTGCTCCATATAAACCTTCCTTTTTAATATATTCTGCCACCTTTGCGGGAACGTAGTTAGAAAAGCTTTTCCCTGATCTTATACGCTCCCGGAGTTCATGGGAGGATACCGGCATCAGCGGGGCCTTTAAAATCCTGATCCCGGCGCCGTACTTCTTTTCCAGACAGCGGATTTGACTGAGCATTTTCTCGGGTGTGGAAATCTCATCCCTGCATGCCGCGAGCAGCGTGCATACCGGAAAAATCCTCTCTGGCTTCACCCATGATTCTATCATAAAAAGGGAATCTGCGCCAATAATAAAATAAAATTTATCGGATTTTCTGGTTTTGTAAAAATGCTCCAGTGTTTTGTAGGAGTAGGAAACACTTTTGTCATCCGCCTCGTATAATTCCAGGCGGAATTTTTTAGTGCCCTCGATGGCAAGCTCCGTCATTTTACAGCGTGCCTCAATGGGGGCAGTTATATTTCCCTTGTGAGGAGGATTCCCATTTGGCATAAACCAGACCTCATCAAGTGCGTACTGCGTAAGCGCCGCCCTTCCAAGCATCAGATGCCCGTTGTGGATAGGGTCGAAGGTACCGCCCATAATACCGATTCTCATAATACTCTCCTGTTTATGGAAGCTGGATTTTTTTATTTTTGTCTTTTCCTTCTTTATATAACACAATCTTTTTTCCGATAACCTGTACTACCTGAGAGCGTGTCCGCTCCGCAAGAGCGCCGGCAAGCTCCTTCGGGTCATCCGCGCAGTTTTTCAGGACACTGATTTTTATCAGCTCCCTGGCTTCCAGGGCCTCCGAAACAGCTTTTGTAAATTCCGGCGTCATACTGTTTTTCCCTGCCTGAAAGATGGGTTCCATTGTCATAGCAAGGCTTTTTAAATAAGCTCTTTGTTTTGTCGTCATATTTTTCATTTCCTCTCCCTCACAGCTTTTGTGAATCGGTAATATTTCCTCTATTCACAGTAATGGTAATCTTACTTATAGTAGTCAAATTGTAAACCATACATTCTTACAGTATCGCCTTCCTCAATACCGGCATCCTCAAGCTCGGCCAGGATTCCGGTATCCTTTAGAAATTTCTGGAAGAAAGCAAAGCCTTTCTCTGAATCCAGGTTCGTGTAGCCTAACATTTTTTCGATTTTCGGGCCCTCTACTACGTATATTTCTCCTTCTTTTTCAACAGTAAAGGGAAGATCCTGATAGATAAGCTCTTCCTCCGGGAAATATTCCTGTTCAAATATAACCGGCTTATCCGGAAGCTTTTTTAATTCCCCAGACACATAGTAAAGAAGCTCCCTGATTCCTGTACCTGTGGCGCCGGAAATGGGAAATACGGGAATTCCTTTTGGCTCAAATTCCGCTTTAAGCCTGTCAAGCGGATTGCTGTCTCCCACATCATAGATCAAATCCGTCTTATTTGCGGCAATGACCTGGGGACGCTTTGCAATCTCGGGATTGTATGCCTCAAGCTCTGTATTAATTTTATAAATGTCCTCCACCGGATCCCGGCCTTCGCTTCCGGCGGCGTCCACGACATGAATGAACATTTTAGTACGCTCAATATGGCGCAGAAATTCGTGGCCAAGCCCCACGCCCTCGGAGGCCCCTTCAATCAGCCCCGGGATATCTGCCATCACAAAGCCCTTTGCGCCGTCAAGATCCACAACGCCGAGATTGGGATTTAGTGTGGTAAAATGATAGTTGGCAATCTTTGGCTGGGCGTTTGTCACACGGGAAAGAAGGGTGGATTTTCCTACATTGGGGAAGCCCACCAGGCCTACGTCCGCGATAACCTTGAGCTCAAGATTCACCCAGAGCTCTCTTGAGGGCTGTCCCGGCTGGGCATATTTGGGTATCTGCATGACTGCAGTGGCAAAATGCTGGTTGCCAAGCCCTCCTTTTCCACCTTTTAGTATGATCTGCCGTCTGTTTTCCCCGGACATGTCAGCAATCACCTTTCCGGATTCAGCCTCCTTAATGACTGTTCCCTCCGGCACGCGAAGAACAATATCCTCCGCATCCTTTCCGTGGCATCTGCGTTTCCCACCGGGCTCTCCGTCCTTTGCCGCAAATTTCCTTTGGTGTCTGAAATCCTGAAGGGTATTTAACCCCTCGTCCACCTCAAAAATGACATCGCCGCCCCGTCCGCCGTCACCGCCGTCAGGTCCGCCGTTTGGAACATAAAGCTCCCGCCGGAAGCTTACGTGCCCATCGCCGCCTTTTCCTGATCGTATAAATATTTTTGCTCTGTCTGCAAACATAATACTCCTCTTTCATTTTGCCAAAAAGGGTGCTGCTCTTTATGCAACACCCCGTTTTATTCGTTCTTATTCAGCTGCCGGATAGATAGAAACCTGCTTTCTGTCTCTTCCTTTTCTTTCGAACCTTACAACTCCGTCAACAAGCGCAAATAATGTGTCATCACCGCCGCGTCCTACATTGACACCCGGATGAATCTTTGTACCGCGCTGTCTGTAAAGAATGTTACCGGCTTTTACAAACTGACCGTCAGCCCTCTTGGCACCAAGTCTTTTTGACTCGGAATCTCTGCCGTTCTTTGTAGAACCAACTCCCTTTTTATGGGCAAAAAACTGAAGGTTTAATTTCATCATGGTTGTTACACCTCCTTGAATGTTAAATCAATATATTTCCTATAGTTCTCATCATCCGCCATATCAGAAAGGCCAAGAATCATGGCCTTAAGAAGCAGCTCTGCCTCCCTGGAGGGAGAATCTTCAAACCGGCAGGAAATACTTCCGCTCTCTTCTGCCGAAGAAATGGAAAATATATCCTCCGTATAGCGCTCTATAGCATTAATCGTATTAATGACAAGCACAGATGCCGCCGCACAGACAATATCCTGTCCATGCTCCGCGTATCCGGCATGTCCGGAAAGCCTGAAGCCTCTGTATTCTTTTCCTTTGCTCTGATATATGACTGCATGAATCATAGAATGTCACCAGTATTAAGCGTTGATCTTGTCAATCTTTACTGCAGTATACTGCTGTCTGTGACCATTTTTCTTATGGTATCCAGTTTTTCTCTTATACTTGTAAACAATGACCTTCTTCGCTTTTCCGTTCTCAACTACAGAAGCCTCTACAGTTGCACCCTCAACTGTCGGATTTCCAACCTTTAATCCGTCATTGCTTACTGCAAGCACCTGGTCAAAGGTATAAGTCTCTCCGGCTTCCACACCAAGCTTTTCTACTTTAATGATATCGCCTTCGGCTACTTTGTACTGTTTACCACCTGTTGCTATAATCGCGTACATATGGCACCTCCTATTATCATTACTCGCCAATTACGGTGTCTGCATTTCCGGAAAATTTCCGTATATGCAAAGCTTAAACCTCATTGTGCGGCATACTTGTAAAGTGTAGCATGAAAGCTGGGAAAAATCAAGAGGTTTTTAATGTTTCACTGCAAATTTATTCCCAACAGCCTGCGGGCGTTTTCGCCAAGTATTTTCTCCCGTTCCTCTTCCGTAAGAGGCATCTCCTCCATAATCTTAAGAAATTCCTTCTGCCCGCTCCAGGGGGAATCTGTGGCAAAAAGTATCTTATCTGCCCCATGTGTCCGGACAATCCTTATGAACTGCTCTTCTGGCATCTTATCAAGTACAACACCCGTATCGAAATAAACCTGTTTTCCCACAAGGTACTCTTCTACCTCGTCCCACTTAGCATTTCCGCCCATATGGGCAAGAACCAGCTTCGGGGCTTCGGTATCCCGGATAACCTCTGCAGACATAGAAGGCGTGCAGTGGATGTCGTCAGGACATTTGGGATCAAGGCCTGCATGGACGCTGATAATTAAATCAAGCTCTGAGGCAAAGGATACGATCCTCTTGTACCGGATATCGTTAAAATATACCTCCTGGTAATCCGGATGGAGTTTGATCCCCTTAAAGCCCATTTCCTTTATCCGGCGCAGCTTTCCTTTATAATCCTCACAGTCCGGATGGATGCTTCCAAAGGAAAGAACCGGCTTTCCCTGATAATGGGAAGCAAATGCATTGACAGAGTCAAACTGGGAGGGCTTCGTTACAATGGGCAGGGCGACAGATAAATCCACCCCGGAGGCCAGGGTTTCCTTTTTCAGCCCTTCATAGGTTCCGTCTGTATAAGGCGTCATCTTACATACCCCGGCAAGGAAATCTATGGTTCCTTTTGCAATCTTATCCGGGAACATATGAGTATGAAAGTCAATAATCATTCTTTATCACTATCCTTCATTTTGTTATAGCAGTATCCGATAATATCACGTCTTGTAATAATACCGATAAAATGCTCTTCATCATCCACAACAGGAATAAAGTTCTGCTCCATCGCCCGGCCGATCAAATCCTCCATATTAGAGTCCGCCCGGACGCACTGGTAGTCAAGCCGCCTGGAAATCTTCATAATACTGATATCCTCGGCATCCTTAAGGTTCAGAAGATTCAGGCGCTTCAGATTCCACAAAAGATCGCCCTCTGTAATGGAGCCTATGTATTTTCCTTCTTTATTCAAAATAGGAACAGATGAATACTGGTGGTATTCCATAATTTCCAGCGCCTGTCTTAGCATATGGTAATCATAAATGTAAGCCACCTCGCTTTTGGGCTTTAAAAAAAACATGATATTCATGTAAAAGCTTCCTCCTCTAAACCTGTGTTGTAACAAAAATATCGTAAATAGCCTCGATTGCCGCGTCAAAATCATGATTTCTCACGCCGATGATGATGTTCAGCTCACTGGAGCCCTGGTCAATCATTTTTACATTTACATTTGCATGGGCAAGAGCCGAGAAAATACGCCCCGAAGTGCCCCTTGTAGCCTTCATGCCCCGGCCTACCACAGCAATCAGCGCAAGGTCTGATTCGAGCTCCAGGAAATCCGGCTCTACCGTCCGGTGGATTCCTGCAATTACCTGCTGCTCTTTTTCCTCAAATTCATCCTGATGCACAAAGATTGTCATAGTATCAATACCGGAAGGCATGTGTTCTATAGAAATGTTGTTTTGTTCAAATACCTCCAACACCCGTTTGCAGAAGCCTACTTCTGAATTCATCATCGCCTTCTCCACTGTAATCGAGGCAAAATCCTTCTTTCCTGCAATTCCGGTAATCGTAAATCTCGGCTTCTGGCAGGTGGCCTCTACAATAAGAGTGCCCTTATCTTCCGGGGAATTGGTATTGCGGATGTTAATAGGGATTCCTTCCCTGCGCACCGGAAAGATGGCATCCTCATGGAGTACGGTCGCCCCCATATAAGAAAGCTCTCTAAGCTCCCGGTAGGTAATGGTGTCAATCGCCTTGGGATTATTGATAATCCGCGGATCTGCAATAAGGAATCCTGAGACATCCGTCCAGTTTTCATACATATCTGCATGGACAGCCTTTGCTACAATGGAACCGGTAATATCCGATCCCCCTCTTGAGAATGTCACAATCCTTCCGTCAGGACGTGAGCCGTAGAATCCCGGGATCACAGCCCTCTTTACCTTCTCAAGCCTTTCTGCCAGAATATGGTTCGTTTTCTCTGGGTCAAAGTTCCCATTTTCGTCAAAAAAGATCACCTCTGCCGCATCTATAAAATCATAGCCAAGATACTCTGCCATAATCTTTCCATTGAGATACTCTCCTCTGGAGGCGGCGTAGTCCCGTCCGATTTTCTTGCTAAAATTTTCGCGGATAATCTGAAAATCCTTGTCCAATGACAGAGAAAGACCAAGCCCGCTGATAATGGAATCGTAACGCTCCTTAATCTTAGAAAGCAGCTCCTCAAAGCTGTTTTCTGTATCCTCGTCCTCTCCTAAAATAGCCTGTCCGTAACAGCTGTACAGCATATCCGTAACCTTAGTATCCTTAAGGAACCGCTTACCCGGTGCAGAAGGAATCACATAACGTCTCGAAACATCCTTACGGATAATACGCCCAACCTTCTCAAACTGCTCCGCACTCGCAAGGGAGCTCCCGCCAAACTTCACTACTTTTTTCATCCTGTTTTTGTAATCCTCCAAACTGTCATTTAAGGTACTGTAAAGCAAATGGAACAGTACCGACATTTATCCTTTAATATATTACCTCATTTCACCTGTAACTGCAATGAAAAATTCTACACTCTGACTACATCTGAGTAAATTGCGCCTGCCGCTTTTTTTAAATCCTCCGGTGCCAGTTCTATCTGCATCCCAAGCTTTCCTCCGCTTACATACATATGGGAAAGCCTGCCTGCATCCTCCTGAATGACAGTGGGAAGCTGCTTTTTCATGCCAATGGCTGTGCATCCGCCGCGCACATATCCTGTTACCTTTGTAAGCTCTTTCAAAGGCAGCATTTCCAGGGATTTTTCACCCACTGCCTTTGCCGCCTTTTTTAAGTCTATTTCCTTTTCAATGGGAATTACAAATACATAATACCCGCCGCTTTTTCCGGTAGTCACCAGAGTTTTATATACAAGATCATGGTCATATCCCAGCATGTCGGCCGTCTGAATCCCGTCAGTAAACTCATTACAGGCGTATTCTTCATATTTATAAGCAATTTTCATGCGGTCAAGAATACGCATGGCATTTGTCTTGACTTCTTTTTTTCCCATTTTTCCTGCTCCTTTTACGCTTAAAGTATTTCTGTCCCCATATCTGAAAGAGGGACAAAGGCTCCGTCCTCTCCTCTTGCACGGATGTCAAGCCTGTGGTAATGAAGGGGGCACAGAGGCTCGCCCATGTAGTTAAGAAACGCCTCCATGACCAGATCCGGTTTTAGATTCTGCTCGCTTCCCGCCGCAAGAAGCAGATAAAGACTATCCTCATCTGCATGCATTTTATATATCAACGGCAAGATATCCACTTCTTTTTCACTCTTTTTGGATTTTTTCCACACAATTATCTGGTTTTCCCCAAGAAAATGTGGAATACCCTCTCTCCATTTCAAGGGTATGTGGATATGTTCCTCTAAGGAACGGGAGGATGCGCAGGGGTATACCCGGTAATCCGAGGCAGCGGTAATGGTCATTCCGCTTGCTTTTTTGTCTCCAGATATTTGCACAAAGCTTTCAATATCTATTCCCTCCACCATGACCCGGTTTAACTGTTCTATTGCCTCACGGGATGAGATGGGTTTTGTAAGCTCTATATCCAGATATTCCCCTTCGCTTGTAATGCCCACCCCTAACGGCTGGGCAAAGGACATAATCATATGGGGGCTGTAGCCTTCAGTAAAGGCAATGGGGATCTCTGCTCTTCTCATTGCCTTCTGGAAATAGCGCATAACATCCAGATGGCCAATAAATTTCATGACGCCGTATTTGCGGAATTTAATTCTTGCCTTCAATGCAGACCCCTCCTTTCCATTTTAAAACGCCGCAGCCAGAGCACTGCTGTCTGCAGTTTGGCGTAACCTCGCCCTTAAGCGCCCTCTCCCATTCTTTCATCAGAAATTCCTTTATCACGCCGGTGTCAATAAAATCCCATGGAAGAATCTCCTTAAAGGATCGCTCCCTCTGGTTGTAAAATTCCATGCTGGCACCGGTATTTTCAAAGGCCTTCTGCCATTTTTCATAATCAAAATAATCCGTCCACGAGTCATACAGGCAGCCCAGACGATAAGCCTCTAAAAGTACTGCGCCAACGCGTCTGTCACCCCTTGCAAATACACCCTCTAAAACAGTCACCTCCGCGTCATGCCAGTTATATTTAAGGCTTTTCCTGTTTAACTGTTCCCCAAATGCGTGCTTTACAACCGCGGCCCGGGAAATGTATTCTTCATTGCTGAACATGGGCGCCCACTGGAAGGGAGTAAAAGGCTTTGGAATAAAGAAGGAGCTGCTTGCCGTAATCTGACATTTCCCGTTTCGTTTTTCCTTCGGGATCTCATAATAGCGCCTGGCAATCTTGTCCGCAAGCTCTGCAATTGCCCTCATATCCTCCTCTGTTTCCGTGGGGAGCCCCAGCATAAAATAAAGCTTTACCTTATTCCAGCCGCCCTCAAAGGCTTCTCCGGCTCCATTTAAAATATCCTCTTCCGTCAGACCCTTGTTAATAACATTGCGCATCCTCTGGGAGCCTGCCTCCGGCGCAAAGGTCAGGCTGCTTTTTCTTACATCCTGCACCTTTTCCATCACGTCCAGAGAAAACGCATCGATACGAAGGGAAGGCAGGGAAATGTTGATCCCCTTTCCCTTAAATTCCTCAATCAGAAACAAAACCAGCTCCTTTAAGCTGCTGTAATCACTGGAGCTTAAAGAACTTAGAGAAATTTCTTCATGTCCGGTGTTTTTTAATATCTCATAAGCATATTTTTTAAGCATTTCTAAATCCCGTTCCCTGGTAGGACGGTAAATCATTCCCGCCTGACAGAAGCGGCAGCCGCGGATGCAGCCCCGCTGGATTTCCAAAACCACCCGGTCCTGAGTCACCTTAATAAAGGGAACAACCGGTGACGATGGATAGCAGGTATCTGTTATATCCATGACAAACTGCTTCTTAATCCGCTCCTTTGCATGGGAATTTACGGGCCTGAAGTCCGCGATAGTCCCATCCTCATGGTAGGTCACATCATAAAAGGAAGGAACATAAATTCCTTCTATCTCCGCCGCCATCTCAAGGTAGTCCTTTCTGGAACCACCTCTCCTTTTGTTCTCCTTATAGGCATCAAGGAGCTCCCCGTATACAGTCTCCCCTTCCCCGATATAAAACAGGTCAAAAAAATCAGCTAACGGCTCCGGATTGTAAGCACAGGGACCGCCTCCGATTACAATAGGATCTTCGTCACTGCGCTCTGAAGAGAACAGAGGAATCTGGCTAAGCTCCAATACCTGTAAAATATTTGTGTAGCACATCTCATACTGAATGGTGATTCCAAGGAAGTCAAAGGATTTGACCGGATCCTGTGATTCCAGGGCAAACAAAGGAATCTGCTCCTTCCTCATAATCTGATCCAAATCTACCCACGGGGAATAGACGCGCTCGCACCACACATCCTCACGGCGGTTGAACATGTCATAGAGGATTTGGATGCCAAGATGGGACATGCCGATCTCATAGACATCGGGAAAACACATGGCAAAGCGGATATCCACCTTTTCCGGGTCTTTCATGACGCTGTTGACCTCGTTCCCGATGTAGCGGGCAGGCTTTTCGATTTTTAGTAATATTTCATCATTTAAGGCTAGTTTTCTCATAATTCAGTCTCCATATTCTTCTTTACAACCCGCTTTCGATTTCCTGTGATACTATGGGCTCTTCAGGATACAGCCAGCTTCGATGAGCTCCTATGGACATCAGCTCTTTTGCAATCCTATCCGGATAACGAAGAATAAGCCGATGCAGACGTTCTTCCGTTCCTGACATATACCTCATATCAGCTATTTCTGAAAAATTTTCTCTTTCTTCCGTAATATAGTCCGGAAAAATTGTAAATGTTCCCTGCTGTGCCCTTATTCTATCCGAATGGTATGGGTGAATAATGGCAAGTGGCAAAGGTCTTAATTCTTTTATTCCAATTCCTGTTCCATATATTTTATCTAATATATAATGTAATGGATTAACTAGCCCTCCCTCATATGCGGCTGCCGGATTCTTTTCAACTGAAGCCAGCATTTCTTCGAAATGTGCTAAGTTATATAGATAATTTAAATGCATATCCTCCATTTCCCTGCTTTCAAAAAATACATATTGATAATCCTTCCAATTTTTCTTTGCCCTTTGCAAAAAAGTCCCTAGTTCAAATATTCCTCCGCTATTTTGGAACTTTTTTTCTGATTTTGTAATAAGCAATGAAATTTTATCAGGATTACTCAATAATACTTCTTTTACGGTATACCTATTCATATCCTGCGGAAAAAGACACCATACACACGGCAAATAGTTGGCATAATGTCCCAGCTCGTGAAAACTAAGAGTAAGCACATCCGAAATGTTCGTGAACATACGGAATTTCTGACATATTACATACAAGGGTGTTTTTTTGCCGCCCTTTATATATTTTGCCCAATTTTCACTTTCCATCGTCCAGTCATCAATAAATCCCTGTGGAAATGTGATGAGCATGGAAAAATCTGCATATTCTTCTGTTATTTCGGGGATAATCATAGGAATATAATTGGGAAAAAATTGTTTTTCGTCATCATTATCCTGCGCATTGCGCATGCATCTGTAATCATTGATTATATCCCGTAAATATTCCGTGTAAGCAATGGCTAATTTAGGGCTTGCACTCATATTTGGGACAATATCATATTTGGGAGCCTGAAAAGTCGTTGCGTTTATGGAATAAATAATATCTGCAAACTGATATAAATAACGCAGACCTATCTTCAGATGATAAAGCAAATCATCCATCATGTCATCTTGTATATTTTCGACTTCAAGAAGAAACCCTTCTAAAAATGCCTCATAATATTCGCGAAACATAATAACGCTAATATGAGTATCCGCATATCGCACAAGCTTTATCTGCATATAATATAAGCTCTGAATTTTTTCCAGATATGTTTCCAACGTTTGAGGGTCTGTTTTATTCTTTAAACGTTCTCTTATTTCTTCAAAACGCCTGATCTCTCCTTTATATTGTGGACTCTCAACCGCCGCGTGTTCTTTATTTATTTCGCTTTCGTTTCTACATTCCATTTCATCATGAAATAAAATTCTTTCATTAATGTATGCAATCTTATTTTCCGACATAATCTGCTGAAGGACATTATGGATGTTATCGGTCGGAGGAGTGACAGCATTAAATTTAAAATCAATAATATTTTTTAATGTGGAGGCGATTTCTGCTCCCTCAATCCGAATGGAAAAATGATATCTCCCGCTAAGCATGCTTGGTTTGCAATTTTCACTATCCAAACTCCAGTTTTCTTTTTTTAGGCCATTCCAATAGTGATCTTTTACCCGTATTCTTGCAATCAGAGCATGCTTCTGCTCGAAAGCTTCTTGCAATTGGCTTTCGGTTACGTCTTTGTGAATCCCTGTATTTTCATATATAGAAAAGGTGAGATATTTTTTGCCCCTATAAACAAAACTTTTCTTTTTTAATAGTTTCGATAGATGCTCTAGAAATTTTATCTTTTTTGATATAACGATAATACAGAAATCAGCAGCATTTACAGTTTGATATATCTGATATATTACATCGTTATCTTTCGCAGAAGCATTCTTAATCTCTTGCTCTATATCAGATTTTAATTTGGATATGCCGTCCGGACTGCTGCAGGCTTTATAGAAAAAAGGATTAATTGTTAACTGTATAATTCCAAGAAAAGGCCTGTCGCTGCTGCTTTCAAGAAAAGGAAACCTGTCTGCCGTATCTCCCAGACTGAATATTCCGAGTCCCTGCTCGGCTTCGCAAGAAAACTTTTCTTTTCCTAAAGCACATTCTTCAAAGCTTTCCGCCTGCTCTAAAATAAGAAAGTCGAAATAGTCAAGAAGAAGATATTCGCTAAGCTTTTTTTGTTCTAGAAATTTTTGTGAATCATCCAAATCCCGGACAAATCTTAAATGATAAAACTTATTCCCATTCATCTTTTGTTTTGCTCCCATTCCATTTACCCATACTTAAGGCGCATCAAAATAAATCGATACGCCTTTTATTAATTATCTTTTTTTGTTCGTGCAAGCCTTCCGAAATAACCCATATGATATTGCTCAATCAGTATGTCTTCTTCGTTAATATCATTATACCCATGAAGTAAATTGTCAAGCACATTGTTATTATGAATTTCATTACTGACACCCGCACGCCCCTTAACCGTGTTGACAGTAAGTCTCCCCTTTGTTTGCAAACCCATGTTTTATTCACCTCCAACACTGTTTGCTATCCCCTTTTGTTCTGTCTAATACCACATTTTTTCGGTTTTGTCAAGAGCCCTTGGGGAATGTCAAACATATCATTTGCATAAAAATGCATAAAAATGTATATTTATGCAAATATGCTTGTATAAATATACATATGTTAAATTTTAATTAATATTGTACCATTTTTCTCATTATTTATCAATACTATACGCTGAATTTACAATGATTATGATATTTTTATTACCCTTTTTTGCTCATGACATATTCAAAACAATAGTGTATAATATAACTATACACTATTTAGGAGGATTGCTTATGTCTTGTATCGTTTATCAAACCGATAAAAAAACCGGTGTCAAATATGCCTATGAAAGTACTTCTTATTGGGATAAAGATAAAAAACAGCCCAGATCAAAACGGAAATATATCGGCAAGGTGGATCCGGAAACTGGAGAGATTATTTCTTCCAGACGCAGGAAAAACATCCCGGCAAATACCGACAATGACCAAAATCATACTTATTTAGCTGCTATCTCACAGCTTCAGGAAGATTTACTGGAGAAAGAATCCCAAATCAGGCAGCTTCAAACAGATCTTACGGAACTTTCAGTTAAATATAATAAAGCCGAAAAATTATTTGCAGAAATCGTTTCCTCAGTCAATACCTTTATAGAGAAATCCAATGTCTAACCAGACAATTCTTACGGTCATTTTTGTTTGGGTTGTTGTCATCCATTTTCTTGGATTTTTTGACATGATGCGGATTTACATGAATCAGTTTTATCCCTTGCCCCTGCAGGTATGCTCCAAGGTTATACCAGTAGTGTCCAGTCGGCTCCATTCCTGGAATTACCGCTGTCTTTCCATATTTTCCCATCAAATCTTCCATCCAGACCTTGAATGTCGCAAACCCTGACTCACCGTTGCTGAAGGAGAGTGGCTTCTTCGAGTACTCGTAATCGCGCCAGTCAAAAGCCCTCGCATAATGGATCTCACTTCCAATATCTATACCAACAATCAAAGTTTTTTCCGTAATAGATGCTCCGACATCCATGACATACCACATCTCTGTTTTGCCATACTGTCCCTCATTTTTCAGAGCATACCCTTTAGCCGGATGCACCTGGATGGACAGATTATCCTTGGCGTTGGAGATATCTCGCAAGGAAATCAATCCGGTTGGGATCATATACTTTACCGTCCAACGATACGGTATCATGGCAGGAAAGCCCGTTCTCCGTAATGTAGAGCGGTTTCTGATAACATTCATACAAGAATTTCGGTCCCCAGTACAGCGCCTTTGGCGTTACCATCCAGTCAATGGCTGTCTTCGAGAATCCCTCATATAGTCTTACTTCTTCCGGCTGCATGGCGAACATCATCTGCCTTGCAGCCTCGATATCCTCCTGCTTTTCCGTCTCCGGGTTTACCTTGGAGCTCCGCCTCCCCGCATTGTCTTTGCCACTTTTACCGTGGAAAAATCCGCCTGATTGAACTTTCCAACACTCAATGCAAAGAAAACCGTTCCGATAAGAATCGTAAACATAAGCCCCATGACCGGCGTTATGATAAGGCCATGAATATCAAATGACATTCCCTCCCGCACAAGCTCGGCAGAACTCATTTTGTATGCCCCAAGTGCAATATACCGGAAAATAGACGTCACATAGGTAAGCGGATTTAAGTATACGACTGGCAAAAGAAAACCGGGCATCATCGTAGTCGGTATATATGCGCCGGAAACAAATGTCAGCGGCATCATAATCATGGAGCTGATTGTCTGGAACGAAGGGGAGTTGCGTGATACGGTCGCTAAAAACAAGCCGGCTGCGCTGAAGGTCATCGCTGAAACCAGCATTACCACAATCAATAGTAAAACCTGAAGCACATTGATTTTAAATCCAATGAACAGGCTGATTATCATGGTAAGTGTCCCCTGTATAGTAGAAACGACTGCCCCCGACAGGATATTTCCGATAGAAATCTGGGAACGTGCAATTGGCGCAACCATAACCTCTTTCATATACCCGTCCGAAATATCCGACAGGATATCTGACGAATTATTGATACCCGTCTGAAAAACAGTCATAATAATAACGCCTGCAATCAGATAATTCATGGGTTCGCCAAAACCGCTCATGGAAGATTCCATCATAAAGGAAAACATCACCAGTATGGACATGGACATCACGATGCTCCCGATCATCCTCCCCCTGTTTCTGGTATAATTTAACAAATTCCTCTGTATAATTGCTGTAACTGGATTCATGACTGCCTGATCTCCTTTCCTGTAATTGCGAGAAATACCTCGTTCAATGTTCCATTCTTTGCCTCAAAATCAAGAATCGTATCTTTACACTCTGCCAAAATAGCAAGCGCGTCAGATGCTTTCTTTGTGTGGAAAACAACCTTGTTTTCTACTTTCTTATAAGGAATCTTCTGCTCCTTCAATATCTTTTCCAGGGTTTCCGTATGCGTACAGCTTACATCTACCTCTGTCCCAGTATACTGGTGTTTTAAGTTTTCCGGCGTGTCATGGGCAACAATCTTCCCATGATCCATAATCACAACCTTTGAGCATACCTCTGCTTCATCCATATAATGCGTGGTCAAAAAAATCGTCATGTTTTTCTGCTTTTGCATTTTCTGGATATATTCCCATACATTTGCCCTTGTCTGCGGATCAAGTCCGGTTGTCGGTTCATCTAAAAACAAAACCTTTGGAAAATGCACAAGCCCTCTCGCAATCTCCACACGGCGTTTCATCCCGCCGGAAAGACTGCCGACAGCCGCCTTTTTCCAATCTGTAAGCTCCACTAAGTCAAGGGCAAAACGGATCCGCTCTGTAACCTCATTTTTCGGAACCTTATAAAAGGTGCAGTGATATCTGAGATCTTCCTCCACCGTCATTTTTGCATCCAGCGTGGAATCCTGGAATACAATGCCGATATCTTTTCTGACTGCCCCCTTTTCTTTGGAAACATCATGCCCGTTGATTCGGATACTTCCCTCCGTTTTATCCAGGATCGTACATAAGGTATTGATTGTAGTACTCTTGCCTGCGCCGTTGGGTCCGAGAAACGCAAAGATGCTTCCTTCATCTACAGTAAATGAAATATCATCTACTGCCTTGAAATCTCCGTATGTCTTTGAAAAATGTTTTACTTCAATGATTGGATTCATTGCTTTTCCTCCCTGTTCAAAAAATTAAGCCCTATGGATTTTATTCCCATAGGACTTATCGCTATAGATTCTATAGTGCCTCTAAATTATTTATTTGTCCGGCCTGCCGCCAAATCCGCCCCTGTCCGGAGTGAAACCGTTATAATCTGGTGAAAAGCGTTCCGCTCCCGGTATGTCTGCCGGGCTTCTCCTTCTCTCAAAAGAGCCGAATGCCCGCTCCCGCATAGACATCAGCCGTTCAAACTGATCCCCGCCCATACGCTCCCTTGCCTTATTCATCCAGTCTGTTATACTATCCTCCTCTCTGTCATCAGTCTCCTGTATTGCAAACGCTGCAATAATCCTGTCTAAATATTCCCCAAACTGCTGCAATTCCTCCGGTGACAGACAGTTGAGAATTTCCTGATAATCTGTTTCAGGCTGCGGAATCTTTTTTCCTTTTTCCGTCAGATGAACAACCATGACCCTTTTGTCGTTTTCAGAGGGCTTACGTTCCACATGACCGCTTTTTTCCAGCTTATTTAACAGCTCGTTCAGCGATTGCTGCCGAATGCCCAGCAGATACGCCAGCTCCCTTGTCTTAATTTCCGGCTGGATTTTCAGCATGGCAAGAATTCTCCCCTGCCCTCTGGTCGGATCGGCAAATGGTCCTGACTGCGCCTGACTGAACATCTGGCGGCGTTTCATGAGCCATTGCAGCGTAGAGAGCTTTTCATAAACAGCTGTATACATATCATCCATATCATGCTCCTTTCGTTTTGTACTGGTACTTGTATATTTGTTTATTCAATATAATACAGGTACCATTCTAATTTGTAAATAGTACCTGTACTATTTTTTTAAAAATATTATTTGCAGACAAAATAAAACCCGTTTGGTATATGCCCGTACGCCGCGTATTAACTGTTTGGCCGTATCCGTTCCACAAGAGATGCCTTGCTCTGCCTGCTTAAACTGACGCGAAAGATAAGCTGCGGAATCAAAAGCATTACTGCCCCATACAGAATACATGGAACCAGGGGAAATCTGTAATTCATATATTCCGCCATCCGCTTAAGAGCGGAAACGAATCCATACCCGGCAGCGCCGCCTGCAAGAAGCGTAATCAGGATTGCCGGGGATACATACATAATACTTTCCCAGAACAGCATATTCTTAATCTGCTTCACTTCCATACCGATAGATTCCAGCACCGATAATTCCCTCCTGCGCGCAGCAATATTTCCAATCATCATATTAATTAAATTTAGAATTCCAAATAAGGTAACAAAGGCGGAGATTCCGTAAATCTGCATTTTTAGCTTTTTGACACTTGCCGAATCATTCAGTATTTTCTCCCTGAGTGTCTCTAAGGACAAATCGGAATAATTTTCAGTCAGCGAACGGATCTCTTCCTCTGTCTGCTCTCCATATTTTTCATAATCATCCACAGAAATATAGAAAGCACTGGCAGTATTCATATCTCCCCAAAGCTTTTTCATTGTCTGATCCGTTATTGCAAAAGTATATCCGCCTTTTGTCGGCGATGGTTCTGGTGTGACTGCCGCGATCTTAAGCTTTGCAGAATGTTTAGCTCCATCAGACCAGCGCAGTGTAATATCATCTCCCACCTTCGGGGACACGTTGTTTAATCCTGAGACAAGTTCACTGCCTGTCATCACGATACCATCCGATTCACACAGATACTCATAGCTGCTGTCCCCTTCCACATCCATCTGAAAATACTCGTCAGATTCTTTTGTCAGCCGGTAAAAACCATCACTCCAGACAGCCCCCTGATACTCAATACTGCCGTAGGCACTGTTTTCTGTCCTGACAGAACGCACATGGGGAAGCCTTGCCAGCTTATCTTTCAGCTCTTCGCTTAAATGTCCCTCAAGCTGCATATCCGTTGGACCATATACAGACGGATTGTGTACATTATACCGATAGGAAACCCTATATTCTGCATCAGAAAAAACACCTTCCCTTGAGTAAGCTATTTCGTCCCAGGCGTACAGATATGAGGCGGCTGTCATAAAAACAATTCCTCCAAAAGCAATGGATGCCGTCATAAGCCGCCGTTTTTTATAACTCCCCTTTTGTCCCAGACGTGCTATTACAAATGCCGTCAGTTTTTTATGCTCTGGATGCCCTTCCCGCACATCTGTGCAATCCTCAGAATTCTTTGACGCTTCAATCGGAGAAACCCTTGCCGCGAGAGCTGCCGGTTTGATGACAGAAATCTGCACTATAAAGAAAGCAAATACTCCTGTGACTGCAGCTGTTACCAAAGACTTAAGTGTATCCCATCCTTCGGACTGCAGAATATACGCAAGGAGGCTGCCAAGAATCAGGGCCGCCGGAATTGCTGCGGCGCATAAAACCACGCCCTCCCGGCGGACCATTTTCTTAATCTGCTTCTCTGTCATCCCTATAGTCTGAAGCTGCCCGATCTGCTGTACGCGTGATGTAACAGACAGATAAAAGATACTGTAAATCACAATCCCGCTGGCCGCCATGATAAATAGCGATAAAAAGGCAATTGCAAGGGCAGCCGTATTGTCGCCCTGCAGGGATTCCTTAAATGTGCCGTTTACATTTACATCCTGGCGTTTCACGCCATAATCCTCTGCTATCTCATATGCCGCTGACTCAAATTCGGAGGATTCCATATCCGAAGCGCCCGAAATCCGGATAAGGGCCGTATACGGGGCTGTCCGCATGGATGGATTCTCCTCTGCAAATTCTCCGGATACATAGACCGTATACTTCGATTGCTCCTGCCCCCTGTCAGTATATCCGCAGATCACAAAATCCTCCAGGCTATTTTCAACATTCAGGGATATCCTTTCTCCGATTCGGCACTCCTTCCCAATATGCTGCATAAATTTTTTGTCTACAACGATCTCGTCATACTTCTTTGGCTCCCGCCCTTCTGCCGGCACAAAGGTCCTAATCTTGTCTTTCTGGCTTTTCACATAAATAAACTCATAGCTTGCGCCGCTGGTTTCAAACTCTTCGCCGCTGGCCTTATACGGAATTACGAGCTCTGTCCTTTCATCTGCCGCAAGCTCTTCTATACGCTCTTTTGTTATATTCAGAAATATTACATGCTGCATATTCTGGAGCATCCGCTCCTTTCCTGTCTGCGTTCCCGAAAGAAACAGCGTTATCACCATAATAAATGTAACCGAAAGGATAATAGTCAGACCCGAAAAGAAGGTGTATACCTTATTGCCTGTCAGATTGCTTCTTGCAATGCGGTAAATAATTCCGCTGTTATTATTCCTGTCCAGTTTCATCCCTGCCACCTGCTTTCTGCAATCCGTCCATCTTCAATCCGGATTGTCCGGTCTGCAATCTGGGCAATCTCGTCATTATGTGTAATCATTACAATGGTCTGATGAAACCTCTTTCCTGTCATTTGCAAGAGCCCCACGACCTCATGACTTGTACGGCTGTCAAGATTGCCGGTGGGTTCATCGGCCAGTATAAGTGCAGGCTTGGTAATCAGAGCCCGGGCAATAGCCGCTCTCTGCTGCTGGCCTCCGGAAAGCTTATTTGGTTTCCTCTGAAGCTTATCTTCCAGTCCAAGTGCAGATACGATTTTTTTTAAAAACTCATCATCCACATTTCGCCCATCCAGTTCTACCGGAAGGACAATGTTATCATAAATGGTCAAATTGGGAATCAGATTGTAATTTTGAAAAATAAATCCAATCTTTCTTCTGCGGAATATTGTCAGTTCGCTCCGGCTCATTCCGCTTAAGCTCTGCCCGTCTACCACAACGCTTCCGCCTGTAGGTGTATCCAGTCCTCCAAGCATGTGAAGCAGCGTGCTTTTTCCTGAACCGGACGTCCCTACAATAGCCGTAAAGCTTCCCTGTTCAATCTGAAGGGTAATGCCGTCCAGAGCTTTTACTATCAAGGGTTCTTCCCCATAATACTTCGTGAGATTCTTTGTCTGCAAAATATCCATATGTCATCTCTCCTTCCTAAATATACTTTTATTTTAAAAGGAGATCCTATCAATCCTGTTTCAAATCGTAAATAAATAGTATCAAAACCGAAACAATTTCAATGTGGAAGAAATACGGAAAAGCAGGACCCTCTTCCAGGCACAGAATGTACCATAATATATCCCCTCTGAAGCGTAATAATATTTCTGGAAATATACAGGCCGAGGCCAAGTCCCTCTTCTTTCGAAACAGAGCTTTCCCTGTAAAACCGTTTGAATATGTCATTATAATGCCCGGAATCAATTCCCCTTCCTGTATCCTGTACTTTGATTTCTGTGTACACCTCTCCCGGACAGGCATCAATACAAATATTCCCTCCCTCCGGCGTATATTTCACAGCATTATCTAAAATATTGCCGACTGCCTCTGCCGTCCACTTCACGTCACAAAAGGCTGTAATATCCGGATCACACCGGATAGTCAGTTCAATCTTTTTTCTTTCCGCCTTATGGACAATGTCATTCACAGCCAGCTCCAAAATATGAAAAATACTGCTATTTTCCACATTGAGCCTAATCATATCACTCTCCAGACGAGAAGACTTAATAAGCGAATCAATCAGAAATTCAAGCTTCTCTAGCTGCTGGCTTATAATTCTCCTGAATGTATCTGCCTCGTCTTTTGAAATATCTGAATCTGAAAGCATATCATGATACATACAAATATTCGACAGCGGCGTTTTTACCTGGTGGGCAATTTCAGATATAGTCCTTTGAAGTCTTTCCTTTTCCTGTTCACTTGTAAGCATACGGCTTCTGAGTATCTCTTCCGTCTTCTCAAGCTCCATAACCACCTTGGAAGTAAGTGTTTCTTTATTATATTCCCGGTACACAGAAAAGTCCTTTTCATTCCCCATAATGCGTCTCGTATTCCAAAGTATTTCTTCTGAAAACCTCACAAATTTTCTCCGGAAATACAAATAATATACAACATTCAAAACACAAAAAAGAAGCAGAATCATAAGCCCCAATACGTTCATGCTCCTGCCTCCTCTGCTCCGATCCACCGGTATCATAGATCGTCTTGATATAATCAAACTCATCATCAGCTATTTTATTGCGCAGACGGCTGATATTTAAAGACAACGTATGCCCGCTGACAAAGTTTCCCCTGCTGTCCCATATATTTTCCAGAAGAATATCCTTTGTTAATATTTTCCGGCGGTTCTTACAGAAAAACTGAAGAAGGTCAAATTCTGTCGGCGTAAGCGCTAAAGGTTCTCCGTTTTTTCGGACAATTCTTTTTTCAAAATCAATATCAAGATTGCCGCACGAATAGCAGGATTCCTCATATCTTCCCCCGCATCTTCTAAGAACAGCCTGTATTTTCTCCATGGCAATCTGAATTCGGAAGGGCTTTGTAATATAATCCTCAGCACCTATATGATAACCGCCGATAATCTCGTCCTCCAGACTATGAGCTGTCAGGAAAATAAACGGTATCTCATAAAGAGCGAGAGTATCCTGCGCAAACTGAAACCCGCTTCCATCCGGCAGATTTACATCCAGCAGGATCAGATCATACTTCTCCTTTGACAAAAGCCCTTTTGCCTCTTCTACCGTGCAGGCAGGAAAAGGGGTAATCCCCCTTTTCTGCAGGTTATAGCACAGCCCTCCGTTCAGTATCTCATCATCTTCAATAACCATTACTCTGTTCATACATCCGTTAGTTGTCCTGCTCAAAAAATGCATCTATTTTTTTCTTGATCTCTGCGGGCTTTAAATATTTTGCAAGATATCCGTCTGGTTTCAGAGACACTAGCTTTTTAACTGTATCCGGATCGGTTCTTCCCGTCAGGAAGAACACGGGTATTCCTGCGAAAAGCTTTTCGGAACGTATCATCTCAAGTACCTGTTTCCCGTCACAGACAGGCATCTCATAGTCCAGAAGCACCAGATCCGGCCTGTCCAGAATAAGACAGCGGATTGCCGCCGTTCCGGAGGAAGCAAGAGCCACGTCATAATCCTCATCCAGAAGATTTTTAATCATTTGCCTTACTGTTATGGAATCATCCACAACGAGAACCTTAAGCTTTGACTCATCCTCTCTTTTCCTTAGATATTCCTCGACCTCAGTCATGGCATTGTCTGTACTGATAGGAGTGGCAGTGCCCTTTTTCAAAAGATGAGGCGCAATCGTACAGTATGAAAAATACCCTTCTCCGGTATCAAACAGAAGACTCACCTGCAGCTGTTCGGTCTCAAATACTTTCTGAAACTGTTCATATGTAAGAAGATTCTCTTCCTTTAACTCATATCCATCCATATCGGGAAGATGTTCTATAATACGGCCTACAAATTGACGTGATGTATATCTGGCGCTGTTCATCAGCATGGTATCAAGCTTGTTTGTTTTGATTCCCATGACTTTACCGACTGTATTAATCAGAAGCCTTTCCTCAAAAACCAGGAATATCTCACACTTTTCTTCACCCTGCTCCGTACCATAAACAAGACGGTAATAGATCCCTTTTCCGAATTTCTCTCCGCCGTACGTTTCGCTGATCAAATGTGACTCCAGATGAAACATATCATATACCAGCTGAATGATAACCTTCTTAATAGACTCCTGCTCCTTGCCGGGCAGAAGTTCCCGCCATCTGCTGATGCTTTCTCCGGTAATAGCGTGATCCTCAGTCAGTGTATGCCCAACAAGCCATCCGGCGCATACTCCCAGAAAATGTTCCACCGCATTCTCAGAGTAGTCTGACTGCTCCAGCTCCTTTTCCAGTGTCGGGAGGGTCTTCTCCCGGAATTCCTGATGAATGCGCTTATGCGTATCAAGACCCTCATAATTGATAGACGACATATACTCTTCTTCTTCCAAAAAATGCTTCATTGCATGATCCTTAAAAAATTTGATACCTTCCTGACATGCCCACTGACTCTTATTCTTTTCGCCGCTGAACCTAAAAAGCTTGTTGATAATCTTAAAGAGCCTTTGATGCTCTTTGTCAATGATATCCACCCCAATATTGTATTCATCCATCCATAATAACTGATTCTCCATATACAATTCTCCTATTCATAAATTTTTAATTTTCTATATCATACTGCTGAACTCAAAACATTTTCACAAAAGTTTTTACTCTTATTAATTATATAAAAACATTTCATTTTTGTAAACTGTTTTAGTGCACTTTTAATCTGTAACCGAAAGAAGCACCCGGATATTTTCGGCGTCTTTTTCTTGCTCTTCCCTGGTAAGCTCTGTAAACGGCACAAGATCCTTATGAACCCTCTTTACAGTATCCTTGTTTTTCTCGTTTTGGGGTACTCCGTATTTCCAGTTATTCAGATAATGATAGCGGTTCCACCGTATATGCTCAAGTTCGGCGAGCTTTAGGAGATAAGCTTCATCAGGCTCGCTTTTTCCAGTTTTTTGTTTCCACTCTTCTATCATAAGAAGCCGTACCTCGTGATAATCCGCAGAGCTGATATTAGAATATTTCGTAAAGGTATTAAGCTTCCCCCACTCTTCCTCCTTGTTTTCCTTTGTTTCTTCTACACCAGAATACAGATGCGCATAGCGCAGATTGATACTTTTGGCCCTATCGAGTGTCTTTTCCTCCAGAATATTAGAAAGCTTCTCTGCCTCCTGCCGCCAGAAAAAAAGGCGCAGACGTTCCCTGCTCTCATAATGAAGCACTGCCTCTCTGCTTTCGGCAAGTACATCTATACATTTTTCCGGTATGGCAAAAAGAAGATCACCGAGGAGCTCTTTTGTATCACTTACGATAATCCGGTCTGCTCTTTCAAGCAGCCCTAAAGAATCATACCACTGCCCGGCATGGAAAATCACAGGATCTTCCATCTGTGACAGCTCATGGTAAATGGCCTGAAATTTTCCGGACTCTCCAAAAACATGATAAGCAATCTTCTGCTTCGGATGAAAAATATTATTCTGAAGCCCCCACAAAAGGAGCTGTTCCTCTAAAATCCCAAATTCCGGGAAAACAATATTCAGGCGGAAATTTTTTCGTCCTGTCTCATCGTACAAACTCTGTTTTTTCCAGAATATTCTTGCCGCGATTTCCTCCTCAAAAAAAAGATTCATACTGGCGCCGGAGGCGCGGCCGTTCATAGAGCGGCACCTTAAATAAACCTGCTTTCCGGCAAGGAGATTTTCAAATTTCTGATAAAGTTTAAAGTTTTCCTCCTCCTGGCCCATGAGAATATAGCGCTCCGCTTTTGGAAGACGCTCCTCATCCTTTATGCGGATCCCCCGCCGTCCAAGCTGTCCTAAGATTACGGAAATATCCTCCTGGGATCCGTAGACCGCAATACTCTCTCCCCCAAGATAGGCGAAAAAATCCTTTAACCGCTGCTTCAGCGCGGTTACTGCCATAATAAGGCCGCTGGCAGTTGCAAGGGGAGCAGTCCACCTTGCAAGCTCAATAAAAATATTGGAAGCCGGATCCGTATTATTAAGGGTATAGAATCCGATAGAGAAAAAAAGCGCATCATTGAGTGGGGCTCCCTCAATGATATGAAAGCCTATGGTTCCCAGAATAAATGGGAGGAAAAAAATAAGAGTTTTTACTATTTTCTTTAACATAAAATACCTGCTATGCCTTTTACTGTTTAATAACATTATAACAAAGCAGCCAGGGCATGTAAACCCTGGCTGTCTTAAACATTTAATTTACTAAAACAGAATAACATTCACTTGTAACTGTTAATTCCGGCTCGGAAGGCACAATTTCTGTCCGCCAGCTAAGTCCGGTGTCCCCGAAGATTTTTTCATAATCCTCCCAGCCCATATCCTCGCACTCCTTCACAGCCTTTGCATACAGTCCTTCCCGCAAATAGGCGCGGACAGCCTCTTCCTCTATCTCCTTCGGCGCTTCCGCCACCTTTTGTCCGGCCTCCCAGATAGTCATTTTATCCTTCTGCGTTTTCCCGTAAACACTGATATCTGCACAGCTCTGGGTAATTGTTCTGGTTTTTTCGTTTTCCGTGACAGTGCCCTGCCGTTCCAATGGGAAAATTACAGTCTTCTCTTTTTGCTTTATGGAATCTACGTCCCAGAACGCTCCCCGCCTGAAACGGAGCTCCTTTACTGCCTCGTTTGTATTTTCGGTTCTTTTCTCCTGAGGGAGCACCCAGTCTGCCGTCTGGGTGATGACAAACTCCTTATCAGATTCCAACGTACAATAAAGATCCCCATTTTTTAACTGATAAAGCTCAGCTACATGAAAATTTTCTGCCGGCAAAGTATGGAGGGTTTCAAAAAGTCCCTGATAGCCGTCTATCTTCCGCGCGCAGATCTCGTTTATCGTGATAACCACAAAGCACATCAATACAACCAAAGCTCCCAAAACAGTCATAGTCTTATAGGTGATTCTTTTCTTAAGCCTCTTCATGACCCGTACTGCCGCACTCTCCTGTTCTTCCCCGGAAGGCTCCGGCACCTTTTCAACTGGCGGGAGGGGAGTTCTGACTGTTTCATACAGCCGCATACATTCCCCGCAGCTTCTTATATGCTCCTCTACCATCTGCCTGCTTTCTTCCTTCAGTACATTATCCTCATATAATACCAGAAGATCCTGCACCACTGCACATTCCTTCTTCAATTTAAGGCACCTCCTTTATCATTTCCTGAATCTTCAGTTTTGCCCGGTGATAATTCACCCGCGCCCAGCCTTCCCCGCGTCCGAAAATCTCACCAATCTCCTTATAGGATAATTCCCCCAGGGTCCTTAAGGTAAAGACTTCCTTATAAGGCTCGTTAAGTAAATGCAGCACCTTATAAATCGACAGCGCCTGATCCTTTCTGATGCACTGCACCAAAGGATTTTCTCCCGCCTGTCCTTTTTCTTCCCCGGCGTCATGAATCTTCTCGGGTTCCAGCTCCTTTTCGGCAAGATGCTTCTGTTTTTTAGCCCAGGACAGATACGCATTTCTGCCAATCTGACAGAGCCAGGATTTAAGCTGACATTCCCCTTTGAATCTGTCTATATTCTTCAAAGCTCTGTAAAAGGTTTCCTGCGTCAATTCCTCTGCAAGCTCTGGATTGCTGCATATTGACAGGAGGAAATAATACACATCCCGGTAATACTGCTTGTATACATCCTCAAACCCCATGCATCCCGCCTCCTTTCTTACACCAAGTAGACTCCCTTCGCAGGGATTTGTTACAGCTATTTAATAAAAAGGATAAAATTTTTCTGCCGGCCGGCATTATCCTATGAAGGACAGGATGCTCCCAGCTATTTTCATAACAGCCCCCGCCGACAAAATCCCTGCCGCTATACCGATCACAATCGCATGCTTCTTCCAGCTAAGCCGCATATATCCGGCAAATTCCCGTATCAGCGCATTTAAAGTGAAATACCATTTTGTCTTAGCTCCGAAGCCTGTGCATTTTATTCCCTGACGTCTAGCCAGAATCAAAGCCCGGAATACATGATAAGCAGTTGTGACAATAATAATTTTGGGGTTTTCCTTCACCATCAGCTCTCTTGAAAATCTTAGATTCTCTTCGGTTGATGAAGATTTCTGTTCCATCATAATACGCTCAATATCCACTCCCCGCTCCAGGGCATAGAAAGCCATTGCCTCGCTCTCCGGGATATCCTCTCCGGGTCCCTGGCCGCCTGACATAATAAGCCTAGCATCCGGATTCAGACGGAAAAGCTCGATTCCCCTGTCAATCCGGGCAGCCAGAAGGGGCGGAACCTTTGTACCAAGAATCCCTGAACCGAGCACAATAATATAGTCTGCCTTTCTCTTCTTTCTCAGATGGATAAGATTTAAAACTGCAGAAAGTGTATACATGGCCATAAGTGTCAGTATGTATATTGCCGCAAAGCTGATAATCGTATACAGAGTTGTACCTATGATATCCCTTCCCAGGTTTCCGAGCATGGGCCAGACTGTCAGGTAGCCGGCCAGCAGAACGGAAAACAACATGGATAAAAGATTAGACGGTTTCATTCCCTCATGCCGGATTATATTGATTCCCTCAATAAAAAACAGCAGGATTAAAAGTGCCGGAAACAAGATCACTCCCATCATTGCCCCAATAACCATAAAAACCAGGATCCCCGTTAATCCTGTGTGGGATGAAAGCCATTCGGAATAACGGGACAGGATTAAAAATAAGGAAACTGCGAGGCAGAAAAGCATCCAGAGAAAGGATGCTCCGCTCCAGAGCGTGCGGGGATCATGTATCATGACACCTGCAAAGATACAAAACGGAATAAAAAAAATAATGAATGAAAGCAGCCACATATTGAAATATCTCCTCCCACGTAAAAATCGTCTATACCTTTTAAAGTATAGACGATTTTCTGCCATTTCTCAACATTATCTGCCCTTTAATATATCCATGCGTGTCTTAACATTTTCAGCAAATTCTTCATCTGAAAACTTAGGATCTCTGGTTTTCATCCAGATGCCGCAGGGCGCTTCGGCACATTCTCCGCAGTTTTTAAAGCCTTTGCGGTTTACCGTACATTCATAGATAGGGCATGCGCTGCCCTCCGGTGCATGAAATACCTTTCCGCTGCATGCATTACAGCCTGTACACATTTTCCCGAAACAATAGCACACACTGCAGTCTGTTCCGCATACACTTATATCTGGTGTGTTGTCAGAAATATTCATCTTTCTACTCTCCTTCATCTTACAGAATTGATGTTTATACTCTGCGAGTATATCAGGGTTTATTTTAGCTGTCTTGTATATTTCCGACATTCTGGTAAGCATACCGCTTTGCTCCTCCAATATCCATTGCATGATACCGTTTAAACTCCCGTATCAGATGAGACTGGTCATTGTACCCGTATTTCCAGACCGCATCCTGAATATGAAGCTTAGGATTATTTAAAATCTCCTGCCATAAATACTGATAACGGACAAGATTGCAAAGCTTCTTAGGATTGATGCCTATGTACTCGTGAAACAGCCTTTCAAGCTGCCTTACACTGACAAAACACTCCCGCGCCAGGCCTTCGACACTCAGCGCTCCCTTATGTAAAAGAATCTGGCCTGCTGCAGTATTTACAATATGATTCTGCCGTACGGAAAACATCTGGCGAAGCAAAAATTCTTCTGCAATACCGGTCCGTTCCTCCAAAGAACGTTTTTCCAGCAGCTGCGGGCGCAGCAAAGCGTCCAGCTGCCGGAACCGGGACTGTATATCACAGAATCCGTTTAAGGTTCCGGACAGGGAATCCTCTGAAAATGCATAAGCGCCCCATGCATAAAACCGAATTGAGAATATGGATAAGAGATGTCCTGGCTTTGAATTTTCATAATTCAAAAAGCTGGCGTCATTCATTCCGCAGAATCCTCCGGTGACTGTCTGCTCCGTGTGGTCAATATAATAGATAATGTCCATGCAGGTATCGGGTATGACAATATCCGCCGAAGAAGGCTTTTCATTTCCCCGGTAAGGCCTTTCACTTCCCCAGAAGCAGCGGATGTACTCTGCTAACTTTCCGTTTATGGGGAACAGCTCTTTGTATTTGGCGCTGCGCCTGAACGGGGCTGCCGTCAGGGGCATATAAAAAATATTTTTCATGATAAAAGTTTCTTTATAGATGCTTAATTGTATGAACCCTCCGGGGGATACGCAAATCTACTGCTGTTCTATCCAGGCTATATCACAAATAGGTATAAAGGTTCCGTCTGTAAGAAGCACATATTTTTCATATTCGTCAATTTTTTTTACACATCCGGATACCGTGACATAGGAGCCGCCCATTTTATTCGGATCAGGAACAAAATAAGTGATGGAGACAGGGGAGCTTTTACCCGGATGTTTCTGTATCTCCTTTAGCTGCTGATCCAATGTGATTTTGATATCTTCATCAAGCTCAGCTTTTTCATCAGTCAGGCGGGCGGTTTCCTCTACTGCCTCATGATGCCCTGTCAGAGCGGCAAAGGGCGCAAACTGCGCGGCCCTGTCTGACAGGGACATCTGGGGATGAACCTTCGATACATGATGGGGAAGGTCAATGATATCATCATATCTGTGCATGGCTTCACGGGTCATAAAATTTTTCACTTCTACACCACCGCCTCAATAATAGTCTTTCCGGCTCCTGTCACATTAAAGCTTTTACCCACTATTATCATCTCCCTTCTATCTAATTATAGCATCAATTCATTCTTCCGTCATCGCTTTTTCAGGTTCGTTACTGTTCATTATTTCTTCGCTCCTATGTAACGTGCAGCTATCTCTATGATCAAAAACCCAAATGCAATTGCAAGGCAGGTTTTGGCCAGAGAAACAGCCTGCCTTGCGGCCAGCCCGTAATCGGCCTGGACAAACCCGTGCATCATATAAAAAAGTGCTGCTCCGGGAATTACCGGCATAATGGATGTTGTCAAAAAAATCGTGGCAGGCGCCCGGTGGATCCTTGACATCAGGTACGCATAAGCTGCCACAAAGGCAGCGCCCGCCATGACCGCCATAAAGTCATTTCCGCCCAGAGACTGCGCCAGCAGATAGAATGCCCAGTTGAAAAAGCCCCCGATCCCCGCATAAAAGGACTGCCTTACCGCCGCCTTAAAAGCAAGAGCAAAGCCCATGCTGGCTATCCCGCAGGAAATAAGCTGTACCGCAATGCTGGGGGCAATGTACATCTCATACATATCTCCCTTAAAAAGCATCATGGCAAGCCCTGTTCCGCAGGCGATAGCAATGGCTCCCATACAGGAGTTGGTAATATTTACAATTCCGGACAGGTACGCCCGGTTTATCATGTCCCGGATTCCATTGGCAACACCCAGGCCGCTTATGAGCACCATGTTAAGCCCCAAGATAATCCGGTCCGGATGATGGCCGAACCCGGCCCCCGCCGCTAAAAATACAGCTGCCCCCGAAAGAAAAGCCAGCACCAGGTTATAGACTACAAGATGATGCTCCCGCTTATCAAGGATGTTCCCCAAATACACCTCCACAGCCGCGCAGATTATAATTCCCACAATCGTATCCATCCAGTCGCAGCCGAAATATACGCCGAAACCCACGCCGCCTAAAACAGCCGCCGCATACTTTAAATATTCCGGCTGTGGCCTGCGGTTTAAGACCTCTGCATACTTTTCCTGTATTTCCTCTATAGAAGGTGTATTTTTGCAGATATACCGGGACAGGTTATTCAAATAGTCCAGCCGGTCATAGTTAAACTCTATCTTGTGGATTCTGCGTATCTGCGTCATGAAATGGCCGCCCTTTGGCTTTATAGTAGCCTGTATATTACTTTGTATGGCAAAGACACTGCACTGCTCCAGCTCATAGCTTTCAAGCATCCGGTACATGCTGTCCTCCGCCCGGTCTGTCTCCGCGCCGCTTTTAATCATATCCTTTCCGATATTCAGTATTTCATTTAATAACAATTCGTAATTCATGCATTATGCCCGCCAATCTGTCTGTTTCTTAGGGATGCTGTCGCTCCCTCCATAAGATTTGTCCCTTTCAAAATTGCATTTTTTCCGTACTTCTTCTTAATATCCAGCACCGCCTGCTGGAGCTTCCGCTCCTTTTCACGTTCTTTGGCATCTCTTTCTGCCTGCTTTCTTTTTGCACTGTAATCCGTAAACAGATCAAGCTGCTCAAAAACAGGCTCCCGGGAAACTAAAGTCTCGTCTACAACATGATTTGCCCCTACCTGGATCCGCCGCACAAGAAAGCTTCTGTTAATGATCTTATTATATAATTCCAGGGCTGCCTTCACAAGCTCCCTGGAGGAAGAGGTGGGGCTTTCGAGATTAACTGTTCCATGGGCATGCTTCGGGATTTTCCGTCCATATCGATCAAGAACAATCTCTGTCTGCCGCTGGTTTTTCATGCTGTTAAGATTCTCCCTGTCATAGCCTATCGTAAGAACGAGCTGATCCGTTACCATACGGCGGCCAAACAGGTCAAGCCCAAGCATCTCCGCCATTTCCCGTACCACAATTTCAGCCTTTCCGGCTGTATAAGGACAGTGGAGAACCTGGCCGGAACAGATACTGTTCGTCTCTGGCCTATAAGACTTGATATCCTCCATCCTGCAGGGCTCAAAGCCCCAGGCATGGTCAATCAGAAGCTCCGCATTAATGCCGAACAGCTTATAAAGCAGCTCCTCATTGTAATAATCCTTTGGCCCTCCCACAGAACACCTCGCAATATCCCCCATGGTAAACAGGCCGTTCTCCTCAAGCTTTTTCGCATATCCCTTCCCCACCCTCCAGAAATCCGTAAGGGGCCTGTGGCTCCATAAGATCCTCCGGTAGCTCTTTTCGCTTAGCAAAGCAATCCTCACCCCGTTTTTGTCAGGAGGAATATGCTTTGCCACAATATCCATAGCCACCTTGCACAGATAAAGATTCGTGCCAATCCCCGCTGTGGCGGTAATCCCCGTGGTATTGTGGATATCCTCTATGATCTTCCCTGCAAGCTCCCTGGCCGACATCTGATAGGTATTCAGGTAATGGGTAACATCCATCATAATCTCATCAATAGAATACACATGGCAGTCCTCCGGTGCAACATATTTCAGATAGATTTCATAAATTTTTGTACTGTACTTAATATAGTAGGCCATTCTGGGCGGCGCCACAATATAATCAAGGGCTTTTTCAGGAAATTCCTTAAGCCTTCGGTCGTCCCAGGAAGAGCCGTCAAACTTACGCTCCGGCGCCTTACTAAGCCTTTCTGCATTTACCTCCTTCACCCGCTGCACGACCTCAAAGAGCCTTGCCCTGCCGGAAATCCCGTAAGCCTTCAGTGATGGTGACACGGCAAGGCAGATGGTCTTTTCCGTGCGGCTTAAATCAGCTACAACAAGATTCGTGGTCATGGGATCAAGCCCCCTTTCTACACACTCCACAGACGCATAGAAGGATTTTAAATCAATTGCGATATACGTGCGGTTTTCCTCTGCCATGACAGTCACCTCCCTGAATGAATCAAAACAAACGTAAGTTCTTTTTTGTATTATATCAGAACCTACGTTTGTTTTCAACAGGATAATTATAGAATTTTAATGTTTTGCGGTTACGGTGTTACTGTTCACTCCGTTCACAGTAACCAGCAGCCTACATCAGCGGCGCTACTGCCTTCAAAAGCCGCCCGGTAAGCTTTACATGCCATTTTTCACGGCGGAGAGTCTCTGGTGTCACCTCCCTGCATTTTGCAAGGGTCTCCTTAAAATCATTCTCAATACTGGGAATACAGTCTGTCCCATAAAGGTACGTAGCACATTCAAAATGATGGTAAAGGCTTCGGTAATCTAAGTTAATGGTCCCCACTACCGCTTCTTTTGAATCGCTGACAAACACCTTTGCGTGGACAAAGCCCGGCGTGTATTCATAGATTTTCACCCCTGATTCCAGAAGGCTTCCGTAATGTGTTTTGGCCAGCGCATAGGGCACCCTCTTATCCGGAATTCCAGGCAGGATAAGCACAACCTCTGTCCCCCTCTCCGCCGCAAACTTTAAGGCCGTTTCCATCTCTCCGTCCAGAATCAGATACGGAGACATAATATGTACATAATTAAGAGAACGGTTCAGAATATCCATATACACCCGCTCTCCCAGCTTTTCGTCATCTAAAGGGCAGTCTCCATAGGGAAGTACATATCCCTTTGCTTCCTGAAAAGGAGTAGCCGGATAGGACAGGAAATGCACAGACTCATCCTCCCTCTCATCAATCTGCCACATCTGCAGGAACATAAGGGTAAAGCTCCTTACTGCCTCCCCCTTAAGCATTACTGCCGTATCCTTCCAGTGTCCGTATTTCACCTTTTGGTTAATATATTCATCCGCCAGGTTTACCCCGCCGTTAAAGGCCGTATGCCCGTCAATCACCAGAATCTTCCTGTGATCCCGGTAATTATAGTGGGTAGATAGAAAAGGCGTTACCGGAGCAAACATCTTGCACTTAATCCCAAGCTTCTTAAGCCGTTTCGGATAATCATGGGGAAGAAGGGCAAACTCACAGGCCCCATCATACATGACACGCACATCCACGCCCTCTGATGCCTTCCTGGCAAGGATTTCCAGTATTCTGCCCCACATAATTCCCTCATCTACAATAAAATATTCCATGAAAATAAAATGCTCTGCCGCCTCAAGCTGTCTTAGCATTTCCTCAAACTTGTCCTCCCCGAGGGGAAAATATGTAACTGCCGTATGTTCAGACACCGGATGGCAGCCGCTTCTTTGTATATACCGGGCCAGAGCAGCCGCGCCTGCATTTTCTTTGGAAAGTCGCTCCATAACCTCCTCCTTTTGCACAATCCGTTCCTTCGTATCCGTAAGAATCCTATTTATCCGAAGCTTAAGGGCCCGGTGTCCGATATCACTCTGGGTATACAAAAACAAAAGTACGCCGAATACCGGCAGGAGCATGATTACAATCAGCCAGGTGATTTTTGCGGTAGGATTGATTTTGGTGTTGAGAAGATAAATTACCATAATAAAAGTAAACAACACCGTCCCGCCGAACAGATGGGGCAGGAATTCCTCAAACCCTGAACGAGAAACATAAGTAAAATCAGGCCGAAACGGCTGAATACGGCATGCACGATCCCTTTCTGTCCTTTTTTCAGCAGGAGAAGTCCTTTATTTTTATAGTCCATTTTTTATCACTCCTTTGCTGCCCTGGAAAGAAGAATAAGGAATATGACAACAGGAACAAAGGTAACGGCAAGGCTTACGGGCAGAAACCATGCTCCCAGATTCCTGCCCGTAGAGCTCCATATGCTCATATATGCAAAAATCAGCACCAGTACAAGCTTCATTGTCACAACTAAATTCTTCACAATACCATATATCCTTTTGGCATTTGTTTTTGTAACAGTAACACCCGTATTCCACCAGGCAGGATGCCTTTCCACCAGTTCTATGAATAAATACATAAGAACCATAGCAGCAGGACACACCCAGATTGTATAGCGGCTCCCGTAGCCGTCTATTTCACCAGCGCCGTTATAATGGGTAGGAATCTGCTCCGGCAGACGGCCGAAGATAAAAAAAAGGTACAGAAATGTTCCTGCCTGCAAAAAGGTACACAGATACTTTACGAGTTTGTGAAAGCGGGTTACGGAAATTTCTATTTCAGGTTTGGAAGTCATACTGGCAGCTCCTTTCTCCATTCATATTTCAGACTGTTTAATCACATTATAAACCTTTTTACCCAAATCACAACAGGATTTATAAAAAAAGACAGCTTCTGCACATTCACTGTGCAGAAGCCGGGAACAGCCTATGAATTAGAACAATACACAGAAACAGCCTGACTGACAAATGCAGCAGTACCCTCCCCGCCTGCCTTGTCAATATTTTTCTTAAACCGTTCATCACATATATACATTTCACCCAGTCCTCTAAGGATTTCATCTGTACATACATAGTAGTTATCAGTTATAAATTTCTGCAATGCCTTTATTTTCTTTTGTACTTCACCAGAATCAGGAGTTAAATCCTTTAGACCTCCTAATTCCGAAAACATGGTCATGAGTTCATTTGCAATTTTGCCATAGCTGTCTTCATTTCGGGAAATATCCCTTTGGCTGTACTCCTGATACGCCTTCGTGCCGCCCCACTTTTCTTTGACTTCCGCCTTATACTTTTCAATTTCGTTCTTGTCAAAAACATCAAAATTCATTGTTGATACTCCTTTGTCTTGAATTTCACGGGCAAAGGCAATAAGCTCCCCTATGTGCTTATATTGCAATTCTAAAAGTCCGATCTGCTGTGCAATAGCTTCTGACGGGTCAAAATCAGGACTGCCAAGAATTGCTTTTATTTCTTTTAAGGGAAACTGTAATTCACGAAACAATAAAATATTTTGCAAACGGCTAAGTGCTGTATCGTCATACATTCGATAGCCTGCTTCGGTTACTTTCGTAGGTTTCAAAAGTCCGATTGCATCATAGTAATGCAGTGTGCGCACGCTGACACCTGTGATTTTGCTGACTTCCTTTACTGTTCGCATCATTTATCCCTCCCGCGTAATTCCATTTTAATCTATTACGTTACGTCAGAGTCAACAGTAATTTAAAATATTTCTACCTGTGCGGTTGGAATATTTTACTGGTTTTTAATCATGGTCATTCCCGTGATGATGCCTCCTTTTACACGGTGATGTACCGCCATAATTTCCATTTCCATTTCCGTTCCCGTAGCCGCTGCCGTTTCCATTTCCGTTCCCATTTCCGTTCCCGCAGCCGCTGCCATTTCCGCTGTCATTCCCGTTTCCATCTTTTCCGGCAGAGCCTTCATTTCCGTCTCTGCTATTTTCCGGTATCGCCGTGCTTTCACCATCACTTTGGCTGCCACTTTCATATTCCCTGATAAGCTCCCTTATCTGGGCCATACTCATATCCTTGCAGTCCTCCGCCGTAATGGAGCTGTCATACTCAAGAAGCTTAAGATATGCATTATATTTTCCAAAGGACAGCCCACATTCATGAGCCTGTGAAATCACACTGATATCGGCACAGGCATTGTGGCACCCCTGCCCCATATGTCCGGCGCAGCGCCTTACCCCTCTGTCAAGCTGGGGCTCCCGGCTCTCCTCTGCCGCAACCGTAAGGACTACCTCCGAAGACCCGGAAAGATATGCGCGCATGCCGTCACATTCTACAACCTCATGGATTGCCTCTGTATATTTTTTTCCCTTTAAAGAAAGTCCATTTACAATCTCTTCGCCTTCCGGATTATAGGCTGTCACAGCCACAACCCTGTCAAAACGGTTAAGCGCCAGTTCAATAGAAGGATTCACATCAATGCTCACATAGGAAACCGGCATCTGCACCCAGGAATATCCGGCCGCCCCCATTACAAACAGAAGAACGGCACAGGCAAAGGAAACCGTAAGCCGTAAGCCTTTGCGGCGTCTGGGACAAATATTTTCCTGATATTTTTTATTTAAGTACCTTTTTGTAGATTCCTTCAGCTCTGTATCAGCCGTTATGCTGCTAAATGCATCCTGTACCCTATTCGTCAAATCCTTCACCTCCAAGCCTTTCCTTCAGCATTTCCCGCCCTCTAAAGAGCAGCGAGTAAACTGTATTTTCCTTTTTCCCGATAATTTTCCCGATTTCAGCAGCCGTATATCCTTCATAATAGTGAAGATAAATGACATCCTTATATTTTACAGGAAGAGATAATACCGCTTCCAAAACTTCCCTATGGCTTTCGCGCTCCTCATCTTCTATTTCATCCAGTACCTCTAAGGAGACAACACTGCGCCTGAAAAAGCTTTTAAGATAATCTTTGCAGGCATTGATGGCTACACGAAGCAGCCACGATTTCTCATGCTCCCGGCTGCTAAACGGCTCATCGTGAAGCATGTATTTTAAAAAGACATTCTGAAACACATCCTCTGTGTCCGCCTCATTTTTCAGATGATAAAAGCAGACTCTTTTTACCATATCCGCATATTCCTCTACTGCATGGTTTATCTGCGCTTCACTCTGCATCCGTTTCACCACCTCCCTGCCTGCCAAATCACATTCTTACGGTCTGTACATACCTGTAAACAGCAGCATACTTTAAATACACATAAGGCAGCGGCCTTTATAAGCCTCTGCCTGTAAAGAAAACTTTCGTCCCCCCGAACGATATCCCAGCCGTACAGGTGGAATTTTTACCAGTTACAGCCTCTTCCATGTCCGCCGCCATGATGCCCGCCGCCATAGCCGCCGTTCCCATAGCCGCCGCAGTGGCCGTTTCCATTTCCATAACCGCCGCCATAGCCGCCGTCCTGCCAGTTATCACATACGCCATTGTTGTCTGCATCCACATAGCCGCCGCCATTTCCATAACCGCCGCCATAGCCGCCATCCTGCCAGTTATCGCATACACCGTCATTATCTGCATCCACGTAATTACCGCCATAGCCATAACCAGTGCTGTAATCATCATACACAGCGGTACTCTGCACATAGCTGTCATATACAGCCGTATCTGCCGTGTCAGTGCCGCTTTCACTTACAGCCGCATCTGTGCCGCTTTCATTTACAGCAGTATTCACCGCCGCAATATAGTTCCGGCAGTATTCACCCCAGTTTCCACAGATGTAATTACAGTTTCCAAAATTACACTGCGCTGCAGTAATACCAGCCAGCGTCCTTACATAGCCTCCAGCCGCACATGACGCCGGATTCATATGATGCCCTATCATCCGTCCGTTTCCAGAAAAATCCGCCGCAAATACAGTTGTTCCTACTGCCAGTGACATTACTCCCGCCACACCCAGTACTTTCAATTTTTTCATTGCCAATAACCTCCCAGCAAATCAATTTTTTTATTACTGTTCACTCCGTTCACAGTAACCTTCATTTCACTTATAATACGATCCAAAACAACAGAACCTTGCATAATTTTAAAAATTTTTCTTCCTGTGCATTGGAACCGGATTTTCACTACACAGGCCGTCCGCCGAATAACATTCCATTGTACAAGCAGAAAAATTTCCGCCTGTGCAACGAAAAAACTATCTGTGCTGTTGGAAGGAACACTATTCTCGATGCACAGGAAGTTTTAAGATGCCCTTCCTATAAGCAGACATTAGAAGGCGTTTTTAACGAAGGTGAAATCCACGGCTTACGGAGACTTAGGAGTGAAGGCATTCCTGAACTCCTTAGTCGCAGTTAGCCGTTAGTTCACCGGAGTGTTGCCTAAGTCTGCGTTAGGAAGGGCATCTTAAAACTTCCGTCCCTCGAACAATACCGATATTCCAACCGTACCAGAAGTTACAACTCCTTCCACACTTCCGCCACGTCAATATCTGTTTCAATCTCCTGCACAATCCGGTCACTGTTTACATGGAATACCTCATACTCCTGTCTGTCCATTGTCACAAACCCTGCAAACAAGAGAAGCGCCAGAAAAAGCCGTACTCCAAAGGTCCCTGCCGGGGTCGCCTCCTCACCGTCATTCCCGTAAAGTCCGTGATAGATAGAGCCATACCGGGGATGAACTGCCGGTGGCTCCCTCCTGTCACTGTAAAGCCTCCTGGTCTGTTCCAGAAGTTCTTTTCTTCTTTTCTCCGAAGAATTCATACGCACTCACCTCATTACAGGATATGTCCACACCTGAAATGATATGTCTGTTTTCCAAAGAAGAAAGCCGGTACACTCTGTCTACCTGTCCGCCATCTCCCGGATAATATCCTCCCAGGAGAGCCCTTTTTCTACCATCAGCACCATAATATGGTACAGAAAATCAGCCATCTCGTATTTTACCTCCTCGGGATTGGGGTTTTTAGCGGCTATCACAATCTCTGTGGCCTCTTCTCCTACCTTCTTAAGAATCTTGTCGATTCCCTTATCAAAAAGATAATTGGTATAAGACCCCTCCTTCGGGTTCTTTTTCCTGCTCACAATCGTATCATAAACTGTCTCAAAAATCTGCAGAGGATTTTTCACATCTGCTTCCCCGCCTGCAACAGGCTGGTAGAAGCAGGTCGGATTTCCTGTGTGGCACGCCGCGCCGATCTGATCTACCTTTGCCAAAAGAGTATCGCAGTCGCAGTCTATAGTCAGTGATTTCACATACTGGAAATGCCCGCTTGTCTCCCCCTTTACCCAGAGACAATTACGGCTCCTGCTGAAATATGTCATACGCCCGCTCTTGATTGTCTGGTAAAAGGCCTCCTCGTTCATATAGGCAAGCATTAAAACCTCCTGCGTCTTATAATGCTGCACAATAACCGGAAGCAGCCCCTGTTCATTTGTCTTGAACTGGGAAAAATTCATCATGCTCTCAAAGGCTGTCATCATGATATCCTCGTCTGCACACCGCTCCTTAAATCCGCCGAAATCCATATCCGGACGGCTTATGTATTTCCCCGAAAGGCCCCGTACGCCAGGACATTTCAGCACCTTCATAAGCTCCGGCTCCTCCATGGTATCAGTCACAATGATACAGGGAAGATCCAGGAGATTCATCACCGAATTCATATCAGGACGGTGCATGAAAACCAGCTCATCTGCATACTCCCCGATAACATGCTGATGTTTAAAAAGAGCGTCAAAATCATGTAAGGATACTGCAAGCTTTTCTTTTCCGAATCTTTTTACCGCCTCGGCAAGCATTTTCTCGCTGTCAGGCTTTGAGAAATTAATAAGGGCACGCTTTGCCCCTGCGTACAGAATCTTTTTCACATCCTCCAGACGCCTGATATTTCCGCCCGCAAGCATGGGAATCCTTATGGTGCGGCTGATTCTGCGCATTAAATCAATGGCCTCCTCATGCTCCTCGTCAGAATCTGACAAGTCAAAAATCAAGAGCTCGTCCGCTCCGTTGTCATTATAGCTTTTTGCAAGAGCCAGAACATCCTCGCACAAAACCTCTTCCTCGTCAAACCATTTTACTGCTTTTTGTCCTGCGATGAATATGCAGGGAATCAATCTCTTGTAGCTCATCGTTTTACACTCCTTTTTTAAAGGCTTCCCTTTGTTGTCCATGCTCCCTCAATCCGGGGTTCTCTTGTCACGGCCATATCAAGGGCCTTTCCGAAGCTCTTAAAAAGCGCCTCTGCCATATGATGGTTATTTCCCGCATCCAGTATCTTAAGATGCAGGTTCATTTTTGCGCTGTAGGATACTGCGTAGAAAAATTCCCGGATAAGCTCCGTATCCATTTCCCCAATACGCTCCGAAGTAAAAGGAGCGTCATATTTAAAGTATGGCCTGCCCGAAAGATCCACTGCCGCAAGGGCCAGCGTTTCATCCATGGGAAGAACCATATATCCGTAGCGCTTAATTCCTGCCTTGCCGCCAACTGCCTCAAGAATTGCCTGGCCAAGTACAATCCCGGTATCCTCTATGCTGTGATGACCGTCCACATGAAGATCCCCGTCCACATGGACAGTAAGATCAAACAGGCCGTGCCTTGCCATGCCGTCAAGCATGTGATCAAAAAAGCCTATGCCCGTATGTATTTTCGTTTTTCCTGTACCGTCCAGATTAAGGGTGACAAAAATATCCGTCTCCTTTGTCCTCCTCTCACAGGTTACCTGGCGCTCCATATTTTATTCCTCCTTTTTATTCAAACCGAACCTGTATAGAATTTGCGTGGGCCGTAAGCTGCTCTGCCCTGGCAAAGCTTTCAATATCCTTATGTACAGCCGAAAGCGCTTCCTTCGAGTAAGCAATAATACTGGATTTTTTTATAAAATCATCTACGGAAAGCGGTGAGAAAAATCTTGCGGTTCCGTTTGTTGGAAGCACATGGTTGGGTCCAGCAAAGTAATCACCCAGGGGCTCGCTTGCATATTCTCCGATAAAAATTGCTCCCGCGTTGCGGATTCTCATCATCACGTCATAAGGATTTTTCGTCTGTATCTCCAAATGCTCCGGGGCTATTTCATTTGCAGCCCTTACCGCTGCGTCCATATCCTCCACAATCAGAATACAGCCATAATTATCAAGGGATTTACGGATAATCTCCCCTCGGGATAATTCTGCTGTAAATCTCTCTGCCTCAAGAGAAACCTTTTCTGCCAGTTCCCCGCTGTCAGTCACAAGCACTGCTGACGCCAGCTCGTCATGCTCCGCCTGGGAGAGAAGATCCGCCGCCACATACCGCGGGTTAGCAGTCTCGTCTGCAATCACAAGAATCTCGCTGGGGCCCGCAATGGCGTCAATACTCACATCCCCGTATACTGCTTTTTTAGCAAGAGCCACATAAATATTCCCCGGCCCCACAATCTTATCTACCTTCGGAATACTCTCTGTCCCATAGGCCAGTGCTCCCACCGCCTGGGCTCCTCCGGCCTTATAGATGACATCCGCACCTGCCTCACGGGCCGCCACAAGTGTAGTAGGAGTTATCCTGCCGTCCCTTCCCGGCGGCGTTGCCATCACAATCTCATCCACGCCCGCCACCTTTGCAGGCACAATATTCATAAGCACTGATGAAGGATAAGCGGCCTTTCCGCCCGGCACATAAACGCCTACCCTGAAAAGAGGGGTTACCTTCTGTCCAAGCATGGTTCCGTCCGGCTTGCTGTCAAACCAGCTGTACTGCCGCTGCTTTTCATGGTAAGATCTGATGTTTTTAAGAGCCTTCCTGATAACCCTAAGAAGCTCCCCGTCCACAAGAGAGTACGCCTCTGCTATCTCCTCCTCCGTAACCTTAACCGTGAAGCTGTCAATTACTGCCCCGTCAAATTTCCGGGTAAATTCAAACAAAGCCTCATCTCCCCGCTCCCTGACAGCAGAGAGAATCTCCCTTACTCCTTTTTCATATTCCGTATACTGGTCGGGATTTCTCTTAAGCAAATCCCTTAAAAGATTCCTCCCGGTGCTCTCATAAAGCCTTTCTATCCTCATAAAGCCGTCCCTCCATTATTTTATGCTACACCTGTCTTCTAAGTCTCATAATCAGATTTTTAATCCTCTCGCTCTCCATCCGCATAGTCACCGGATTCACAATCATTCTTGCTGATAAAGGACACACCTCCTCTAACACCTCAAGGCCGTTTTCCTTAAGGGTAGAGCCCGTCTCCACAATATCCACAATCACCTCGGAAAGCCCTACAATGGGCGCAAGCTCAATGGAGCCGTTAAGCTTTATGATTTCCACAGTCTGATGCTTCACATTATAAAAATAATCCTTCGCAATTTTAGGATATTTCGTGGCTACGCGGATCAGCTCATGGTGTTTAAGGAGATGCGCTGATTCCGCATGTCCGCACACGCACATCCTGCATTTCCCAAACCCTAAGTCAAGCACCTCATGCACCTTTCTTCCTTCCTCCAGAATGGTATCCTTTCCCACGACCCCGATATCCGCTGCCCCATATTCCACATACGTAGGGACATCCGGCCCCTTGGAGAGGAAAAACCTAAGCCTAAGCTCCTCATTGGTAAAAATAAGCTTTCTTGAAGCCTTATCCTTCATCTCCTCGCAGGTAATTCCTATTTTTTCAAAAAGCCCCAGTGTCTCATCCGCAAGCCGCCCCTTTCCCAGGGCAAATGTAAGGTAACGCATACTAATCTCCTATCTTATCAGACGATTTCTTGATTTCCTTCTGCTCTCCTGTCACCAGGTTTATCATCAGAATATCGCCGCTTTTCTTTATATAAATGAGTGTGCCGGCGTAATATTCCTTGCCGTAATGCACATATTCCTCCAAAAGCTTCTTTTTATCCTTTTTCATAAGCTCCGTATTTTTAGCCTTACTCCTGAAATCCTTCGCGATAGCAATGGCATCCTTTGTCATGCCCTCGTCATACAGGACAATGCTATTCTTTCTCGTATACACAATCCGGATTCTCTGGCGTATCATAGCATTCATAAGCTCATCTATCACAATGGCAAACCCGATAGAGGGGGATTCCTTCCCGAATTTTTCTAAAAGCCGGTCATAACGGCCTCCCTTTACAATGGCATCCCCGGTTCCATACGTATACCCCCGGAAAATAATCCCCGTATAGTAGCCGTAGGTTCCCGTCATGCCAAGGTCAAAGGTAATATATTTCTCTACCCCATATACCTTCAGGATATTAAAAATCCGCTCCAGCCGGCGGACTGCCATGATCCCGGCAGAATTAGGCGCCATATTTTTTGCCCTGGAGAGAACCTCCACACCGCCCACAAGCTCACCTAAGGCCGCAAAGGCTTCCCTTGAGCTTCTTTTTACCATAATACTGTCCAGATATTCCTCCACACCATAGAAATTCCGGTTATTCACAAGCTCTATAACGCGTTCCTTCGCATCCTCATCAAGAGCGGCGTCCTCAATAAGGCTGTGGAAAAAGCCCAGGTTTCCCACATTCAGCTGAAATTCCTTAAGTCCCACTGCCTGCATGGATTCCACCACAAGAGCCAGCATCTCCGCGTCTGCCTCTACAGAATCGTCCCCGATAAGCTCTGCCCCAAGCTGGGTCACCTCCCGGAGCCTGCCCTGATAGCTGGAATGATTAATAAATGTATTCCCCGTATAGCACAGCCTGATGGGAAGCTCTTCCTCCCCGAACAGGGTAGCCGCCGCCCGGGCCACAGACGGGGTAATATCCGGGCGCAGGGCCAGGGTATTTCCTTCTTTATCAAAGAACTTATAAAGCTCCTTTGAGGGAATTGTGCCGATTTCCTTTCTGAACACATCAAAATACTCAAAAGTAGGCGTCTGTATATCATGATAGCCGTACAGATGAAGCGTCTTTTTAAGACGGCTTTCAAGGGTAAGCTTCTTTCCACATTCTACATTATAAATGTCTCTGACTCCCTCGGGAGTGTGCAGCAATTTTTTCATAGATCCTCCTATTATTAGTATACACAGTAAATGCGCAGACCTGTAAACATGAACGCATTATACGCATTTTGGGCAATTTTGTCAAGCAGAGGCCTCCCGGATTTCAAGATCCAGGTTTATCATATTAAGATACGGGACCTGATAGCCCTTCTCCACCTTCATGAAGAAACGCACATCCAGCTCTTCATAGCGGATGCTTTTCCTTCCGCCGTTTCCCGCCCGCTCCCAGAACTCAAGAAGCTCACGAAAACGCATATAATAAAGCTCATTTTTCTCTGAATAATATATAATAAGAAAGGCAACCCCCTCCTGGCGCTCAAAGGCCTTCATAAACCGGACCTGGTGTTCGTGGACATTCTGAAGTGGGAAGGTATCAGACACGCACTCCTTGGCGTCAAAACACACGGGGATTCCCTGTACTGCACCGATATAATCTACCGTACTGCGCTTTTCAAAATATGCCAGCGTAATCTGCCTGTGCTCCTTGTCCATTTTTACCGGCGTAATGGGAGTGGGTATTTTCTGAATGAGGGCAAGTCCTCTCTCCCCGTAATACTCATTGGTCCGGTTAACCATTTCTTCTAATGTAGAACCCCTAAGGCCTCTTGAATTCCATGTTGCCATACTGTCTCCTTAATTACCTTATAAAATACCGGGGGAACCGGCGCGTAAAATACCTTTCCGGAAAGCCCTGAAAAGGGCTCCTTCATATTTTCCGGCAGAACCAGCTCATAGGCATGGAGAAGCTGGGAAGCAATCTGGTATTTTTTCCTGTACTGCTCATTAAAGCTTTTGTCTCCATACTTATAGTCACCCAGAAGAGGATGCCCGCATCCGGCCAGATGTGCCCGGATCTGATGGGTGCGTCCGGTAATAAGATGAACCCTTAAAAGAGTCATTTCCTGACACCAGGCAAGGGGAACAAAATCTGTCCGGGCAGGCCTGTATTCCCCCTTCATTTCTGGTGAAAGCGAATCCTCTGTAAAAGCCCGGTTCGTCTTTTCATCCTTTTTTAAGTATCCCTCTATCCGGGCGCTCTCCTTTATGCATCCCTTTACAATACAAAGATAATACTTTTTTAGTGTCCGCTCCTTAAAAAGCTCTGACATTACCTGAAGACCTAAAAGACTTTTTCCTGCTACAATAAGCCCGCTTGTGTTGCGGTCCAGCCTGTTGCACACTCCCGGATGAAAGGTTTTTAACTCCTCCTCATGAAGCTCTCCCTTCTCAAAAAGATAACCTGTCACATATTCCACGGCAGAAGCCTCTCTACTGTCCGCTTTCTGGGAAAGCATCCCGGCCGGCTTATTTAACACAAGAATATGTCTGTCCTCATAAATAACCGGGAGCTCTTCAGGTGAGGTCTGTTCCTTAGGCCCTTGCTTCTTCCCGGAAAATTTATCTATGGTTTCATCGGAAAGAAAAAGCTTTATGGTGTCCTGCTCCTTAAGCCTTTCCTGTCCAGATGCCTTTTTCCCGTTCAGGACAATATTTTTTTTCCGAAGCATTTTATAGAAAAAGCTTCCCGGCGCGCCGGGCATATATTTTTTTAAATAATTATCCAGGCGCCGGCCTGCGTCATTTTCCTTTACAACAATCTCTTTCATAGGCGCCTACATGGAAACCGTCAGGATTAAATCCCGCACCGCTTCTTCTCTTCTTCTGCTGGTTTTCTTTTCCACGGCGGCGATGTTATTCATCCCTTCCGCCCTTAAAAGAAATGCCTTGTAGCTTTGGAAGACCTTTACGGTCATCTTCTGATAGCCGTTAGCTTCCAGCATTTCTTTTATATAGGAGGCGCATTTTACCTCATCTGTACTGCTGCTCTGCGTATAGCCGCACACGGTATTGCCGTAAATAACCACTGCTGCTACGGGCATTACCTTTTCCTTACTTGTAATAATCAGATCATAGCATGTGATAAGTAAGGGCGCCTTTTCCTTAAGCTCGCTGCAAATGTCAGGAGAAATGCCTTTGTGGGGCACCATTGTAATATATTCCACCAGCATTTTTGATGCAGGAAGGCACCCCACAACTGCTATAACAGTAAGGAGGTTGAGCTTTGAACCTGTCTGTACATACCCTAAAATAAGAAGCGCCGCCACAATGGCAAATTCTCCGGACGCCCAGATAAGGTATTTAAGCTTCCGGGCTTTTATATATCCCGGCTGGCCTTTTTCAATCCGTGCCATCTTTAGTAGTCTCCCTTTTCATTTATCTTTTTCATAAGCCTTGAAATCATGCTTAGGGGAAGGAGCTTTGCTGCCGCCCGGGCTGCCTTCATCTCATATCCGCAGACTGACACTCTTTTTCTCTTTACGGAATCTAAAAGCGCCTGTCTAACCACTGCCCCCGCATCCTTTAAAAGGGAAGCCTTCATACTTCCAGACACTCCCCCTGCCCGCACGAAAAATTCTGTATCCACCGGTCCCGGGCAGACTGCCGTCACAGAAATCCCTCTTTCCTCAAGCTCACAGGATAATGCCAGAGAAAGGCTGTACACATAAGACTTGGAGGCCGCGTATACGGCAAAGCCCGGCTGGGGAGCAAACGCCGCCGCGGAGGCTATCTGAATCACCCGGCTCCCCTTATGCAGATAAGGCAGGCACAGACAGGTCATTCTCGTAAGAGCCCGTATATTTACATCGATCATATCAATCTGGCCTTCCAGAGATAATTTTTCAAGCCTCCCGGTTTTCCCGCATCCGGCAGCATTTACCAGCATACGGATGTCCGGATTTTCCCGTTCCAGTATCTTTTCAAGCTTTTCATAGACATAATCCCGTTTTAAATCACTGTCAAAGATACGGACAGGGACTAAGAGCTCCTTTTCCAGCTCCTTTAGTCTTTCTGTCCTCCTTGCGAACACCCAGATTTCATCCAGGCTTTTGTAAAGCTTTGGAATCTGCCTGGCAAATTCTCTTCCGAGGCCGGAGGAGGCCCCGGTTATAACTGCGATTTTCATTTTATATCTCCTCCCTTGCTATTTCTTTTTATGGACATTGCGTATTGTTTTCTTCTTCTTTTTTGCCTTATCTTTTCCGGAATGTAAAGCCTCTTCCTTTTTCGGCCGGATAAGGCACTCCTTTCCATACCCTATAAGATCCGTCCGTCCGCATTTTTTCAGAGCTTCAAAAACCAGCTCATAGTTCTTCTTGTCCCGGTACTGTATGAGCGCCCGCTGCATGGCCTTCTCTTTTGGATCCCGCGGCACATAGACCGGCGACATATCCCTTGGATCCACCCCCGTATAATACATGCAGGTGGAAATGGTAGAAGGGGTAGGATAAAAATCCTGTACCTGCTCCGGCATATAGCCAAGCTCCCTTAGATGCTCCGCAAGAAGAACAGCATCCTTAAGAGTACTGCCCGGATGAGAAGACATCAGGTACGGGACAAGATATTGATCCTTCGAGAGCTTTTTATTCATGTCTTTATATTCATTTACAAACGCCTGGTAGACCTGGTTCGGAGGCTTTCCCATCCGCCTTAGCACCCTGTCTGACACATGCTCCGGCGCAACCTTAAGCTGTCCGCTTATATGGTACTGGCAGAGCTCTCTAAGAAAGGTATCCTCCTTATCTGCCATTACATAATCAAACCGGATCCCGGAACGGATAAAAACCTTTTTTACCCTTGGAAGGCTTCGAAGCTTTCTAAGGAGGCTTATATAGTCTTCATGGTCAGCCCGAAGATTCTCGCAGGGGGAAGGGAAGAGGCACTGTCTGTTTTTACATACCCCCTTGGTCAGCTGTTTTTCACAGGAGGGATGCCGGAAATTGGCAGTAGGGCCGCCCACATCATGGATATATCCTTTAAAATCCTTATCCTCCGTCATCTTTTCTGCTTCTGCCAATAAGGATTCATGGCTTCTTGCCTGTATAATCCTTCCCTGGTGGAACGTGAGGGCACAAAAGCTGCAGCCTCCAAAGCAGCCCCTGCTGCTTGCAAGGCTAAACCTAACCTCCTGGATGGCCGGGACGCCGCCCTGCGCTTCATAGGAGGGATGATATGTTCTCATATAGGGAAGGCTGTATACCTCGTCCATCTCCTCTTGGGAAAGGGGCCTCTGGGGCGGATTCTGGATAACATACAGATGCTCCCCGTAGGGCTCGGCAAGACATTTCCCTGAAAAGGGATCCGTATTACAATATTGTGTATAAAAGCTCTTTGCATAGGAGAGCCTGTCCGCCTTAAGCTCCTCATAGGAGGGAAGCATCACTGCATCATAGACATTTTCAAGACTTTTGGTCTTAAAAACAGTACCCGGAATAAAGGTAATATCCTGAATCTGGATGCCGCTTTCTAATGCCTCCGCAATCTCGATAACCGAGCGCTCCCCCATTCCATAGGAAATAAGATCCGCTCCGGAGTCTAAAAGAATGGACCTCTTAAGCTTATCCGACCAGTAGTCATAATGGGCCAGACGCCTTAAGCTGGCCTCAATCCCGCCCAGAATCACAGGAGTTTTTTTATACACCCTGCGGATCAGGTTTCCATAGACCACTGCCGCATAATCGGGCCGCCTTCCCATAACCCCTCCCGGGGTATAGGCATCCGTCCTCCTCCGCTTTTTCGATACGGAATAATGGTTGACCATAGAATCCATATTTCCCGCTGACACAAAAAAACCAAGCCTGGGCTCCCCAAATTCCGTAATACTTTTCTCATCCTTCCAGTCAGGCTGTGAGATAATGCCTACCTTATAGCCGCGGGCACTTAGAACCCGGGTAATGATGGCGGCTCCAAAGGACGGGTGGTCTACATAGGCGTCTCCGGATACATAGACAAAATCCATCTGGCTGATATTTAGTTTCTTCATATCCTCCCTGCATAAGGGCAAGAATCCTTCTGCCATTATAATACCTCATAAGTTCCGTTTTTTATGTCGTCATAATCCTGTATGTAATAGTCTGCAAGAGCCCTCTTTTTATCCGCGAGAGGGCTGGAAAATTCATCCTCCACGGCACATACATACATGCCGGCGTTTTTTCCCGCCATGATCCCGGCAGGAACATCCTCAAACACCAGGCACCTTTCCGGCCTCACCCCAAGGGCCTCTGCCGTCAGGAGGTAGACATCAGGCGATGGCTTTCCGGCGCCCGCCTCCTCCGAAGTTTTTACACAATCAAATAAATGAGAAATATGAAGGGCCTCAAGGGTTTCATCTACAAGCGCCCTTGAATTGCTTGTCCCAATGCCGATCTTCTTTCCTTCTCTTTTCATGGCTTCGATAAATGCCTGCACTCCCTTTTTAAGAGGAACCTCATTCACATATTTATCATGAGCCATCACATGCCATTCCTCCACAATCTCATCCAGCGTCTTGTTAAGGGAGGGGAACGCCTTCTGGTAATACTGGGCTACCTCCATATAGCTCATTCCTTCCATGTCCTCATGAAAATTTTCCGGCTCCGTCAGATGATACTTTTTCAGGTAATCCTCATCCACGGAAACCCATATCCACATAGAATCTATCAAAGTGCCGTCCATGTCAAATATAACGGCGTCAATATCCTTTAATCTCTCTGTCATAACAATTTTAACTCCTCTTCTGTAAGATTTCTATACTGGCCGGGCAGAAGGAACGGATCAAGAACCAGGTTCCCCATACGCTCCCTTTTAAGGTAGAGGACCTCTTTTCCAAGAGCTTTAAACATCCGTTTGACCTGATGGAATTTTCCCTCCTGTATAGTAAGCCTCACCTCTGATATCTCACCGGTTTTTAGAATCTCAAGCCTGGCCGGAAGGGTTATCTCCTTTTCTTTTCCGGCTCCGATATCGATCCCTTCCTTAAAACATAATACGTCCTCATCTGTAACAATTCCGGATACGCTGGCATAATAGCATTTGTCCACATGCTTTTTCGGTGACAGAAGCCTGTGGGCAAGCCCCCCGTCATTTGTGATGAGAAGAAGCCCCTCTGTATCCTTATCAAGTCTACCTGCCGGGAACAGATCTCTTCGCTTTATATCTTCCATCAGATCAAGAACCGTTTTTTCCTTCTTGTCAGATGTGGCAGATACCACTCCCTTTGGCTTGTTCATCATATAATATTCATACATCTTATAGCTTACCCGCGTTCCGGAAACGGCCACCACCTGGCAGAGCTCGTCCACCTTCATTTCCGGTTTTTTTGCGGGCTGCCCGTCAACGGTAACCTGGCCCTGACGTATATATTTTTTCACTTCCTGCCTTGTTCCGGCTCCCATATCCGCCAGGTATTTGTCTAGTCTGATCATACAAGCCTCCATCCCGGAAGATATTTATTTTTCAGCGTCCCCCTTAAGAGCTTTCCCCAGCCTAACGGAAAGCCGTCCACGCAGACTAACTGCCATCCCTTATCCTCTGCCCCTGCCATGTCTGATACATCCAGGGTTTCTCCCTTTAAATATTTTATAACCCGGCTGTCAGAGGCGGAAAAGTCAAGTGCCTTTGCATACTCCTCTTTTTTCAGTGACATGGCAAATGCCTGTCCTGGCTCAAACCTGTTTTTCTTAAGCTCGCCTAGCAAAAGGCCTGTCCTAAGGAAACGAATCCCCTTCATGTCAGGAAGTCCCTCCGGCATATAATAAACCCTTTCGCCGTAGATTTTAAGACGACCTTTATCAAAGTCCCTCCTGACGTCTTTTAGAAAAAGAAGAAGGGCTTCGGGAAGCTCCTTATGCCTCATATCCTTAATCACATGGTTTCCCGTATCCGGCGCCTCATTTTCCTCCCCTTTTCTCAATAGTGCAAGGAAATGGCCTTCCCCCTTCATTCTATGGGGGAAAATGCGGACTGTTTTTGAAAGCTCCTGTCTTTTTTCATCCGTAAGCTCTGGTATTCCGGGGCAGAAGCCTTCATAACCTTCCATGGAGACCACCTGAAATGCGGGACAGCTTTTAAGCAGATATTCAATGACCTGTTCATTCTCCCTCTCGTCAAAGGTACAGGTGGAATAAAGCATCCATCCCCCAGGCCGCAGCATGGCGGCGGCTTCTCGGATCACATGCTTCTGGATAGCGGAAAAATATTCCGGGCCGTGCTCCTCCCAGGCCTTTACCATTTTTTTATCCTTCCTGAACATTCCCTCTCCGGAGCATGGGGCATCAATCAGTATTTTATCAAAATATTCCGGAAAATAAGCCTTAAGCTTTCCAGGTTCTTCGTTTAATACAAGGAGATTTCCGATTCCAAATACCTCCAGATTTTTAAGAAGGCCCTTTGCCCGGGAGTTACTGATATCATTAGCCGCAAGGACTCCCTGTCCTTTAAGCCTTGCCCCTAACTCTGTCGCCTTGCCTCCCGGCGCCGCGCAGATATCCAGAACCCTGTCTCCCGGAGTTATGGGAAGCCGGTTTGCAGGAGTCATGGCACTCGGCTCCTGCAGATAATAAAGTCCGGCAAAATAATAGGGATGCCTGGATGGGGATACCTTTTCCCCGTCATAGTAGTATCCGTTTTCAATCCACGGAACAGGTGTTATCTCAAAGGGACAGATGCGCTCAAATTCCTCCGGCGATATCTTCCCCGTATTTACACGGAGGCCGTAATATCTTGGCTCATCATAGCATGCCATATACTCTTTATACTCTTCCTTTAAAAGCCTCTGCATCTTTTTCGTAAATTCTTCCGGCAGTCTCATACATTTCCTCCGCAGCAGTAACTAAGCATTACATTAAAGTATACCATATCCGGCGGATAAACTCTAGGAATATACATATTTTAATTTTTTATTTTCAAGGCTTTGTAAAACAAAATATGGATTCACACTGATCTCCTCGTCATTTATATAAATATAGATCCCTACATGGAGGTGCACGGCAAACTGTCCCTTTGTCCCCTCCTCCCCATATCCGGAGTCGCCCATATAGCCTAAGAATTCCCCTGCCTTTACCCTGTCTCCTTCTTTTATGTCAGAATAGGAGTCCAAATGTGCGTAGTAGTAATAAGTACCACTGTCAGAGGTGATCCCTACCCGGTAGCCGCCTTTTTCAAGCCATCCCAGGTTTGTAACGGTCCCATCAGTCATACTCAGCACAGGATAGCGCCCTCTTTCATCCACTCCTGCCATAATATCTGTCCCTTCATGGCCGCTTTTTCCCTTATAGTTACGCTCCGCCTGCCACGAATCCACATAGGAGACAGTAAGAGCCGGATTTATTGTAGATTCCGGAATGGGGAAAAACTGCGCCTCTTCCTTAACATTTTGGTATAAAGTCTTACATTCCCCTGACATTCCTTCATATACCTCTTCCATATCTTGGTCGAAAAAATGGGCGCGGTACCAGGGATTTTTTAAGGTCATATTCCGGTATTTCTGATATTCACTTATCCTGCACAGCCGCCCGGTAAGAAGCACGCAAAAAAATGCCAGTACAAAAATAGACAGTATGTATTTTCTGCCCTTTCTCTTTTTCATAATAAAAATCCTTTTTCTTGCACTATATGCAAAAAAGCCGTAGCTATATGTCATACATGAAGTATAAAATATAGCTGCGGCTATAAGGTGTTTTAGGATTTATTTCAGTTTTTCAAGAACCTTTGTAAGATACTCCCACATACGCTGTGTGGACGCGATATCAAGCTTTTCATTAAAGGAATGAATATCTAAAAGGTTGGGCCCGAAGGACACGCAGTCAAGATCCGGACGTTTTCCTAAGAATAGTCCGCACTCCAGACCGGCATGAACGGCAGAAACTACCGGAGCCTGCCCGAACATCTCCTTATAGGTCTCCTCCATTACCTTGCGAAGCTCTGAATCCGGGTCAAACTGCCATGCCGGATATTCATTAATCACTTCCGTAGAGGAAGCGTTTACAAGAGCCGCACACTGCGCAAGCTCCTCTTTGAGCCTCTGCTTCTGGCTCTCCACAGAGCTTCTTACCAGAGAACAGGTCTTTACATAATCCTCCTTTGTCACAATAACTCCAAGATTTAAAGAGGTCTCAACCAGCCCCTCAAGCTTCCTTGCAAATCCCTGTACACCATTAGGACATACGACAATGTAGGAAATTGTACGCCTGGTACTCTCCCCGTCAAAGGCATCAACATCCGTAACAGGAGAGGTTTCTGTCTCAACTTCAAGGGACGGCTCATCTCCCATAAATTCATGCTCCCAGACTGCCTTCATCTCACCGGTAAGGGCACACACTCTTTCTGCATTTTTTTCATCAACTACAAGCTCTGCTGTACAGTCCATAGTAATGACATTATCCTTGGCGCCTCCATTTATAGAAACAAGGTTTACCGGAAGCTCTGCCGCGATGCGGTTAAGGAGCCTTCCCATCATCTTGTTTGCATTACCCCGCTGCTTATGTATCTCGGCACCGGAATGTCCTCCCAGAAGGCCGTGTATCTTAATCCTTACGAGCGCACCGCTTTTCTTCTCTCTCGTAACCGGGAGCACCGTCTCAAACCGGAATCCGCCTGCGCAGCCTGTGGTAAGGATTCCCTCCTCCTCGGAGTCAATGTTAATAAGCTTTCTACCCTTAAGGCTTCCTAAATCAATAGCATTTGCCCCGCCCATGCCTACCTCTTCGTCCACGGTAAAGACTGCTTCTATGGGAGGATGGGTAAGATCGCTGCTGTCAAGAACTGCCATGGCCATAGCTACCGCAATACAGTCGTCTCCGCCAAGAGTCGTATCCTCTGTCTTTACAAATCCGTCCTCCACAATGAGCTTTAACGGATCCTTTGAAAAGTCATGGTCAGAGCCCGGCCTCTTTTCGCACACCATGTCAAGATGTCCCTGGATGATCACAGGCTCGCTGTTTTCATATCCTTTTGTACCCGGCTTTCTGATAATTACGTTGTTAACAGAATCCTGGGTATACTCAAGACCTCTCTCCTTTGCAAATTCCACACAGTAGTCACTGATTCTTTTTGTGTCAAAGGTTCCGTGAGGAATTCTTGTCATCTCCTCAAAAAACTGAAACACCTTTTTTGGTTCAATCTGATCTAATACTGGCATATTCATTCCCTCGCTTCTTTTATATTTCTATCTTCTATTATCCAATACTTGTCATAAAAAATCAACCTGTTCCATACAATTATTCCAAACATAAAAAGATTAGTGTTACTGTTCACTTTGTTTACAGTAACCGGATATTTTATATATGCAGAAATCCCTTTCCAAATTCATGATTATTTTTATTTTTGTGCTTATGCTTTCCTTCCCAAAGCTGGTTTTTAGCGGCGCATGTGAAGGACTGCTTTTATGGTTCAACAGTGTTCTTCCCACCCTGCTTCCATTTATGATCCTTTCAAACCTGCTGATAAAAACACATGCCGCAGATCTTCTTGTGCGCGTAACAGGACCTCTGTTCAGACATATTTTTGGCATCTCGGACTACGGGACCTTTGCGGCGGTTACGGGCTTTTTATGCGGATACCCTATGGGGAGCAAAGCAGCCTCCGATCTCCTCATGGAAGGGAGAATTTCTAAACAGGAAGCCCAGTATCTTTTATCCTTCTGCAACAATGCAAGTCCGATTTTCATTATCAGCTATATTGTGCTTCAGAATCTGAAGCAGGAAGCTCTTATGGTTCCGGCGCTCGTAATCTTAATGGCTTCGCCTGTCCTTGCCAGTTTTTTATTCCGTCCATTCTACAGGCATTATGGAAGCGGAGCCATAAGGCCTTCCTCTCCTGCCTTAAGAGACAGCGCTTATGAGAGCGGAAATATCATAGACGGCTGTATCATGAACGGCTTTGAAATGATAACAAAGGTAGGCGGCTATATCATGCTTTTTTCCATCCTGATTACATTTGCAAAAGCCGCATTTTCTCCAGAGGGGCCGGTAGGATGCCTGCTTCTGTCTTCTATGGAGCTGACAGGCGGAATTTCCCTTTTATGTAGAAGCGCTTTTTCATCATCTGAAACATTTTTTCTATGTATGGTCTGTACCTCTTTTGGCGGATGGTGCGCTCTGGCACAGACAAACTGTATGATATCCGAAAGCGGCCTGTCCATAAAGCCCTATCTGATACAAAAACTGGTTACCGCATTGGTAACCAGCCTTCTCTGCATGATATATCTTCATTTTTCTTAAAGCAGATCATCATCCTCCATGAGATAATCATCCTCTGCTCCCGCATCCTGGGGAGCGCTATAGCCAGACTCCTGCGTTCTCTGAGGCTGCTCCGGAATCTCAAGCTCCGCCCTGTTATTGCGGACCATATCGTAACATTCCTGAAGAGAATTTACAAGTCCGTCATACTTGGTCGTATAGCTGTCAAGAGTATGCCCGATAATACTCTCTGCATTGGCCATCAGATCATCTGCATACTGCATGGCACCGATGCGGATATCATTGGCATCATTTGTGGCATTATCAATAATCTCCTGGGCCTGCTCCGTTGCTGCGGTTACAATCTCGTTAGCCTGGGCATAGGCCTGCTGCATAATCTCGTGCTCACTCACAAGCTCGTTCGTATGAATCTGCGCTTCCTCGATCATGCTGTCTGCCTTAGACTGTGCATCAGCCAGAATCGCATCCTTGTTCGCAATAATCTTCTGATAGCGCTTAATCTCATCCGGGGTTTTCATACGGAGCTCACGGAGAAGATCATCTATCTGATCCTTATTTACAATAATCTTTGTTGTAGATAAAGGCTGGAACTTACAGCTGTCCACATACTCCTCAATCTCTTCAATAATCTGCTCAATACGGCTGCTCATTAATTACACTCTCCTTTTGTTCATTTTCTCCTGTATTTTTTCTATCACAATCTCAGGTACAAATTGAGAAATATCTCCTCCAAAAGCGGCGACCTCCTTTACTGTTGTAGAGCTTAAATAAGAATACTCCAGACTGGTTGTAAGAAATGCTGTCTCAATCTTCGGCTCCATCTTGTGGTTTGTCTGTGCCATCTGAAGCTCATACTCAAAATCCGTAATCGCGCGCAGACCTCTTATCACCATTCTGGCATCCACTGCTTTTACAAACTCCACAAGCAGTCCCTCAAAAGGAAGAATCCTCACCTTTGGTATATTTTCAGTTATTTCCTCTAACATTCTAACACGTTCTTCTACAGAAAACAACGGACTTTTTGCATTATTATTAAGTACTCCGACAATTAATTCATCAACTAATGCCGAAGAACGTCTGATAATGTCCAGATGTCCAAATGTAACCGGGTCAAAGCTTCCCGGATAGACTGCCCTTACCATATGTTCTTCCTCCGTTCAAGAAATATATGCTTATTCGTCTTATAGATCTTCTCTCTTATAACAGAAAAGCCAAGCCCTTCCACATAATCAAAGGAAGTCTCCTTTGCTGCCTCGGTAATGATAAGGCCTCCCTCTGCAAGAAGGTGAAGCTCCCCCAGCGCCTCTAAGGTCTGCCTTTCCATTTCGCTTTTATAGGGAGGATCCATAAAAATAAAGTCAAATGCTTCTTCTCCCTCAAGCCTTCTAAGGGCGCTAAGTACATCCATCTGCATCGTAACCCCTCTGTCATGGAGCTTCGTATGCATAAGATTCTCCCGGATGCAGGCCATTGCCTTTGGGTTTTTCTCTACAAATACTGCCATGCCCGCGCCTCTGCTTAAGGCCTCAATGCCGATACCGCCGCTGCCCGCAAAAAGGTCAAGGAAACGGCAGTCATAAAGCTCTGGCGCAAGAATATTAAAAAGAGTCTCCTTAATCCTGTCCGTTGTGGGCCTTGTATCAATGCCCTCCACTGTCTTCAATATCAGGCGCTTTGCTGTTCCTGCAATCACTCTCATAAAAATTTCTCCTTCATAAACTTCAATGAAATTAACAATATAATCATATCTTCTTTTATGTATATTGTAAAGAAATTTCCCCTTCTATTTCAGCCATCCGAGCAATTTTAAGAAAGAATTTCATATTTTTTAAAAATTCTTTCAGATATATATGATAACCTTAAGTTTAACAATTCAGGAAGGAATGGGGAAAATGCTTTTCATGTCAATTGTTCCAATTATTTTAACCATAGTCCCAGTAATGATATATCAAATAGTTATGCTATTATGTAAGAGGAAGTCCACATCTGCACATTACGTATGGACGTACATTTTGATGATTTATATATGGCTTGTTATTTCCGTTACAGGAATAGGTTCTATATGGGATATCATTTCAAAAGGCGGCCTGGTGGCTTCTTTTCAACAGGCGAATGTTAGTTTCATACCTTTTCAATCAGAAGGTATATTCACATATTGTATGAACGTGATCATGCTTCTGCCTTTAGGATTTTTACTTCCTTATATTTGGAAGAACTTCAGAACTCCTTTTAAAGTATCTTTAACAGGTTTTTTATTTTCTGCCTTTATTGAATTTACACAGCTGCCAACCAACAGATTAGCAGATATAGATGATTTAATAATGAATACATTAGGTGCAATTTTAGGTTATATAATATGGAAAATGATCGGAAAATATTTTTTTAATAAGAAAGAAGAAAAACGTACCATTTCATTAGGAAAATATGAACCCGCTATTTATATATCTTTAGCCTGTATCTGTAATTTCCTGTTATATAATTGGACATGGTTTCTCACAAATGCATAGGCTCGTATATGCAGAATATAAAGAGCTGCGAGTTCTACCAAAATCTGAAGATGAACAATTTATAGAAGAATCTTTAAAAAAGGGTGATTTGATCAGAATACAATATGACGGTCATGTTTTTGAAACACTCCCGCCCGATATTATTGCTTTGTCGATAGAAAAAAAGAAGATAAACAGAAAAAAGCACCTGCCGGGCTTTTATAACCCGTCAGATGCTTTTTCTACCTCACAGAAAGCTTCACTTACTTACCTGCCATCTGCTTCTCCTGCTGCTCGATCATTTTCTTAACCATATAACCGCCAACAGAACCGTTCTGTCTGGAAGTAAGGTCCCCATTGTAACCGTCAGATAACGGTACTCCAAGTTCGCTTGCAACCTCATATTTGAATTTGTCAAGTGCACCCTTTGCTTCAGGTACTGCTGCTCTGTTAGATGAACGATTTGCCATTTTAATACTCCTCCTTTTTGTATCTTTTTGTAACCTTTATCGTTGTTACACAGATAGTATATGGAGGATTTAAATTATTACACTGGAAATTGTTTCAAAATCTGACATTTTTTGAACATATTCGTTTTCATTCTTTAAAAGCCAGTCTGCCGCCTCATTTGCCTCCTTAAGAATCCCGGCGTCCTGATAGATGTCTCCCAGCTGAAAATCCATAAGGCCGCTCTGACGGATTCCAAACAAATCTCCCGGTCCCCGAAGCCTAAGATCCTCACTGGCGATTTTAAAGCCGTCATTAGTTTTATTTAAAATTTCAAGGCGCTCCCTTGTCTCCTTTGATTTTGAACTGCTCATAAATATGCAGTAGGACTGGTGCCTTCCCCGCCCTACCCGGCCTCTGAGCTGGTGAAGCTGGGCAAGGCCGAACCGTTCGGAATTTTCGATCATCATGACCGTGGCATTGGGCACATCAATCCCCACCTCAATCACAGTAGTAGAAACCAGAATCCGGATTTCACCCCTTCCGAAGCGCTCCATAATATCATCCTTTTGTGCCTGGGACATCCTGCCATGGAGAAAATCCACCTGGATATCCTCTCCCATTTCTTCCTTCAGGGCTTTTGCATAATCCGTAACATTTTCCGCCTCCAGACTCTCGCTTTCTTCCACCATGGGACAGATAATATAACACTGGCGTCCCTCTGCAATCTGTTTTTTCATAAATGTATACGCTGTTTTCCGGTATCCGGTATCCACCACGCAGTTTTTAATAGGAAGCCTGTCTGCCGGAAGCTCATCAATCACCGAAATGTCCAGATCTCCATACAGGATAATGGCAAGTGTCCGTGGGATTGGCGTGGCGCTCATGACAAGCACATGAGGCGCGCCCCCTTTTTTGGCAAAGGTCTCCCTTTGTTTTACGCCGAACCTGTGCTGCTCGTCTGTAACCACAAGAGCCAGATTATCATAAGAGACTGCCCCCTGAATAAGCGCATGGGTTCCGATAATAATCTTCGCAAGCCCGCATTCAATCCGGTCATAAGCTCTTCTTTTCTCCTTTGCGGTCATAGAGCCCGTAAGAAGAACTGTCTTAAGAGGAATTCCATATTTTTCAAAAAGTGCGGTAACCGTCTCATAGTGCTGCCTTGCCAGCACCTCTGTGGGGGCCATCATAGCAGCCTGATAACCGTTAAGCGCCGTATTCATAAGCGCCAGCACAGCCACAATGGTCTTGCCTGAACCCACATCTCCCTGCACAAGCCTTGACATAGCCGTATCTGACGCCATATCCGCGGCAATCTCCTGCCAGACCTTCTGCTGCGCATTTGTAAGATCAAAGGGGAGTTCCTGTATAAAAGCATCCACCCTGTCATCCTTCTGAATCACATATTCATTTGAAAGCCTCTCATTATGAGCCTTAAGCTTTCTAAGAGACAAAATAAACTGTAAAAACTCTTCAAATACCAACCGGCTTCTGGCCTGATAAAATACTTCCTTGTCCTCTGGAAAATGGATTCCCCTCACCGCATAGTTATACTCAGCAAGCCCATATTTCAGCCGAAGCCCAGCGGGCAGCGTCTCTCTCGACAAATCAAGTCCTTCTATTACCTGCCGGACTGCCTTTGACACTGCATTGTTAGAAAGTCCTGCTGTAAGTCCATAGATGGGCTGCAGCGTATGAAGCTTTTCCTCATATTTCTCACTAGGATAAAAAATCTCCGGATGCTCCATGGAAATTCCGGTTTTTCTCTGCACAATACGTCCTCTAAGTGTAATAAGGCCTCCCCCTGAAAGTGTGTTTCTAAGAAAGGGCATATTAAACCAGACAACCTTAAGTGTTCCGGTAATATCCTTTACATAAGCTGTCGTCACCTGCATCTGCCTGTTTCCTGACACCTGCACGCGCCCGTAGAGGATTCCGGTCACCGTCATAATCTGCCCTTCCTCTGCTTCACTTACAGGAACTGCCTCCTCATATACATCATATCCACGGGGATAATACCGCAGGAGATCTCCTGCGGTATAAATTCCAAGCTTTGCAAATAATTTTTCTGTCTTTTCACCGATTCCTTTTAACTCACGAATTCCGCTCTTCCCTGTCATTCCTCTTCTTTATTCCACTGCCAGCACATAATAGTAGATGGGCTGGCCGCCGGAATGTACATCAATATCCAGATCCGGATACAGCTCCTCCAGCTCCTTTGTAAAGGCCATAGCCTTTTCCTCTGTCACCTCTTCGCCATAATACAGGCTGATAAGCTCCGAATCCTCATCTACAAGCTGGGCAAGCATCTCCTTTGTCGTCTCTTCCACATCTCTGCCGACAGAAAGAATCCCGCTGTCGCCGATTCCCATAATGTCGCCCTCATGAATCTCCTTGTCGTCAATACGGGTATCCCTTACCGCATAGGTAACCTGCCCGGATTTTACATTTTTAATCTCCTCAAGCATAGCCTCCTCATTGGAGCATGCGTCCTTGTCCGGCATAAAATTAATGATAGCAGTAATCCCCTGGGGCACAGTCTTTGTTGGGATTACAATAATATTTTTGTCCTCCACAAGTTCTTTTGCCTGATTTGCCGCAAGTACAATATTTTTATTATTGGGGAGAATGAAAATCGTTTCTGCATTTACCTTATCTATGGCATTCAGCATATCTTCCGTGCTGGGGTTCATAGTCTGCCCGCCCTCAATAATATAATCCACGCCAAGCTCCTTAAAGATCTCATTCATTCCCTCGCCGATAGACACAGCGATAAATCCCATGGACTTTAACGGCGCAGAAGGCTTCTTTTCTTCTTTTGCCTCTGAATCCTTTAATGCCTGCTCTTTTGCAAGCTTTATTGAATCCCTAATCAGCTTTTCCTGGTGCTCCTCGCGCATGTTATCAATCTTCATACGGGAAAGCTGTCCGTAGGTCAGTGCCCGCTGAATCGCAAGTCCCGGATCATTGGTATGCACATGGATCTTCACCACATCATCATCCGCCACACATACTATAGAATCACCGATAGAAGAAAGATATGACTTAAAGTCATGCTCCATTTCCCCGGTAAACTCCTTTTCTGTCAATATAATAAATTCTGTACAATACCCAAACTTAATATCCGCTGTATCCTCTTTGGAAATCTTAATAGCAGCTCCTGTTCCGGCTTCGGATGCTATGGCGCTGTAGTCCACTTCCTTTCCGAGAAACGCGTCATAAGCCCCCCGTATAACCTCTAGAAGTCCCTGTCCGCCGGAATCTACAACACCTGCTTCCTTCAGCACCGGAAGCATCTCCGGAGTTTTTTCAAGCACTCCGGCTGCATGCTCAAGCACTGCAGGGATAAACTCCTCTAAGTCCTCCGTAACAAGAGCCATCTCCGCCGCTTTTTCTGCAATCCCGCTTGCAACTGTAAGAATCGTGCCCTCCTTTGGCTTCATAACTGCTTTATAAGCCGTATCACGGGCACGCTGGCAGGCAGCGGCAAGAATCTGCGTATTGATTTCCTTCTCATCCCGGATTGCCTTCGTAAATCCTCTTAAAAGCTGGGAAAGTATGACGCCGGAATTTCCTCTTGCCCCTCTTAGGGAACCGGAAGAAATGGCCTTTGAAAGCTCCTTCATCCCGGGATTTTCAAGTGCGGTCACTTCCTTTGCCGCAGACATAATCGTAAGCGACATATTTGTCCCGGTATCACCGTCCGGAACCGGAAATACATTAAGCTCATTGATCATTTCTTTTTTTGCTTCAATATTCTGTGCACCTGCAAGAAACATCCTTGCAAGCATATCAGCATTCATTGTTTTCGTAGCCACTTTCCTATGTCCTCCTTGTTAATCGATGACTCTCACGCCTTCGATATAGATATTAATTTTATCCACAGGCATTCCCGCAAATTCCTCGACACGGTACTTCACATTGCTTATAAGGTTTTCCGTCACTGCTGAAATACTTACTCCATACGCAACAATAATATGGAAATCAAGCTTCACATGGTTATCCTCTGAAACATCCACCTGAATCCCCCGGGTAAGGCTGGCACGCTTCAAAAGATGGACAAGCCCATCCTTCACATTAACAGCCGCCATTCCCACAATACCAAAACACTCCATAGCAACCGAACCGGCATATTTTGCAATGACCTCCTGATCAATGGTGATAATACCGTGGTCCGTACTCATACATCCTTTCATAAAAGAACCCTCCACTTCTGCACATCATATAATCTATTATACTCTTATTTCAGCTATATTACAAAAAAACTCAGATCCCGCAGAAATCTGAGCTTTGTCGTTGTTACCTACGCACGTTCTACTTTTCCTGACCTAAGGCAAGAAGTACATACATACATTTTCTTTGTTCCGCCGTTCTCCGTCTTCACACGGACTGACTTTACATTGGACTTCCAAATCTTTGGTGTCTTTCTATTAGAGTGGCTTACATTATTTCCAAAATGAGCACCCTTTTCGCAAATAGCACATTTAGCCATGACTGCACCTCCTAACGCTCCTATATAGCTCGACCAATACGAACTCACAACACTAATATTTTATCAGATGAATACAGAAAATGCAAGTGTTATTTCCGAATTTTGTCAGAAACTAATTGGTTACTGCGAACGGGAGTGAACAGTAACTAGCAGCAAAATAAATTATAGCCTGCCAGTATACATAAAATGATGCACAGCACCTCAACAAATGTATTCGGCAGTATCAGGGCGAGTATCATGCCTACCGCCACCCAGAATAAGGCAAATCCAATAACCCGTTTCAGGCATATCACCCTTTTCCTATGCTTTATAACCATCTTATGCATACAGAAATATAAATATTCATTACGATTCACAGAAACCTTTATACTTCCTCTTCATTCAGAATATCCATCACATCATCTTCTGTTATCTTGGAGCTTTTTCCTGCTGAAAATTTATCTACCACATCCGGAACCATATCCAGTATTTTTGTGATCGTATCCTGATTCTTTACATTGACAAGCCTGGTTTGTCCGTTCTGGATAACCAGCACTGCACAGGGCGTCATCTTACCGCCGATTCCGCCGGCTCCCTTATCCTTTTTCTCTGTCCCCCATGCTCCCGCGCCTACTGCAAAGGATACGTCTACAAGTGGAAGAATAATCGTCTCACCGATATGAATCGCGTCTCCTACTACAGTCTTGGAGGTAACGACTCCCTCGATCCCTTTAAAGAGAGCTTCTACCGTTCCTTTAAAATTACTGTCTGCCATTACTGGTTCCCTCCTACTTTTAATCTAAAATTTTTAATATCTTTATATGTCCGCCGGACATTCCTGCTCCAGATAAGGTTCCAGCATAACACAAGAAAATGAACGGCGTAAATTCTTCCCTTTATCATAGCATATCCTTCTAAGACCTGATTTTCAAAATCCGGCGTGATGTCCATATGCTCTTCCATGAAAGGGTATAAAATACTAAGCCCTGCCAGTACCTGTCCTGTCAGGCATGGATCCGAAAAGCCAAATCTTGCCTTTATAAGAAGCTTTTTGGGACTTAGGCGCTTAAGGAGCTTAAAGCACTCCTTTTTTCCTCTCTGAAAGGCTCCGACATGCGTCTCATCCGTTAAAAAGTCTGCGAGCATGTCCTTTTTTTCCCCAAGCTCTGCCGTCTTGTTCCTTATATTTTGAACCGATTCCTTAAGCTTCCGGAAGAATTGTTTTATCTTTTCAAATATCTCCCTAATTTTTCCCCAAAGCTTTTTCCCTTTTTCATCAGATTCCTGCGGCGCTTCAGCATCTTTAACACCTTCATGGTCTCCGGATTCTGCCTGCGAAACTGTTTCCACGCTTTCCTTGCGGTCTTCCTCGCACTCTTTAGGCTCTTCTTCGACCTGGCGGCGCGCTTCAGGTATTTCTTCCTTGCTTTCAGGAAGCTTTTCCACCTCTGCAGATTCTGCTTTTTCCTCATGACTTTCTTCGGTACTGCCTTCCTCATGACTGAATTCTTCCTCCTTTATATTATCTCCATTTTTCTTTATCCATAAAATTCTAAGACGCCATTTAAGCTGATTTTCACTGTAATGTACATCCGCTCTTATAAGCCTTAAAAGCCACGTAACACAGACTCTGCCCTCTAAGGAGGCAAGGCTTCCTTCGCATCGGCCTGCAGCCTCATAGCGTACGGGCACAAAAAGAACAATACACGTCAGTAATATTAATATTCCCAATATTACTGCCAGTATGATGCCGATTATTTTTAATATTAAAAGTAGTATATGTAGCATCTTACCCTTCCTGTTCTTTTTTTAATATATAGCTGCGGATATCCGCGCTCCTTGTTTCATTATACACCTGTTTAGCAATTTCTTCCACTAATTCTATTGCATTTTCATAGCCTTTTACAATTCCCACAACAAAAAAATCCATTTTGGGATAATCTCTTTGCAGGAACTGGTTACAGGCATAGATTTCCAGCTGGTTTTTCTCTCCCACAGGCAGTGTGACAATGTGAATATCCCATGTAAGCTTACCTCTTTCAATCTTCCCGATTATCTTTTCCTTTTTTTCTTTTAAGTCTTCTCCCAGATAAAGATACCGATAATACCTCATACCCGCGCCTCTTCTTTTATATTTTAGTAGTAATATGCGTCAAACACCTGTTTCGCAATATTTACCGCACTTGCAGTTCCATCGGAGGATTCAATAATAACACTGATCACAAGCTCCGGATTATCCACATTTGACATACCGATAAACCAGGAGTGATCCTTTTCCTCATCAGAGCTGTATTCAGCTGTCCCCGTCTTCCCGGCGGCAGTATATCCCCCGCCGCTTAGTGCAGATGCAGTGCCGTATTCCGCGACTGATGTCATATAGTCCTTAAGCTGGGCCGCTTCTGCCGCCGTCATAAGATCCTTATATTTTTCCGGCCTTGTCTTCTCTATTACAGAGCCCTTATAATTCGCCACGGAATCGATAAGGTAGGGCTTCATAAGAGTTCCCCCATTTGCAATGGCAGAAGTAATAAGAGCCATATGGTAAGGGCTTACCTGTGTTTTTCCCTGTCCCATAGCCGTCATCATCCTGTCACCGTCCACAGCCCCCTCCTTAAGCCGGAATTCGCTTTTACTGTAAGGCAGGTCACAGGGAAGCTTAGAATCAAACAAAAGTCCCTTTGCCGTTTCCTTAAAAGAACCAATATCCATGGTAAGGCCTATGTTGCAGAAGGAGGTGTTACATGAATAGGCAATACTGTCTCTAAAATCCACATCTCCATGTACATTCCCATTATAACAGCTGATGGTAGTATCCGCCACTGTAATATTTCCTTCACAATAATAATTGTAGCTGTCATAGCCCGGATTCTCACGCATATATTCAAGGGCTGTCACAACCTTAAAGGTCGAGCCAGGCGCATACTGCCCCTGTGTCGCACGGTTTAAAAGCGCGCTGTTTTCATCCGTACTTAGATACTCCCAGTCTGCCTCCACGCCTGCCGGATCAAAATCCGGTTTTGACACCATGGCAAGAACCTTTCCCGTGCTTGGCTCCATAACTACAACTGCCCCCTTATAGCTTCCAAGGGCGTCATAAGCCGCCTCCTGAAGCCCTGCGTCCAGTGTAGTCACTACATTGTCGCCCATATTCTTTTTATCCTGAAATTCATTTCTAAGCTTTTCCAGGAAAAAGGCATTAGAGGTCAGAAGTTCAAAGTTAGCCAGAGATTCGATTCCCGTCTTCCCCTGGGCCGTGTATCCGGCCACATGGGCAAACATATTTCCGAAGGGATACTCTCTTGTTTCAGTGCCGTCCTCTGCCACATTTGTCTGCGCGATCACCTGGCCGTTCCGGTCAAGGATCTTTCCTCTGACCACACGGTCGGCAAAGGAATCCTGCCTTGCATTATAAGGGCTTCTTACTATTTCACGGCCTCTTACCAGGTTAAAATAGGAAATATAGCCCATCATAACAATAAAAAGCGCCACAAATACATAGGTCACCCTAGCGAATTCTTTGTTCCCTGCGCGCTTTTTCTTTGCGGCCCGTCTGTCCTCCCGGTCTGCTTCTTTTCTCTCCCGGCGCGGCATTTCGCGCTTCTCTTCTTTTCTTTTTCTCCTCCTGTCCGCTTCTCTTTGCTCGTAGCCGTTCCTTTTTTCTTCTCTCAATATCTTCTTCCTCGTCTTCCCTTAATATATACAGTCCCTGAATAATGGCAAACATGATAATTGTACTAAGTAATGAGCTCCCGCCGTAGCTTACAAGCGGAAGTGTTACGCCTGTATGGGGGATAAACTTTGTCACGCCTCCGATTGTAAGGAACACCTGAAAGATATAGCAGGTTCCAAGTCCTAAAGCAACCAGCTTATAAAACAGTGTATGGAGCTGCATGGCAATATTTAAAAACATGACATAGCAGCTTACACATATCAAAATAATACACAGTGCGAAAATCAGCCCCATTTCCTCTGAAATGGCTGAGAAGATGAGATCCGATTCTACAACAGGAATCGTCTCCGGCGAGCCCTGGTAAAGCCCCATTCCAAACCAGCTTCCAGTAGCAATGGCAAACAGGGACTGGGCTATCTGGTATCCTCCGTTATCATAGGCGGCAAAGGGATCCTTCCACGCCAGCACGCGCACACGTACATGATTAAAGATGTAATAGGCCGCAACCGATGCCGCGCTTCCGGCCCCGAGCCCCGCTACAATATAAAGGGGCTGCCTTGTCGCCACATACAGCATGGTAAGATACACGGCAAATATAATAAGCGCTGCTCCCAGATCCTTAGACGCAACTAAAATCAGCACATGAAAGGCCGCAATTGCCGTTGTAATCACAATATTCTTAAACTCAAGGGATGCCTTAAAGCTGGATGCCACAAAAAATACAAAAACAATCTTCACAAGCTCTGAGGGCTGAATATTAATTCCGGCAATTTCAAATCCCAGCATAGCTCCGTTTGACACCCTCCCCACCACAATAACCGCGGCAAGGGATACAATTCCCACAATCGCATAAAGCTTCCGCCACTCAGAAAGAAGCTTAAACTTGCGGATAATTACCGGGATCACCAGGCTTAGGCCTACCGCCGCCGCTGAAATCACAAACTGCTTTACCGCAGTTCCGTAATCCAGACGCGTCAGCATGATCATCCCGATGCACAGAAGCATACACATATTGTTAATGACCAGCCTTGAAGCCCTGGGATAAATATTGGTATATAAAATGATGGCAGCGGCAAACAGCACCACCTGCATCAGATAAAAGGCCAGAAGCTTTATATCCTCCGTCTCCAGATACATCACAAGGTAGGCATCCAGCTGCATCAGAAACATCAGCACATTCTGCCTAATCAAAAGGCTCCTCTTTTTGTCCGGATCCTGATACCCAAAAATACTGAAGCACAGGAACGTGTACATCGTTCCCAATATAATGATCAGATATTTCGACAGCTCTACAATAATATTTACCAAACCTTCACCTACTTTACTCCCCGTTTAAAATGCCCTCTTGTATACTCCGTCTCTGGCAGCACTGCTTCATCCCCTTCTATAAAGGCCTTCTCATAAAGCTTTAGAATCTCCTGTACTGTTTCAGGCGGCTCTATAGTAAACGAAAGCCTCAGGGCAGACGGCATAAGAGCTTCTGTCTTTTCCGCCATATCAGCCAGCATAAGAGGCGCGCAGTTATACATGACATTATAACAGTATTTACAAAAATTTTTTACTGCAAATTTTTTCTGATGCCGGTCTGTTAGCCAGGTAAGACCGTCTTCCCCCTTGCAGCATCCGGTCGTTTTTTTCAGGCAGTTTGCGCTTATCATCACTGGCTCATAGCCGTATACAACCAGCTCCCCGCCCCCTGAAAGACCTTTAAGCTCCCGGAAATTAAGCTCTGCCGGAAAGGTATAGTCCTCGAAACCCATCTGTCTCATAAAGTCTTTACCTTCCTTATTAAAAACATACAGATTACGGTCAGAAATAATACCCTTTCCATAATTTTTTATCCGCAGCCACTCAAAGCTTTCCCAGTTTCGGATCAATACCCCGTCATAACATTCTAAAAGCTTATCATAAACTGCCTCGTAATAAGAAATAGCTTTCTCCCTGAAAATATATGGCATTACGGCATAAAATCCCATACTTCCCTTTTCCCTGGCTCTTTGTACGGTTTCCAAAACCTCTCTGTCAAATGCGATATTCCCTTCTATATAAATAGTATGAAGGAAACAGCCTTCCAGCACTTTTAAAAGCTGGGCATAGCTCTGTACGGAAACACAAAGCTTTATCTCTAAGCCGGAAGCCTTTTTCTCCCAGCCTGTACATGTACGGGCAAAAGGCAGCTTTTCCCCGGCGCTTCTTCTATGGCGGGAGAGAATCTCTTCTGTCAGTTTTAAAATTCCTTCCCGCCGAAGCTCGTTTAATGACTGCATGGGAAGAAATGTGCTGCCCTCTATACGAATCTCCAGACTGTCAAACATGAAGTCCGTGTTCCCGGTTTTCCGAAGCTGCCTGTCTGCTCTTTCCTTGTCAAGAGGCGCCTTTAAGGCCGTCTGCACGGTATCGCCTGCCGCCTTTGCATATATGGTTTCTTCTTTTCCTGTATATTCCAAGGATAGTGTAGCATGTTTTCCTTCGGAAAGTATTAAAATACCATTAATTTTTTCTTTAATTTTATAATCAGTATTTTCCACCGGCCTCTCCGGTTTCTCCGCCGGTCTCTTTAGGGATATCATTTCCCTTCCGTTCTGACGGTAATAGTAGCCGCTAGAATATCCCCGTCTTGTATAAACGTTCATGAGGTTCTGCCTGTCTTTCTCCTCCACAGTAAAGCCCTTTCTCCCCATCGCGTAATAGAGAGCCGTATACTTGCGGTACATGCTGACAACCGTATACACATACTCTGGCTGCTTCATCCGTCCTTCAATCTTAAAGGAATCAATCCCTGCCTCTATAAGATCCGGAATCCCGTCTATCATACACAGATCCTTAAGGCTTAAAAAATCCCCCGGCTTTCTTACGTCCACGGCATAAGGAAGCCTGCAGGGCTGGGCGCACTGCCCTCTGTTTCCGCTGCGCCCTCCGATCATGCTGCTTAAAAGGCACTGGCCCGAGTAGCAGTAACACATGGCTCCATGTACGAAGCACTCTGTCTCAAGTCCTGTTTTTTCCTTCATGTCCTTCACTTCCTTTAAGGACAGCTCTCTTGCGGGTACAATCCTGTCTGCCCCAAGCCTTCCGAAAAAAGCGGCACCAAGAGCATTTGTCACCGTAGCCTGGGTGCTTATATGCAGGGACATTCCCGGAAAATTTCTTTTCACAAACTGCATAACGCCAACGTCCTGCACGATAACAGCATCCAAGCCCTGCTTATAATAAGGAAGCAGATAGTCATAAAGCTTCTCCATCTCCTGATCCTTTAATAATGTATTAACTGTCAGATAAATCTTCCGTCCATGAAGATGCACATAGTCAATCGCACGAAGGAGCTCTTCCTCCCCCGGATTCTCTGCATAGGCCCTTGCCCCGAACAGGCTTCCCCCTATATACACCGCATCCGCCCCGGCACAGACTGCCGCCTTAAGGCTCATAAGAGAGCCTGCAGGTGCAAGTATCTCAACCATTTTACGTTTCATATCCAAACCTTTAAAAGAGGATGCCCTTAGGGCACCCTCTTGCCTTTATTTTCTCTTATTCTTCATCTCTGTCTCCAGCTGAACAATCTTCATCTGAAGCTCCTTGTTCTCTTCCTTGAGCTTGTCCAGCGCCTTATCTGCATTCTCAAGCTTGATCTGCACAGAAATCAGCTCATGCTTCAGATCATACATCTCCTTGTCCTTCGCTTCAATGTCATTCTCCAGAGTCCCCCCCTGCTTTCTGGCCTTAAAATAATCATCCGCAATATTAAGCGCAAGGAGCACACTCCTGGTCTCCGCACTCTGCTTACGATAGCCCTCACTGCTTGAACACTCCTCAATCTTATGATTCAGATATGTAGACACCTTCTGCAGATAATCCTCACTCTCAAATCCACTTAATGTAAATACTTTCCCGCCTATTAATACTTCCGTATAATTTTTTGATGATGCCATAGAAGCCTCCCTCAAATTCTCTGCTGCTGTATACCTGGCTTACAGCAGCAACCTTCTTACTATGTCTATTATAAACGAAACTTTCGCAAAAACCAACTATTTTTCAATATTTTCATAAGAAATTCCCAAATGGGAATATGCTTTCTCTGTAACGACCCGCCCTCTGGGAGTCCGCATAATGAAACCGTTCTTTAAAAGATAGGGTTCATACACATCCTCTATGGTACCGGTATCCTCGCTGACTGCAGCCGCCAGTGTATCAAGGCCCACCGGGCCGCCGGAAAATTTCTCAATAATCGTAAGGAGGAGATTCCGGTCTGTCTGGTCTAACCCCTCCTTATCTACATCTAAAAGATCCAGGGCGTAATTAGCCACATCCTCCGTAATATAGCCATCATATTTCACCTGGGCAAAATCACGGACCCGCTTCAAAAACCGGTTGGCAAGCCTGGGCGTCCCCCTGGAGCGTCTGGCAAGGGCTTCGGCGCCCCTTTCATCAATCTCCACATCCAGCATCTTAGCAGAACGAAGAATAATCTTCTTAAGCTCCTCCACCGTATAAAACTCCAGCCTGTGAATCACGCCGAACCTGTCGCGAAGCGGCGCAGTAAGCATCCCGGCCCTTGTAGTGGCTCCCACCAGGGTAAACTTTGGAAGATCCAGCCTGATAGAGCGGGCGCTTGCCCCCTTTCCAATCATAATATCAATGGCATAGTCCTCCATGGCCGGGTATAAAACCTCCTCCACCTGACGGTTCAGCCTGTGGATCTCATCCACAAAAAGCACATCCCTCTCCTGAAGATTATTTAGTATGGCTGCCATCTCACCCGGCTTTTCAATGGCCGGTCCCGAGGTTATCTTAATATGAACCTTTAATTCATTGGCAATAATACCCGCAAGGGTGGTTTTGCCAAGCCCGGGAGGACCGTAGAAAAGCACATGGTCAAGCGCCTCCCCCCGCTCCTTTGCGGCCTCAATAAATATCTTCAGAGTCTCCTTTGCCTTTTCCTGTCCCACATAATCTGAAAGAAGCTGCGGGCGCAGCGAGCCTTCTATTTTAATATCCTCTTCCAGGTTTTCTGTTGTAATAATCCTTCTTGCCATAACTCCCCCTTAAATCAGGCTAAAGCACCATATTTTTAAGCGCCTGCTTTAATACTGCCTCAACATCTGTATCCTCTGTAATTGTTACCTTCTTGACAGCCCTTAAAGCCTCTGTACTCCCGTAGCCCAGGGCAGTCAGCGCCTGCACCGCCTCACTCTTTATCTCTCCGATAAGGGAAGCTGCCGCGCCGCCCTTTTCTGTCTCTGCTGATACAACGTGATCCAAAGCATCCTCAATACTAAGCTTGTCCCGAAGCTCCACAATCAGCTTTTCCGCTGTCTTCTTCCCGATACCCGGAGCGGCTGAAATTGCTTTTACATCTCCTGCCATCACCGCAAAGCGCAGATCATCCGGAGACAGTACAGACAAAATAGACTGCCCCCCTTTTGGCCCGATTCCGCTCACGCCTATAAGGAGCTTAAACACATGCAGATCATCTCTTGTAAGAAATCCAAAAAGCTGCATTACATCCTCTTTTACATTTAGGTAGGTATAGAGCTTCACCTCATTTCCTGCCTGCGGCAGAAGGCTCATAGCCTGGGAAGACATAAAAATCCCGTATCCAACGCCTCCTACATCTACAATCACCTTATTATCCTCAAAGGCTGCCAGTTCACCTCTTATGTAAGATATCATAAATTCCTCCTAAAACTCTATATTTGCAAGTCTTTTTAATATCTGCCCGGCAAGAATCCCTATTACAAGCCCTGTAGCAGTCCCCGCCGCAAGAAGCACCGGGATATAGTAGGATACGCTGAAGGTTTCAACAATCAGCATGGCAATAAGAAGCTGCCCCACATTGTGAAATATGCCTCCTGCCACACTGACCCCCATGACACTGAACCAGTCTCTCTTCCTTAGAGCCGCCATCACTGAAAGACTTAAAAGCCCTCCGGAAAGGCTGTATAAAATCGTGATATAATTCCCAAAAATCAGCCCGGACAGAACCACCCTGGCCACGCTAAGAGCATACACGTCCCGAAGCCTCATCTTGTATAAGGCTGTCACAATGATAAGGTTCGCAAGCCCAAGCTTTACGCCGGGGATTCCAAAGGAAATGGGAATCAGTGTCTCCACATAGCTGAAAATCAGCGCAAGCGATGTAAATACGCCCAGAAAAGCAGTCCTAATTTGCCACCGCATCGTACTCACCCTTCTCCGTGCTGTTTACCTCTACAATCACCTTATTAGGAAGGCAGATAATACTTTCATGGTTTTTAGAAACCGCCTTCTGATTCACACACAGCTTATCCGGGCAGTCTGCTCTTATCATATCTGCCTTTCCGTTTTTGATTACAAGATAATTCGTCCCTTTATTGATCTCGATCTCCTGATCCTCACCAAGACTGTAAACCCCTTCTATCACGCCATTTACCTTTACCGTAACAGAGCCTGCCCCGGCCGTTCCCAGCAGATTATGCAAAAAGGCGGCAGACCCTGCCACTGCAAGGACAATGAAAATTAAAAGTATATCGTTCTTCTTGATTCCTGTTTTCATACCTATCAACCTCTCTGCACTCTATTTTAACACAAGTATTCAGCTTCTGCAATCACATGTTCGGTTGGAATATCATTCGAAGGACGGCATTTTTAAGATGCCAGTCTGTGTTAGGAAGGGCATCTTAAAACTTCCGTCCCCCGAACGACATTCCAACCGTACATGCAGAAAAAATCTGCGGAAGAAAAATAAACATTCCTTCCGCGGATTTTTGGTTTCTATATTCTTGATTCTATATGTTTTCTAATGTTATAAATACGTTGCTTCATATTCTTTTCGTATCTCCTCCGGCACAAGCCTCCCTCCGGTGGCCCATGCAACATGAACAGAATTTTCCATCTTTTCTGTAAGGCCGCGGCTTTCCAGATATGCTTTTGTCTCTTTATATTCCATAAGCTTTACGGGGCCCTCGAAGGCTGCGCAGGCGCTGGGCTCGATGAAAATGTTCTCCGTCTCTTTGAGACGCCGCATGTAGTCATATAGCCTCCCGTCCCCAACCGTAAAGATTCCGGAAAGCCTTGGCTCCATTACTTTTCCTACGAATCCGGACGGACGGCCGACTGCCAGACCATCTGCATGGGTCATTCCTGTAAGGCCGATATCCTGCACACAGATACCACTGTGTTTTCCCGTTGCCATGCCAAGGAGCATACATGGAGCCTTAGACGGCTCCACGAAGAAGCAATGCACATGCTCTCCGAATATCTCCTTAAGCCCAAAGGTCACTCCTCCCGGAGCTCCCCCGATTCCGCAGGGGATATAGACAAACAGCGGATGCTCCCCGTCTGTCTTTATGTTTTGGGCCTCAAGCTGCACCTTCAGGCGCCTGGCCGCCACCGCATATCCAAGGAACAGGTTCCTGGAGTTCTCATCATCCACAAAATAGCTTTTTGGATCTTTGTCAGAGAGCCTTCGTCCATTCTCCACTGCTTCGCTATAATCGGATTCGTATTCCACCACAGTCACACCATGGCGCCTTAGAAGCTCTTTCTTCCACTCTCTTGCGTCTGCAGACATGTGGATAATCACACGATATCCCACCGCCGCGCTTGTAATTCCGATGCTAAGCCCTAAGTTCCCCGTAGAGCCTGCCTGAATCGTATACTGCGAAAAGAACTCTTTGCATCTTTCATCTGCAAGCTTCCCATAGTCTTCGTTTTCCAGGTCTTCGCCTAAGAGCCCATGGAAAACCGCAAGCTCCTCCGTATGCTTCAGAACCTCATAGATGCCGCCCCTTGCCTTTACAGAACCAGCCACCGAGAGCTCACTGTCCTGCTTGAGAAGAAGCCTTCCCTTCACGCCGCAGGCTTCCTTCATTCTCGTGATCTCCACAAGTGGGGATTCTATGATTCCCTGCTGTGACGCCGTTTCCGGGAAACATTTCTTAATAAAAGGAGCAAACCGTTTTAATCTTTTTTCCGCATCCTCTACATCAGCCATGGTAAGTCCATGCCCTTCTGCCATGTTCTGATTGTATTTCGGATTCATCCACACAAGCTCCTCTTCCTTCTGCAGCCTTTTGATAATCTCCATAACTATCCCTCCTTTCCGTTGTTTCCATAATACCACAAAAAGTTCCTTTTGTGTCCAGTGTTCCCCGTCCCCACAGAACATTATTTTCTAGTCCGCCTATGCCTGTCCCCGTCCCGCCGCAAGCTCTGCCTGTATCTTATCCCGCATCTTATCTATACGGTAGAAATTCATGGTAATAAAAGCGAGCACCTCACAGGTAAGGGGTACGAAAATATATGCGCTTGTGATGGCCGTAAGCGCTGACTGGGGCTGTACCGGAAGGGTTGCATCATATCCGCCTATAGAAAGCACCAGAAGGGCCAGGGATACTGCCAGCCCGTTTCCTGCCTTAGAGCCAAGGCTTACCGCCGAATACAGGATTCCCGGCGTGGATACGCCGTGTTTCCACTCCCCATAATCCACAATATCCGGCATGAGGGCCGTCATAAGAGGGATCGCAGTCCCAAGACCGAAGCCAGTCATGGCAAGTCCTGCAAACAGGAAGGGTACACTTCCCATAAGCATAACAAGCTTCCCTAAAATACTGATTCCAATTCCGATTAAAACCGCCTGCTTCTTCCCTGTTTTATTGCTAAGAGACGGCGCAAGGATACTTCCCGGAACGATAAATGCGAATACGATTACAATCGCAAGTCCCGCCAGTGTCTCATTTGGTATTACATATGTAAAATAATAAATTGCCATGGACGTATTAAATGCATAGGATAACATCACTAGCAATACAATAATTAATCCCAGAAGCCAGGGAATGTTATTCAAATATTTAAGCTGCTTTAGAACAGATACCTTTTTCTTCTCTGGAAGCGGGGCAATATGCCTGTCCTTCGTTCCCTTATACTGCCATACCGCGCTTAAGGCTCCGATTGCTCCTACTGCCGCCCCCATAAAAAGGAAACCCTGATCCTTATCCCCGCCGCCGAATAAAGTCAAAAGGGGAATAAATACAATCCCCGCCAGGACGGACACAACAGCCGCCGTCAGAAACCTCATACTGCTGATGGTGGTGATTTCCTTACTGTCTTTCGTAAGGAGACTGATCTGCGTTGCATAAGGAAGCTGGAGGAAGGAAATCATAAACAACGCCATAATATACATAACAAAGGCATATACAAGCTTCCCGGTCTGCCCCAAAGGCGGATTTAAAAACAACAGCACGCTGGATAAGAAAAACGGAAACGCAAACCATTTAAAAAATGGGCGGCACTGTCCGTCCGGCCTTCGTATCCTGTCCACCACGATGCCGATTCCAATATCCTGTATTCCGTCAAATATTCTGGCAATAAACATGAATGCCACCAGCGATGCCGCCGGTATCAGCATTACATCTGTAAAAAAATAGGAAATGTATCCATTAATCATATACGGAAGCAGTCCTGTGTCCATTCCGACTGCACAGGCCGCCCACCGCTCCGAAAGTCTCATTTCACCATATCCTGTCCGTTTCTTTCTCTCCGTCATGTTTCTCCCTCCGACTCACCATTTTAGTTACTGTTCACTTCTGTTCACAGTAACCCGTCTTACCTTGTCATAATATCCAGCATAATCCTGTATGCCGCCTTCGTTTCTTCAAGCTCCATGTATTCCTCTGTGGTGTGCACATTGTATATGCCGATTCCCAGTCCGCTGCACACAAAGCCCCGCTCTCCGAATATGTTTCCATCGCTGCTCCCTCCGGTCATAACCTCCACAGGGTCAAGTCCCTCATTTATAATGGCCTCTCCCGTCCTCTTATAAAGATACTCCTCTGTCTGGGCATGATAAGGCCTGCACACGGATTCTGCCTCCACAAAGGCCTTCCCGCCGTATTTTTCCGCTGACATACATACCTCTTTTTTTATAATCTTCGAAAGCTCTTCCATTTCTTCCTGTGAGAAGGAACGAAGCTCTATAGTAACCTCTGCATACGAGGGGACGGTAGGGCCATCCTCTCCTCCGCGAATGGAAGAGACATTCAAGGTGGTTCCTAAGGCCGTCTCTTTTCTAAGCCCGGCCGTTTTCTCCATTATAGAAACCACTCCGTCCGATGCCATGCATACCGCATTGATTCCCTCGTGAAGATCCACCCCCGCGTGGGCGCTTTTTCCATGGAAACGGCATTTTAAAAACATCTTTCCCTTACTTGCCCTGCACAGGTACTTCGGCGCTCCTGCGCCGTCAAGAATAAACATATATTTTGCCAATATTCCAGAAGTATCATAATGGTCCGCTCCCCGCATAATTTCTTCGCCTATCGTAAAAAGAAAATACATCTCCCGGTGGGGAATCCCTTTCTCCCTAAGCTCCTCATATGCTTCTAAAAGCATGGCAATTCCCGCCTTATCGTCCGCTCCAAGGATGGTATCTCCTGCGCTTCTAAGCCTTCCCTCTTCAAATACAGCCTCAATCCCTCTTCCTGGTTCCACGGTATCCATGTGGGCGTTGAAGCAGATGGGAGGAAGGGAAAGACTGCCCGGAATATGCACAAGCACGTTTTGTCCGCTGCTTCCATATTCCCTTCCGCTGTCATCTGCTGACACCTCAAGCCCCCGCTCTTTAAAATGCTTTATCAGATACTCTGACATGGGCTTTTCCATAAGGGACGGACTGTCTATCGCGATCATCTCCATAAGCCTGTCAAGAAATCGTTTCTCATTCATAACAATCCTCCGCTAAAAGTATTCCTGTCCGCTCTGTTAACAGCAGCCTAAAAATCAATATCCAGCCCAAATCCCGGAGCATCGTTAAGTAAGAATCTGTCTCCCTCATGGGTAAATCCGCCCCGGTACATGTTTTCTGCTCCTTTGCAGTCCATAAAGCTGTCACAGTCCGCATCCGCAATGTTTTTCATTGCCGCCGCAAGGCTCAATCCGGCAGTAATAGAAAGCTTTGACTCAATCATACACCCCACCATGCAGCCGATGCCCCAGGCCTCCCCTATGGCATTGATCTTCATGGCCGGATAGAGTCCTCCACACTTCATAAGCTTAATGTTAAAGATATCCGCCGCCTCAAGTCTGGCCGCTCTTGCCGCGTCTTTCGGGCTGTGGATGCTCTCATCCAGCATAAGGGCGATATCCGGAGCCTTCCTCCTTAAGAAGGCCGCCCCTTCCATATCCTGCGCCGGCAGGCACTGCTCTGCGGACTCCACACCCAAAGCTGTAAATGCTTTCAGCGCCTTCTGCGCCGTACAGACCGTATAGCCCTGATTCGCGTCCACACGAAGGCGGATGTCCGGGCCCACCGCTTCCCTGATTTTCGTAAGTGCTCCAATATCCTCCTCCACGCTTATTCCGGTCTTTATCTTCAGAACTCTGTAGCCATCCTTTTCCACCCGTTCCTTTGCCTTTTTGGCCATATCCTCCGGTTTCCCGATTCCGATAGTAATATCATTGGTAACCCTGCCGTCAGAGCCTCCCAGTATTTTATATACAGGCTGGCCGCACATTTTGCCCCGTATGTCATAAAGAGCCAGATCCACTGCACATTTTACACTTGTATTTCCTGCAATTGTCCTGTCCATCAGGCTGTGAATCCCCTCTAAGTCCATGACGTCCATGCCCGTAAGAACCTTTTGAAACATTTGAAGGGCCGCAGCTGCCGAGTCTATATTCTCTCCCGTTACAAAGGGCAGAGGTGCCCCCTCCCCATACCCGGCGAGCCCTTCGTCTGTCTCTATTTTCACAAGAATATTTTCCGAATAAGGAACAACGCCAAAGGCTACCTTAAGGGGCTCTTTTAATTCCAGTTTTATCTTTTCTGCTTTTATTTCCGTAATTTTCATAACTCCCTCTATTCCTTTCGCTCAAATCGAATGGGCTTCTGCTTTAGATTTTCCTCAAGAGGAATGAGAAGGGCACATACTCTTCCTTTTTCATTCCTTAAAAACTTCACAGGGAAGAAAAGCTCATAGCTCTCCACCATCAGATGGAAGCTGTCCTCTCCTGTGGGCAGAGTGGGAAGCGTCAGGCCAATCATACTAAGAAGTACATGTTTCCCGTCATTTGAAACTTTAGCTTCCCCATAAGCCTTATTCACATAGGTACCTTTGTACTGCTCCATGTCGTTACATTCCTTCACAAGCTTCCCTGCGGCTTCCATGGCGCTTTTCATTGCTTCGGAATTCTTCTCTGCCGCCTCTTTGCATGCATCCAGAAATTTTTTGTTCCAGTCTGACTGCTCTTCTCCCAAAAGCTCATCCAAAAGCCTGTATCCCAGAGCTGACAGCGCCTTTGTCTGGTTCAGATTGCACAGCATGGATATCCCGATATTTTTCCCCGGCACAAATATCTGTTCGGACTTAAAGCCCTCAACCGTACCGCCGTGATGGACAATTTTGTGTCCTTCATAGCTTTCAATAAACCAGCCCAGGCCGTAGGACGTAAACTGAATCTTCGGAAATTCTGCCGGAAGGATTTCCCCGGGCCTTATAATGGTCTGAGGCTCATGCATCTCATGAAGCCACTCCTTTGAAAGCACCTTATCATTTCCGTTCAGGTGGAAATCAAGCCATTTTAACATATCCTCCGTGGTAGAATACATGGTACCTGCCCCTCCTGCGCTTTTCATATAATTGTAGGGCATCCGGACCGGCTTCTCCTTTCGCAGCATGTACGGTCTTGCCTTCTTTTTATCCCCGTCTCTGATCTCATCCCCATAAATATATGTGGAATTCATCTGCAATGGACGAAGAATCCGCTCTTTCACGAAGTCGCCCCAGGACATTTCTGACACCCTCTCCACAATTAGGGTTGCCACCATAAACATATGATTTTGATAATGGAATCTGTAACGAAGCGGCCATGCAGGCTCCATATACGCAAGCGCCGCCACCTGTTCTGCCGTTGTTCTTTCCGGAGTGTTAAGCCAGCTCGTATCATGCCTGGGAAGTCCGCTTCTGTGGGAGAGGGCATCCCGGATGGTAAGCTGCTCCGTGCTGTATTCATCGTACATCCGAAATTCCGTAAGATACTTCTTCACCGGCATATCAATGTCAAGCCGTCCCTCAGCCGCCAGTATGCAAAGAGCAGTTGCGGTAAATGCCTTTGTGGAAGAGCCGATACAATATACCGTATCCGGGGCCGCCTCTACATCTGCTTCACAATCCGAGAGCCCAAATCCATAGTGCATTTTTTCCTTGTCTTTGAGCACTGACACCGAGATGCCCGGCACATAAAACCTCTCCTTTGTCTCTAAAATTATTTTTTCCATACTATCTCACTCCCTTCCTGCAGCAAAGAACCACATCTTCCATTTCTGTCTCTTTTATTTCCGTCTCTTTCACTCCAGCCTCTTCTTCCGCAGTCTCTTCTCCCAACAGATATTTTTTCAAAAACAAATCCAGGTATTTCACAAGAATCTTTAACGTATCCTCTGCCCTTCTTTCACCAAGGGGAATCTTTAACGCCGCCGCAGTCTCCGGGAAAAATGCCAGATCCGTAAATCCCATATGCTCCACATTTCCAACCGATACCCTGTATGTATCCGCCTGGTTGCTGTTATAGATTCCCCGCAGAAGCTTTGTAGTAACCGGAGTTCCGATTGTCATAAAGGGTTTGCCGATATCCTTCCCATAATCATATTCAAGATCCGCTCCGTCTATATTGATGCCGCAGCAGAATCTGTCATCCTCCCTGCACGCCGGGGCGGCTGCAGCTCCTCCAAAGGAGTGCCCCATTAACGCAGCTCCCCGTTCCAAATTCATACGCCCTGCCAGAATTTTGCCGTCTAAGCTGTTATAAGCCTCCAGATAGTCCAGGGCTTTTTTGATTCTCTCTGTCCAGACTGCCATGCGCTCATTTTTCTCATGTATATCTCTGAATTCCTTCCCCTTTTCTATAAAAAATTCCTCGTTCTCATCGCAATCAGGGGTGGCTTTTATTTCCTTAAGAATTTCAAGAAGCCTGGCCTCCTTCCCTGGCTCATGGGTCTCTGCCTTAAGCCTTTCGTCCATCAAAATGACAGTGCCGTCTTTAAATTTTACTGCCGTTGCCTCTCTCGTGTGTCCCAGTGATGCGACAATATACCCTCTTGAAGCAAGCTCACCGCATAAAACACTGCCAGACATCTCGTAGCTTCCATAGCCATGATTGAAAATGATAACAGGATATTTCTCCTTCTCCCCTGCTGCGGGTGCATCCGTGAAAAAGGCCGTGTTCATCTCACTGATCGGAAGTCCGTAGACTGCCTCCTTGAAAGCATATTTCTCTTTTACTCCATCCTTTTTTACATCTGCAGGATAGAAAATTGTAACCGGAAGCCTTGCCGGCTCCCTTTCCTCAAACCAAAATTCCTCATGAGTAATTCCCACCTGAAAGCTTCCTGTCAGCATCGGAAATACATTTGTTTCCATGTTCTCTTCCTCCCACCTTTACTTTTTCTTCAAAATCTCGTCCACAGCTCTAATCATCCCCATAATGATGTCTTCACGATTTTTACTTTCCGTTACCTGGTATTTGTCAAAATAATGAAGTATAAATGTAGACAAAAGGGCTGTAATGTATGAGACAAGCTCAACGTTAATGTCCTCCCGGTATGTCCCTTCCTCTATTTTCTCCTGAATCCCCTCTCTGTTATAAGGCATCATCATGTCCAGCAGATATTCATCAAAAAGCCTTGCAAAAAATCCAACGCCGCAGTGAAGAATCTTATCATAGGTAATATCCCCAATATCATCCATCTCGTCAGACAGAAGGCTGAATTCCTCCTTCTCGTAAGCAAACAGGGCTATATTATCCTTACCCAGCGCCACAAACTTTTTCTCATACGCAAGACTTGCAAGATACACGCACAAATCTTCCTTGTTCTCGAAATATTCATAGAATGTACCTGTCGGCAAATCCATCCCCTTGCAGAAATCCGCCACCTTAAGCTTTTGATAGTCTTTACTGTTAAACACTTCCGTTGCCGATTTGATGAGGACATCCCTGTACATCTTTTTCATTTTCAAAAAGCTTTTCTTCGGCATCTTATCTCTCCTTTCATTTTTCCGAATATATTCGGTTTCCGATTTTATTCAAAAAAAAACCACATGAATCAGAATGTCAATATCATTTCACAATATATTTCCTTTTCACCTTGAATGTGATATAGTAATACTGATCATAGAAAATTTCGAGGTGCTTTATGAGATATAAAAAAATGACCGCACTTATAAGTGCCGCAGCTCTTCTGCTGTCCGGCTGCGGAAAGCTTCCTGGCAAGGAAGAGCTGACGTATTCTGATACCTTGTTTGACACGGTTATCCGTGTTCAGATTTTAGATCCGGCAAAGCCGGAGGTTCTGGAGGGAGTGAAAGAGCTGTGCAGGCATTATGATACACTTTTTTCCAAAACTTCAGAAGACAGTGATATTTACCGGATTAACACTGCGGCCGGAGCTCCTGTAGAAGTTTCCGAGGATACACTGACATTGATAAAAAAAGGCCTGTATTACAGTGATTTATCCAACGGCATCTTTGATATAACCGTGGGCTCCGTGTCAAATATCTGGGATTTCAAGGCAGAAACACCTGCCCTGCCCGCCCCGGAGACTGCGGCGACAGCCGTATCACATGTCAATTATAAAAATATCATTATAGAAGAAAATACAGTACGACTTTCGGATCCCTATACGCTGCTTGACGTAGGGGCCATTGCAAAGGGATATATTGCGGACCGCATCAGGGATTATTTAGAAGAAAACGATGTAAAGCATGCCGTCATTGATCTTGGAGGCAATATTCTTGTCCTTGGGACAAAAACAGATGGTTCCAAATACAATATCGGAATTCAAAGGCCCTTTGACGACACGGGAACTCCCATCACCTCCGTGAAAATAAAGGATCAGTCTGTTGTGACAACCGGAAACTATCAGCGGTATTTTGAGATAGACGGGAAAATCTACCACCACGTTTTAAACCCCTTTACGGGTTTCCCCTGTGAAAATAATCTGTACAGTGTCACAATTATCACAGACTCGTCTCTTACAGCCGATGCCTTAAGCACTGTCTGCTACCTTATGGGATATGAAAAAGGAATGAAGCTCGTAAACCAGCTTGATAATGTAGATGCCATATTTATAACAAATGATGAAGCCATCCATTATTCGGACAATTTTCTTAAATAGTAAAGAGAACAAAGTTTCCTATATCATAAAAAAACGGGATGCATGTGAAAGAACATGTGCATCCCGTTTTATTTTAATAGTAATAGTATCTGTTGGCGCCAATGCCCGCAGCCATTATAACAATGACCATAATAATGCTTAAGGCAATACTGATTCCGATAAAAATCAGTTCCGCGCGGCAGAAATTTTTTCTGTTCACATTTCCGGTTTTACTAAATGCCCATACACAGCAGAATATAATATTCAGACATGGGATTGCCATAAGAATCAATGTAATCACCCAGTCTCCCATTGACATAGGGGAAGTGTCCATACCGTCAGAGTAATTCTGGCTGTAGCCGGTATTATTTCCTACGTTATAATTATAATTGTCCTGATACTGCTGCTGGTAATTTGTATTGCTATAGCTCTGATTCTGCTGGTAATTTGTATTGTTAAAGCCCTGGCTCTGCTGGTAATTGGTATTGCCATAGCCTTGATTCTGCTGATAACCCGTATTGCCATAGCTCTGACTCTGCTGGTAATTCTGATTCTGGTCATATTCCCTATTGGGATCCGTATAACTTGACGCCAGAGAAACTCCCTCTTCTTTATTTAAATTGAAACCTGTGTCCCCACTCTCCTGTGTATCCTGTCCGCCTGCCTGCGTATCCTGCCCGTTTATCTGCGTATCCTGTTCATCTGTCTGTGTATCCTGTTCTCCGGGCATATTATCAAAATTGTTTTCCATATATGGTTTCCTCCTTCTTCATTGCTGCAATTTACTCCGTTTCGGGCAACCCTCGCAATAATTCTTATTTTAACACGAATCGCCGCCTATTGCAAACATCGCTGCTATTTTAGAACTTCAACTTTACAAGAATGTTTCTTTTTTTGTTTATCATAACTAATGCCAACTGCGAGAATTCGACCAGTATATCTTTCTTTTTCAGCTAATTTCCCGTTAAACTTAAGCGCATATTTTTTATCTTTTATTTGCCGGATTGCTATATCAGGAGTCTGATCTACTTTTAATTCTAAGATAATACAATCCGCTGTTTTGTCTTTTAACGGATAAAAGATAAAATCTACAAATCCAATGCCAGCTTTATCCTCCCGTTCGATCCGGTAAGTATCTCGTGCGGCAAGATAAACAAGATTTACAATGGCTGTTAATTCTGTCTCATTATTATAACTTAATAATGGAACCTCTGTGTCGTGTGCCTGTTCAAGAATTTTAGACATAGTATCGGTGTCTCCAGATAAAGTAGCTCTAAGCATTTTTTCAGATTCTTTTGCCAGACGGTATACATAGCCAAAAGAAGTTTCTTTTTTCAGCATATCTATAAATTTTCCCATTAATTCTCTGTTTGGGATAGATACTTTTCCATTTTTATATGTGAGAAAGCCATATACAACCATTGCAGAAAAGATTTCATCTTTCGTTTGAAGATTCATGGCAGTGGCGGCATATTCTTGAATATTTGCTGGCACAGGGATATCGGAAACCATAAGTGCAAGATCGTCCCTCACATCGGAAACGTTATTTTCAATATAATAAAATATTTCATCATATGGTCCCGAGCTTGTCCAATAATTTCCTGTATTGTTATTTGAGAGAGATAGCACAATGGAACGAGGATTATAAAGGCGTGTTCCACTTTTGGTATAGTATCCGTCATACCATATCTTTAAATCATTTCTTGTAACCATTTGAGTCGCTGTACTTTTAATATAACGTTCGTATAAATTATCAACTTCACAATCTGTAAAGCCAAAATATTCAGAAAAACGTTGTTCATTCGTCATGGTAAACTCGGCAAACATATTTAGCTCAGAACCGCTGGAATATTTTGCTATTGGAAGGATTCCAGTCATATATACAAGAGATACATATGGCCTGTCCTTTAACAGATTTCTCAAAAATAATAAATATTTGGTTTTATGCTCTTTTGTTACAAAGTCCTGATGAAAGATAAAATCCCATTCGTCAAGAACGAATATAATATTGACATCCTGATTTTCAGCATAAATCTCAAGTAATATATCCCATATGGTGCTATCCTCATCTATAGATATATTAGAATATTCTTTTTTTAAATCTTTTATTATGATTCTTTCTATGCGGCTGATGTATTGTTTATAAGAATTACATTCTCTTGGCAAATCATTAAACATGATATGAACAACCGTATATTTTCCAATATATTTTTTGTAATCCTGATGCCGGCCAATCAGCAGATTTTGAAATATATCATCAGGATTCCATGCCTCTGAGAAAAAGGATGCAATCATATTTGCCATAACTGTTTTTCCAAAGCGTCTTGGTCTGGTGAGACATAAATAATGTCCTCCTTCTTCTACTAAAGGGAATAATTCTTTTAACAGCGCTGTTTTATCGACAAAGTAGGATTTTGAAGCTTCCTTTTTATATAATGCATATGCATTTTTGCTGTTCACATATATACCCATGGCATCTGCTCCTTTCGATTAGCAAAGCATAAATAAATACCGTCTTTATTATAACAAATATCATGTTCTGTGCCTATATTTATTTACCCACGCCTGAATCATTTTCTTACGGTCTGCGCAGCAAATGAAAAGAAGCCATTAAGCAGGTTATTCTGGTAATAGCTCATGGGAGGTTCCCCGGGAAAATACCGGAGCATCCGCCATATATAGAAAAGAATCATGGAGGATAATACAAATATTGCAAAGTATTTTAAGCCCGGCATTTTTTTCTTCAGCAATATATAGCGGTTAAAAAAGAATAAAAAAACAAGCAGGATAATCGGAAAGATAAAGGGGTGAAGTGCCCACGCGCGGGAAAAATCCAGCTTAAGGATTGCAAGCCCCGCCCGGGTAAGCCCGCAGCCCGGACAGGGAAAGCCGGTAACCAGAACCACCGGGCATAATCCGCCGAAGATTTTCCTCCCAAACACAAAATAGGCGGTAATAAATACCACCGCCCATTTTGCCGACCGGATATCCTTTAATAGAAGTTCCCGCGCGTCAGAAAACACCTGACTTAAGCTTCGTCTTTCCTTCATCTTTTCCCCCGGACTTTGAACACATTCTTTATGCCGATATCCTACAGAATGATCTTCTTCGGACATTTCTCGGCACACTTGCCGCAGTTTGTACACTTTTCAGGATCAATGTGCGCGATATTATCAAGCACCTTCACAGCATCCGACTCACATACCCTCTCGCACATCTTACAGCCGATACATCCTACAGAGCAGGCCTTCATGACATCCTTGCCCTTATCCTTGGAGCTGCACTGCACAAGATGCTTCTGGGAATAAGGCACAAGCTCGATAAGCTTTTTGGGACATGCGGCAATACATTTTCCGCAGGCCTTACATTCTTCCTTATCTACAACTGCAACGCCGTCCACAATATGAATGGCGTCAAAAGGACATGCCTTCACGCAGGTTCCCTCGCCCAGGCATCCAAAATTACAGGACTTTGGGCCTCCGTTCTGCATCATGTTCACCATCACGCAGTCGCCCAGGCCGTGATATTCATAATCCTGGTCCGCCTTCTCACAGGTTCCGGCGCATTTTACAAATGCCACCTGCCGCTCCGTCTCGCCGGCCTCCACGCCCATAATAGCGCCTATTTTTTCAGCCACAGGGGCTCCGCCTACCGGACAGCCGCCGATTTCCGCCTCGCCCTTTACGATAGCCGCAGCAAGACCCGAACATCCCGCGTAGCCGCAGCCGCCGCAGTTATTCCCCGGAAGGACTCCTAAGATCGCTTCCTCCCTCTCGTCAACCTCTACCGCAAATTTCTTTCCCGCTGCTCCAAGGAACACACCAATGAATAATCCGGTGCCGCCCACAACCAAAGCAGCAATCAAAATACCTGTTATACTCATAGCTTGCTCCCTCCTATATAAGTCCCGAGAATCCAAAGAACGCAATGGACATCAGTGCTGCCGTAATCAGCACAATAGGCGTTCCCTGAAAAGACTCTGAAATATCATTGTACTCAATCTTCTCCCGGATGCCTGCCATAATAATAATCGCAATGGCAAATCCAACAGAAGTACCGATACCATTTACCACACCTGTAAGAATCCCGTAATCCTTCTGCACATTTGTAAGCGCTACTCCCAGTACCGCACAGTTTGTCGTAATCAGCGGCAGATAAACGCCCAGCGCATTATAAAGGGACGGCATGGATTTTTTAAGAAACATCTCCACAAACTGAACCAGCGCAGCGATTACAAGGATAAATACAATCGTCTGCAGGTAGGAAATGTTAAGCGGCACCAGAATAAACTTATAAATCAGGCCCGTTATAAATGACGCAATCGTAATAACGAAAATAACCGCCCCGCCCATACCGGAGGCTGTCTCTACCTTTTTCGAAACACCCAGGAAAGGACAGATTCCTAAAAACTGGCTGAGTACAACGTTATTTACAATCGCTGAACCTATGGCGATAATCAATAATTCCTTCATCTATGTACTCCTCCTATTCCTTCTCATTCCCTGTCGGGAAAACTTTTCCACTGCATCCGCCGCAGGAAGCACATCCCTCGCCGCAGCCGGCTGCCTCTGTTACCTTTTTACCCTTCTTTGCCGCGTTAAGCTTCACCTTGTTCTGCAGCGCCGTAAGGCCCGCAAGTACCAGGAAGGCTCCCGGTGCAAGAATAAAAATCGTAACCGGCACATATCCTGCCTGCCCGGAAGCAACATCTGCCAGAGGAAGCAGCTGGAAACCGAACACCTTGCCAGAACCGATAAGCTCTCGCACAAGCCCGATTGCCGTAAGGCCCACCGTGAATCCAAGTCCCATTCCGATACCGTCAAAGATAGATAATACTACCGGATTTTTTGACGCGTAGCTCTCGGCGCGGCCGAGAATAATACAGTTTACTACAATAAGCGGAATATAAAGTCCCAGCGATGCATAAAGACTTGGCACAAAGCCCTCCAAAAGAAACTGTACAATCGTTACAAAGGATGCTACAACTACGATAAACGCCGGCATCCTGACAGAATCCGGAATAATCTTCCGAAGCATGGAAATCAACATGTTGGAGAGCACGAGCACCACTGTCGTAGAAAGTCCCATACCTACGCCGTTTATGGCGGATGTTGTCACCGCCAGGGTCGGACACATACCTAACATCAGAACGAAGGTAGGATTTTCTTTAATCAGACCATTATATACTCTTTCAGTACATCCATTCATCTTTACTACCTCCCTTTACATAAATACACTCTGGAAATAACCAAGGGCCGCGTTAACTGCTCCTGTTACTGCTCTTGATGTAATCGTGGCACCGCTTAAGGCATCAATGGGTTCCCCGGCCCCGCCGTCTTTGGATACCACAAATCTTTCCGCCTGTTTCCCCTGGTACTGCTCATAGAAGGAGGGTTCTTTCGCCCTCATTCCAAGGCCTGCCGTCTCATTGATGGTAAGGATAGACACGCCGTTTACCGTGCCGTCCGCAGTAATTCCTACCGTAATCTGGATGTCTCCTCCGTAGCCTTCTTTGTCAGTTGTTGTGATAACATATCCGTCCTCACCCACCTTACATACCTCATCAATGGAGCCCTTAATTCCAAGTTCAGTGATCACCTGCTCTGCAGCCTTTTCGTCTACCTCAACCGCCTCAAAGCTGTTAATGTCCGCCTCCGGAAAAACCGCCTGCCAGGCCTTTTTCTTCGCGGCATCCTGTGTCTGCGCAATAGGTTCTTTCGTAATCTCATACACAAGTCCCAGTCCGATTCCTGCTACGAGAGTAATAATTGTAAGAATTATTGTATTTTTTATAATTTTATTCATATTATTTCTCGCCTCCTTTACCAAATGGTTTCGGGAGTGTAACCCTCTCAATCAGCGGAACTAACAGGTTACTGATAATGATTGCATAGCTGACGCCCTCTGCAGAACCCCCGAACAGACGGAACAGTCCGGTCAGGATTCCAAGAAGGGCACCGTATACAAGCTGCCCTGTCTTCGTAATGGGGGATGTCACATAATCTGTCGCCATAAACCATGCTCCCAGCATAATTCCGCCGCCGCATAAGTGGGCCGTAATATACTGCGGATCAAAAAAACCGATATCCGGATTCTGGAAATGTCCGAAAATACCTACAAAAACTGCAAAGACCGCAATATATGTACCCGGAATCCGAAGGTCAATAACTCCCATAAGGATCAGGAAAATAGCCCCGATAATAATGGCAAATACACTTGTCTCACCGATAGTTCCCGGAATGGTACCAATGAGCATGCTCATAGTATCCACCGATTCGCCGCTCTTTAAGAGGGCAAGAGGCGTAGGTCCTGACACACCATCATAAATAAAATTGGTCATCTGTCCCGTAAAGGAGATCAGAAGAAAGCATCTTGCTCCAAGAGCCGGGTTCATAAAATTCTGACCCAGTCCGCCGAATAGCTGCTTGACAACTAATATACCAAAGACACTTCCTAAAGCACCCATCCACCACGGCGCACTCGCAGGCATATTAAGCCCTAAGAGCAGGCCTGTCACAACCGCGCTGAAATCATTTACCGTAATCTTTTTATGCATCAGCTTCTGATAAATATATTCCGTCAACACCGCCGACACTGTTGTGCTGATCAACATAATAAGCGCCGGGAGTTTAAAATTATATACACCAAAGGCCGCCGCCGGCAAAAGTGCTATGGTCACCATAAGCATTATATTCGCGGAGGTTGTCTTAGAGCGTATATGGGGTGAAGACGACATTTTTAATTTAATATCACTCAACACTATTCACCTCTTCCTTACTTTTTCTTTCGGTTTGCAAGCGCAATTTTCCTCATAGATCCAATAGCCTGCTTAAGCGGCCTTTTTGCCGGGCACACAAAGCTGCAGGAGCCGCACTCCATACATTCCAGGCCCTCATGCTTCGTAAAGGTCTCCTCGTCATGACGCTCTGCATAATCTGCAAGCCTTGACGGAATCAGACGGCTGGGACAGGCCTCCACACAGCGCCCGCAGTTGATACACGCCGTAGGCTCATGCTCTGCCACCTCATCCTTCGTAAATCCAAGAATTGAGGAAGATGTCTTTGTTACCGGAACATCCAGTGTAAACATGGAAAATCCCATCATAGGGCCGCCGGAAATAATCTTCTGCGGATCTGTCTTAAATCCGCCCGCTGCCTCTACAAGCTCCGCCTGATTCGTCCCGAAAGGCACCTTGAAGTTCCCCGGCTCATTCACCGCATTTCCGCTTACCGTCACTACACGCTCCATAGACGGCTTCCCTTCTGTGATCGCACGGTTAATGGTAATCATAGTCTCAACATTATCCACTACGCAGCCTGCATCTGCCGGAAGCATGGCAGAATTAATGGCCCTTCCCGTTGTGGCATAAATAAGCTGGCGCTCACCGCCCTGCGGGTACTTCGTCTTAAGGGCAAGCACCTCCATGCGCGGCTCGTCCTTCGTAAGCTCCTTAAGCTTCGCAATACAGTCCGGCTTATTATCCTCCACGCCGAAAATGCCCTTTGCGTTATCAAAGAGCTTAAGAACAGCCCTCATTCCGCCTACAAGCTCCTCCGGCATCTCTATCATGCGGCGGTAGTCCGCCGTAATATACGGCTCGCACTCCGCACAGTTGGCAATGATATACTCGATCTTATCCGGCTCCTTTGGAGACAGCTTAACTCTTGTAGGAAAGCCTGCCCCTCCCATACCCACAATACCAGCCTCTCCGATTGCATTTAAGATCTCTTCCTTTGTCATCTCTTCGAGAGACTTTACTGCCGGATATTCTACCTCTTCATATTCCCCGTCATTTTCGATTATAATACTGTTTACCTTAGACCCTGTGGGGTTAAAGCGGGGTTCAATCGCCTTTACAGTCCCAGATACGGACGCGTACACAGGTGCTGATACAAAGCCGCCGGCTTCGGCAATCTTCTGCCCTTTAAGCACCCGGTCTCCGACTGCCACAACCGGGGCTGCCGGCGCGCCGATATGCTGGGAAACCGGAAATACCAGCTCACCCTTCGGTTTCACTTCGACAATCGCCTTGTCTTTAGCCAGACTCTTGCCGTCATCCGGGTGGACTCCACCCTTAAATGTTAACAATGCCATCCCTTTATCCTTCCTTCCTTTTATCTTATATAACTATACAGGAAAATGCTCCTTTTATCCAGTAAACCGGAACAATTCCTTGTATATTTCGGGAAACATCTTGATGTTTTTTTAACAGATAAAAGATAGAGGCATACTGCCTCTATCTTTTATCCACCCATCTATTCATCTGAACAAATATAAGCTTATTCCTCGTCCCGTGCACTTTCTTCCACACTCTCCTCAGAAACAGTCTCAAGAGCCTTCATGCTGAGACTGATCTTCTTTTCTGTTTCGTTCAAATCAACAATCTTTGCTGTAATCTCCTGCCCTACGGATAATACGTCAGACGGTTTGTCTACATGAGCTCTGGAAATCTGTGATACATGAAGAAGTGCGTCAACACCCGGAGCAAGCTCAACAAACGCGCCGAAATCCGTCATTCTTGCGACTCTTCCGGTAATCTCCTTTCCTGCTGCATAATCCTCGGAAGCATTGGCCCAGGGATTCGTCTCCGGGAATTTGAGGCTTAATGCAATCTTTGTATCATGAATATCCTTTACCAGTACCTTTACCGTATCGCCCACTCTGAATACCTTCTTCGGGTTCTCTACGCGGCCCCAGGACATCTCGGATATGTGAAGCAGTCCGTCAACGCCGCCAAGATCAATAAATGCACCGAAATCTGTCACGTTCTTTACAACGCCCTCAACAGTATCGCCCACATTCAGCCGTTCAAACAGCTCCCTTTGCTTTTCAGCTCTGGCCGCTACAAGGAGCTGTCTTCTGTCGCCGATTACACGGTTCCTTCTGGGATTAAACTCGCTGATAACGAATTCAATCTCCTGATCCTGATATTTACTCAAATCCTTCTCATAAGTATCAGATACGAGGCTTGCCGGAATAAAAACCCTGGCCTCCTCAACAACAACACTTAAGCCTCCTCCGAGAATCTGCGCAACCGGAGCCTTAAGGATCTCATGGTTTTCAAATGCCTCCTTAAGTCTCTCGTTGCCCTTCTCGGCAACAAGCCTCTTATAAGTTAACAGCACCTGACCTTCTCCGTCATTCACCTTTAAGACCTTTGCTGTCATGGCATCTCCTACGGAAACCGCCTTCGTAAGGTCTGCCCCGGAGTCGTTAGTATACTCGCTTCTTGTGATGATGCCGTCTGCTTTGTAACCTATATTTAAAACAATCTCATCCGGCTTCACATCAATAACAGTACCGTCCACAACTTCTCCGTTCCTTATTGTCTTAAAAGACTCGTCTAACATCTGTTCAAAAGTTAATTCTGACATTGTTTTGAACCTCCTCAATTATATTCTTGGGCGTGGATGCCCCTGCTGTAATACCTACTGTTTCCACGGACCTTAATTGATTCATATCCAAATCGTCAAGTGTCTGTATATAGTACGTATCCGCACATGCATTTCTGCAGATTTCAAATAACTTCTGGGTATTGGAGCTGCGCCTGTCGCCAATAACAATCATAGCCCCTGCCCGCCTTGCAATACGCCTTGCTTCTTCCTGGCGTTCCTTTGTCGCATTGCAAATCGTATTTAAAACAATTATATCATACCTCTTTTCCGAGATAATTTCAACTAAATCTTTGAATTTATTGTAATTAAATGTCGTCTGGGAAACGATACATACCTTCTGGTTTTCATTTTCGATTTGAAAGTCCTTCGCTTCGTCCTCATTCTGGATAACCGTTACGTTCTCCCCTGTCCATCCTCTGATGCCCTCCACCTCCGGGTGTGCGCTGTTTCCGATAATCACAATATGAGAGCCCTTACTGCTTTCCTCATGCACAATATTATGTATTTTTTTTACAAAGGGACAGGTGGCGTCTACGTAAGAAATTCCGTTATCTTCCAGTATGTCGCAGACCCTTTTCGCAACTCCGTGGGAACGGATAATCACGATGCCTTCCTTAAGCTCTTCTAATTCCTGCAGGGAGTTTAAAACTGCCACCCCCTGTTTTTCCAGATCCTTAATCACCTCTTCATTATGGATAATGGGGCCAAAGGTATAGATTTTTTCTCCCTTATGCTCCTTTACCTGCTCATACACCGTATCCACCGCCCGCTTAACTCCAAAGCAGAATCCGGCGGTTTTTGCTAATTCAACCTTCATCTGTCTCCCTTATCCTTTGCACAAATCCGCTATTGCCTTTACTACCTCTTCAATGGTCATATCCGAGCTGTCCACAAGATGCGCATCTTCCGCCTTTTTAAGGGGCGCCGTCTTTCTCGTCATATCCTGCTCGTCCCGCTCTGTGATGTCCTTTTCAATCGTTTCCAGACTGCAGCTTTCCCCCTTTGCGGCAAGCTCCTCGTATCTGCGCATTGCCCGGGTCCTTACACTGGCAGTAAGGAAAATCTTCACATCCGCGTCAGGAAGCACACAGGTGCCGATGTCGCGCCCGTCCATGACCACGTCCTGCTCCTTAGCCAGATTTTTCTGGAGCATAAGAAGCTTTGCCCTCACCTCCGGTATCTTCGCCGTGGCTGATGCCATGTTCCCCACTTCCTCACTCCTAAGCCTTCCGGTAATATTTTTCCCATTTAAATAAATCTGCTGGATGCCGTCCTCATATTTTATCTTTACATCTGCATCCTTTACTGCCTCTATCACGGCTTTTGTATCCTCTGCCCTGATTCCCTTATCTAAAAAATGGATGGCAAGCCCTCTGTATAACGCTCCCGTATCCACATAAATATATCCCTTTTCCTTTGCAAGAAGCTTTGCAATGGTACTTTTTCCCGCGCCTGCCGGCCCGTCAATGGCTACATTATATCCCATAATATCTGTTCCTCCTATCCTTACTTTCTTTTCTTTCCGCGAAAAAAGCGGGGGCTGCCAGGCCTTCAGGCAATATGATTTCCCGCCGCATAAGCCGTAGACCATGCAATCTGCAGGTTGAAGCCTCCGGTAAGCCCGTCTAAGTCCAGCACCTCTCCCACAAAATAAACGCCTTTTATGAGCCTGGACTCCATGGTCCCCGGGTCGATTTCCTTTGTCCTTATGCCGCCCTTTGTAATGACTGCCTCATCATAATCCCGAAGCCTTGTAAGCGTCATAGGGAAATGCTTGATAAGCTTCACAAACTGTGCTCTCTCCTCCTTAGAAATCACGTTCACCTTTTTCTCCGGCGAAATGCCGCTTAATTCTGTCATAACCGGAATCAGCTTTGCCGGAAATAATTTCCCCAGCGAATTTTTAAACTGCCGGTTCTGGTTTTCTTCAAAATCCCGGAGTACCCGCCTGTCAAGAGCCTCCATGTCAAGAGCAGGCTTTAAATCTATCGAAAGCCCGAGCGTCTCCCCTGACCGTGCCTTTCCAGAAAGCTTTTTCCCGATATAGCTGCTGGCGCTTAATATGAGAGGGCCGCTCACACCGTAGTGGGTAAACAGCATCTCCCCGAAATCCTCAAACAGTTTTTTCCTCCCGTCAAAAACCGCAGCCTTTACATTCTTAAGGGAGAGCCCCATAAGCTCCTGAACCCAGGGCTCCTTCACCTCAATGGGGACAAGAGAGGGAAGGCAGGGAACAGCTGTATGTCCCATCTTCTCTCCAAAACGCAGGCCGTCTCCCGTGGAGCCCGTTGAAGGGTAGGAAAGCCCGCCTGTGGCCACAATGCACGCATCACCCTCTATCTTCCTTCCGTCAGACAGAACAAGCCGGTAAAAAGAGCCATCCCGGGTTTCGGCCTCCTTCACCTCTGCATGAAAATGCACCTTCACCTTAAGCCTCTCCATCTCACGCAAAAGTCCCTTTATCACATCCGAGGAGTGATCCGATGCCGGAAATACCCGTCCGCCCCGTTCTGTTTTCACAGGCACCCCGATATTCTCAAAGAAATCTATTACATCCTGATTGGTAAATCCATAAAAGCTGCTGTATAAAAACCGGCTGTTGCTTACCACCGAGGAAAACAGGGTATCTATGTCACAGTCATTTGTAAGATTGCATCTGCCCTTCCCCGTAATAAATAATTTCTTCCCGGCCTTCTCATTTTTTTCGTACAAAGAGACGCTGTGCCCGTTTCTTGCCGCCCATATGGCTGCAAACATCCCGGACGCGCCGCCTCCGATAATCAAAACCCTGCTCATAGCTCTTCCTCTGCCTCCGGCGAAATCTCCGGCATCTCCACTGTATCTCCGATCATATTCAGCTCATCCTTACTGTACACCTGAAATTCATCCCAGATATCCTCCAAGGTTTCGAGGGTACTGATAACCTCCTCCTGCTTTTTCATACACAGGGCAACCACAAGTGCATTTACCACACTTAAAGGCGCCACAAGAGAATCCACAATAGATGCCATATCGCTTCTTGCAATCAGATTGCAGGAAGAATAAAGTGTCATGGGAGAATGAATACTGTCCGTAAGGGTAATCACCTTTGCCTTCCGGCTGCTGGCAAATTCCAGTGCCTTAAGAGTGCGCATGGAATACCGGGGGAAGCTTATGCCGATCACCACATCCTTCTCTCCGATCCGGATAAGCTGCTCGAAGATCTCACTGGAGCTGTTGGTGTGGACTGCCACAACATTTTCACAGATCAGATTCAGATAGAAGGATAAAAAGCTTGCCAGAGGAGCGCAGCTCCTGATGCCTATCACATAGATCTTTCTCGCCCCAAGAAGGGTGTCCACCGCCATCTCAAAGGCCTCATGGTCAATCCCGTTCATGGTAAGCTTTATTTTATCAATATCCGACTGGAGCACCGTGGAGAGAATCTCGCCCTGGCTGATTCTTCCATAGGTCACCTCCATCCTCTGAATGGAATTAAGCTTTGTGCGCACCAGCTCCCCAAGAGCCTTCTGAAATTCCGGATAGCCCTCATAACCGAGAGCCATTGCAAACCTTACAACCGTAGATTCGCTGACCCCCACTTCCTCACCCATCTTCGCCGCCGTAAGAAATGCGGCCTTATCGTAGTCCTCCCGGATAAAATCCGCAAGCTTTTTCTGGCCCTTACTAAACTTCTTATAGCCGTCCTCCAGCTTTTTCAACAGCTCATTCTTTGTTCCCATGTTTCCCTGCACTCCGATCACTTTCTTACGGTCTGTGCATGAACTGAACAGACCTGTATGAACAGTGTTACTATTCACGGCCTGGAAGGCCGTTCATAGTAACGATTCGGGGCGGCATTCCGAGTTTTGCTACGCAAAAACCGCCCCTCACTCCTGAATCATGTTCTTACGGAATGCGCAGTTTATGCGCATTCCTGACCCGTGAATAGTAACTGAACAGTAACTATTTTATCATAAATGCTAAAAAAAGCAACCTTAATACTTTACGTTAATTATTTGTTACTGTTCACAGTAACTTTCGCAAATCCATTTAAAATTCGCTTCGCGAATGGGATTTGCTCACTCCTGAATCACTTTCTTACGTACTTTGCAGTAAATGCAAAGTACTGTGTGAACAGTAACAATTATTTTGACTCTATTTAAGGAAAACTTAAGTTGTATCTTGCGGACGGCTGTGCTAAAGTATCAACATAGAATTCTATCTATAAATCTGAAATATTTGTATCTGAATTTCGGATAATTGCCAGGAAGCTTCTCTAAGAAGTATCTTCTGAATAAATCCTTTTATGATCACAACAGACAATGTTTTTAAATCAAAAAGATACGGCAGGAGGAAATCGTATGGAAAAAGTAGATGGCAGCATGGAGGTACTTAGCGCCATGCAGGTTACAGCGGACATGGAGGGGCTGGATGCACAGAGTAAGCTTATTTTACACAGTAAGGAAGTTCTTGCAATAATTCTTAAGGAAACCACGGCGGAATATAAGGACTATTCTAAGGAAGAAATTATGGAGTTTATTGAAGCTGACTCTATTACCAGTTCGAAGGAGGTTTCTCCGGGGAGAACAAATACTACGGTGAAGGGGGACAGCGCGGAGTTTGCCATGCTTAATGAGAAGGTGTCCTTTTTTGATTTACTGTTCCGGGCGAAGAATCCGGGACTTTCTACGGAGGATGTGCAGATTGACCTTCACATAGATGTGGAGCCGCAGAAAACCTACAAGCCAGGGTATCCCATTGAGAAAAGGGGAATGTACTATCTTGCAAGGAGCTTATCATCACAGTTATCACTGGTGACGAATAATACGGATTACGGCAGACTGGAAAAGTGTCTGAGTATCTGGATCTGCAGGGATGATGTCCCCCAGGATATGCGCTACAGCATATCGACTTATGAGGTCGTGAATACGAAAAATACCTGCGTTTCCAGTGTAGAGAAAAAAAATTATGATTTAATGACACTTATTATTATCAAATTGGGAAATGAGGTGTATAATGGAGAAGAAGGGGACGAAGGGTATGAACTCCTGCGTTTCCTGAATATACTTATGTATCCGCATAAGGATAATTTTATGGATACGGTAAAAGAATATATTGATTTTTCTAACAATGAGGAATTGTGGAAGGAGAATGGTAGTATGATTGGATTTGGACAGACTATTCTGGAGGAAGGCATACGCATAGGGGAGGAACGTAATGCACGGACGATTGCAGAAAAGGATACTGTTATTGCTGAGAAGGATGCTGTTATTGCGCAGCAGGAAAGGGAACTGGCTCTATTAAGAAAACTCGTTTCTAAATAGCAGGAGCGCTAAAAAGCGCTCCTTGTATCCTCATATAAATTGTCTCTTGCTACAGAAACCAGACAGTCCTTTTCAAAAAATGCCGCCCCATAACACAGGATCGCCCGATATCCCTTCAGCTCTGTCCGCATATAATTTTTCCGGCTGATCTGCTCTATTGCTTCCCGGCAGTCCTTTTCCATATCGCTCTCTTTCTTAGAACGCTTAATTTCTATAATCAGCGCCGGGCGTCTGCTCCTGTCTCTGACCACAATATCTGCGCGTCCGGTTCCCTGCTCCTTATTAGATGACACGTCATATCCAAATCCATAAAAAACAGCTCCATTTAAGGAAAACTTAAGTTGTATCTTGTGGGCGGCTGTACTAAAGTATCAACATAGAATTCTATCTATAAATCTGAAACATTTGTATCTGAATTTCGGATAATCGTCAGGAAGCTTCTCTAAGAAGTATCTTCTGAATAAATCCTTTTATGAACACAACAGACAATGTTTTAAATCGAAAAATACGGCAGGAGGAAATCGTATGGAAAAAGTTGACGGCAGCATGGAGGTACTTAGCGCCATGCAGGTTACAGCAGACATGGAGGGGCTGGATGCACAGAGTAGGCTTATTTTACACAGTAAGGAAGTTCTTGCAATAATTCTTAAGGAAACCACAGCGGAATATAAGGACTATTCTAAGGAAGAAATTATGGAGTTTATTGAGGCTGACTCTGTTACGAGTTTGAAGGAAGTTTCTCCGGGAAGGACGAATACTACGGTGAAGGGAGACAGCGCGGAGTTTGTCATGCTTAATGAGAAGGTGTCCTTTTTTGATTTGCTGTTCCGGGCGAAGAATCCGGGACTTTCTACAGAGGATGTGCAGATTGACCTTCACATAGATGTGGAACCGCAGAAAACCTACAAGCCAGGGTATCCCATTGAGAAAAGGGGAATGTACTATCTTGCAAGGAGCTTATCATCACAGTTATCACTGGTGACGAATAATACGGATTACGGCAGACTGGAAAAGTGTCTGAGTATCTGGATCTGCAGGGATGATGTCCCCCAGGATATGCGCTACAGCATATCGACTTATGAAGTCGTGAATACGAAAAATACCTGCGTTTCCACTGTGGAAAAAGAAAATTATGATTTAATGACACTTATTGTTATCAAATTAGGGAATGAGGTGTATAATGGAGAAAAGGGGGATGAAGGATATGAACTCCTGCGTTTCCTGAATATACTTATGTATCCGCATAAGAATGATTTTATGGATACAGTCAAAGAATATATTGATTTTTCTAACAATGAGGAATTGTGGAAGGAGAATGATGGTATGATTGGATTTGGACAGACTATTCTGGAGGAAGGCATACGCAGAGGGGAGGAACGTAATGCACGGACGATTGCAGAAAAGGATACTGTTATTGCCGAGAAGGATACTGTTATTGCGCAGCAGGATATTGTTATCGCTGAGAAGGATGCTGTTATTGCGCAGCAGGAAAGGGAGCTGGCTTTATTGAGAAAACTCGTTTCCTAAATAGCAGGAGCGCTAAAAAGCGCTCCTTGTAACCTCATATTGATTATCTCTTGCCACAGCAACCAGACAGTCCTTCTCAAAAAATGCCGCCCCATAACACAGGATCGTCCGATATCCCTTCAGTTCTGTCCGTGCATAATTTCTCCGGCTGATCTGCTCTATTGCTTCCCGGCAGTCCTTTTCCATATCGCTCTCTTTCTTAGAACGCTTAATTTCTATAATCAGCGCCGGGCGTCTGCTCCTGTCTCTGACCACAATATCTGCGCGTCCGGTTCCCTGCTCCTTATTAGATGACACGTCATATCCCGCTCCTATGATTATTTTAATGTTTGAGAGCCACTGTTTTAAGGCTTCAGAGCCATCAATACAAGTCTATTTTAATCT
>CATBDC010000001.1 GCA_949502235.1 uncultured Lachnospiraceae bacterium | reverse complement strand
TGAAGAACGTGCTGGATGCCTGCAAGAAAGTGGAGCCGGACTGCGAGATTTTCCTTTAAGCGGTGGCTGCCAGTGACGGAATGACACCCTTAAAATGCACCGCTGCAATTTAAGGGTGTCATTTTCACCAGTAACAATTAAATGATTAAGCATATTTTGAAAGGAGTTTTTACTATGCAGGAATTAGTGATAAGCATACTGCTTACGGTCGTTATCATAATGGCTGCGGCGCTTCTTATTTTTGTTGGCAGCCGTAAAGACGGTATGACAAAAAAGCAAAGGGTTATGATGGTTCGGATTTTAATCAGCGCCGGAATCTTATTGGTGCTCCAGTTTATTTCCGCAGAGATGTTTGATGCGGTTGACGGGTATTTATTCCCGTCTGCAGGAAGATGGCTTCGTTTTGCATGTTATCTGATTGATTACCTGATTATCGGATATGACATTTTGCGAAAAGCTATAAAGGGAATTAAAAATCGTCAGGTATTTGACGAGAGTTTTCTGATGGCAGTGGCTACGATTGGAGCAATGGCGCTGGCTATTTATGAGAATGGCGAATATCTGGAAGCCATAGCCGTTATGCTGTTTTATCAGATTGGCGAGTGGTTTCAGGGATATGCAGTTGGTAAGAGCCGCCGGAATATCAGCAACCTGATGGACATTCGTCCTGATTATGCGAATGTAGAGAAAAATGGAAAATTGCAGCAGATTGATCCGGATGAAGTAGGGATTGGCAGTGTGATTGTTGTACAGCCGGGAGAGAAAGTGCCGATTGACGGCAATGTAGTTGAGGGAGCTTCCAGCCTGAATACCAGCGCATTGACCGGGGAAAGTCTGCCCAGAGAGGCAAAAGTTGGTGATGAGGTAATCAGTGGATGTATCAGTATGACAGGAGTATTAAAGATACAGACAACAAAAGAGTTTGGAGAATCTACGGTTTCTAAGATTTTGGATTTGGTGGAAAATGCAAGTTCCCGCAAATCAAAATCAGAGGATTTTATCTCGAAGTTTGCAAAAATCTATACTCCGGCTGTCTGCTATGCGGCGTTGGCACTGGCGTTCCTTCCTCCTGTTGTCCGTATGCTTTTTATGGGATCGTCTGCTGATTGGGGCGTCTGGGTTTACCGGGCATTGACATTCCTCGTGATCAGCTGCCCTTGTGCGCTGGTAATCAGTATTCCTTTAAGTTTCTTTGCAGGCATTGGAGGCGCAAGTAAGGAAGGCATTCTAGTAAAGGGTTCAAACTATCTGGAAATTCTCTCCCAGACCAAGTATGTTGTTTTTGACAAAACCGGAACCATGACAAAAGGTGTCTTTGAAGTAAACGGGATCCATCATTCTACTATAGGGAATGAAAAATTGTTAGAGTATGCTGCTTTTGCAGAAAGCGCATCTTCCCACCCGATCAGCAAGAGTTTACAGCGGGCATATGGGAGAGAAATTGACAGGACTCGTGTATCGGATATACAGGAAATCAGCGGAAACGGTGTGACTGCAAAAGTAGACGGCATGGAGGTTGCAGCAGGGAACGATAAACTGATGAAGCATTTGAATATTCCTTATCAGGACTGTCACCAGACCGGAACAATTATCCACATGGCAATTAATGGGAAATATGCAGGTCATATCGTGATTTCTGATATTATTAAACCTCATTCTAAGGCGGCGATTGCGGAATTGAAGAAAGCGGGAGTAGAAAGAGCCGTCATGCTGACCGGAGATGCAAAAAAAGTGGCAAATCAGGTTGCCGCGTCACTTGGGATTGACGAAGTTTACAGCGAACTTCTTCCGGCAGATAAGGTTGAAAAAGTAGAAGAACTTCTGCGGGTAAAGCCGGGCAAGGCAAAGCTGGCATTTGTGGGTGACGGTATCAATGACGCGCCTGTGCTTTCCAGAGCGGATATTGGTATCGCTATGGGGGCAATGGGTTCCGACGCGGCAATCGAAGCAGCGGATATTGTTCTGATGGATGACGATCCGATTAAGATTGCAAAAGCAATCAAGATTTCAAGGAAGTGTCTGAGGATTGTGTACCAGAATATTACGATGGCGCTTGTTGTGAAATTTGCTTGTCTTGCATTAGGGGCTGTGGGCATTGCGAATATGTATCTGGCGATTTTTGCAGATGTAGGTGTTATGATTATTGCTGTGCTGAACGCAATCCGTTGTCTGTTTGTAAATGAAGAAATATCATGAATTTGATATTTTTTTCATTCATGTAATATAATAAAGAATAAAAATATTCTATAATCTTTTCAGGTAAAGTATGATGAGCAATTGGAGGAAGTTATACAAGGAGGAAGGAATAATGACATAAAAACACTTGGTCAATAGCCGGTAGAGGTCTAAAAAAGGTTCTACAGAAAAATTATAATTGTTCAATGAGAATTTTATAGTTATAATTATTAGTAAGATTTTTGATTATAGGAAGAATTAGACGTAGATTCGATAAAATCTTTTCGGATTATCAGAAAGAAATGATACGAAAGGGGATAATACTATGGGATATCAGGATGAATGGCTTCTCTTGGAAGCGGAAGATGATATCGATGAAGTAGAGCATAGACAACCAACAGAAGAATTTTTATTCTATCAGGCAGTAACCAACGGCGACATGGAAGCAGTCAGGAAGAACTGTGAGCAAGAAAGGTTTCTGGACAGCGACGGAGTTGGTGTGTTATCGAGGAATCCGGTTACGAATTTAAAATATCATTTTGTTATTACAACAGCGATGATTACTCGTCTATGTAAACAAAAAGGCATGGAATTAGAACAGGCTTTCAGAATGAGTGATTTTTATATCCAGAGACTGGATGACATACACACGGTACAAGGGGTACGGAACCTTCATGACGCTATGGTTCTGGATTATACGGAGAAGATGTGTAAGATATGCCATAGTGATACGAATTCCAAACATATCAGTGTTTGCAAGGAATATATTTATTCTCATATAAAAGAACGTATTACGATTGAAGATTTAGCAGATGAGCTTGGAGTATCTGCTAGCTATCTGTCTCGATTGTTCAAGAAAGAAACTGGTGATTCGGTCAGCGCTTATATACGCAGACATAAAATTGAGATGGCAAAAAATCTGTTACAGTACAGTGAATATTCAATGATTGATATTGCAAACCGTTTGTCTTTTTCTTCACAGAGCCATTTTATACAACAATTTCGGGAATATGTCGGCATGACTCCGAAGAAATACCGGGATCTAAATCATACAATCCAATGGGATACTGAGTAAAAAACAGAAGATAAAATAAATAAAAGGACGCAGTGTATAGAATGCTGCGTCCTTTATTTGGGTATTCGCTTATATAGGTTAGAGGATCATCTGAATATGATTTCTATCCTTAAGGCAATCGGCCGGGATATAATTACTGTCAAGTTCTGTGCCATTTAGAATAAGCTTTTCGTAACCGGTTTCCCGCTTGTTCGGATTTTCGATAAGAATATGCAGATGTTTTCCGCGAAAATCCTTCTCTATTTCCAAATGTGTCCAGCTTATTGGAATAGCCGGAGATAGGGTTATACCATTCAGGTCAGGACGGAGCCCCAGGATCCCCTCCACACATCCAACCATCATGGTCGAGGCAGTTCCGGTTAGCCAGTGGACATGAGAACGTCCGTGATGTTTGCTGGCACGTCCTTCTGTAAATTGTCCGTAACAGTAAGGTTCCAAACAACGGAGTTCCGCCTGGTTATTCCAAGCGGCAGGTGCATTTTCTATAAAATAGGTAAAAGCACGTTCTCCATGTCCGCATAGAGCTTCTGCCAGGATCAACCAGCCCTGAGATTGCGAGAAGATACCGGCATTCTCTTTTGTTCCCTGATTATATATGACGGCAAGAGCGCCGTCGAAGGCATTGGCATGATAGGGCGGATTCATCAGAAGGGCTCCATATTCCGTATTTAATTGTTGATAGACATTTGTAAGCGCTGTATCGGCCTGATCGGCGGCGGCAAGTCCGCTGATGACAGACCAGCTCTGTGGATTCAGCCACAGATTAGCTTCTGGGTCTTTCGCAGCGCCGATCCGATCTCCGGCTTCTGTATATCCGCGAATAAAGCGATCCTGATCCCAGCATAATTTTTGAATTATATCGCCTGTCTCTTCCTGTCTTTTTTCGAGGTATTTTTCATATTCCGTATCCTTCATGTACCCGGCAAATTGCTTTAAAATAGTCATTGCGTAGTAGAACTGCATCGCAACGAATGAGGACTCTCCGTTTGCGCCCAGACGAAGGCAGTCATTCCAATCCGCATAAAGTCCTGCGGGCATACCGTGGGGACCAAGGTGATCAAATGAGAATGTAACCGCACGTTTCAGATGTTCGTAAACAGTGGCTTCACCTTTATCTGCGAAAGGTATGACTTCATTTAGAAATTCCGTATTTCCGGTCTCGGCAATATATTTGTATACGGTTGGAAAAAGCCACAGCGCGTCATCGGCACGATAGGCGGGGTGGCCGGTTTCCTGCCTGTAGGAAGCGTCATCCGGCGTATCCTCATGTCCTGGATTGTGTGTGAATTTAACAAGGGGAAGTCCGCCGCCGTTACTTACCTGTGCCGAGAGCATGAAACGGAGCTTCTCTGCTGCCATCTCTGGCGCAAGATGAATGATTCCCTGTATATCCTGTACGGTGTCACGGTAACCATAGCCATTGCGAAGACCGCAGTAAATGAAGGAAGCGGCACGGGACCAGATAAATGTCATGAAGCAGTTATAAGCATTCCAAGTATTTATCATCGTGTTAAATTCCGGGCTGGGCGTATTTACCTTCAGGCGGTTTAATTTTTCATTCCAGTAGTTTTTCAGTTCCAGTAATTCCTGATTTATCATTTCTGCCGGATTTATATAAGCGTCAAGAAGAGCGGACGATTCATGAAAGCCGCCTGTTCCAAGCAAAAAAGCAATGTCTTTCGTTTCTCCCGGAGCCAGAGTAACGCTGCAGGAAAGAGCGCCGCAGGAATTTTCGTTGTAACTGGTTACATTTCCAAGATCGCCTGACAGGATTCCCTGTGGATTGCTATAGCTGTGATATCTGCCAAGGAAATGTTCTTTTTCCCCGCAATAGGAGGATATTGGAGCGCCTGCAAGGCCAAAGAAGCGTTCTGTTACATTTTTGTCATCTACTTGCTCGTCTTCTGGCAGGACGTCCAGATTGCCATGAATCTGCTGAATAATCTGGTTCTTTTCAAATAATGTTTTTGTAATGAACAGAGAATACTGTAGATTCACCTGATCCTGCTCATAATTACTATGATTTGTAAATTCGGCATAGCCGCTCAAGGTAAGGCTTCTGGTACGTGTAGAATTATTTGTTACAGAAAGTCCCCACACTTCGTAGGATTTACCCAGAGGAACATAGTAGCGGGCTTCCGAGCTGATCCCGTCATAACTGGAGGTCATCCTGGTATAGCCCATACCGTGATAACATTTACTTTCATAATTGTTAAGGTCTTTGCCCACCGGCTGCCAGGAGGCAGACCAGTAATCCTTAGACTCGTTATCACGGATGTAAAGATATCTGCCGGGCTGATCAAAGCTGTTGAAAATGTAACGCAGAATCCTTCCATTTGCGCCTGACTTTGCAAAACTGTAACCGCCTGCATTATTGGAAATAATTGCTCCATATTCCGGAGAACCCAGATAGTTTACCCAGGGAGCGGGGGTATCCGGCCGTTCTATAACATATTCCCGTTCTGTGTCGTCAAAATGTCCATATTTCATATTATTTTCCCTTTCCTTATATAGTAAGATCAAAGCGTCTTTTCAGGAGCTTACAGCAGATTTATGATGATGGTGTGCATGTCGTCTGATAATGCAGTAAGCATATTCCGGGAAAGACTAACAAAAGAATCTTCATTTACTGCAAGTTCATTTCCATCACATGAAGCAGAATCAATAATATAAGCTCCAAAGTCTTTGCCGTTTTTATTTCTATAAATAATAGTAAAATTTTTCCCTGCAAAAGGAATGGTAATGGAAGCGGCGGCATTTTCATCAAACTGGCAGGCCAGAAGTTTTGGATACAGGATAAGGTCTCCGGCTTCGCCCCGGACACCGAAGACTTCTGTAATCATCGTCAGCATAAACCAGCTTGCGGCGCCTGTCAGATACTGGTACATTCCCCGTCCGTCAGAACGGAAATATTCCGGAATCCCCGGATAGATATGGCTGGTATTAAAATCCAGGGCTGTATCAGCAAGTGTCTTAAGCGCTTTCCATCCTTCTTTTACAAATCCTCTGTGATACAGGGCGTTGGCATACATAACTGCCATATGGGAGAATACCGCTCCGTTTTCTTTTTCACCATATGCAAATCCAAACATACGCCCCATATCAAATTTCAGTTCATGGAAATCGGTATTCAGGCGGTAACCGCCGATTTCTTTTTGATAAAGATAGTGATCGGCGCTTCTTGTAATCTTTTCAATCTGGCTGTCTTCCGCAGTTCCGCTCATGATAGCAAAGACTTGTCCGGTCAGCATCATGCGCACATGATCTTTGAACAAACCTTCAACGGCGCGGCCATGATTATCATAATAGCTGTTAAACCATCCTTCTTCACCCGGACCGTCAATCCATTCCTGGGATCTCAGACGCTCCATGAGCCAATTCGCTTTTTGAATCAGATTTACAGCAAGAGCCGAGAGTGAGATGCTGATACGTTTACCGCTGATGGTATGTCTGCAGCAACCCATATAGTCGGCTATTATTTTGTGCTTTTTTCCGATATCGTCAAAGACATTTACATCGTTTTCCAATAAAATCTTTATTTCTTCCAACAATTCTACCGTATGCGTGGAGGAATGGCTGTCCAATAGACGGATCATTGACGCAAGATTCAACAGGTTACCGGCATAGGCACAGGTAAAGGCAACACTTTCGCCGTGTTCTGACGCCATATCCAGTGCATCGTTCCAATCGGCTCCGCGGAGTCGGTAGATGTTATGGTCTCCTACTTCATAAAATGCAGTCAGCTGCTGGATGAGAAGATGCTCTAAAATACTTCCGGTATAGATGTCATTTTGGGCAGTACGTTGTTTGTCTCCCTGCTCTGAATGCCACAGAACATCAACTTCAGTACCGCGCATAGTCTGAGCATCTTTAAAATAGGAAATAGATTTATTTAGTATTTGGACATCTCCTGTTTGGTCTATATAAAGTTTTGTCGTCATTAACGGCCAAAGTGCATGATCCATCCATACCCTGGAGATTCCATTTCGATCTGCAAGGAAATTACCATCTCCATTTCCGATAATTGTTGCGTTGGTTCCGTCAATGCGGACGCCCCCATAATTCATGGCAATCATATGACTGACGCTTTCAGGTTCTATCAGCAGCAAAGAAAGACAATCCTGCCACAGATCTCTCCATCCACGGCCGCCTCGTCCGTAGTCATGATGCGGAAGGAAAGAACAGCCGAATAATCGGCGGAGGAACGGCTGAAAGCAGATCCATTTCATTAGATGGTCAAAATCCGCTTCCTTCGTATGGAACTTCACGTTTACTTTATTTTGCCAGTAAGATTTTGTATCCGAAAAAGCCTTTTGTACTTTGCCGGCGGTATTATATTTCTCAAACAGGTCAAGAATCTTTTTTTCATTGTCTTCCACGCCAATAAGAAGAATATAATCTGCTTTTTCCCCGGGAGCAAGAGAGACGGTTTCAAAGCGGAAGGCGCCCATTGCTTCCTTTCCGGCCGCATGCCCGGGCGCTGTAACCCCAAGGTGTTTTTCATATATGGCGCGGGGATGTGTAAAGGTTCCCCCTTCGCCGACGAAATCTTCGACAGTGGGATAGAAACTCTTCGGTGCATTGCCATTACCCATACACCCCATAACATAATAAATATGTTTATTGGGACGGTGCCCTTTTTCATCAAAGGACATGGTGGGGCAGACAAGGACTCCGTTTTTATTCGTATCAATCCTGTGTAACATGGATGTGACATTCCTGTGGTCGCGGATGTTGTCTGCACTGCGCCCATAGATCGGAATCGCGGCATAAGGAGTTAATTCCTGCGTAACTTCCGAATGATTCTGCATGGTTACATACATGATTTCTACATTGTAATCTTTTGGAATAAAAGAGGTAATCGTAGACTTTAATTGGTGGACTTTGGACAATCTTGTCAGTGTTTGCCACATAAATCCTGCTTTCAGTTCACTTTCATCCTGCATTGCAGTAAATTTGACGCTTTCCTGCTCAGCGGACGCTCCAGAAGCTGAATATGCATCTGCACCGTCTTTTAACAGCCAGAAGTTACGGGTAGAGCGATTATTATGTAAGTTTTCAGAACTTACTGGTTCTAAAAGGAAGGTTTCCTGATCAATCTTGGCATCGCCCCCAAGATTTGGCGTTACGGCGCTCTTCAGCCCCATTTCCGATGCCAGGGGAAAGTATAAATAACTTGTATTTTCCGGTTGCCTTATTGAAAAGCTGCCATGCTCATCGATAAATTTTAAATGCTCCAATCTTTATACTCCTTTCATTTACATATTTAGATAGAGAACATCATAGAGGAAATCGCGTATGAAAAAAATAAAAAACATGTGAAAAATATCAGATTCATGACCTAAAATAAGCGAGGCAGTCCCCATTGTTTCGCTGAAAATTTAAAATGTGTCATGAATCTGATATTTTGGTAAGAACTCTAATATAACTGAAAAAAATTATATATTATAATCCATCCATCAATAAACGTGAAGCTAATGCTTCACAAATATAAAAGGAGGGTTTTATCAATGAAAAAGAGAGTAGTCAGTATCATGTTAATTGCGGCGATGGCAGCAAGTCTGGCAGCAGGCTGCGGGAAGTCGTCTGGTTCTGATTCTGGAAACGGCGGTGCGTCAAGCGGCGGTGCGTCAAGCGGCGGTGCGTCAAGTGGCGAGGAAGGAAAGGTTATTAATATTTATAGCTGGAATGACGAATTTCGTGAACGTGTGGAGGCAGTTTATCCAGAAGTAAAGGAAACTTCTAAGGACGGCACGGTAACTGTTTTAAACGACGGTACAGAGATTCACTGGATTATCAATCCCAATCAGGATGGCGTCTATCAGCAAAAGCTTGACGAGGCGCTGATGCAGCAGGCAGACGCCTCAGCCGATGACAAAGTCGATATCTTCTTGTCAGAGACGGATTATGTCAATAAATATACGGATGCAGATGCGGATGCGGCTATACCGCTTAAGGATCTTGGAATTGACCCTGATAAGGATCTGGCAGATCAGTATGATTTTACGAAAGTTACAGCTTCTGATGTAGATGGCGTTCAGAGGGGCTCTACATGGCAGTGCTGTCCGGGACTGTTAGTATATCGCCGTGATATCGCCAAAGAAGTATTTGGAACAGATGATCCGGAAGAAATCGGTCAGAAAGTAAAAGACTGGGATACTATAAAAGCAACGGCGGAAGAGCTAAAAGCAAAAGGATATTATACATTTGCTTCTTATGCAGATACATTCCGTCTGTATGGTAACAGCATTGAACAATCATGGGTAAGTCCTGGTGAAACGACGATAAAAGTTGACCAGAAAATCATGGATTGGGTAAATAGTTCGAAAGAGTGGCTGGATGCAGGTTATTTGGATAAGAATATAAAAGGTCAGTGGAACGATGACTGGAATAAAGCAATGGGTTCTGCTTCTAAAGTATTCGCATTCCTGTTCCCGGCATGGGGAATTGATTTTACTTTGAATCCAAACTGGGACGGTGAAGACGGCGTATGGGCTGTTACCAATCCTCCGCAGGAATATAACTGGGGCGGTTCTTATGTACATGCATGTACGGGTACAGATAATCCGGAGCACGTAAAAGACATTATTCTTGCGGTAACGGTAGACAAAGATAATCTGCTGAAAATTTCAAAAGACTATTCGGATTTCACGAATACAACAAGCGGTATGAAAGAAGCGGCAGAAGATGATTCTTTCGCTTCAGAATTCCTTGGAGGGCAGAATGCATTTCAATATTTTGCACCGGTTGCAGAAAATATTGAGATTGCTCCGCTTTCCGCATATGATCAGGGATGTGTGGAATTAATCCAGAATTCGTTCAGCGATTACCTGCAGGGGAAGGTTGACTATGATAAGGCGAAAAAGAATTTTGAGACGGCGATCATAGAGCGTTATCCTGATATTACTGAGATTCAATGGCCGGAATAGATAAAATGACCGCGGGGCATTGATTGCCCTGCGTCATATGGAGCAGAAAGGAATGATAGTTTATGAAATCAAAACATAAAAAAGTTGACTATTCAAAATGGGGATATATTTTTATTCTTCCATTTTTTGTAAGTTTTTTCATTTTTTCCTTTATTCCTTTGGTGGATACCATCCGGTATAGTTTTTTTGAATATTACCGTTCAGGAATTAAAGAGATCGGACCGAATTTTGTCGGAATGGAAAATTATATCAGCCTTCTGGGGTCGGATATGCTGAAATATGCAGCAAATACTCTGATCTTATGGATTATAGGATTTATCCCACAGATTGTGATCGCACTGGTACTTGCGGAGTGGTTCGTAGATGCAAGGTTAAAGATTCACGGAACACAGTTTTTTAAGGTTGTTATCTATCTGCCGAACCTGATCATGGCGTCTGCATTTGCGATGTTATTTTTTACGATGTTCTCTACTAACGGACCGGTTAATTCTATTCTTATGTCCATAGGGCTTACCAGTCAGCCCATTGATTTCCTGGGTTCCGCGCTGGGAACAAGATCATTGGTTGGATTTATGAATTTCCTGATGTGGTTTGGAAATTCAACGATTATGTTGATGGCTGCAATTATGGGAATCAGTCCTGATGTATTTGAGGCGTCTGAGTTGGACGGATGCAACAGTTTCCAGCGGTTCTTCTACATTACGCTGCCGCAGATACGGCCGATTCTTGCATATACGCTGATCACAGCTATCATTGGCGGCCTGCAGATGTTTGATGTGCCGCAGATTCTGACTAATGGACAGGGTACTCCGGACCGTACCTCCATGACTTTGATTATGTTCCTGAACAGCCATTTGAAGAGCAGAAATTATGGTATGGCAGGTGCGTTGTCCGTCTATCTGTTTATTGTCAGTGGTATTCTGTGCTTCTTTGTATATCGTATGACAAATAATGATGACCCGGACGGTTCGAAAGCAGCAGCGAAAAAAGCGAAAAAACAGAAAAGGAGGGGATAGATTTATGAAATCAAAACAGCCAAGTCATTTACGGAGTATAGTTGCGCATATTGTACTGATTATCCTGTCATTCATGTGTTTGTTTTTCTTCTATATCCTGTTCATCAACGCGACACGGTCGCATGCAGACCTGCAGAAAGGCTTTTCTGCATTGCCAGGAAACTATTTGTTAAAAAATCTATCTAATGTCGCCAATGACGGAACCTTTCCGATGTTGAGGGGTATCTTAAACAGTCTGATCGTTTCTGGCTGCTCTGCGGCAATTTGTACATATTTTTCAGCATTAACGGCGTATGGTCTGTATGCGTATAATTTTAAACTAAAGAAAGTTGCATTTACATTTATTATGGCAATTCTTGTAATGCCTACACAGGTGACTGCAATGGGATTCCTGCGGTTAATTACGAATATGGGAATGTATGATTCTCTGCTCCCGTTGATCATACCTTCGATTGCGTCTCCGGCTGTGTTCTATTTTATGTACAGTTATCTGCAGTCATCACTTCCGCTGTCACTTGTGGAAGCGTCAAGAATTGACGGCTGCGGAGAGTTCAGGACTTTTAACCAGATTGTACTTCCGATTATGAAACCGGCGATTGCGGTGCAGGCGATTTTTAGTTTTGTAGGATCTTGGAATAATTACTTCGTTCCGGCTCTGGTTATTCAATCGAAAGACAAGATGACCGTTCCGATTCTGATCGCGACACTTCGAGGTGCCGATTATATGAATTTTGATATGGGTAAGATCTATACAATGATTCTGGTGGCAATAGTGCCGATTATTATCGTATACCTGTGTCTTTCCAAGTTTATCATTGCAGGTGTTACACTTGGCGGTGTAAAGGAGTAATAAAACAGGTTTTAAAACGACTGCTATATGTAAGCATTTTGAATTACGAAAAGCTGACTGTGGCAGTCTTTCTTTTTATATTACTTTTCAATTTTGAAGCGTAATAGTAAATTTTATGGTTGCATAAAGGAATGCATATTAAAAGGAGGATAAAAGTAAAAATTATGAATTATAGCGGTACACTGAAAACAAAGCTTTCCAAACGGGAGCTTGATCATGCAAGATTAGCAAGAAAAGCGTCAGCCGAAGGTATGGTTTTATTAAAAAATGAAAATTTGCTTCCGCTTGAGGTTCCAATGTCCATTGCATTGTTTGGCGGAGGCGCTGTCTGTACGGTTAAGGGTGGAATCGGTTCAGGCGATGTTAATAATCGAGAGAATATATCAATATATAGAGGTTTAAAGACGGCAGGCGCAGTGATTACAAGCGAAGACTGGATTGCAGATTATAAGAATCGTTACGAAGCGGCCAGAACTGCATGGAAGGAAAGAGTTTTAGAAGATGCCAGGCATGTAGAAAATCCATTTGACGCTTATTCAGCTAATCCATTTTCTATGCCGGACGGACGAAAAATTATGTTAAAAGATTTAGAAGATGCTTCAGCAGCAGTATATGTGATCAGCCGTATTGCTGGAGAGGGTAAAGACCGCCGGAAGATAGAAGGAGACTATTATTTAAGTAAAAAAGAGCGGGAAGATATTTTATATCTGGATCAGACAGATATACCGATTATACTACTCTTAAATGTCGGATCACCGATAGAGCTAACCGATGTTTTACAAGAAGCCGGAAATATTAAAGCGGTTTTAAATATTTCCCTTCCCGGGCAAGAAGGAGGTCATGCAGTTGCGGATGTTTTGCTTGGCCGCGCAGCGCCAGGAGGCAGATTGACTGCCACTTGGGCAAAGCATTATGAAGATTATCCTTCGGCAGACAGTTTTGGTTATTTGAATGGAAATTTAGAAACGGAGAAATACAGGGAAGGAATTTATGTTGGATATCGGTATTTTGACAGCTTCGGTATACAGCCATTGTTTCCATTTGGTTTTGGCCTGTCCTATACGGATTTTTCTATAAGATATGAAGGGCTTCAGAGAACAGCGAGAGGTATGGATATCATGGTTTCTGTGACAAATACTGGAAAATCATATTCCGGACGAGAAGTCGTACAAGTATATGTGACATTACCGCAGACAACTTGTGCAAAAGAATATCAAAGGTTAGTTGGGTTTGCAAAGACAAACACTTTAAAGCCGCAGGAAAAACAAAAACTTGTGATATCTATTGACCAGTCAAATCTTGCCAGTTTTTCGGAACAGCTGCATGCATGGTTCATGGAAGCCGGAACATATGGTATATGGATTGGGAATCATTCCGCGTCATTGCAGCTTGCAGAATTGTTTACTGTTCATCAGCAGACGATATTAGAACATACAAAGGGAGTTTGTTCCCCAAAAGAATCTGTTGAAGAACTTGGCATAGCTAAATTTGCCAAGAATAGAGCTGGGGAATGGCTTAAGAAGACAGAGGAACAAAAGATTCCGATTTCTTCATTTATACCGCAGGAAGAAAAGAATAATACATACCAGATAACTTTTGCAAAAGAACAGCCTGTTACAGAACTGATACCACTCTTGTATGGAAATATTACTCAGGGCGCCAGCACTCTTGGATCGGCCGGAATTCGAGTGCCTGGTTCTGCCGGAGAAACAACAGAAACACTGGAAGAAAAGTATGGCATACGTTCTTTGATTATGGCGGATGGTCCGGCAGGGCTTCGTTTAAGGCAGAGCTATGAAGTAGATTGTGATACGAATTCCGTATATGGCGCCGGTGTTTTAGGATCTTTAGAGAATGGTTTTTTGGAAGAAACAAAACATCATGAAAATGCAGATACTTATTATCAATATTGTACTGCATTTCCGGTAGGAACAGCATTGGCGCAGTCATGGGACACAGGTTTGATGCGGGAATTTGGAGAGGCTGTTGCCGTAGAGATGGAAGAATTCCATGTTGATCTGTGGTTAGCGCCCGGTATGAACATTCACAGGAATCCATTATGCGGACGTAATTTTGAATATTATTCGGAAGATCCTTTTCTGTCAGGGGTCATGGCAGCATCTGTGACGGATGGGGTACAGAGTCACAGAGGATGTGGTGTAACAATCAAACATTTTGTCTGCAATAATCAGGAGGATAATAGAATGGGGGTGGATGTTTGTGTTTCTGAGCGGGCTCTCAGAGAGATTTATCTGCGTGGATTTGAAATTGCAGTAAAGAAAGGTAAGCCGATTGCTATGATGTCTTCTTATAATTTAATCAATGGTGTTCATGCGGCTAATAGTAGAGAGCTTTGTACGATAATTGCACGTGAAGAATGGGGATTTGAAGGCGTAATTATGTCTGATTGGAATACAACTGTTCCAGAAAATGGAAGTGTGCCATGGCAATGCGTTGCTGCTGGAAATGATATCATTATGCCCGGAAATCAGAAAGATGCTGCAAATATCCGTGAGGCCTATGAACAAGGAAAATTATCGGAAGAAATGATACGGTGCAGTGCGGGGCGGATACTTAAAATGATTCAAAGATTGTCAAATTAAAAATTCAATAAAAGGCTATTCAATAAGTGACCGCAGGGTGTGGCTATCCTAATGACTTTGATTTCCAAACTTAAACTCGCGTGTGTTCTGGAAGAATGGTCCAGACTCCCGGAGATATTGGCATGTCCTTATTACCCCACACGGAAACTTATGCAAAATGGTTTACAAGTTACACAAGCTATCCCCTATTTGCGGTAGAGGATAGCTTTTTCTGCCTATTTACGGTTGTTGTTATTATCTATGTAAGTTAATGCTGCAAATATCGCCAGAAGTAATGTCAGAATTTCTAACGTGTTCATGATAACCCCCTTTATGCTTAAAACTTTATTTTGCAAGAGAATTGGTTTGAGAACGCTTGTTTGTATTGCAATAGTGAATATGAGAGAAAACAGTCATTCATAACATGTCCAGATATTTTAAAAATTCTTTTGTGGTTACAGAAATTCTCTTTTTATCCAACATGGCAAGACCAATTTTTCGATATGTTGGTATTTCTAGTCTTTTAATCTCGATATGGTAAGGAAGGAATGAGAGGATTTGGAATGTTTGAATTAAATCAAGTCGGTGAAAGAAGTTACTATATAAACTGGGCGCTGCCCAGTATTTGAAAGTCCAGATGTACGACAAGATACAGAGCTGACAGGGTTCTTGTGAGGGCGTGCAATATGGTAGTTTTGCCGAACTGTCTTTCGTGGTTTATTGAAAAATAGAGACCTTTGTCAACTATCTTACGAATTTCTTCCAGCCGCTCACTTAGGTTAACCATATAATGCTTGAATGGAATACAAAGTCCTGTGATGTTGAACCGTTTTCTCATGCAAAGTATGCCCCCTTTCCTGTAAAAATGAGATGTATTACTATTTTCAGTCTCATTTTTACAGGAAGGACGAAGATAAACAGGAAAACCCTACTTATTTTCCAACTACATTCCCAAATCTCCGGGATGGGCGGCAACAAAGCACTGCCGTCAGCATCAGCAGAGCCGTGACAGCGAGACTAATAGGAAATACCGTCATGATGGTCTGAAAATCCGGGCTTTTGGGAAATACCCAGTAAATCCAGCTTAAGCGCACACCGCATACGCCAAGCATTGTCAGAACAGCGGGCAGCAGTGAGATGCCGAAGCCGCGCAGATAGCCAGACAGAACCTCATAGCACAGGCTGAATATATGCGCTGTCATCAGTGTTACCAGGCGGATATAGCCCGCCTCAATTACCTGTGGGTCGTTGTTGAAAATGGCTAACAGCGGCCTGCCGAAGGAAAGAATCACTGCAATGGCCAAAAGCAGGGCTGCCATGCCTTCCGCAAGGCACAGCGCCAGTGCTTTCCTGCAGCGCTGAATCTCTTTCGCGCCGAAGTTCTGGCCGACAAAGGTGGTACAGGCCTGGCTGAAGGAATTGAGGATATCGTAGGTGATGATCTCAATATTGAATGCCGCCCCGGAGGCCGCCATGATGACAGTTCCCAGGCTGTTGATTGCGGACTGGATGATAATATTCGCCACAGAGAATACCGCGCTCTGCATCCCGGCAGGCACGCCGATACGCAGGATCCGCTTCATACTGTCCATGTCAATGCGCAGCTCCTTTGGTTCTACGTGGATCGCCTTCTCTGTGCGGCGGAGGCAGCGGTACAGAATCGCGGCGCTGACTGCATTGGAAATAACCGTGGCCATGGCCACACCATCTACTGTCCTATGAAGGACTGCCACGAAAAACAGGTTCAGCAGTACATTTAAAATGCCGGATGATGTCAGTGCAATCAGCGGAAGCCTGGTTTCCCCAATACTGCGGAAAATTGCCGCCTCAAAATTATAGAGGAGGATGACCGGAAGCCCTGCGAAATAGATTCGCAGATACATAAGCGCCATCGGAAACACATCCTCTGGCGTATGAAGCTGCCCCAGAAGCGGCGCGGCAAGCAGCTCGCCCAGGACGGCAGCGAACATGCCGCCCAGCACTGCCATGACGATGGCTGTGTGAACGGCCTTGCTGACTCCCTTATCGCTGCCCTGCCCGATGGCGTGGGCAATCGTTACATTTGCTCCCAGTGAAATACCGATGAACAGATTGACAACCAGGCCGATAATAGAGCTGTTGGTGCTGACGGCAGCTACCGATACGGTGCGCAGTTCCCCGGTGAAATTCCCAACCACCGCAATATCCGCCGCGTTAAAAAGCTGTCCCAGAATAGCGGTTGCTGCTACCGGCAGGGCAAACTGTGGGATTTTATTCCAGATGGGGCCGTGCAGCATATCCAGTTGTCTCTTTTTTTTCATTTTACCCTGTCCCCAATTACAATTTCTTCCCCAGCATATCGGGGTTAGTGGCGTATTTTAAGGCAGTGTCCTTTGCAATTCTTCCTTGTTTATACAGATTTAAAAGACTTCCGTCCATAGATATCATATCCTCCTTCATGGAAGAATATATAATTCCGTCAATCTGGTGTACCTTATTATCTCGTATCATATTACGGATAGCGGGTGTTACGGTCATAATCTCCAGAGCGGGAGTGACTTTTCCATCTACGGTGGGCACAAGCTGCTGGGATACGACTGCGGTTAATGCCATGGAAAGCTGTATGCCTATCTGGCGCTGCTGGTTGGCCGGGAATACGTCAATGATACGGTCAATGGTATTTGCGGCGCCGATTGTGTGGAGGGTGGACAAAAGAAGATGTCCTGTCTCCGCGGCTGTCATGGCAACGGTAATTGTCTCGTAGTCACGCATTTCTCCCAGAAGTATGACGTCCGGGCTTTGGCGCAGTGCGGCGCGCAGTGCGGTTACGTAATTTTCTGTGTCTACATTTATCTCCCGCTGGCTTACGATGCTCTGCTCATGCCGGTGGAGATATTCCAGCGGATCCTCAAGTGTTATAATGTGCTTGTGCTGGCTTTTGTTTATCTGGTTAATAATGCAGGCCAGGGTGGTAGATTTGCCGCTTCCTGCCGGCCCGGTAACGAGAATCATGCCCTTGCCGCCGTCTCCTAAATGGATGATGTGTTCCGGAAGCCCTAATTCATCAAAATCCGGAAGGGTGAAGGTAATGATTCTGATAACAGCAGATAGGGCGCCTCTCTGCTTGTAAGCGCTGACACGGAAACGTGACAGTCCCGGAATAGCGAAGGAGAAGTCGTCATCTCCCTCTTCCGTTAAAATACTAATATCACGCTGTCCGGCCTGTTCATATATATCCATCAATAATTCTGACGTATCCTTTGGAAGCAGCTTTGTATCACTGACCTGGCAGATAACGCCGTTTTTCCGAAAGGATACAGGAAGTCCGGCTACGATAAACACATCGGATGCCTGCTCTTTAATCGCCTGGTCTAAAATTTCTTTTAAATTCATATTTTATGAACTCCTTTATTTATTACTCTTTACTCTCCCATCGGCATAAGCTTCAGGCTGTTATCCCCATTCCATGTGCCGGTAGAGTTGATTTGCCATTTCTGTATTTCATAATAATTTTCGTGCTTTTCATAATCAGTAACTATAAGCTCCACATGAAGCGCCTGTTTTTCTCCTGCGGGAATCTGATAGGCAATCATAAGCTCATCCTCCTGCATACTGCAGGAAACAGCTGCTTCCCCAATCATGGTATCGTTAAATTCCTCTGTTATGGCTTTTTTGTAGCGCGAAAAGCTCATCTTTTTTGAGGCTGTTTCTTCAAGGACCCTGTCAATTTCATCTAAGACAGCTTCTGCTTTTGCACTGGCCTCATAGTACTGGCTTTTGTGCTCTGCAAGTCTTTCACTTAAGGTATAGTCACTTTTGGCACTCGACAAGGAAAGTATGGCAAATGTGGCAAGGCACAATACCAGAAATACAATCAACAGAGAGGAAGAGCCAATATTTACAAAAGAAGATTGTTCTTTATCTTTCTTCATAACCGGTCCTCCTTGCTATATGGTGCTTTGCCGGAAGCTCATATATGTTAGCCCCGGAATCAGAAGAGCTCATCTGCATATCTGCCGTAACCATCTGGCCGTTAAGCTCCATGTGCAGCGTCAGGATAAATGCGGCGTCCTGGCTGATACATGCCTCAAAGCTGTCATTATAGTAGATTTCAATATCTGCAGCTTTCATATCAGTCTGTACTTCAGGATAACTTCCATTGGGATACAGTCTTTTCATCATATTCACGCTGTCTTCTATACTGTCTGCTGTATCAATAATCTCCGCGGCGCCTGCACATTCATTTACCGCGTGATTCAAAGCATTAGAATCATTACTCATCAGGTGGGATTTCACAAAAAACTGCACACAAACAGCACTGGAAGCCGAGAAAAAAAGAATTGCAATTATCAGCTCCATCAAAAAAAGGCTTGATGATCTTGCTCTGTTTCTACGTACCATGGAGAAATTCTATCCTTTCTTAGTTAATAAATTTATATACTTCTTATACCTACTATGGTAGAAGCTGTCTGATTTTTCTTATCAGTACAGGAAAACCTTAACAGATTGTCCCCTATCTGCTCCATTGAAAAATTCTGAATTTCCAGAATTGTCCGCCCGGAAGAAGCCTTCGCCGGCGCGCCGTCCTTAATAAAAAGCTCTTTAAGCTCCTTGTCATCTGCGTAAATATATGTATAGTAGATGTCCTCACCTGCCGTCTGTTCCATAATCAGCGCTTCACATCCATCGAGGCTTCCGATGGTAACCTGTCCCCCCAGATCATTTTGGTGTATTTTTTCGCTTATGTAGGAAAGACCAGTCCTTGACGTATAATTCAGGGACGAATTTTCCGTAGTAGACTGATATATCCTGGCAGCAAGAAGAAGAACCGTAAGTGCGGAAAGGGCAAATACAAAGAAAAGCGCTACCGGAAACAAAAAGTCTATCATGTGCCTGCGTTTTGTACGAAACCGCATTATTTACCCTCCCTTTCAATAATCGTCACATCCGGAAGAATATTAGAACCGGAAACACGATAATCTACAAAAAACAAATCCTCATTATAGGTAAGACCATAGTTCTCCTTAAGATAAGCCAGACTTTCAGGGTATGTCCCTTCAACCGTATAGCAGTAGGTGATATTGCGCATAATGGCATTTTCAAGGCTCTCCTTCTGGCGTTTTTTCGTGCTCACGGACAGAGAGGAAATTCCCTGTACAAACAAAAAGAGAATCAGTAAAAAAATGCACACGGAGAGTAAGAATCCCGATGGCTTAAGCGCCTGTTTCTTGTATCCAAAACGATTCATTTTAAAAGCTCCTTAAAATTATTTGCTTATATACTGGACATAATGCCCATAAGAGGAAGCATAACCGACAAGAGAATGACTCCTACAATCAGTGACAGAAATATAACCAGCGTGGGCTCTAATACAGCCAGAATATTGTTCATGCGTGTATCGATATCATCCTGATATAATTCCGCGATCTGTTCCATGACCTGATCCATAGCGCCTGTTTTAGAGCCAATGGACGCCATCCGGGCATAGACTCCGGTAAACATACCGGAGGTAAAGAGGGCTTTTGAAAGGTCATTCCCCTCATCAACCTCGCTCTGGCACTGGTCGATTTTTTTCTGGAAAACAGGGTCATCATTCAAAGAGTTGACAAGCTCCATGCTTCTTTCAGGGTTCAGTCCGCTGCTAAGTGTAAGAGCCATACCGCTTGCGAATCTGCAGGCAGCGATTTCCTCATAAATAGCCCTGGTAAATTTAAGCTTATATCCCAGATTCCGAAATACATTTCTTCCGGAAGCAGTGCGGGTGCCGTAAAAGATAAAGCCTGCTGCCGCTGCAAGAATGAGAACAAATACAGCAGAATACCGGTTAATGGCTGTTCCGATATTCATAAGCATCCGGGAAAACCCGGTCATTTCCGTACCAAGCTGAATAAATACCTGGTTAAAAATCGGCATAACCTTTACAAGAAGAACTACAATCACAACAGCCATCATGCCGGTCATGATCATAGGATATGTAATGGAATTACGGATGCTTTTATTAATAGAATCTTCTCTTTCATAATGGTTTTGAAGAGACTGCATAACCTCGTCAAGCGTACCCGTTTCTTCTCCTATCTGAACCATGTGAAGCATATAGGGCGGGTAGATGTTTAGTGATTCCAGCGCATGATAAAGGCTGCCTGTCTCCTGCATATCGGCAAGAAGAGCCTCAAGTATGGATTTTTCATCAGAAGAAGCAGCATCCTCCAGCATAATTGTAAGTCCTTCCATAGAAGAAATACCTGATTTCAGGATTAGTGCGGTCTGTCCGCAGAAGGAAGCCAGCTCCAGATTGGAAAATGGTTTCATAATAGTCCTCCTCTTTTATTTACTTTAATAAGAATATTTTACTGTATAATTACTTCCGTCACCTACATATTTTGCAACAGACTTGCTGCTGTTGTTTGCCGCAAGAGTCGGGTCTATGAGGGACCAGTTTTTTCCGTCAAACTCGATAATATTGTCTACCCAGCCGATTTCACTTAAGTAAACGCTGATCCACGCATGATAGGCATCGCCGGAATATCCAACAACAAGCTTTGTGGGAACCCCCTGGGAACGGAGCATGGCAGACATAAGGGAAGCATAGTCAAAGCAAATGCCCTTCTTCGTGTCCATTGTCCGGTCAATATTCGGAAGATAATCTGCCTGCACATTTTCTGCCAGCTCTTCGTCATACGAAATATTATCAATCACGTAGTTGTATACCTGCTCCACATAATCTAAGTCATTCGAGGATTTCTCTGAAAGCGAAGCAGCGTAGGAAACCGCCTTATAATCCTTAGTAAACCACACATATTGGTTCGGGTATAAATATGGCCGGAATTCATCATTCAGGGTCACGTTTATATCCTGTGAAAAGGCTATGGCATACATATCATCATAAGCATGCTCAAGTATATCAATGTGGTAGCTTCCGTCTCCGCCTGACAATGGAAATGCCTCGAAGGAACCGATTGCCAGGGTATAGCTGTAGGTGGTGCCGTCCGGTGTGGTAATCTGCAGCTTTACCTTATCAACTCCGCCCTGATGCCTGACCATAACATAACCTTCTGAAACGTTAGATGCATCTATAGAAACAATATCGTTTCCATACACAACCGCCCCAGATGCTGTCGGAAGAAGATATTCTTTCACAGTAGCTCTCTTTTTATCCTCAGAATGGTTTTTTGATTTGGAAGAACCAAAGGAAAAAACAGAGGATTTTGAAGTAGAATCGCCGGTTTCCGCAGATGATGAGTCTCCGGAACATCCTGTCAAAAAGGGAGCTGAAATAAGAAGCGTAAATGACAGGTAGATAGCGAGTGTTTTTTTATGCATTCTACAGCCTCCTTTCTTTTCATATATTTTCATAATTATTTTACTGTCAATATAAGATGCAGGGTATTATCTGCATTATCTGGTATATAAATATTTAAGGTCTCCTGCGGATAAGCAAACGCCACACATCCCGTAGAAGTATCATAGGATACGGGAAGAATTTCCTGTCCGCTAAGGTTCACAGCCTTTATTTCCTCATATTTAATACCGGAACCAGTATCAGACAGATATAAATATACATTTTCCTCATCCATATTATTAGAGACAACTAACGGAGCCTCTGAATCAACATTTTCCACATCAATAAAATGTGTGACCGTCTGATGGTTAATTAAGGTTACGGATACGGTCATATGGCCATTCACAGGCGGCTCTATGGAATATACGTGGGCAGCTACTTCATAAACAGGGACATTGTGTCCATCAATTGTAGCAGTTACCCGCTGCACAGGGATAAAGGTATCAACCTCTACCTGGTAGACAGGATTTGCTTCAAAACCCTGTGTCTCGGATTGTATTGTAAATGACGGAGCTATAAACAAAAACGGCAGCAATAAAAACAGCACCATAACCACGACAAGAACCGTCCTCTGAAGAGAAAAGCGCTCCTTGCGGTAATTACTGTATGCAGTCAGAACATCCAGAGGAATCGTGTTGGGCTCTACCTGGTTTGCTGCAAAGATATTTTCTAATATCTTACTCGCATCGTCTAAATCCAGCTGTGGTTCTGTTGATTTCTTAAAACGCATCATAGGTAAAACTCGCCTCCCCCTTATTGTTGTAATACTTTCCCCAAATGCTCCCGCCCGCTTATCAGATAGCGTTTTACGGAGCTGCGGCTGATGTCCATAAGCTGGGCAATCTCATCATGCTTCATATTCTGATAATATTTTAAAATAATAACCTGTGCTTCCGTAAAAGGGAGCTTTAATATCTGGTTCATGATATATTCCTGGGAATCTATCTCTATTACCTCGTCCTCCGGATTATTCGATACTGCCGGAGCCGCAGTAGAAACCGCCTCATCATAATCGCTCATTTCCCTGTCATACTGCTGCTGCTTTTTATGCAGATTATAGCATACGCGGAAGTTAATCTGATTCAGCCATGCCAGTACAAGAGTTGGATCCTTAACCTTTGACAGGTTTTTAAGTGCAAGTATATAAGTTTCCTGCAAGGCATCCTGTGCCAGATATTCATCCTTTAAATAGCGGTATGCAAAATGATACTGTCTTTGATAAGTGGCAGCATATAATTCTGCGAATGCATCACTGTCTCCCATCTGTGCCTGTGAAACCAGCTTTGCTATGTACTTGTAATCTAAAGAGGACATGAAAATATCTACCTCCTTTATACAGTTACTGATACTAAAAACTTAAAAATTAAATCCCTGCATATATCCGCCTGTTTGAAAGAGCAATCAAATCAGTGATGGTTCTCACCGTTTCCCCCTCGTCAAAGCTGATGCCGTAGCGGTAAAGAATCTGAAGAGTATCTGACATTTCATTATGCCGGTCTACCTTCTTATCTACCCGCTCTAAGAAAGTTTTTAGTTTCTCATCTGTGCAATTTTCGAATAAAGCAATAAATTTATTTCCTCCATTTCGCCCTACAAAACAAAGGCCCATGGATGTAGTCTGCAAAATTCCGGAGAATTCACGGATCACCACATTTCCCTGTATATGACCGTATTTTTCATTAATCTCCTGTATATTCGTAAGATCAAACATGATACAGCCTATTTTTCTCGGAAGCGGTTTATCCAGGTATTTTTCAATTAAGGTATCGCAGCTGTACCGGTTCGCAATACCTGATACCGGATCAGAGGACACCGCAAAATCCAGCTCTCTATATTCTCTTTTAAAGGACGAGAACAGGCTGAAGTCCATAAATGTAAATAAAAATGAAAGGCCAAGAGAAGCCCACAACAGGATGCATAAGGTCCGTATCTGTGCATCACCGGCAACCAGCTGGTAGAGCCTCGGATCCGTAAGTATCATATATAAGCTTACTCCTGCCAGAGCAACAAATAGAACCAGCTGGACAGTCTTAAATATATCAAACTTTTTCATAAGGGCATCCTCCTTTTTTAGAGTATAATCGTTTATAGTATAACATAGATTCGCAAAAATGCAGTATTTTTTTACAATTTTTAATTTTGGAATCTTGTTCAAGGGACAGAAGTTCGAAGATGCCCTTTTGTCCTTCGAACGATATTCCAACCGTACAGAGAAAAATATCTTAAGTTTTTACTGAATTTATGAGCTTTTTTTGTTTTTTGGCGTCTCTTTTATTATATAGGCTTAGTTTTTTTGGACTTTACTGCTTATAACTGTGATGAATTTGGATAGTAGAAGCGAAGAAAGAAAGGGGCAGTAATAATGAGAAAGAATTTTAAACGGCGGGCCGCACTTTTGTTAGCGGTTTTTATGGCTGCATCAACTTGTTTGTTTTCACATGACTGTGTTCTGGCAGCGGCTGAAGGTGAGGAAAAGACTGTTGAAAATATAGAAGACAGCTCTGCTGTCCTGGACGGTATGCCTGGGACGGATACGGCGGATCCTGAACAGGGCGGGATCGATCCGGCGGAGGATACGCAGGAGATTGTGATTCCAAAGCAGCCGGAAGAGGATGAAAAACAGACAGTGGATGTTGAACCTGCAGAGGAGCCGGGACCGGCGGATGTGCAGGAGGAAGATACTGCTGATATTAACGTGAAAGAGGAGAACGAAGCGGAAAAAACAGATATTGCACAGGGGGATGATTCTGAAGAAGCAGATGAGAACCCCCAAAATACTAAAAATATAATTACGTTTGATCTCAATGGCGGAAGCGGAATAATTCCGGCAGAGATAGAAGCGGAGCTGCATACATCCATCAGGCTTCCTGATGGGAATGGAATAGAAAGGGAAGATTATATTTTACTAGGATGGTCTGAAAGTAAAGACTCAAGCGGAATTAGTACCGATAATATAAAAGACAATGCAGCGGTATTTTCTCCCGGGAGCGGGTACTATGTTACAGGCGATGCTGTATTTTATGCGGTTTGGGCGAGGAGCGCGGGACAACATATGGCAAAAATTAAGATGGCCATACGTGAAGATGGTAAAATTCCGAATGAACCATCACTGCAGTATGCTCCATATATAACGGTATATGACAGTAGTCCGGAACAGGTTGATATATTACAGTATGTAAATCCTGCGCACACTGTGGTTGGCGAAGCGGCTGTAAATGATGTTTTAACGGATTATTTTTATGAGTTTGTTGATAGCCAGAATAACAGCCATCACTATTGGGACAGCACTTCAGAAGAGGTAGTGTGGTATGTTGTTAAGGATCAGAGGAATGATAACACCTGGCATATTGACGGCACGATAAGGAAAAAAGAAAATATTTATTTGGATTATAATGGAAACGGGGCAGATAACAGCTTTGTACCAACAGGCCGGGAGATAAAAAGCGGAAGCCCGGCGGCTGTGGGGCGGGCTGGAAACTATGCCGTATCTGGAAAAGAAGAAACCTGGGTGGATTTGGTCCGCAATGGTTATGAATTTGAAAAATGGAATACAGCGCCGGATGGAACGGGTGATTCGTATGCCCCGGGCGATACGATTTGTATAAAAGAAAATACGACCCTGTACGCTATATGGAAACCAAAGAATAATACGTCATTAACAGTTACTAAGACAGCAGCAAGGCAGACCGGCGGCAGGCCGGGTCTGGGCGATGCCATTGATTATACGGTTATCGTTAAAAACACAGGCAATATTACACTGACAGATATTGATGTGGCTGATTCGCTTGTTGCATTGGAAGACAGCCATATACATGAGCTTGCCCCGGGAGAGGAGAAACAGTATGCTTATTCATATATTGTTAAGAAAAGCGATATTCTGAACGGCGAGGTTGTAAATAAGGCGTCTGCAAGGACAAAGGGCGGTATAACTGACGAAGCTGAAGTCGTGACGGATGTTGAGGATATGAATCCCGGTCTTATAAACGCGGCCTATAGTGTTAACAAGAGAATTGTTAACCCGCAGGAGCAGTATAAGGTTGGCGATACAATTCAGTATGAAATTACTGTAGCCAGTGCAGCGGGGATAACAAACGCAGCGCTTGAAAATATTGTAGTTACAGATGAATTAACGGGCGCAGCGGGTGAGGTAACCTTTAAAAGCCTGCCGGAAGGGACAGCATTAAATGATGATAATACGGTAACCATCGAACGGCTCGCACAGGGAGACGCGGTTACTCTCGAATGTGAGTATGTAATAACAAGGGCAGATGCGGGAAGCAGTATCGTTAATACAGCTATTGCTGATCCGGATTTCGTAATTTCTGCCGATCCGGAAAACCAGATACCAGTTGACCCGGGCGACAAAGAGGATTCGACAGAGCCGGTACAGATAGAAAACATTTACAAGCTGATCATCCACTATGTCTACGTAAACGGCGGCGTGGCAGCTCCGGATGTAACAGGACAGTACCTTGCGGGTGAGTCCTTCAGCTACACATCACCAGCAATCGCAGGCTACACGCCAAGTATTGGATTGTTAAGAAGTGATGTACAGGGAATGCCCGCACAGGATGTAGAGCTGACAATTGTCTACACGGCTGATACTCCTTCTGGCGTAATACCTGCAGTACCGGAAGTACCAGCACCGGCGCCCGCAGCAGCACCGGCAGGTTTAGCAGCAGCACTGGCTCCTGCTCCTGCGCCGCCCTTTGCGGCTCCCGCAGCTGCAGCGGTTCCTGACGCACCAGTACCGGCAGCTGCAGTTGTTGTAGATGAAGAGGGCAGGATTAACATCTTACCTGTATTAGATGAAGAAGTACCGTTAACAAACAGAGAGCTTGATGTCCATCATTGCTGTAACTTACATTTCATATTGATGCTGACAGCGCTCGTTGTATATATGTGCTACACAAAGAGTATGAAGAAACAGCAGAAAAGAATCGCGGGGCTTAGAGATGAGCTTGAGACAGAGTCATTAAAGAGGCGGTTAGGGCTGGCAGATGACAAGGAAAATCAGAGCTAAGGCAGTGAAGAGGGAGGCGGCAGACATATGTTGTATAATTTTTATGAATTTGTACACAACAATATAGATATACACTTCTGGGATCTGCCGGCACTTTTGGCAGCAGTGGTTCTAATTGTGATCCTGATAGTGCACAGCCGTAATCAGAAGAAACGCGATGATGATTTTGATAAGAAGAGAAATGAGAAGCTGGAGGCACTTGCAAATAAGGCGGCGGATGGCCCCGCAAATGCGTAACAGCAGGAAGGAGGAGTGGTTATGTCATATATTATAGAGCATAGTGTTTTTGGATTCTGCCTGTGGGATCTGCCGGCAGCTATTGTACTGATTGTTGTTACTGCAGGCTTTATATGGAAGCATCACGACATGAAAAAACAGGAGAGGGAGCTTGAGGACAGGATATCTGAACTGTATGCAAATGATACGGTAGAGCTTGAGAATCAGGTATAAATCAGAATCGAAGGCTTAACAGGGCGTGATGGCATGATGTAAAAACCAGAAGAAATAATATACATATTAAAAAGAAAAGCGTATAATAAAAAACGTATAACACTTCAAAGGAGGATATAGATATGTTGGACAGAAAGGTTGTAGAATTATTAAATCAGCAGGTTAATAAGGAGTTTTATTCTGCTTACCTGTATCTGGACTTTTCCAATTACTGCTATGACGAGGGGCTGGATGGATTTGGAAACTGGTACAGGGTTCAGGCGCAGGAGGAGCGGGATCATGCGATGCTGATTTTGCAGTATTTGCAGAATAATGGAGAGAAGGTTGTATTGGAGGCAATTGATAAGCCGGCGGTTGAGATTACCAGTGCGAAGGCGGTTCTTTCGGAGGGATTAAAGCATGAGCAGTATGTAACAGGCCTGATCCATACAATTTATGACGCTGCGTATTCCGTAAAGGATTTCCGAACCATGCAGTTTCTCGACTGGTTTGTAAAGGAGCAGTGCGAGGAGGAGAATAATGCGGATAATCTTGTGAAGAAATTCGAGCTTTTCGGGGATGATCCAAAGAGCCTTTATATGCTGGATAATGAGCTGGGGGCACGTGTATATTCTGCTCCTTCTCTGGTTCTGTAATTATGAACCGGGGGAAGATTATCTGCTCCTGCTATAAGGTGACAAAGGGAGATGTAGCAGATGCAGTGGAGAAGGGGGCTTCGTCATTTAAGGATATTAAGAAAATGACGAAGGCTGCAAAGGGCTGCGGGAAGTGTAAGAAAAAGGTAAAGAAGCTTATGAAAAAGCTTCAAACCTCTTAAAAAGGATGTTTTTTACCAAAATCTGAACCTTTTTACATATTTTAAGTCTCTTTTATAATATAAGGAGTATTGAAAGGGGCGGTAAATGATGGGAAAAGGTATAAAAAGGCGGCTTGCAGTTTTATTTGCCGCGGTCATAGCAGTATCCGTCTGCCTGTTCCTGCCAGCCAGTTCTTTATGGGCATCTGACGGAAATGATGCAGCTATTGAAACGGGGGAGGAAACGGATGAGCTGGCAGAATCAAAGCACAGGACACAGGAGATTATCATTCCTGCAAATCCTGCTACAGAGGAGTCATCAGGGGCATCGGCAGCGGAAAAGGCCGTTCAGGAGATTTCTGTAAATGAGGAGATTCCTTTAAGCAATAGCATGATTGATGAATATAATTATTGTGTTTTGCATTTTGTATTGATGCTGGCGGCATTTTTTGTGTTTGTTTTCTACATAAAGAGTATGAAAAGACAGCAGGAGAGAATCCGCTTTCTTAGAGCAGAGCTTGAAAAAGAAACGAAGAAGAGGGTTGAAGGTTATTGTGAGCGGAGTGAGCAGTAACAAAGAGATAAAGGGACCGTAGGCCGGTTCCTTTTTTGGTTATTTTGAGGAAAACATTGTATATAATATATATGTGATATATAATGAAAATAACCGGTTGGCGGTAAAGAAATGATTCAGATAAAGGAGCAGCAGGTATGAAAGAATCAACACAAATAGTAGTGGAAGGTTTTGGATGCCGGAAGGGCTTCGCGGGGAGGACTTAGAAGATGAGAGTGGGGAAAAGAATTTTGTCGGCGCTTCTTGTGCTGGTACTGTGCCTTTCTGTGGGAATACAGGCGGCGGCAACGGATACGGATATGGAGTGGCTTACGCCCGAGGAGCAGGAAGCCCAGAAGGAGCTTGAGCGTTTATACGGGCTTCCAATCCAGTCTAATGAACTGCCCGGCTGGCCCCAGGGGCCGGGGACATACGGGGAGGCAGGAATTGTGATGGAGGCAGGAAGCGGGGCGATTCTTTATGCAAAGAATATTGACGACCACCATTATCCGGCAAGTATTACGAAGATTTTGACTACCCTTGTGGCGATGGAAAATGGTAAGCTTGATGACAAGGTGACGTTTTCCGCAGACAGCCTGTCCTTCTTAGAGTGGGATGATGCGGCCATTGGCATGCAGGAGGGCAACGTGATTTCTCTGGAGCAGGCGCTTTATGCTGTGCTCCTTGCATCGGCTAATGAGGTGTCTTACGCAGTGGCTGAAAGCATTGGGAAAAATGAAGGCTATGACTATAACTGGTATATAGATCTGATGAATACAAGGTGTCAGGAGCTTGGGGGATTTAATTCTCATTTTGTGAACCCCCACGGGCTTCATGACGATAACCATTACACTTGCGCGAGGGACATGGCTCTGATCGGAAGAGCTCTCTTTGAGTACCCGTTTGTGTTTGATGTGATGCAGACCATGCAGTATACGATTGAGGCAAGCGACACAACGATGGAGCACATTTTTCAGCAGAATCATAAAATGTTTTACATGGACAATATGTACTACTGGGAATATGTAATCGGCGGTAAGACGGGATACACGGATCAATCCAGAAACACGCTTGTGACAATGACAGATAATGGGGATATGAAGCTGGTCTGTGTAGTTCTCCGGACAGAAGGCACGAATGTGTATTCAGATACACGGAATTTATGTGAGTATGTATACGGCAATTTTAAAAAGGTTGATGTATCAGAGCTTGAGAAATCAGAAGATGTGGAAAAGATTATTACAGAGGACGGAGGCGGTTATGTTGTACTTCCGGATGGAGTTTCATTTGATAAGCTTAAGATGGAGCTTACGCCGGACGAAGAAGTAAAGGGTGAGGCGGTTCTTACATATACTTATGAGGGAAATTGTGTCGGGGAAGTAAGGGCAAAGCTTAGTGATTCCTTTATAAAAGAAAATCCGGAATATGCATCAGAAAAAAGCCCGGAGGAGAGCACAAAAAAGGGCTCGGAAAAATCAGATAAAGGCGCACGGAATGAAAAACGTTTATTGGCAGCAGCAGTTATAGTATTAATTCTGCTTGTCGGCATATTGGCAGGGTATATGAAGAAGCTCATAGACAAAAAGAGGGCCAGTAAGCGCCGCAGGCGGAAATAATTTAAATAGCGGAAAAACCCTTGACGAATCAAGGGTTTATTTTATATAATGTAGCCGTGTATAAGTAAAATATACAGATAAAGATGATGACGAAGACAGTAGGATATATTTAAAAGGCAAAGCGAGCCGGAGATGGTGGGAGTCCGGTGCGAGTAGGATATATCTGAATATCACTTCCAAGTTGCAGCTTCCGAACCGTGCAGAATCCGAAGTACGAAGTAGGAACTGACGGAATTCCCCCGTTACAGGGAAGACATATGACAGTATGTTAGGTGGTTTATAAGCGTAAGCAAAGCTTTCGTCCTATACAGGGCGGAAGCTTTTTATGATATAGGAAACGTTGTTCCCTATATCATAAAAACCCTCTGGGGGGTCCCACCCGAAAAAGGGACAGGGTTTTTTTAATCTGGGACGGAGTATTTTTAATTTTACCCCGTCCCCAACTAGAAGAAGGAGGTTAGGGATGTATAAGAAGGTTTCAACGGACTTGAATTTTGTTGACAGGGAGAAGGAAACGGAGAAGTTCTGGGCAGAGAATCATATCTTTGAAAAGAGTATGTCTGACCGCGAGGGCAGGGATATGTATACTTTTTATGACGGCCCGCCGACTGCAAACGGCAAGCCGCATATCGGGCATGTGCTGACCCGTGTGATTAAGGATATGATTCCAAGATACCGGACCATGAAGGGCTATGAGGTTCCGAGGAAGGCGGGGTGGGATACCCATGGACTGCCGGTTGAGCTTGAGGTGGAGAAGGCGCTGGGGCTTGACGGAAAGGATCAGATTGAGGAGTATGGCCTGGAGCCGTTTATTGACAAATGTAAGGAAAGTGTCTGGAAATATAAGGGCATGTGGGAGGATTTCTCTGCTACGGTTGGTTTTTGGGCTGACATGGAGAATCCCTATGTTACGTACCACAATGATTTTATTGAATCAGAGTGGTGGGCTCTTAAGAAAATCTGGGACAGAGGGCTTCTTTATAAGGGCTTTAAGATTGTGCCCTATTGTCCGCGGTGCGGGACTCCGCTGTCTGCCCAGGAGGTAGCCCAGGGGTATAAGGATGTAAAAGAGCGTTCTGCGATTGTAAGGTTTAAGGCGAAGGGCGAGGATGCGTATATTCTTGCATGGACAACAACGCCGTGGACGCTGCCTTCCAATTTAGGTCTTTGTGTAAATGCAAATGAGACCTATGCCAAGGTAAAATGTATCGATGGGTATACCTATTATATGGCTGAGGCTCTTCTTGACACAGTGCTTGGCCCTCTGGCGGAGAAATCGGAGGAAGAGGATAAAAAGGCCTACGAGGTGCTTGAGACCTTTAAGGGCAGGGAGCTTGAGTTTAAGGAGTATGAGCCCTTATATGAATGTGCTGCAGAAGGAATTAAGAATCAGAATAAAAAGGCATTTTATGTTACCTGTGATGATTATGTAACTTTGACGGACGGTACTGGCGTGGTTCATATTGCCCCTGCATTTGGTGAGGATGACGCGAAGGTATGCCGCAAATATGATATGCCCTTCGTGCAGCTTGTAGATGAAAAAGGAAATATGGCAGAATCAACTCCATTTGCCGGATTATTTGTAAAGAAGGCGGATCCGGAGGTATTAAAGGATCTGGAGAAGAGGCAGCTTCTTTTCTCTGCGCCGAATTTTGAGCACAGCTATCCCCACTGCTGGAGATGTGATACGCCTCTTATCTACTATGCCCGTGAATCCTGGTTTATTAAGATGACAGAGGTGAAAAAGGATCTGATTGCGAATAATAATACCATCAACTGGATCCCGGAGAGTATCGGAAAGGGCCGTTTCGGCGACTGGCTGGAAAATGTACAGGACTGGGGCATCAGCCGCAACCGCTACTGGGGAACCCCTCTTAATATCTGGGAGTGTGAGTGCGGACATCAACATTCCATCGGCAGTATTGCAGAGCTTAAGGAAATGTCTGACAACTGCCCGGAGGATATTGAGCTCCACCGTCCGTATATTGACGAGGTGACCATCCGCTGTCCGAAGTGCGGGAAGGAGATGCACCGTGTGCCGGAGGTGATTGACTGCTGGTTTGATTCCGGTGCCATGCCTTTTGCGCAGCATCATTACCCCTTTGAGAACCAGGAGCTTTTTGAAAAGCAGTTTCCGGCAGATTTTATTTCCGAGGCAGTGGATCAGACAAGAGGGTGGTTTTATTCCCTGCTGGCAATTTCTACCTTGATTTTTAATAAAGCGCCTTATAAAAATGTTATCGTCCTGGGCCATGTGCAGGATGAAAACGGCCAGAAGATGAGCAAATCAAAGGGCAATGCTGTTGACCCCTTTGACGCGCTTAAGAAATACGGGGCAGACGCGATCCGCTGGTATTTCTACGTAAACAGCGCTCCCTGGCTTCCCAACCGTTTCCACGGCAAGGCAGTTGTGGAAGGACAGCGCAAGTTCATGGGAACCCTGTGGAATACCTATGCGTTTTTCGTGCTGTACGCGAATATTGACGAATTTGACGCCTCGAAATATACACTGGAATATGAGAAATTATCAGTTATGGATAAATGGCTTCTGTCCAAGCTGAATACAGTTATAAAAGAGGTGGATGATAATCTGGGAAGCTACAGAATTCCGGAGGCGGCAAGGGCTCTGCAGGATTTTGTAGATGACATGAGCAACTGGTACGTAAGAAGAAGCCGTGAGCGTTTCTGGGCAAAGGGTATGGAGCAGGATAAGATCAATGCTTATATGACGCTTTATACTGCACTTGTGAATGTATCGGCGGCGGCGGCGCCTATGATTCCGTTTATGACAGAGGACATTTACCAGAATCTTGTAAGAAGCATTGACAAGGAGGCGCCGGAGAGTATCCACCTCTGTGATTTTCCGGCGGTGGATGAGAAGGTGATTGATAAAGAGCTGGAGTCTAATATGGATAAGGTGTTAAAGCTTGTTGTCATGGGCCGTGCCTGCAGAAATACGGCGAACATCAAAAACCGCCAGCCTATCGGACAGATGTACGTAAAAGCAGACTTCGAGATCCCGGAATTTTATCAGGAAATTGTACGTGAAGAGCTCAATGTAAAAACTGTAACATTTACACAAGAGGTACGTGATTTTACATCTTATTCTTTTAAGCCTCAGCTAAAGACAGTAGGGCCAAAATATGGTAAAATGCTAGGTGGAATCAAGTCGGCGCTTAGTGCTGTTGACGGAAATGCCGCAATGGATGAGATTAACAGTACAAATGCACTAAAGCTTGATGTAAACGGCCAGGAGATTACCCTGCTGCGGGAGGATCTGCTGATTGAATCAGCACAGACAGAAGGATATGTGTCAGAAAATGATAATGGAATCACGGTTGTCCTTGACACGAACCTGACGGAGGAGCTTTTGGAGGAAGGCTTTGTGCGGGAGATCATCAGCAAGGTTCAGACCATGCGTAAGGAAGCAGGCTTCGAGGTTATGGATAAGATCGAGATAACTTACGAGGGAACAGAAAAAGCCGAGAAGATATTTGCGGAAAATGCAGATGTGATCGGAGCGGAGACACTGGCCTTAAGCGTTACAAAGACGGCAGCAAAGGGATATACGAAGGACTGGAAGATTAACGGGGAAAATGTAGCGCTTGGCGTAGAGAAAAAGTAATAAAGGGGATGAAAACATGTATAATCCAAGATTTGAGAAGAAGGCATTTAAAAAAGAAGTAGAAAACAATGTAAAGACACTTTTCAGAAAAACGGTTGACGAGGCAACGCAGCAGCAGCTGTTTCAGGCTGTTTCCTATGCGGTAAAGGAAGTTATTATTGATGACTGGCTTGCAACACAAAAGGAGTACGAGAAGGAAGATCCGAAGATGGTCTACTACATGTCCATGGAGTTTTTGATGGGAAGGGCCCTTGGAAATAACCTGATCAATATGACTGCATACAGGGAAGTAAAGGAAGCTCTTGATGAGATGGGAATTGATATCAATGCCCTTGAGGACTTGGAGCCGGATCCGGCCCTTGGAAACGGGGGCCTGGGGCGTCTGGCTGCCTGTTTCTTAGACTCTCTTGCAACCCTTGGTTATGCTGCTTACGGCTGCGGAATCCGCTACCGCTACGGGATGTTCAAGCAGCAGATTGAAAACGGGTATCAGGTAGAGAAGCCGGATAACTGGCTTAAAGACGGCAATCCCTTTGAGCTTAGAAGGCCGGAGTACGCAAAGGAAGTGCGTTTCGGCGGGAATATCCGCGTGGAATATGATGACGTGACAGGCGCTATGCGTTTTGTACAGGAAAATTACGAGTCTGTACTCGCGATCCCGTATGATTACCCCATTGTGGGTTATAATAACCATGTGGTAAATACCCTTCGCATCTGGGATGCAGAGCCTATTGTTGACTTCCAGTTAGATTCCTTTGACAGAGGAGACTATCACAAGGCAGTTGAGCAGCAGAACCTTGCGAAAAATATTGTAGAGGTGCTTTATCCTAATGATAACCATTACGCAGGCAAGGAATTAAGGCTGAAACAGCAGTATTTCTTCGTATCTGCTTCCTTACAGGCAGCAGTCGCGAAATATAAGAGAAAGCATGATGATATCACAAAGCTTCATGAAAAGGTTGCGATTCAGATGAATGATACGCATCCTACCGTTGCAGTTGCGGAGCTTATGAGAATTCTTCTTGATGAGGAAGGACTTGGCTGGAATGAAGCATGGGAGGTTACTACAAAGACCTGTGCATATACAAACCATACCATTATGGCAGAGGCTCTTGAGAAATGGCCAATTGACCTGTTCTCCAGACTTCTTCCGAGAGTATACCAGATTATTCAGGAAATCGACCGCAGATTTATCCTTCAGATCCGGGCGCAGTATCCGGGAAATGAGGAGAAGATCCGCAAGATGGCAATTTTAAGAGACGGACAGGTAAAAATGGCCCACCTTGCAATTGTGGCAGGCTTTTCGGTAAACGGTGTTGCAAGGCTTCATACGGAAATCCTTAAGCATCAGGAATTAAAGGATTTTTATGAGATGATGCCAAAGAAATTTAACAATAAGACAAACGGTATTACACAGAGACGTTTCCTGATGCACGGAAATTATCTTCTGGCTGACTGGGTTACCGAGAAAATCGGCACAAAGGAATGGATCACAGATTTGTCCTTAATGAGCAGGCTGAAACCATTTGCAGATGACCCGCAGGCTCTTGAAGAATTCCGCCAGATTAAGTTTAAAAATAAGGAGCGTCTGGCAGAATATATTAAGGAACACAACGGAGTAGAGGTGGATCCGCGCTCCATATTTGACGTACAGGTTAAGAGGCTTCATGAGTATAAGAGACAGCTTCTTAATATTCTGCATGTTATGTACCTGTATAACCAGATTAAGGAGCATCCGGAAATGAGCTTTTTCCCGAGGACCTTTATTTTCGGGGCAAAGGCTTCCGCGGGCTATATCCGCGCGAAGCAGATTATTAAGCTGATTAACTCTGTTGCAGATATTGTAAATAATGACCAGAGCATTAATGGAAAGCTTAAGGTTATATTTATTGAGGATTACCGTGTATCCAATGCGGAAAAAATCTTTGCGGCAGCAGATGTCAGCGAACAGATTTCCACAGCTTCCAAGGAGGCTTCCGGCACGGGCAATATGAAGTTTATGTTAAACGGCGCGCCCACAATCGGCACTATGGACGGCGCAAACGTGGAGATTATAGAAGAAGTAGGAGAAGAGAACGCATTTATTTTCGGACTAAGCTCCGATGAGGTTATTAACTACGAGCAGAACGGCGGCTACAATCCGATGGATATCTACAACAGCGACCCGGATATCCGCAGAGTCGTAGATCAGCTTGTAGACGGCACCTATGCAAAGGGCGACAGAGAGATGTACCGCGATCTTTATAATTCACTTCTTAATAAAAAGGGAAGCGACCGCGCGGATATGTACTTTATCCTGAAGGATTTCCGGCCCTACGCAGAGGCACAGAAGAAGGTAGAGGAAGCATACAGAGATAAAGAAGGCTGGGCAAGGAAGGCACTTCTTAATACTGCATGCTGCGGGAAGTTCTCATCAGACAGAACCATCCGCGAATATATAGAGGATATCTGGAAGCTTGACCCAATTAAGGTAGAAGTAGAGGAATAAGCAGTTGGGGACGGGGTATTTCTAGAAATGCCCCGTCCCCAGAAACAAAAAAGTTTACGGGGACAGGCACTTTTTAAAAATACCCCGTCCCCAAGTCGAGAGTGATGGAAAGATATAGAATGAGTATTTTGAGGCAGCTTAGCCATGGCGGTTATATGACCGCAGAAAACATGGCGGCTGCTTTAAACATTAGTGTTAAGACGGTCAGACTTAGGATAAAGGAGTTAAGCTTAGAAGGCCGGGCAAATGGCTTTGCCATAGCTTCGAAGCCAAGATCAGGATATATCCTGCAGATTACAGATGAAGAAAAATGGAATCAGTACTTTTCGAAGGAAACGGGGACAAAGTACAGTCTCCCGGATTCGATAGAAGAAAGAATTGATTTTCTTCTTATTTATCTGCTGTTTCGGAAGGATTATATTAAAATAGATGAACTGTGCGATTTTTTGTTTGTTTCAAGGACAACGCTTACGCAGTCGCTGAAGCAGGTAGAACAAATAGTCGCCCGGTATCATATCAGTATTGACAGAAAGCCCAATTATGGACTGAAGATGCTTGGAGAGGAGTATGACTTCCGCCGGTGCATCGGAGATTATTTTGCCAGACGCAACAGCTTTGGTATTTTGGACGAGAGAAAGAGCCGGCAATTAAAAAGCCTGGAGGATACGGTTTTAAGTATTTTGAAGGATACGAAAATCCATATGACGGAAAATTCGCTGGAAACCTTTATCCATCATGTCTATGTGAGCATAAAACGGATAAAATCCGGATCCCCCATAGCTTCAGATAAATTTGAGCTTCTAAGGAAGACCTGGGAAAAATCTTTTTGCTTTACAGAAAAGGAGGCAGAATTTATTGACTGGCTTTTGGATATTTTATCCCAGAGATGGCAGGTAGAATTTGATGATGCTGAAAAGAGCTATATTTCTTTACATCTTGCCTGTAAACGTATTATAGAAACAGAGGAGCTAAAGGCTGAAAATTTTATTATCAGCGGGGATATTGAGGATACCGGGGAAAGAATTTTGGACATTCTTTTTGACGAATTCAATGTGAACCTGAAGGAGAATTTTCATATACGGATGATGCTCAATTCCCATTTAGTCCCATTTGAAATAAGGATACTTAATGGAATCTCTAATACAAATGAGATTCTGCCTGAAATAAGAAAAAATTTTGCGTTTCCGTATACCATGGCGGCCCGGATAGGAGAGTTTCTAGAGGAGAAATATGAAAAGCCTGTGTCAGAAGACGAGATAGGGTACTTTGCCATGATTTTTGCACTGGCTCTGGAAGAGATGCGGGAAAGGGAAACAAAAAGAGCAGACATTCTGATTGTGTGTAATTCTGGAAAAGGAAGCTCGAAGCTGTTAAAATACAGGTATGAAAAGGAATTCGGAGACTATCTGGATCATATTTATATATGTGACAGGGTAGGCTTAAGCCGGTTTGATTTCTCTAAGGTAGAATATGTATTTACAACCATTCCTATCTCCATAAAAATTCCTGTGCCGGTAATAGAAATCGGTACATTTCTGGAGGCATCTGACATTGTCAGGGTGAAAAGTGTTTTGAAAAATGGGAAGAGATCTTATCTGGCTGAAATCTATACGCCGGAGCGCTTTTTTATAGGGATTAAAGGAGACAGTAAAAAGAAGGTTCTGGAAAACTTCTGTAATGCAATAGAGAGAAGGGAAAAGCTTCCGGATGATTTTTTAGAGGCAGTGCTGAAGCGGGAGGAGCTTGGGCAGACGGATTTTGGAAATCTTGTTGCCATGCCCCATCCTTACAAGCTGTTGGAAGAGGAGACAAAGGTTTTTGTCGGAGTGCTGGAGGAACCCATACAGTGGACGAAAAACCCGGTTCAGGTCTTGTTTCTTACTTCCATAGGTAAAAGTGACGAGAACCTTCCTGTTTTTTATGAGGTAACAGCTAAGGTAATGGGGGATAAAGAGGGCATAGAAAGGCTGATAAAAGAAAAGCAGTACCATACACTAATGGATATTATAGAGAATACCGATTAAAAAATACCACATTTAATGTGGTATTTTTTAATGTGGTATTTTAATCAGGGACAGATATAATGAAGTCATAAAATAAATCGCGGTTTTTTTATAGGAGGAAATACTATGTTATATGAAAATATAATTATGGAGCTTATTGTAAAAGGCGGGGATGCTAAAAGCAAGGCTCTTCTGGCAATAGGAGCAGCTAAAAAGGGAAATTATTCCGAGGCCGAAAGGCTGATGCAGGACTGCAGCCAGATACTTATAGAAGCCCATGAAATTCAGACAGATATGATACAGGACGAGCTGAATGGAAAAAGCAGGGAGCCTGTGAACCTGCTGATGGTACACGGTCAGGATCACTTAATGAACGCCATGCTTATCAGTGATCTGGCAAAGGAGTTTATTGAGCTTTATAAAATGGTTAATGGAGGAGTAAGAAAATGAAATATATCACATTATTATGCTCAATGGGAATGTCAACCAGTCTTTTGGTAAATAAAATGAAGGACGCGGCAAAGCAGAGAGGAGACGAGGTTACGATTAAAGCAATGGCAAAGGATTCCTTTGCATCCTATGACGGACAGACAGATGTGATTCTGCTGGGGCCGCAGATCCGACATATGTATGATGAGCTGAAAAACAAATACGAACCGCAGAATATAAAGGTTGCAGTCATTAATAACATGGACTATGGAATGATGGATGGAAAAAAGGTTTTGGAATTTGCGTTAAATTTATAAGCTTACCTATTTTACACTGATGAGAGATAAGGAGGATATTATGTTTACATCATTATCAGATAAATTGCAGAAGTATTTACTGCCTATAGCTAATAAAATTGGAGAAAACCGATATCTGCAGGCTGTAAAAAATGCTTTTTTGGTTTCCCTGCCGTTCACAATGTTTGGCTCGCTCATATTAGCGATGGCAAATATACCTTATATGGAAAAGATTTTGGGAGCAGATGCCTTAGACGGCAGTTTTATTGCCTATCCGGTATTGATTTGTATTTTTCTGTTTTTCAGAAAGAAAAAGGATTGGAAAAAGCTTGGAGAGGTAGCGCTGATTCCGGGAATTTTCAGTATTTATGAACCCATTGTATTTGGATTTCCACTGATGCTGAATCCGGTTATGCTCATTCCCATGCTGCTGACGCCTATGGTGAGCAGTGCAATCTCATATATATTTATGTATACAGGTCTCTGCCCGCTATGTACCGGCGTTTCTGTGCCGTGGACGACTCCAATGGTTCTAAGCGGAGTAATCACGACAAATTCCTTAATGGGTGGAATTGTGCAGATAGTTATTATCGCAGCACTTACAGTTTTGTGGTACATTTTCCTGAAAATCATGTATAAACAAACTGAAAAACAAGAAGAAATAAAAGAATAATAGTTACTGTTTACGGAATAGAAAGGGAAAACAAAAATGAACAGAGATGTAGTTTATGATAAAATTTTAGGAAGTATGATATGCTGTGCCCTGGGAGACGCCATGGGGGCGGTTACAGAGAATTTAAGCTTTGACCAAATACGAGACAAGTACCCGGGCGGCGTAAGGGAGCTGATTGCGCCTGACAAAACAGCCTTTGCCTATGGGAATACACCGGGGCAGATTACAGATGACTTTTCCCAGACCTATCTTCTCACAGAGGAGATTATTAAAAATGGGGGAAACATTCATGCTGAATGTGTGGAAAATATGCTGATAAGGTGGTCCGGGATTCCCAAATGGTTTAACCGTTTTGCAGGTCCTACCACAAGGAGCGCTATTTCCGCGATTCAGGCTAAAAAAGAGGGCAGGGAATATGTAGTAAATGAGGCGATTGATTACGCGCGCCAGGCCACAAACGGAAGCGCCATGAAGATATCTCCGGCTGGATTTTTTAATCCCTGTAAGGTGGATCAGGCCATTGAAGATGCAGTGTGCATCACAAGAGTAACACATGATAATCAGCTGGCAATTTCAGGAGCGTGCGCTGTAGCAGCGGCAGTCAGCAGAGCATTTGAAGAAAATGCAACGGTCTATGACATGATTCAGGCCGGAATCTACGGTGCGGCAAAGGGAGAGGAAATCGGAATGAGGGTGTCCAGAACCGTTGGGGGAGCCAGTGTAAAGGAAAGAATCGGCATGGCGGTAAGTCTTGCAATGCTTCCGGAGACAAAGGAGGAAAGGCTTAGAAAGCTCTATAATCTCGTAGGCACAGGCCTTCATGTGTCAGAGGCGGTTCCTGCAGCTTTTGGTATACTGCTGATATGTAACGGAGATAGTCTGGACACGGTGTATGAGGCTGTAAACATAGGCTATGACACGGATACTGTGGCTGCCATTGCCGGATCTATTGTGGGAGCATTAAACGGCACAAAAGGGATAAAAGAGGAATTTTTCGAAATTATCAACAGGGAAAATGAAATTTCTCTTGAAGAGACAGCGGGAAAAGCGGCGGATTTGATATTTAAAAAGAATAAAGGAGTGTAAAATGAAAGAGTTCAAATACACAATCTCCGATGCAATGGGGCTTCATGCCCGTCCGGCAGGAGTCTTGGCAAAGGCGGCAAGAGCATTTTCATGTGACGTGAGGCTTATAAGAAATGAAAAATCTGCGGATTGTAAAGGAATCATCGGAATTATGGGACTTGGAGTAAAGAAGGGTGATGAAGTGACCGTCATATTCGATGGGACGGATGAGGATACGGCGTATGAGAAAATCAGCGGGATTATGAGGGAAAATCTGTAATCCATATACTTTAATTCAACTCAATTCAGCTGCCTCAATGCTTAAAGCTAATATTTAAAGGGGACAAAACTATGCAGATATATAATGGAAAGGGTGTATCCGGTGGTATTGCAATAGGAAGAATCCGGGTATATAAGCGGGAGCAGCACATAAGCCGCATATCCGTTGAAGATACAGAGGAGGAGCTTATCCGTTTTAGAGCTGCAAAAAGAGAGGCTCTTCGACAGCTTCAGCTGTTATACGAAAAAGCTTTGAAGGATTTGGGAAAGGAAAATGCGGCTATATTTGAGGCTCACCAAATGATATTGGAGGATATGGAGTTTTATGAATCGGCAGAGGCAATTATACAGGAACAAAAGGTAATTGCCGAGTATGCAGTTTTTGAGACAGGAAAAAGGATTTCAGAAACATTTGCGCAAATGGATGACAGCTATATGAAGGAACGGGCGGCAGATGTTAAGGATGTCTCTGACAGACTTCTTACTATATTAAATGCATCAAACGGAGATACATTAAAGGGAGATGCATTAAATGGAGATACAGGAGATGTGTGTAATAGCGCTGCAGCCGGAAGCTTTATTTCAGAGGAGCCGTTTATTCTTGCGGCCAGGGATCTGTCTCCATCGGAAACAATACAGCTAGATAAAAGCAAGGTCCTGTCCTTTGTGACGGCTCTTGGTTTATCAAATTCTCATTCCGCAATTCTGGCAAGAATGATGGCGATACCCGCAGTAGCCCGCGCAGAGCTTCCCCTGGATGACTCTATAGACGGAAAGCCCGGGATCGTGGACAGAGAAGCCGGAGTCATATATGTTGAGCCGGATGAAAAGACCCTTACAGAGATGAAGCTGCGAAAGCAGAAGGATAAGGAAAAGCAGGAAATGCTTGAAAAATTAAAGGGGAAGGAGAGTATTACGCCTGATGGACAGAAGGTGATGCTGTATGCGAATATAGGCTCTTTGGAGGATATTGATGCGGCTGTCCGAAATGACGCGGAGGGAATCGGACTTTTTAGAACGGAATTTATCTATATGGGGAGGGAAGACTTTCCTACCGAGGAAGAGCAGTTCCAGATATACAAGCAGGCGGCAGAGAGGATGAATGGCAGGCAGGTAATCATCCGGACACTGGATATCGGGGCTGATAAGAAATGTGAGTACTTCGGAATGGAGCCGGAAGAAAATCCGGCCCTTGGCTGCCGTGCGATCCGTATCTGCCTTACGCGTCCTGAAATCTTTGAAACACAGCTTCGGGCTCTCTATAGAGCCAGTAATTTTGGAAAGCTTGCAATTATGTACCCAATGATTACCAGCATAAAAGAGGTCAGGAGAATAAAGGAGATTATCTCTAAGGTTAAGGCGGGGCTGGACGCCAAGGGGGTTCCCTATGGCAGTCCTAAACAGGGCATCATGATAGAAACTCCCGCGGCTGTACTTATAAGTAAAGAGCTTGCAAGGGAAGTAGATTTTTTCAGCATCGGGACAAACGATCTGACACAGTATACGCTTGCTATTGACCGCCAGAATACAAGGCTTGACGAATTTTACGATGCACATCATCCGGCTATCCTGCGCATGATTTCCATGGTAGTAGAAAATGCGCATGCAGCGGGAATATGGGCAGGAATCTGCGGAGAGCTCGGCGCAGATCCGCTGCTTACAAAGGAGTTTCTGGCTATGGGCGTGGATGAGCTTTCCATGTGCCCGGAGAGCATTCTGCAAATCAGGAAGATTATTCTGGAGACGGATATAAAAAATTAAAAACTGCTGCACTTAGTTTCATTCTAAGTGCAGCAGTTTTTTTGATTGTACGCTTTATTAGTGAAAATATTTACGCAATAGAACCCATATTGCGAAATCACAGCTATTATTCTAATATTTCATGTTTGATGTTACCATTAAACAGATAATTTGTCAATCTGCTAACGGTGTTTTAAGGGGCCGTAAACGTTGCCAAGCCGTGATTTTACAGGTTTTTGCAAAATTATTTTATAAGCCGTCAATTAAGCCGTCAAACAACAGGAGGAATTTGCATGTCAAGAAAAGGAGAAAACATTTATTATCGAAAGGATGGAAGATGGGAAGGGCGCTACATCAAGGGAAGGAAGCCGGACGGGCGCCCGCAGTTTGGATTTATCTATGGAAAGCAGTATGGTGATGTGAAAAAAAGACTGACACTTATCAAGGCAGAGCTGTATCAGGATTCGGGTATAACTGCCCCGGCTATATATGGAAACGGAAGCCTGGAAAGCTGGGCGGATTACTGGCTTGAGACTCATGTCCGCCCTCATGTCAGACCGGAAACCTATGCGGGCTACCGCAGAAATCTGGATAATCACATCTGTGCGTATCTGGGGAAAATGAGGCTGACAGATATCAGCCAGCGTCATATACAGAATCTGGCCAACGGACTTCGGGACAAAATGGCTGCCACAACCTTGCACGGAATCTGCCGTATTTTAAAAAGCCTTTTGACCTCTGCCTGTGATGAAGGGCTGATTATGCAAAATCCTTATCGAAACATCCGCCTTCCAAAGGCAAAGAACCGTCCGCCCCGCGTTTTAACCCAGGCCGAGCAGAAAAAGCTGGAAACGGCAATTCTCTATAATAATGAACCCGAATACTTGTTATGTCTGTATATGGGCCTCCGGGTGGGAGAATTATGTGCCCTGCGGTGGAAGGATATAGACTTTGAAAGCAATATCCTCCACATCCGCCATTCCGTGCAGCGGATCCCCGGTGAAGAAAACAGAAGCCGCACAAGGCTTGTTTTAGGGATCCCCAAATCAGATGCTTCTGTCAGGGATATTCCGCTGCCTAGATTTTTATCAGAAATTCTATATAAAAAGCTTAGGGAAGAGGAGGGAAAACCTGACGAGTTTCTTTTTAAAGGGACAAAGGCAGGGTACAGAGATCCCCGGACGATGCAGCAGAAGCTTTGCGGGCTGTGCCGCAAATTGGAAATCGAGGATGTTCATATGCATACTCTGCGGCACACATTTGCCACAAGATGTCTGGAAAAGGGAATCAGGTATGAGGTTTTATGTGAGTTCCTTGGACATTCCTCACCCCAGATTACGCTTAAGTATTATGCGCACTGCACTCCGGAAACAAAAAGAACAAGCATAAACAGGCTGGCAGAAATGGAATAAAAATTTTTCTATGAACCGTCATAAACCGTCACAAATATGTCAAATATCCCTATAAAACCGTCGTTTACAGAAATCCTTCGCAATATGGGTTCTATTGCGAAAGATATTGTTGCGGCTTAAGGGGGAACAGACAATGCGTATTATGACAGGAAAAGAGCGAAATTATACATGTGTGTCAATCCATGCAGGAAAAATTTCCTGTGGGAAGAAATGTATTCATGTGTCGGATACCCGCCATGTAGTGTTTAAATTCCCTTATGACGAGATCATTGTGGCATATATCGAAGTGTTTGATAAGGAGAGCAACACATTTTACAGGCCAGAGATTACCGATCTCACAGAAAATATATGCGGTAAGCTGGTGCTGTACGACAGCCGGTTCTGCCGGTTTGAAATATATCCTGGGAAGACCGGCAAGACAGCCGGCATGATTTTAAAACAATTAGCAGTGCATGCACCTTATATCTTCCTAAGCTATGAGCCATGGATTGAGGAATATGATGAAAAACAGTTTGCTGAAATTAAAGAAATGGTTTCCATTATGAAAGATATTCCGGACGGAGTTTTGGAGTGAAGGCAGTAACGTGTAAGTCTCCATAAATTCTGTGAACAATAAATAAACGTGGCTGGTGGAGCGGATGGGAAACAGGATAACAGCAGACCGGACATATATGGCGGCATTAGTGAGGCGGGCGCAGGAAAATGACAGTGATGCATTCGCGGAGCTATATGCATTAACATATGAGGCACAGTATGCATTTACAAGAAAATACATGCGGGACGATTATTACGCCCAGGACGCAATTCAGGAAGTATACATAGCGGCATTAAAAAATATCAAAAAGCTTAAGGAACCTTCTTATTTTAATACATGGCTCCGCCAGATTAATCTGCGTGTCTGCTATGATATGGCAATGGAGAGGAAAAAGCAGGCCACATCAGGCGACAGGGAGCTGGAAATTGTTGTGGATAAAAACACGGCCTCAAATCCGGAGGAAATGGTATTTCAGATTCTTGAGCATGAAAATCTTAAGCAGGCACTTATGCATCTGTCCGTAAAGGAGAGAAATGCAATTATATTAAAATATACCGCGAATATGAGCCTGAATGATATCGCGGATTACATGGAATGCAGCATCAGCAGCGTGACGCGGTATTTGAGCAGGGGCTATGAAGGGCTGCGTAAGCTGCTGGGGACAGGGTGAAACACAAGGGCAAAGAAATTGACAGATACTATTATCTGGATATCAAAAAGGCAATCGATCCGAGTGCAGATGATGAGGAAGTGGTCATTTCTATTCCCGCGACAAAACAGGCCACAATTACGATCCGGCGATTATTCAGCAGTTCACGGAGCTTTTTTCCAAAATCATCATGCCAACGCAGAAATACGCCATGCCAGTCATTCTGCTTGACAAAGAGACACCGAAGGAGGCTGTGTGCCAGGTTTTTGAGAATGTCAATACTGGTGGCGTTTCCCTGAGGTTTTTGCTATGGACGATTTTGCGCTCCGTAAGGATTGGGAGGAACGCAAGGAAAAATATTTCTCGGGCGCTTTGCTGAACATCGTGGCGTCTACAGACTTCCTGACTGCTCTTACGCTGCTTTCCTTGCAATTGAAGAAGCTACCGGCAGAACGATATCCGGCAAAGATTCCGATGAGGTGCAGCAGGTATTCGGCTCATCGCTGAACTAAAATATATGCCGTATAGTGACAGAATTTAATATCCTCATAAGGCGTTTACCTCTATAAACCGGGGCAGGCGCCTTATCTTTTTGTATCAAATAACTTGTGGTGAAAAAATTTAAAAAACTTCTCGAAAAAGTGAGCAATTTGACTTCTAAATCCAGTCTATATAGATGTAAAGTAAAAAACGATTTGCTTTACATGTAACTACTTATTATTTCATATTAAAAAAGGAGAAAGTGCTTATGAAAGCGAGAAGAGGGAAAATCAGAAAACATCTGGCGCTCTTTTTAGCATTTGCAATGATATTCACCACATTTCTTGGTGATATGAGCGTTGTTAAGGCAGAAGAGCTTACAGGAACTGAACCCGGCTATTCAGAAGGCGTCCCGGAGCCAAGGGAACAGCCAGAGGCGGCAGAACCGGAAGCATCGGCAGAACCGCAGCCAGAAGTAATGGCAGAGCCAGAAGCGCCTGCAGAACCGGCCGCACCGGAAGTATCGGTAACCCCGGCGGCACCGGCAGAGCCAGAGCAGATCCCGGTGGATGCAGAGCAGGCTCCGGCGGATACAGTCCCAGCGGGAGCAGCGGAGCAGGTGAACACCTATGCTGTCAGGTTCAATGAAAATGATTTGACGGCAGGGGCTGTCTGGGTTGATGGACAGCAGGTGGATACGATGTATTTTACGAAGGATGTTCAGGAAGGCAGCGATTTCATTTTCCGCGTTGTCCCGAATGAGGGATGGGCAGTGGATACTGTCAGGGTAAATGGAATTGATGTGGAGAAAACAGGAAATCCGGAAGAGTATATTGTAAGAAGTGTAGGAGCAGAGACAGAGATCGCAGTGCAGTATGTGGAAGCTCCCCAGACAGAGGCAGACGGGGAATCAGATGCAGAGGAAACAGAAGAAGCTCCGGCAGCAGTTAAAGGATTTCTGGATGCGGCAGCAGCCCTTCCGTCTGCGGATGAGGTGACAAAAGAAAACGCTGAGGAAATCGGCGGGCAGGTCAATGCGGTACTGGATATGTGGGAAGCACTGGATGAAGAGCTCGCCGGACGAGAGGATGCTGCAGAGGCTTTAGAGAAAGTATATGCGGTCTATGAGGCAGTACTGGCGGTTGAAGGGATTGAGAATGCAGGAGAGTATTCTGAAGCACAATTACCTTATACAAGTACTAGCGGAGTAACTAAGTCAGCATTTGAGAACGCCTACAATCTTGGTCAGAGTGATACCTGTTATGGTATTGTCAAGCTGAATGGCGAGGAAGAAACAGACAGTGGTACGCCGAATGTATGGGCTACTGGAGGCTGGGATGGAGCGGTAAATGTAACAGGTTATAATGGGGTTAATATCACCAATAGTAATCCAGATGTTGCTACAGCAAGCTACACAACTGACGGCGGTAAACTTACTGTTACTTTTAAACCAGGTACAGCAAGCGGTACAACAAAGATTTCCGTAGGTGTGGATGCTAAGTACCCGCATTATTCTCTTGGCACTTGGAATATGGAGCTGAATTTTGATTATACTGTTACCAATGGAACTACCAGCCAGAGCGGTACAACTTTGGCTGATATAACGAGAAGTGTAACCTATGATCTTACTACGGATAAGGCTGTGTGGGGAAAGTACAGCACCTTTGAAGGTTCTTATGGCGAGAGATCTTCCATTGGAGTAGGTATTGTTCATGATAGAACGATAAGAAACTATTATTACACATATACCTATTCTTTTTACGCACAGGAAATGTTAGGAATTTCAGTTGGCTCTTATGACAAATCTATTGCTACGGTAGAGGCGTATGAGATTAACAGCAAAGCAGAGGCAGATGATGTCGGTAATTCCAACATGAAGGGTGTAGGAATTAAGGTGAAGGGTCTCAAAGAGGGTACAACGCAGGTTGTTGTTATGCCAAAGTTCAAGATCCCTACAACTGATAATGGCCAGAGTGCATATCTGATAACTCGTACTATGCCGATCACTGTCTATATTAAAGTTACTGGAAAAAAGGCTGAGTATAACTATGAGCTGATCTATGATGCAAATGGCGGAGCTGCAGGCGAAGGAGAGAAAGCTCTGAAGACATGGAGCAGCAAGAAAGTCTCTTCAGATGCTTCTGAAGACTTTACTGTACAGAATACTATTCCGCATTATGAGGGTTATACCTTCAAAGGGTGGGCTGATACCGCCAACGCGGAGAAGGCACAGTATCAGGCAGGTGATACGCTGACGCTTTATAAGGAGAATCCAACGAAGACGATCTATGCTGTATGGGAGAAAAATGAGCCGACCCCGCCTGGCGCACCGTCAAGAGATGACTTATATGGTATACTGCGTGGTTTTGTAAAGGTACATGACGTAAAAGAGATACATGACGACAAAATATACAGTACATGGAATGGTACGGTTGATGGACATCACGAAGCTTCTATAGGAAATGTATATCGGAAAGATGGCACCTATTACTGTGATGTTACATTATACGGTGATGTTTATGCCAAAATGTATAGTATGGAACCAAGCTTTGGAGTGGGAGAACGGCATACCCTGGTTACACCTGGCGAGACACAGTCCATTACTCTGAAATACGATAACAGCACTGGTAAGTGGACATCAGGAAAAGATAAGGATACTATTCTTGTGACATTTGATGTGCAGTGTAATACTTCCTTAGATATTATAAAAACAGCAGAAGCGACTGATAAAGCTGGAGAAGTGGCTGCACAGCCGAAAGCCGGAGACACTGTTAAGTATACCATTACTGTAACAAATACTGGAAAGATCACAGCTAAAGATGTAACGATAACAGACAATCTGGATTTGACTAAGCTTGAAAAGGCAGAAAACGGCGTTACATTGACTGTAGACGGAGAACAGAAGCCTGTTACAGAACAAAATGGCAAGTACGCAATAGGCGATCTTCCGGCTGGCAGTAAAGCAGTTTTGACAATTGTAACTAAAGTAAAAGACGGTGTTCTGGTAGGAACAGAAATCAAGAACGTAGCTAGTGCTGATTGTACTAACAACGAAGATGAAAAAGGTCCGAGCGATGAAGCAGACGTTACAGTTGGCGGAAGTCCGCTTGACGTATCAAAGACCTTAACCAGCGGTTCCACTGCAACGGTAGGAGACAGTCAAACTGAGACAGTCACATGGGAAATCAATATTACTAATAATAGTAATAAAGATAAAACAGTTAAAGTCAGTGATTTATTATCGAATGGCAAGAATGCAACAGTAAAAGATAAGGATGGAAACGTAATTCCTGAAAATGGCGAAGTGATGGTGCCGGCAGGCCAGACGATGACATTAACGGCAAGCTATACTGTGCAGAAAGAGGATATTAATACATCCTTAAAAAATACTGTTACGGTAACAGATCCTGATGATCCTGATGATCCTAAAGAGGATACGGAGGATGGTCCTTCGGTTGTAAGCCCTGACAGAAAGGTTACGATAGAGTATGTGACAGATCAGGGTGAAAAGCTGCAGGATGACAAAGTTGTCGATCCATTTAAGGATGGAGAGCCATACGATGTTGAAAATGAGATTCCGGAAGCGATTGATAAGGACAGCCGCCACTATATTAAGGAAGAGGTAGAAGGGGATGTCAGAGGAACAATCGATGGAGCTGATGTCACCGTGAAAGTTATCTATACGTTAGATGATATCGGAACGAATCCGGACAATCCGGATCAGCCGGACGGAACTCCGGACAAATATCAGAGAGTTGTCACCTTTAAGGCAGTAAACGGAACGTTAGACGGGGAAGATAAGATTGTCAAGGTTGTCGTAACACTGAAAAAGGACGGAAAAGATGCAGAAGACGGAAGTGCATATCTGACATCCGACCAGATACCGGATGCACAGCCTAACACAGGCTATACAGGCGGTACATGGACACCTGCAGAACCGACAACAAGCTATGAAATTAAAGACAATACAGACTTTGTCATTACTTATGATTCGCAGAAGAGAACCATTACCGTATTCTATGTGGATGGAGACGGCAATGAACTCATGCCGAAGTACACAGAGAAGAAGGATTACGGTGATTCTTACGATGTAAGTGATAAGCTCGGCGAAGAGACTTATAAGGATGAAGAAACCGGCAATAATTACGTGAAAGATCACGTAGAAGGAGATCCGACCGGAGACAGTATCACGGAGGATATTGAGATCAGAGTTGTCTATGAGTTAGATAACATTGGCCCGAATGACGGCCCGGACGGAATCCCGGATAAATATCAGGCAGTAGTCACATATGAAGCAGTAAACGGAATTCTTGACGGCCCTGTAAAGGCAGTAGTAACCCTGAAAAATGAGGATGGGGAAAATGCGAAAGCCGAGGACGGAGGAGTTGGACATCTGACCGGGGCGCAGATTCCGTCAGCCAGCCCGAATGAAGGCTATACCGGAGGAACATGGACGCCTGGAACTCCGACAGTGGATTACGAGATTAAGGGAAATACAGATTTTGTAATCACATATGTACCGGAAGAACCAGAAGATCCGACACCAGAGGATCCGGCGCCGGAAAATCCGGCACCGGAGACACCGGCTCCTGTCGATCCGACACCGACTCCGGGAACAGTACCTGTTATACCGGTAACTCCAGTGCCGACAACATTTACCCCGGCACCGGCTCCGGCGCCAGTAACTCCGGCTCCGGCAGCAGTTGTTCCGGTGGCAGATGAGGAAGTACCGCTGGCAGCGCCGGAGGTAACAGTTGATGAGGCTGACGATACGGTAACCAGAGTTGCGGACGAAGCAGTGCCGCTGGCAGCAGGGCCTCACGAGCACAAATGCTGTATTTTACATTTCCTGATTTTACTGTTAGCCCTGATTGTGGAACTGTTCTATACAAAGAGCATGAAGAAGCATCAGAAAAAGATTTTTGAGGCAAGAAGAGAAATCACAGAGTATGACATACAGCATCAGAGTGAAGCAGCATAAAGAAAGCAGGAGGGAAGAATATGCTGGAATATATGTTTTCACATAGCTTTTTCGGGTTATGTGCCTGGGATTTGCCGGCACTCATTGTACTGATAGCTATGGTAGTTGTATTTGCAGTTCATCGCCATAACATGAAAAAGCGGGAAAAGGATTTTGAGGATGAGCTTTCCGACAGGTGGGCAGACAGCTCGGTTGAAGGAACAAGGGCTTAGCTCTTTTAGAGCAAGGTGAGATGCGGCTGATGTATGGGGAAACTTATGCATCAGCCGTATTTTTCCCGTTTAAATATTATTTCAAGAAGGCATAAAATGGACACCCGCTTCATACAATGTATAGGAGGGTGTTTATTTTATGCGGCAAAAATTTAAAACATTTATGTGCTATCTTACAATTATTGTATTGCTGCCTTATATTATTACAGTATTCATAAATGGGCCAAGCGTGGCTACCTCTTTTCATATAGATGATACATATGTAAAGGTCAAGACGAAAACAGGAACAGTGGAGATGCCCATTGAGGAATATTGTATCGGTATTCTGGCAAAAGAAATTCCGGCAGATTATAAAAAGGAAGTGTTAAAGGCGCAGGCAATTCTGGTGCGGACCGGGGTATATGCAAAGCTCCAGGAAGAGGGAAGGGATGCTGTGCTTGAAGAAAGCTTCTGGACGAGGGAGCAGATGGAGGAGTCCTGGGGAACCCTTAAGTCATCCGCCAATTACGCCAGGCTTGAAGGGGCCTGGGAGGATACGGAAGGGCAGGTGGTGACCTATGACGGAAGGCCCGCACGGACCTCATTTTTCCGTTTAAGCAACGGCAGTACGAGGGACGGGCAGGAGGTGCTGGGAGGAGAGGAGTATCCATACCTTAAGATTATGGAGTGCCCCCTTGATATTGAGGCTCCGGAGCAGATCCAGACAGTAACCATTGACGATATGGATGCGGAGATTACTGCCTGCGACACGGCAGGATATGTATTGACCGTGAGGGTGGGGAATGATTCTATAAGCGGAGAGGAATTCAGGACGAATTATCATCTGGCGTCAAGCTGCTTTACATTTCAGAAATATAACGGAAAGCTTAGGATTACAACAAGGGGAGTCGGGCATGGCCTTGGAATGAGCCAGTATACGGCAAATGAGATGGCTAAGGAGGGAAAAACTGCGCCGGAGATTCTGGGATATTTTTTTGAGGGAACGGAAATTAAAGAAGTGGCAGATATTGTAAGTACAGAGAATGAACAAGATATCTGAATGTAAATGTGTTTTGAAGTGAATAAGGATATCACTATCTGGCAAAAATAAAGTCAGAGGTGGTGATAATAATGAAGCAAAGACAGAAGCCAAAAAAGAGAAACAGGGCGAGCGTCGCGGCGGTATTATGCTTTGTGGCAGCAATTGCAGTAGTTGGAACATATACCTTTAAGAATTACAGGGAGACACAGCAGGAGGAGAAACTGGCACAGGCTGAAAAGACCGAGGATAAGACAAAGGATAAAGAAGACATCAAAGAAACAAGTACAAATGCAAAGGATATTGTGATAAATACAAAGGAAAAGCCTGAAACAGAAACAGAAGGCGAGGGAGACGAAAAGCAGGAGGATGTGGCAGTAGACCCCTCTTATGGGATACAGACAGATGCTGTGGTCAGCAATCAGATTTATTTTGACAGTGAGAGCAGACTTCTCTGGCCGGTAAACGGAGCAATCATTATGAACTACAGCATGGATAAAACAGTATACTTTTCTACATTAGATCAGTATAAGTATAATCCTGCAATCGTAATTGCCGGGGCAGAAGGCGATCAGGTCATCTGCGGAGCCCCCGGAGTTGTCAAATCCATCGATGTCATGGCAGAGACGGGGACAACAGTGAATATAGACCTTGGCAATGGATATGAGCTGTTTTACGGGCAGCTCAAAGAAGTGCCGGTAAAGGTCGGAGATTATGTAGAGGCAAAGACAATATTAGGCTATGTAAGCCAGCCAACGAAGTATTATAGCGTAGAAGGCTGTAATGTATATTTTGAAATGAGAAAAGACGGGCAACCAATAGACCCCGTCACCTTCCTAGAATAAACCATGTTGGGGACGGAGTAAAATTCATTTTACTCCGTCCCAGATTGATTTTAGCCTGTCCCCAAATGACATTTGCCCTGTCCCTCAAAATAGTTTATAATTTTTGTGATATAGGAAACCAATTATCAGGGAGAAGGAAGATGAATTATACATATATACTAGAATGTAAGGACGGAAATCTATATACCGGATGGACGAATGATATGGATAAACGTTTAAAGGCCCACAATGAAGGAAAGGGGGCAAAATATACGAGGGGAAGAAGGCCGGTGAAATTGGTCTATATTGAGGAATTTGATACGAAGGAAGAGGCTATGAAAAGGGAATATGAGATTAAGCATATGACGAGGAGAGAAAAAGAAAAACTGGTGGGGACAGGGAAAAACGAATTTGGGACAGGGTTTTTTGAATTGGGGACGGAGTAAAATGAATTTTACCCCGTCCCCAACACGAAGGTGTACATTACGATAAAGTGGCATGCGCTTCCGCCCATAACAAATAAGTGAAATATTTCATGACTTCCAAAGTTTTTATGTCTGCTATTGAAAATCGGGAGTTTTAGTGCATAGATTACTCCTCCTACAGTATAAATGATGCCTCCTGCAAGGAGCCAGCCAAAAGCCGCCGGTGACATGGAGTTCAGTATCTGAGTAAATGCAAGAACACAGGTCCAACCCATTCCAATATATAATACGGAAGAAATCCATTTTGGACAATAGATCCAAAATGCTTTAATCATGATCCCGATAATTGCAATGCCCCATACGATGCTTAGAAGAATTATCCCTGTTTTCCCTTTTAAAACCAGCAGGCATATGGGAGTATAGCTTCCGGCAATTAGTACACTAATCATCATATGATCGATTTTTTTGAGAAGAGTATTTATCCTTTCGGATTTGTTAAATGTATGATAGGTTGTACTTGCAGCATATAGCAAAATCAGGCTTAAGGCATATACAGTTATGGAAATAATATATATATGGCCTGGTTCGTGAGCAGCTTTTATCAATAAAGGGACTGCAGCAAAGATTGCCATTAACATTCCAATAAAATGTGTGATTGCACTTCCCGGGTCTTTAATGTGCTGGCTGATTGCATTTGACATGATAGTACCTCCTGAAAATAAATCTTTAAAATTATTCACAATTCGACATGTAGTTTTTAAAACTATGTCATGTGATTATAGTATACCCATTTCTGGAAAAATGCAAGCATTATTGTAAAATTTATGGATTTATATAAAGAGGGATATATGTTACTGTGAACGGGAGTGAACAGTAAGGGGACAGGGTGAATCTCATTTTGGGACAGCCTAAATTGAATCTGGGACGGAGTAAAATGAATTTTACCCCGTCCCTAACATCATTTGGGCGAGGATTACGCTGGCGGCGAGTCCTGCAAAGGTGGCGAGGAGTGCCCCGGTGAGTGTATATCTGGTTTTTGATACCTTTGCTGTTATAAAGTATACGCTCATTGTATAAAAAATCGTTTCGGTGCAGGCCATGCTGATAGATGCGATTAGTCCCAGCAGGGAATCGGTCCCGTATTCTTTGTATGTATCCAGCAGAAGCCCCGTGGCAGCAGAGGAGGAAAACATCTTTACAATTGTGAGTGGAACCAGTTCACCTGGGAATCCAATATACTTTGAAAAGTTTCCGATCATTCCGGCCAGAAAATCCAGAAACCCGGAAGCCCGCAGGACTCCTACAGCTACCATTAGCCCTATTAGTGTGGGCATTATTTTAATGACGGTAAAAAATCCGTTTTTTGCACCCTTTATAAACGTATCATATACGTCTACCTTCATCATACAGCCGTAGCATATAATCCCGAATATCATCATTGGAATAATCATATCTGTGATATACAGAAAGAACTTCAAGAAAACACCTCCATGCATTAATACTGCTGCTTTTTAGTTACTGTGAACGGAGTGAACAGCAATGCTTTTATATAGATATATATTAAATATATGGTGGATGGGATGAAGGTATACTTTATGTTATGATTTCATATGATGGAAATAACAAATAGCAGAAGTATTTATGGAGGTTTTATGCTGAATTATTTATGGGCAGGTATGATACTGGTGGGGATTATATTTGCCTCATTTACTGGGCGGATGCCGGATATAACTAATGCTGCACTTGATTCATCGAAGGAGGCGGTTACCCTTTGTATTACAATGATCGGCGTTATGTCCTTCTGGGTGGGATTAATGGAGATTGCGGCAAAAGCAGGGATTGTAAAGATGGCATCAAGGAAAATACGCCCGCTTATTCGGTTTTTATTTCCGCTTCTTCCGGACGGACACCCGGCAGAGACACATATTACGACAAATATTATTGCAAATGTACTGGGACTTGGGTGGGCTGCTACTCCAGCCGGACTTCGGGCGATGGAGGAACTTGGAAGACTGGAGGAAGACAGGAGAAAGGGACTGCTTCCGGGCCCGGCAAGAAAGCGGGGGATTGCCAGTAATGAGATGTGTACGTTCCTGATTATCAATATCTCATCGCTGCAGTTGATCCCGGTGAATGTGATCGCCTACCGCAGCCAGTACGGGAGCGTGAACCCGGCGGCAATCGTAGGGCCGGGGATCGCGGCAACGGCGGTGAGTACATTGGCGGCGGTAGTGTATTGTAAGATGATGGATGGGAAGCGGAGGATATAGCATCTTCCGCTTTCGCAGTATTCAAGAGAAAACGAAAAAGAGTTTTGAAAGTATATTGAGAGGAACTGACTTTTAGGGTATACTTATTAAAATAAAGAAAGGAATCCGGAGGAGGAACTATTTTTGGATAAATTGCTTTCTTATTTAAAAACATATTATGGAGAGGATGCCCAATATAGAGCCGGACAGGAGGAAGCAATTCGGGGTGTACTGCAGGGAAAAAGAACTTTGGTTGTACAGAAAACAGGATGGGGAAAAAGTCTTGTCTATTTTATGGCTACAAGAATGATTCGGGAGAGAACAGGGGGAATTACGCTTATTATCAGTCCGCTTTTGGCTTTGATGAACAATCAAATTGAATCTGCGGCGAAGCTTGATTTACAAGTCAGGACAATTAATTCTGAAAATAGTGATGAATGGAATTATATTTTTGAAGAGATTAAAGATGGCTGTGTTGATGCTTTGATTATTTCACCGGAGAGACTGGCAAATGAGGAGTTTAAGGAAATACTTATAACAAGACTTTCAGCGCAGGTTGGTCTGTTTGTAGTGGATGAGGCGCATTGTATTTCAGACTGGGGGCATGATTTTAGACCTGATTACAGGCGGATTGTTGATATTGTCAGGCTTTTACTGCCCAATATTCCTGTACTTGCAACGACAGCAACGGCAAATAACAGGGTTGTGGATGACATAAAAACGCAGTTAGGCGGCAATTTTGCGGTAAGCCGCGGCAGTCTTATGAGAGATTCCTTGTCGATATAAGTGATTGAATTGCCTTCAAGGGAAGAACGGCTGGCGTGGCTGTCCGAGAACATTACGACAATTCCCGGAACAGGGATTGTCTATTGTTTAACAATAAGGGGCTGTGAGTTAGTTTATCGTTGGCTGAAAACCAAAGGAATATTGTGTGAGTGTTATCACTCCAAAGTTGAAACAGAGGAAAAAGGCATCATTGTAGATCGATTCATGAAGAACGGGATTAAGGTATTGATTGCGACAGTTGCTTTTGGAATGGGATTTGACAAACCCGATATTGCATTTGTAATACATTTTCAAAGGCCAGGAAATATTGTTGCATATTATCAACAGATTGGCCGTGCGGGACGAAGCATTGAACAGGCATATGCGATTTTATTTTGCGAAAGTGAAGATGATGAGATTAATACCTATTTTATTGAATCGGTATTTCCAACGGAACAGACGATGAATGCTGTAATTGATGCTGTGACTGAACATCCGGGGATTGGGCTTAGGGCTTTTGAACAATATGTGGACATGCGTCAGGGAAAAATAAAGCAGTGTGTTAAGTATTTGACAGTAAACGGGGATATTTATGCAGAGAATAAGAAATATTATAAGACGCCCCGCAAATGGGAATCGGACTTGGAGAAGAGTAGGGAAATTACGCGTATCAGGAAGCAAGAATTGCAACAGATGAATGAGTTTGTCCACATTTCAAGCTGCCATATGAAGTATATTGCGGAAACATTGGATGACACCAGTGCAGTTGAATGTGGTCATTGCGCAAATTGCTTGAAAAAGGAAATTTTCCCAAAAGCAGTCTCGGTGCAGGAAATAGCAGATGCGCAGAAATTTGTCAGAGAAGGATTCCATATTATTGAATCGAGAAAAGTATGGCCAAGCGGTATTATAATATATGGTAAAAATAAGATATTACCGGAACTTCAGTGTGAAACGGGACGTGTGCTGTCTGATTATGGTGATGCAGGTTGGGGGAAGCTCGTAAAAGAGTGTAAATATGAAAAGGGATATTTTGTGGAACAGTTGGTAGAGGCTTCGGCGAAGCTGCTTAGGGACTATGTTTCCTTGAATGATATTCAATGGGTTACAAACGTTCCATCTTTGAAAAGATCGGAGCTGGTGAGAACTTTTGCGCATCAGCTTGCAGCATATTTAGGGCTGGAATACCGGGATGCCATTGAGAAAAGGGTACACATAAAATATCAAAAAGAATTAAAATCTGCTTATCTGCAGTATCAGAATGTGAATGATTCTTTTGAAGTGAGGGAATCAGAAGTGTTGCCAAAAAATGTCCTGTTAGTAGATGATATGGTTGATTCCCGATGGACCTTCACAGTCTGCGGTTATAAGCTCAGGGAAAAGGGAAGCGGAACGGTTTTTCCTTTTGCACTGGCAAATACGGCGGGAAGAAATGGAGACGATTGAGGATGGTATATTCAGAAAATGCAATGTGTGCAATTTTATTGTGTTCTTATCTTGGAATCAAAAGTGATGATTCTGGAAAGCCGCTTTCACTGGGTGAATGGAATACTCTGTTGGAAAAACTGGCGGAAGTGAAGGAAGAGCCAAGAATTATTTTGCAAAATGACAGCAGCTGGATTGAAAAGGTAAATTGCCCAAAGGAATTGATTGAGAGAATCAGAGAGCTCATTTTGCGCGGGGGAAATGTTGCGCTTGAACTGGATGATTTGGGTAGAAAAGGGATTTTTGTGGTTACACAGTTTGATGAGAACTATCCCATTCTTTTAAAACGGAAGTTAAAAAAGAAAATGCCGCCAGTATTATATTATGCAGGTAATATCAGTTTGGCAAAAAAAATTGGAATTGCAGTGGCAGGCTCTAGAAATGTGGATGAAGCTGGGATGGAGTTTACAAAAAGATTAGTCGAAAAAGCTTCGAGAGAAAAGCTGGTGATTTATTCCGGGGGAGCAAAAGGTGTTGACACAGTGGCGGAGGAAACGGCGATTAAATCGGGCAGTGCTGTCATTTCGTTTATAGCGGATTCTTTGCTTTCTAAGATTAAAAAAAAGCAGGTAACGGCTGATATTATTTCGGGCAATCTGCTGCTGTTCTCAGATGTGAAGCCGGATGCAGGATTTTCGGCGGCAAGAGCCATGAATCGAAATAAGTACATTTATGCGTCCTCTTATGGGGCATTTGTAGTTTCGGCAGACTATAATAAAGGCGGGACCTGGAACGGAGCAATGGAGTCATTGCACAAGGGATTTGCGAAAACATTGGTATGGAACAATCAGAACTATGTTGGAAATCAGAAGCTGATTGAGGAGGGCTGTGTACCCTTTGACATTACAGAAGAAAGTATTTATTCGGCTATTACAAAAAAGAAAGAGACTTATGAGCAGTTGGACTTATTTCAGGCAGATACTGTTCGAAACGGGACGGAGAAGAATCAAAAGCCTGTAGAAAATGGAGTCAGAGAGAATGATGTCTATGATGTTATAAAAGAATTTATTGTTACGCATTTGGAGAATGGGATGTGTGTGGAGGATGCTTCGAAAAATCTGAATGTCATGGAGGGACAGATGGAAATATGGCTGAAACGCTTGTGTGAGGATAAGCTTATAAGACTTGACAAAGGAGTGTATCGAAAGGCTTAATGATATCCGGAACTCTTGAAATGAATCAGCGAAATGAAATAAGGGCTGATGTTAATATGACGATAGAAAGCATGGGTCTTACAGAAATAGAGAATATGAATGATGGGATGCCGAGAGGTTGAGATTCTCCACTTTTTATACCTTCAAATGTCATTGACAATGTGTAATAAATAAACTAGAATGAAAAAAATATTCTGTTTGCCGGAATCAATTATGAGAAAAAGCATGGAAAAATATTTATTCCAAAAGACAAAGCGAGGAGGATGCAGGGGTAGATATTTATTAGGAGGTATGGAAATGGCATATAAGGAGTTTATCAGCGAACTGCAAAAGAAGTTTAAGGAAAAGAAACAGGAGCTGGGTTATAACGAAATGGTCTTCTTAGAGGATGGAGCCACATCGGCTGATGCGAAGGAGCTTTCTATTATACGTGAAACAAACATTAAGTATCACAAAACAGAATCGGATGTGTTAATTGGCGATTATATCATCCTGCACCAATGTGAGGGCAAGAGAGAACAGATATGCAGGTTTGACTGCAGGCAGTTGTACCGGGAGTATGAAAAAGGCGGCTGGGAGGGTATATGGGAACAGATTTGTTCCTCGCTTAACTCCAGCAGAAAATTTATGGAATTGGAAATTATAGATCTGATCGAAAAAAATGACTATGGCTTGTTAAAGGACAAGCTTTTCATCCGTCCGCTGAATTTCAACGACCATCGGTATGAACTGAAAAATCATGTTTACAGGCGCATCGGCGATATGGTACTGGTACTCTATATTCTTGCAAGTGATGAAAATGACGGCAAAACACATGACGTAATGTCTGTTAAGGTGCCTAAAACCTCAATGCAGGCATGGGGGATAGATGAGGAAGAAGTGTGGGAGAATGCGATGAGCAATACATACATCATGGCGCCGCCGCGAATATATTTAAAGCCCATGGACTTAGTAAATCCACCATATCACAAAGGCGCGTTTATGGCGCTGAACAGTGATGTAACTTCACTTTCACCGCTTGCAGTGCCGACTGTGACAACGACATCACAGATAAACGGAGCAATTGCCATGTTTTATCCCGGAGTAATGAAGCGTATAGCAGAGCTTTTCGGAGATGATTATTATATAGCATTTACGGGCACCAGCGAAGCCAGACTTCATAAAAAAGGCACGATACAGCCACGAAATATACTTATGCGGATCAAGCAGATGAACAATACTTTCGATCCGTCAGAAATCCTGTCGAACAAGGTCTATTTGTACGAAACAGCGAATCAGGAAATGAAGCAGCTGGAGCTTTGAATTTTTTATAAACGTCCTTCAAAATGTTGAAACTAATGAGCGTTCAAACATACGCAGGCTATTCTGACTAAAGCGCCTGTAAACAGACACCGTACAGAAAACCCTTTTGAGAACAATTTTTTGTACCTTTGGACTACAGCAGGAACTTTTATTAGCTTTGTACTTTGCACCTTATTCCATAAATCCCCATCTGCATATAACTGTACCAAAATACATGGATTTTATGAAATCCGGTTTCTTTCAGCAGTTCAATATGCCCGTTTACGGTCAGGGGAAAATAATTCACCCCGCATCTGGCGTTATGTGCTTTTGCCTCTTCCTCTGTTTTGCCGTGCCTTTGCTGGTATTTTCCCCATCTTAGAAGCTCAAACATTTTGACGTCTTCATCTTCCGGAATTACATTCTCGAAGCTGATATAAATTCCGCCGTTCTTCAGGGAATTGTACACACGTTTAGTTGCTTTCCTGCGTTCATCTTCCTGCATATAATGATGAGACTGGATTGCTGTAACAACATCAAAACAGCCTGCAAATTGAATGGACGCAGAATCAGCACAGATATATTGGATGGAATCATTCTTTAATTTTTCCTGTGCCTGCTTAATCATTTTTTCTGACGGGTCAACAAGTGTAAACTGCACATCTGAAAATTCCTGAAAAATCAGTTTTTCCAGGGTTCCTGTCCCGCATCCTAAGTCCAGCCAGTTTATATTGCTAAAATTACATTGTCTGACTATATCTAGTGTTTGACGATAAAATTCCTGATAATAAGGGATCGTATTGTTAATTTTTTGGTCATAATCCTTTGCAGCCAAAGGTGTAGTATTATCATTAGCCATGTGATCTGCAGCTCCTTTCTCGTTATTGTTCACTCCGTTCACAGTAATTAGTATTTTCCCATAAATGTTATTGCGTGTCAATGCAGCTTGACTTTTGGGAAATAAATGATATGATGTTACTGTTCACACCCTGCGGGTGCTCCAGTAACGGCATCCGGCCACCTAAAAGTCACCTTTGGTGAGGGGCCGGATGCAAGGCAGCCACTACTTCTTTGGCCGGACACCATGCAGCGTGGTGCACGGTGCCGTGTGAACAGTAACGATATGATTTCATAATGTAGGCTATAGATGACATTTATTTTTCGGGGTGGAATGTTTTATGGATTATAATAGAATTGTCCAGAATATTTTGGACGTGGGCGAAGCGATGTTAAAAAGCGGAGCGGAGAATTTCAGGCTGGAGGACAGTCTTTACCGGATGTGCAAAAGCTATGGATTTAAGAGGTATGACGTATATGCGATTCCCAGCAATCTTCAGATAACGGTGGAGACGCCGGAGGGGGATATTATTACGCAGATACGCCAGATTGAATCTACGGATATTGATTTTGACCGGCTGGATTATTTAAACAATTTATCCAGATATGTGTGCGCGGCGCAGCCGGATGAAAAAGAGTTCCGGGAAAAATATCTGGAGGTCATGAACAGAAAAGAGCAGCCTCTTGTAATGAGATACCTGGCGGGAATCATGGGCGGCACGGGATTTGCGGTTTTCTTCGGCTGTAATTTCCAGGATGCATTGGTGGCGGTCATTGTTTCCCTGATGATTGTCGCTTTCGGGGACTGGCTTGGGAAAAGAGAGAGTAATCTTCTGGTGTATAACATGATTTTATCATTTCTCTCGGAAATCATAATCCTGACAGCGGTTCGTATGGGTATCGGCAGCCATTCTGACAGAATTATGATAGGAATTGTGATGCTGTTAATCAGCGGACTGGGCGTGACAAATGGAATCCGGGAGGTTCTGCAGAGGGATTTTATATCCGGAGCGCTGAATATCATGAATTCTATGCTTGGGGCGGCGGGAATTGCGTTTGGCATTGCACTGGCTATCCTTATGCTTGACGGCATGGAGTCTGAGGGATTTATACTGAACCATAATATTGCGCTCCAGCTTATTTCCTGCACGGTTGCATGTATCGGATTTGCCATGTGGTTTAAGATCCGCAGGTGGCAGGTGGTATATTCAGGAGTCGGGGCATTTTTTACATGGGCAATTTATCTTGCAGTTTATGAACTGAAGCCCAGTAATTTTTTTGCTACACTGGTAGCGGCAGTATTTGTAGCCTTTTACGCATTTATAATGTCAAGAATTAATAAGGCGCCGTCCACGATTTTCCTGACAGCCTCTGTATTTCCGCTGATTCCGGGACCAAATCTGTATTATATGATGTACGGCTTTTTAAGCAAGGATACGGCTCTGGCATTTAGTGAGATGGTGGTATTATTTGCAACTTGTCTTGCCATAGCTCTTGGGTTTATAATTGTAGATGTATCATCCAGGAGTATTATGCATGTACTGAAAAGAGAGTATCATATTGGAAAGAGTTCATAAGGGGTCACTGTTCACAGGCCTGCGTTACTACGCGGCTGTAAGGAGGAGTTATGTGGAATATAGGCAAGGCAGTTATCGTAACGAATAATGACTGGGTATTTGAAAAATACAAGACTATAACGCATGTCATTTGTCTGGGTACTTACGAGGAGGTTCTTATCAAAACAAGAGATCTGGTTCATAACCGGCATCATCTTCTTACACATCCGCAAGCCTCCAGTCTGAAGCCCAACCAGACGCCGTACCGTTCTGTGATGGTTTATCCAAATGCCGCGGACGATACGGACGATAATATGAATGATATCATTCTGATAGAGAAGTGTCTGGAGGTCTTTTACCAGTGGCAGGAGATCGCGCCTGCGCCGGGGAAGTATACAGACAATGTGATGAGGGATTTTAAAGTGATTGACGCCTCAATGATTGATAGTGTTATACCGCGGATATTTATTTAGATGTGGGATCAGGATGGGGACAGGGTAAGGGCCAATTGGGGACGGAGTAAAATTCATTTTACTCCGTCCCCAATTGGCCCTTACCCTGTCCCCATCCCTCAATAGCATCCATATATTGATAAAGTAAATATATTGTCATTATTTATAAAAAACTTGAATATTTTTTGGGTTAGCTGTATGATTTATCCAAAAGAACCGAACGAAGGAGGAAGATATATGAGATTGGAGCTGGGCAAAATTGAGATTAGGGATATTCAGTTTGCGGACAGGACCTACATTGGGGATCATATTCTTTATGTTAATAGGGAGGAGATTGAAAAGCTGGTTCTGGAGGACGATAAGCTTCTTTCGTGCCGCCTGGATATTGCCAGGCCGAACGAAGCGGTCAGGATTACGCCTGTGAAGGATGTGATTGAGCCCCGTGTGAAGGTAAGCGGGGGCGGTGAGATTTTTCCGGGTGTTATCGGAAAGGTATCGCCGCCAGTTGGTGAGGGCAGAACCCACGCCCTTGACGGCTGCTGTGTTGTTACGGTAGGCAGGATTGTAGGCTTCCAGGAGGGCATCATTGACATGAGCGGCCCGGCAGCAGACTATTGTCCCTTTTCAAAAACAGTAAATCTGTGTGTGGTGATTGAACCCAAGGAAGGGCTTGAAACTCATGTTTATGAAAGGTCGGGGCGTCTGGCAGGCCTTAAGGTTGCAGCCTTTTTGGGAGAAGCAGGAAGACATGTAAAGCCGGATACTGTAGAGGTATATGAGACGAAGCCGGTATTTAAACAGGCGGCCGAATTTCCGGATCTGCCGAAGGTAGGATATGTACATATGCTGCAGTCCCAGGGGCTTTTGCATGACACTTATTATTACGGGGTGGATGCGAAGCAGTTTGTGCCCACCTTTATGTATCCAACGGAGATTATGGACGGGGCCATCGTTTCCGGAAATTGTGTCGCGCCGTGTGATAAGGTAACTACTTACCACCATCTTCATAATCCGGTTATTGATGAGTGCTATAAGAGACATGGAAAAGAAATTAATTTCATGGGGGTTATCCTCACAAATGAAAATGTATTTCTTGCGGATAAGGAAAGGCACTCTGATATGGTTGCAAAGCTGGCGGAATGGATGGAGCTGGACGGGGTCCTGATTACCGAGGAGGGCTATGGAAATCCGGATACAGACCTTATGATGAATTGCCGGAAGGTGGAGAGAAAGGGAACGAAGGTGGTTCTTATTACAGATGAATTTCCTGGAAAGGACGGAAAATCCCAGTCACTGGCAGATACATGCGAAGAGGCAACGGCGCTTGCTTCCTGCGGCCAGGGCAATATGACACTGCATTTTCCGGCTATGGAGAAAATAATCGGTATGCAGGATTATATTGAAAGCCAGATTGGCGGCTGGGCAGGGTGCATGAATGAAGACGGCTCCTTTGAGGCGGAGATTCAGATTATTATTGCATCTACAATTGCTAACGGTTTTAATACACTGGCAGCTAAGGGATATTAAGAAAGGGGGACGAAGAAATTATGGCGAAGTATAAAATTGTTCATTATCTTAATCAGTTTTTCGGCGGTATCGGCGGAGAAGATAAGGCGGGCTGCCTGCCTGAAGTAAGAGAAGAAGCGATTGGACCGGGGATTGCCATTGCCCAGGCGCTGGGAGAGGACTATGAGATTGCCGCAACAGTAATCTGCGGTGACAATTATTTCGGTGAAAATCTCGATGAGGCGGCAGATACAATTGTAGAGATGGTAAAAAATTACAGACCGAATGTGTTTGTGGCGGGGCCGGCGTTTAACGCGGGACGCTACGGAGTGGCGTGCGGCACTATTTGTAAGGCTGTAGAAGAGAGGCTGGGGATTCCGGTTCTCACTGGTATGTATGAAGAGAATCCAGGAGCGGATATGTTTAAAAAGGATGTTATTACAGTGCGGACCGGAAATTCTGCCGCGTCACTTAGAAAATCGCTGCCAAATATTGTAAACTTAATTAGGAAAATGGCGGCAGGAGAAGAAATTTTGGGACCCTATGAGGAAGGGTATCTGGAGCGGGGAATACGTGTCAACTATTTTGCCCAGAAACGGGGGGCTGCCCGCGGCATGGACATGCTTATCAAAAAAATGAAGGGTGAGCCCTTCGAGACGGATCTTCCGATGCCTAAGTTTGACCGGGTGCCGCCGGCAGAGGCAATTACAGACATGAAGCATGCAAAAATCGCGGTTGTCACGTCAGGAGGGATTGTGCCCCAGGGGAATCCGGATCATATTGAGTCATCCAACGCCACAAAATACGGCGTATATTCAATTGAAGGCATGGACAGCATGTCGCCGGAAAAATTTACCACCATCCATGGAGGGTACGACAGGCAGTTTGTAATGAAGGATCCTAATCTGGTAGTTCCCCTTGACGTCCTCCGTGAAATGGAGAAGGAGGGAGAGTTTGGGGAGCTTGTAAATTATTTCTGCACAACAACAGGAACCGGTACAGCCACAAGCTCCGCGGCAAAATTCGGGGACTCCATCGGGAAGAAATTTGTGGATGAGCATGTGGACGGCGTAATCCTTGTCAGCACATGAGGCACCTGCACACGTTGCGGCGCAACAATGGTAAAAGGGATTGAAAAATACGGAATTCCTGTAGTCCATATGGCAACAGTAGTACCCATTTCAAAAACAATCGGCGCAAACCGGATTATACCAGGCATAGGAATTCCCTACCCCCTTGGCGATCCGACTCAGGGAGAGGAAGATTCCAAAAAAATCCGGAAGAAAATGGTAAGAAGAGCATTAAAAGCTCTCCAGATGGCCGTTACTGAACAGACAGTGTTCGAAAAAGATTAATTGGGGACAGGGTTTTTTCAATCTGGGACGGAGTAAATTTAAATTTACTCCGTCCCCAACATGTTTTTGCGGAGAATGTCGAAGGGGGCGGGGCCTGTTTCTAATATCTTTTCATGGAATTTTTCCTGGGAAAAATCTTCTCCCCATGCTTCTACCGCATCTTTCTTAAGCTCCAGAAATTCTACATACCCGATATAGTATTTCAGATAATTCCCCGGATCGCCGATGATGAGATTATATATTTCCTCTATGGTGCTGTTGTCTGTGATTCCATAATCCCGAAAGAAGGCCACTGTGTCAAGAAGTGTCCAGCCATCGTAATGGATCCCTATGTCTGCCAGCGCATAGAGGCCCAGGATGATGGAGGAGTTGTGCTGCATCATGGCTGCCTGGTCCTTGGGGAGGGCGGAAAAATAATAGCTTAGCATTTCGCAGTAGGTGGCCCACCCTTCGGTGTACCCGCCGAAGCTTAAGAGGTTTCTTAAGGGATCGGGATTTGTGGATGAATAGTAAACGGTTTGATAAAGATGTCCGGGGTAGCCTTCGTGAGCTAAGGTGGTAAATAGTGTCAGGCTGTCGGGCATATGTCCTTCGTTAATGTAGATGACATTATTTTTTGTGTCATCGATTGCGGGTATCATATAAAATGCGGGACTTAAATACTCTTCCATTTCCTTCTGAACGTATTTAATTTTGGTATCAACCTTTGGCGGCTCGGGAAATAGTCCGGAAATGCTGGATTTCAGGCTGTTCAGGATATCCTCCGGCTTTGAATCTAAAACGGTAGTTACCTGCGTATTTCCGGAGGAGACAAGAACCTCCTTTAAGGCCGCGCTGTCTTCTGCCATCTGTGAAAGGGTGAGTGCCTGAAGATCCGGGATGCTGCGTGAGGATCCTGTCTGTGCTTTTACAGACAGCTCATAATACTTTCTGCCTTCCGGAAGATAGCACAGGCCGTTGTTGTTTTTTCCTGTTTCCCGCAGCTCGTTCAAGGCGGTAATTAATTCCCTGTAAGAGGGGAATACATAGTTTTCTATGTAAGAATTATTTTCATCCGTATAGTGTTTGGCCTCCTGTTCTGAAAGCCCAAGCTCCTTTATGCGCTCCTCGAAGGAGGAATATAGATAATTTGTGTTCCCCATTTGGACAAATGCTTCACATTCCTTTATGAGCGCGTCTGCATTGTAGGATGCCATAAAGAGTCCGGCATTTGATTTTGCGCGTTCAAATTCTATCACAGAATGAAAATACTCTGGGATCTGCGCAAGGAGTTCGAGGTAAGTATCACAGTCACCGGTATTATAAAAGCGGTATTCTGAAAGGAGTACCGGAAGCTGCGACTGGATGCCTGTAAGAGGAGCAAGAGGCTCGTCATACAGGGTGTAGGGAGCCTCTTTAAGGGAAAGCTCTAAGGAATGTTCCAGCACATCGTAGGTGAGCCTGTTTTTTCCCGACAGCTTCTTTTTATCATAGGAATGAAGAAGCGCCAGTGCATTTTCATAAGAGGCGCACATGGCGTCTGTATCAGTGGGAAAATATCCGAGAGATACGGGGGCATCGTGAATGTCATATGCATCAGGATTTTTAAGTGTATAGTGGAGTGAAATCGTATTTGAGGAAACCTCTTCCTTAAAAAGTGCGGATGTGTATTTTTCAAACCGGTCATTTTCATTTCTGCCGGGGAATCTTTGGATAAATACTAAGAGAAAAAGTGTACACAGGGAAATAATAAGGATAGTTGCAGAACGTTTTTTTGACATAGCCATTCCTTTGCAATGACGTATATTTTTTATATGTATATGTTGTGAATAGGATTGACATGTACCCAAAAAACGTATTAAAATTGAAAAGATAAATAAAAGAAAAGGAGACAGGGAAAATGAGAAAGATGAGTAGATGGTTAGCAGCAGTGCTGGCAGTTTTGATGTGTCTGGGACTGACTGCGTGCAAGAAGGATTTTGATGCCGCAGGATATACAAAAGCTGTATTAGATGCCAACTATCAGGAGGAATATGCAGATTATGCAAAGTTCCGTGATCTTTCAGAAGAGGAAGCAAAGAAGGAGATTGAGGAAAACAGAGCCAGGCTTGCCCAAAACGAGCTGGAGGGAATCGGCGAGGTGAGCGATGAGACGAAGGACGCTTACATTGAGAGCCTTAAAACAATCGAAAAGCTTGCAAGGTACGAAGTGAAGGATGCCAAAAAGCAGGAGGACGGAAGCTTTATTGTTGAAATCGGAATAAAGTCTTCGGATATTTATCTTACTTTGGGACAGAGCTCTGTGGATATACAGGCAGGGATGCCGGAGGAGGAAAAAAATAATATGTCGCAGGATGCAGATGCGTTCGCCCGGTTTATGATGCAGTGTATACAAAAATCTGTTGAGGGCAATACCTATGGAGAAGAGACATCCGTTGAGGTGAAGGTTACCCAGGACGGCGATGGGGCATACGGACTGGAAAGCGGCGCCATGAATGTGCTGGATAAAGCATTGTTTCCTCAGGAGGAGGCACCGGAAGAGACAGAAGAAGCCGAAGGAGCCGGAGAGTAAGCGTCACAGTGAACGGAGCGGACTGTAATGATTAACCCTGGCATGGTTACAGATTAGGAGGAAGAAAAGTGCTGTCAAATCAAGTGTTACATAAAATCGTACAAAGCATTTATAAGGCGGCGGGTCTTGAGTGTTCTATATGGGATACACAGGGAGTCTGTCTTGTCACGACCGGAGAAAAGGCAAAAGAGCTGGAAAGGGAGGTTCGTATTTTCCTGGAAACAGCAGATTTCAGCGTAAAAGGAAATCTTACAAAAGAAAGAGGATTTTTCCTTGTATGTGATGAGGAGGAGCCCATCTATGTTCTTGTGCTGCAGGGAGGCGATGCTTCTATGGCCAGGGTTGCGGGCGAGCTTGGCGTAAGCCAGCTTGAGAGCCTCATCACAGCGTACAAGGAGCGGATGGACAAGAACCGTTTTATCCAGAACCTGATCCTGGACAATATGCTTCTTGTAGACATTTATAATCAGGCAAAGAAAATGCGCATACCGGTAGAACAGAGACGGGCAGTGTTTATGATTGAGCCTAAAAACGAAGGGGAAAATCTGGTCTTAGAGACAATGAGAGGACTGTATGCCACCGGAAACAAGGATTTTGTTACGGCAGTAGACGAAAGACATATTATTCTAGTGAAGGCTTTGGAGTCCACGGAAGAATATCCGGCTCTCAATCACATTGCGCGTGTGCTTGTGGACACACTTAATATGGAAGCAATGGTAAGCGTCCGTGTTGCCTTTAGCACGATTGTAGGCGAGCTTAAGGATGTTTCAAGATCCTATAAAGAAGCGCAGATGGCACTGGAGGTAGGAAGGGTATTTTATGCGGATAAAAATGTCCTTGCCTACAATGAGCTTGGGATCGGGCGCCTGATCCACCAGCTTCCGCCATCGCTTTGCCAGATGTTTTTACGAGAAGTATTTGAAAAGGAGGGCGCGGCGCAGTTTGAGGAGGAGGAGCTGACAACGGTTTTCACATTTTTTGACAATAACCTGAACATATCCGAAACCGCAAGGCAGCTTTATATCCACCGGAATACCCTGGTGTACCGGCTCGAAAAGATACAGAAAAGAACAGGTCTTGATGTCAGAGTGTTTGAGGATGCCCTTACATTTAAAATCGCAATGATGGTATCAGACCATATGAAAAACATAGAAAGCTAGGAGGCAAAAGACATGGTGAAATTATATGACGGGGGTGTGTACCTGTTAAACGGCACGAAGATTGTAAATACGCCGGAGGAGGCAAACGCAGAGACAGGACTTGCAGTAACGCAGGACTGTGCGGCAAAGCAGACAATGGCATACAGGATTTTAGAGGAGCATAATACATCCGGCAATATGGACAGGCTCCGGATAAAATTTGATAAGCTGACATCCCACGACATTACGTTTGTAGGAATTATTCAGACGGCCAGGGCATCAGGGCTTGAGAAATTTCCCATCCCCTATGTGCTCACGAACTGCCACAATTCCCTGTGTGCGGTGGGCGGAACCATCAATGAGGATGACCACATGTTTGGACTGACATGTGCGAAAAGGTATGGCGGCGTGTATGTACCGCCCCATCAGGCAGTTATCCATCAGTATGCCCGTGAAATGCTTGCAGGGGGCGGAAAGATGATTCTCGGCTCCGACAGCCACACCCGGTATGGAGCGCTTGGAACAATGGCAATGGGCGAGGGCGGGCCGGAGCTTGTAAAACAGCTTCTTAATAAGACTTATGACATTAACAAGCCGGGTGTTGTTGCCATTTATCTTGACGGAGAGCCGGCGAAGGGGGTAGGCCCCCAGGATGTGGCGTTGGCGATTATCGGGGCAACCTTCGGAAATGGATATGTAAACAATAAGGTTATGGAATTTGTGGGTCCGGGCGTATCAAAGCTTAGTGCAGATTTTAGAATCGGCATTGATGTTATGACCACCGAGACAACCTGTCTGTCCTCTATCTGGACAACAGATGAAAGGATTCAGGAATATTACGAGATTCACGGAAGGGCAGAGGACTATAAGGAGCTGGCTCCGGGAGCGGCGGCTTATTACGATGGCATGGTATATGTAAATCTAAGTGAGATAAAGCCTATGATTGCGATGCCTTTCCACCCGTCTAATGTATATACCATTGAAGAGGTAAATGCAAATCTTAAGGATATCCTTCATGATGTGGAGCAGAAGGCTCTTGTAAGTCTTGGAGGAGCGGTGGATTATTCCCTGCAGGATAAGGTCCGTGACGGAAAGCTATATGTGGATCAGGGGATTATTGCCGGCTGCGCAGGGGGCGGTTTTGAAAATATCTGTGCGGCGGCGGACATTATAAGAGGACGGTATATCGGGGCAGACGAATTTACCTTCAGTGTATATCCGGCCAGCACGCCTATATATATGGAGCTGGTGAAAAACGGTGCTGTTGCTGACCTGATGGCAGCAGGAACGATTGTGAAGACAGCCTTCTGCGGCCCGTGCTTCGGCGCGGGAGACACTCCGGCAAATAACGCATTTTCCATCCGCCATTCCACGAGAAACTTCCCCAACAGGGAGGGCTCAAAGCTGCAGAGCGGCCAGATTGCATCTGTGGCACTTATGGATGCCCGTTCCATTGCGGCAACAGCGGCAAATAAGGGCTATCTTACCCCGGCAACGGCAGTGGATGCAGAATACACAGGAAAGAAATATCATTTTGACAGCAATATTTACGCAAACCGCGTTTTTGACAGCAAAGGCATCGCGGATCCGTCTGTGGAAATTAAATTCGGGCCGAATATTAAGGACTGGCCTGCAATGTCCGCACTACCGGAAAACCTGATTCTTAAGGTTGTTTCCGAGATTCATGACCCGGTAACAACAACGGACGAGCTGATCCCGTCAGGAGAAACATCCTCTTACCGCTCCAACCCGCTCGGACTTGCAGAGTTTGCACTGTCCAGGAAGGATCCGGCCTATGTGGGAAGGGCAAAGGAGGTGCAGGCAGCCCAGAAGGCGATAGAGGCGGAGCAGTGTCCGGCAGAGGCTCTTGAGGAATTAAAGCCTGTTATGAACCGGATTCACGAGAAGTATCCGGACATTGACAGGACAAATGTGGGTGTGGGAAGTACGATATTTGCAGTAAAGCCGGGAGACGGCTCGGCACGGGAACAGGCCGCATCCTGCCAGAAGGTGCTTGGCGGCTGGGCGAATATTGCAAACGAATATGCTACCAAGAGATACCGCTCCAACCTCATAAACTGGGGCATGCTGCCATTCATTACGGACGCAGGCCATGAGGCGCTTCCCTTTAAAAATGGGGATTATATCTTCGTGCCGGAGATAAGGAAGGCAATAGAAGAAAAGGCGGAGGTCATAAAAGCATATGTAGTGAGAGACGAGCCCCAGGAGATAGAGCTTAGGCTTGGGGACATGACAGATAATGAAAGAGAGATTATATTAAAAGGATGCCTGATAAATTATTATAGAGGGTAGATGTGAGCCGGGGACGGGGTATTTTTAAAAAATACCCCGTCCCCAATGCAACACTTGCCCCTTTTTTTGACTCTAGTATATAACAGGATTATTAACGTTAACATATCCATTGAGGGAGGAAAAGATATGAAGTGCGATGCGAAGAAGTTTGCGCAGATGTATGAAGCGGTTTATGTGGATCTGTACCGTTTTGCCCTCTGTCTGATGAAGAATCAGCAGGAGGCGGAGGATGCGGTCAGTGAAGCGGTTATATCTGCATATGAAAATATTCGGAAGCTTCGTAAGGAAGAGGCTTTCAGGAGCTGGATTTTTACGATTCTTTCGAATATCTGCAAGAAGCGGCTGCAGAAAATCTCACAGGAAACGCCTGGGGAGCTCTCTTGCTTTAACGAGGATATGGGAGGAGATACTGCCGTACAGGATACGGATCAGTCTCTTGCCATGGATGTAAGAAACGCGTTTTTTGTTCTTACGGAGGAGGAGCAGACAATTGTGGGTTTGTCGGTAATCGGTGGGTATAACAGCAGCGAGATCGGGGGCATCCTTAAATTAAATGCAAATACCGTGCGCTCAAAAAGGAGCCGCGCGCTTGCTAAGATGGAATGTGTATTGCAGTGAGTCCAGAAAGAAAGGGGTATTTTTATGAATAAAAAGGAGCAGGATTTCATCAGGAAACTGAAGGATAAGACAGATGATATAAAGATTCCGGACAGCTTAAAGCCGGAGCAGGTGGAAAAGCTTTTGGAGGAAAAGGAAAAACAGAAGAAGAAAATCAGTCCCTTCCGTATTGGAGCGCTGGCGGCCGCCTGCCTTGTATTTGTAGTTGGCATCGCAGCTTACAGGAACGGCCATTTGGGCGGACAGCAGGGGCCTGCGAAGACCGGGGAGAAGACGGAGGCAGAAATAAGTACGGAGAAAGCGATAGCATCTGCGGCGGATTATGATGAGGTATATGGCTATATTGAGCGTTACAAAGAGGAACAGGAAGCTAAGATGCGGGCATATGAGGAAGAGATGATTCGCTATGATTCCGCGGAGGACGGCGCTGCAATGGAGAACGCCCAGGAAGCAAAGAGTACAGATTCAGATGCGGCGGCTCCCATGGCGGCAAATGACAGCGGCGCTGTGGCTTCCGGAGGGGGATATTCGGAAACTAACGTGCGCCAGGAGGGCGTAGATGAGGGCGATGTTGTAAAGACGGACGGAGCCTATCTGTATATTCTAAAGGATAGCAGGAGAGAGGTTTCCTTTGTAGATACAAGAGGAGACAGGATGAAAGAGGTACAGAAGGTTTCTGTTGAGGATTCCCAGTGGATTGAGGAAATGTATCTGAATCCCGAGAAGAAAAGACTTGTGCTTGTATGCAGCAGATATGATGAAAATAATGCTGTGCCTTTATTAAAACAGGTATATTCAAACGCGGGTGTGACAGAGGCGGTGACCTATGACATTACAGATCCCGAAAAGCCTGAAGAAATGGGGCGTGTAAGACAGAGTGGATACTACCAGTCGTCCCGGATGTCAGAGGGGTATCTGTATCTTTTCAGCAATTACAGCGTAGCGTGGGATTTGATGAAAAAAGAAACGCCGGAAACCTATATTCCCCTTATTAATGACAGTGTGATTTCGGAGAAGAACGTCTGCCTTCCCCAGATCGAAACGGGCCGTGAATATACGGTAGTGACGGCTGTAAATATTGACGAACCGGGCGAGGTGACGGACAGCAAGGCGATTCTGTCACAGGGAGGACAGCTCTATGTAAGCAGCAAAAACATTTACTATTATGAAACTATATGGAGTTCATATCTGGGATATGATAAGGAAAAGACGACTATACGCCGGGTTGGGTATAAGGCCGGGCAGCTTACACCGGGAGCACAGGGGACGGTAGGCGGATATATCAATGATTCCTTCTCCATTGATGAATATGACGGATACCTGCGTATCGTTACCACCCAGGGAGATTCCAACGGAGTCTATGTGCTTGACATGGATCTGGAGGAGACCGGGAAGATAGAAAAGCTGGCGAAGGATGAAAGAGTGTACTCTGCAAGACTTATGGGAGATACCGGATATTTTGTAACCTTCCGGGAGACAGATCCCCTCTTTTCCGTAGACCTTTCTGATCCGGAGAACCCGGAGGTGATAGGCTCCCTTAAAATACCGGGATTTTCCGATTACCTGCATCCATACGGAGACGGAAAGCTTTTGGGAATCGGCATGAATGTAGATGAGGAGACTATGATAACGGACGGTGTAAAGCTTTCCATGTTTGATATATCTGATCCATCGGATGTAAAGGAGGAGGATACGTATATTCTGGAAAATGTATATAGCACGGATGTTTCTTATGATTATAAGGCGGCCCTGGTGGATGCGGGGAGAAATATAATCGGCTTTGCAGGGTATACAAACGGCGGACAGAATTATTACATCTTTGAGTATGATACAAATAAAGGGTTTATCTGCAATATGGAGGAGGAGATTAACGGCAATGCTTCTTTAAGTGCGAGAGGAGTTTATATTGACGACACTCTGTATGTAGTGCAGGGAAATATTGTGGAGGCATACAGCCTGAAGGAATTTGTGAAGGTGGATGATATTATTCTATAGAAAATGAAAATAGCCATGTTACTGTTCACACAGTACTTTGCATTTACTGCAAAGTACGTAAGAAAGTGATTCAAGAGTGCAAAAATCCCATTGCCGAAGGCAATTTTAAATAGATTTTTGCAGATTACTGTGAACGGAGTGAACAGTAATATAGCCATTACGACTAAAAATCGTAGTGGCTATTTTTTTTATTGCAAATTACTACGGACAGTGCTATAATAAACAAAAATACAGTATTTGAAATAAAAATATAGGAAAATTAGAGTGAATACATGAAAAAACAAGTAAACTACAGAAAAACAACTTCGGACTATATTTATAAAGAGCTGATAAGCTTCTTCAAACCGGAGCAGTACAGGGATGTTGTCAGAAACGGGCTCCTTTTGGACAACACGGATATCATAGAAAAGGTTTACACAGCAACCTTTTCAAGCTCACAGGCGCTGGAAAAGATAAAACAGGACAAAGCAGAGCATTGCCTGCTTTTTACTCATCATCCGGGCGCACAGCATAAGGATGGGGAACAGGCAGTATATTTTTCGCAGGAAGAAAGGGCATATATGGAGGAGCATCATATCAGCCATTTTAATCTGCATCTTCCTCTGGATCATATAAATCCTTATTCTCCGGGGATCTGCTTTGCAAGAGAATTAGGGGCGGTGCCGTACAAGAGCTTTTTTAATGAGGGCGGTTCTGTGATGGGGCTTTACTGCAGCGGCAAATGGACAGATGCCAGAACACTTTTTGAAGAGGTGGGGAGGGTCATGGGACATGCCTGCAGGCTGTATGCTTACGGCCCTTCAGAGCTTGAGGACGGGAAATTTGCGTTGATTGCAGGAGGCGCGGAAGGGACTAAGATCTACCGTGAGATGAAGGAGGAGGGCGTGAATCTTTTCCTTACAGGTGTTGGCTCTCCAAAATTGGACTGGTTTGCGCCTTCCCATGAAGCGGCCATGGAAGAGAAAGTCAGTATTCTTTCGGCGGGGCATTACTCCACAGAGCATTTTGCCCTTAAGTATATGTGCAGGTTCTTTGGGGAAAGGGGATTAAAGGCAGAATTTATACCAGAGACCCCCCTTCTGGATGATTTATAGGAAATATAGTAAACGAAAGCAGATGATTGTACAAGTTTTAAAAGGAGATTATAAATGGAGGTATTAAAGCTCATACAAGAAATGTTACCGAGCCTTACAAAGACACAGGCAAGGATAGGAGAGTATATTCTGGCGCATCCGGATGCAGTTTGCTTTTCATCCCTGCGGCAGATGGCAGAGGAAATCGGCGTTACAGAGACGACTATTTTAAATTTTTGCAAGAAAACGAGGTTTGAAAGCTTTGCGGGGTTAAAAAGGGCTATGTATGCCGATATGCATGACAAGCTGTTCTGGAATAAAAAACTGGAGACATCCTCAAGCCGGTATGATGCGGACGATGGTATGCTGCTAAAGCTTAAAGAAAATCAGATGGAGATGCTTGAGTCAACGCTGGAGGGAATGAACACCCTGGAGCTGTTCGAGTTTGTAGAGGAGTTAAGCCGTGCAGAGCATATTTACATATGCGGCCATGAGGTGTCCTACACCATTGCGTCAAATTTCAGAAATAAGCTTTGTAATACAGGAGCAGATACTACACTGCTGGATGTCAATAATTACACAGAGGTTCTGGATGTGCTGACTCATTATGGAAGGAATGATGTTTTTGTATTAATTACGTTTCCTTTTTATGCGGCGCAGACTGTGGCAGTATCTGAATATCTTGCAAGCGCCGGGGCAACTGTGCTTGCGATTACAGATAAGCTGTCCTCGCCCATTGTAAAAAATGCGAAGAGGGTGCTTTTCTGTAATTCCACAAATGTGATATTCCATAATTCTATAGCCCCTGCAATGGCTCTTACAGATATGGCCGCATCGCTTTACCTGCTGCAGAATAAGGAGAAGTTCCAGAATTACAATGACAAGGTAAAGCGTATAGAGACATTTTTTGAGAAATGTGCTGTACCGGCATATGAGCATGAGTATTTTTACAATGAAGGGGTTATGGAAGAGAAAATTTTATAAAAGGGGGAAGGAAAAATGTATCTTATTAGAAATGTGGAGCTGTTTGATCCAATGCCTTTGGGAACCACCGATATTCTGATTGTAAATGACAAGGTTGCGGTAATTGGCAAAGATCTTAGGCCGCAGCTTCCGGGAATTGAGGAAATTGACGGAAAGGGCAAAACTGCTGTGCCGGGATTTATTGACCAGCATGTTCATGTTACTGGAGGAGGCGGAGAAGGAGGCTTTCATACGCGGACGCCGGAGCTTATGCTCTCATCAGTCATTAAGGCCGGGGTTACTACACTGGTAGGTCTTTTGGGAACAGACAGCTATACAAAAAGTGTGGAAAATCTGGTAGCGAAAACAAAAGCATTAAAAAAAGAAGGGATAGGGGCGTACTGCCTGACAGGGGCCTATGTATACCCGCCGGTGACACTGACGGGAGACGTGGCAAAGGATATTGTATACATTGAAGAGGTTATTGGCTGTAAGCTTGCGATTTCGGATCACAGATGTTCAAGACCTACAAAGGAAGAGCTTATCAGGCTTGCATCAGACATCCGGATGGCGTCCCTGATTTCCGGCAAGCCCGGAGTGCTGCACATTCACGTGGGAGGCATTGGGCGTGTAATCAGGGATATTATTGAAATCGTGAAGGAGGCAGAATTTCCTATCAGTCATTTCCGCCCGACACATATGGACTGCCATTTAAAGGAAGCCGTAGAATTTATGCAGATGGGCGGATGGAGCGATTTTACGGCAGAGCCGAAGAAAACAGATGAGCTGTTTTCTGTAATAGAGCAGGCAGGTATCAGCCGTATGACTGTAAGCTCGGATTCTAACGGAAGTATTCCGGTCTGGGATAAGAAGAGGGAAAATGTCGTAGATGTTAAGGTTGGAACCATGGATCCTCTGTATGAGATCATCCGTAATCTGGTGGTTGACTTCCATATGCCGATGGAGGATGCCATTTCGTTGATTACAAGTAATGTGGCAAAATCGCTTAATATGTACCCGAGGATAGGCACTCTGAAGCCTGGAAGCATGGGTGATCTGGTGCTTCTTGATGAGGAGCTTCGGATTGATACGGTTATGGCACAGGGAAGGCTCATGATGAAAGATGGAAAGCTTTTGGTAAAAGGAGCATTTGAGGATATTCCTTTAGACACGAAGGAGGGATAAATCATGCATAAATACATAGGTAAAAGGCTGTTAATGATGATCCCGGTACTGATTGGAGTATCATTTCTGGTATTCTTTATTCTTGCAGTCTCCCCGGGAGATCCTACGAGAATGATACTGGGGCAGCAGGCGTCAGAGGAAAGCATCCAGGCTATGAGAGAGGAGCTTGGACTGGATAATAACCTGTTTGTCCGCTATTTTAATTATATGGCTGATGTATTTAGAGGAGATTTTGGAACATCATGGAAAACACAGCTTGAGGTACTCCCCCAGGTGCTGGGATATTTTCCCAATACGGTTATTCTGTCTATTGCAGGAATACTGGTGGCTATACTGATTGGTGTGCCAATCGGAATTCTGTCGGCAAAGAGACAGTATACATGGGTGGATAATATTGCTACGGTACTCGGACTTATTGGGGTGGCGATGCCTAATTTCTGGCTGGGCCTTCTGCTGGTTATGCTGTTTTCGGTCAACCTGGGCTGGCTTCCGTCCTCCGGCATGGGGGAGGGGGCGGCACTTCTGCCGAGCCTGATACTTCCGGCGCTGACTATCGGGACAGGCTGTGCGGCCAGTATTATGCGTATGACCCGTTCAAGTATGCTGGAATCTATGCGGCAGGACTACATAGACACTGCCCGGGCCAAGGGTCTTAAGGAAGGGTATATTACAAGGATGCATATGTTTAAAAATGCCCTCATTCCAATCGTAACAATTATCGGCCTGCAATTCGGGATGCTTTTAGGAGGAGCGGCGCTGACGGAGACTATTTTTTCATGGCCGGGGCTGGGTCGTTTTATGATTGAATCTATAAAAGCAAAGGATATGCCCATGGTGCTCGGCTCCGCAATGTTTCTTGCTCTTATGTATTCGGTAGTAAATCTGTTGGTAGATATTCTATATGCATATGTGGATCCGAGAATTAAAGCACAATATCACAGTATGGGAGGGAAGAAACGTGGAAGCAGACGCTTTGAAAAACAACACAGCTGAAAATAGCCATACAGGAGAAATCAAGGCAAGATCTCTGTGGGCGGACGCAGTGCGGCGGTTTAAGAAAAATAAAATGGCAGTTATCAGTCTGATCTTCCTCCTGGTACTGGCAGGAATCGGTGTTACGACACTGGTCATTGACTGGGCAACAGACAGCAGCATTTATGATGAAAAGGTGATTGAGCAGAACCTTATGCAGCGTTTTGAGACTCCCAGCGGGGAGCACATTTTGGGGCTTGATGAATTTGGGCGGGATATCCTGCTTAGAATTCTCTGGGGAACCAGGTATTCTTTGTTCATGAGTATAGCGGCAGTTCTGGCGGCTGGAATTTTTGGAGTCATGATAGGAGCCGTTGCCGGCTATTATGGAGGCAGGGTGGACAATGTGATTATGAGGCTGATGGACATTATTCTGTCACTTCCCTACATGCTGTTAGCAATTGCCATTGTAGCCGCACTCGGCCCGGGATTAGTCAATGTGCTTATTTCTATTGCTATAGGCTATATACCGGAGTTTGCCAGAATTACCAGGGCCTCGGTTATGACTATCAGAGAACGGGAGTTTATTGAGGCGGCCAAGGCAGTAGGGGCCTCCGACATGACGATTATATTCCGGCAGATACTTCCGAATGCCATGGCACCGCTGATCGTAGAGGCTACAATGGCTGTCGCCGGAGCGATACTTTCTATTGCAGGCCTGTCCTTCTTAGGACTGGGAATTCAGCCGCCCCTTCCGGAGTGGGGTGCAATGCTGACCAATGCCCGCGGATATATCCGGGATGCATGGCATATAACCGTTTTCCCGGGTCTTGCGATTCTGATTACAATTCTGGCACTTAATATTATTGGGGACGGGCTTCGCGATGCTCTTGATCCAAAGCTTAAGAATTAGAAGGGAATAAGACATATGGATAATATTTTAGAGATAAAGGATCTGGTCGTAAGATACGAGACAGAGGACGGTATTGTAAGGGCTGTTAATTCTGTAAGTCTTGAACTCCCCAGGGGCGCAAGCATGGGACTGGTAGGGGAGACGGGAGCCGGAAAAACAACTCTTGCGAAATCCGTGCTGCGGCTGATTCAGTGGCCTCCGGGAAAGATTGCAGGCGGAAATGTTATATATGAAGGTGAGGATTTGACGGCTGTTTCAGAGGATGGCATGTGTAAAATCAGAGGAAAGGAAATTTCTATGATTTTTCAGGATCCTATGACAGCGCTCAATCCGGTTATGACAGTGGGAAAGCAGATTTCAGAGGCGATTGCCGCCCATGAAAATGTGTCCGCAGAGCAGGCTGATGAAAAGATGCGTCAAATGCTGTCCATGGTGGGAATTGATCCGGAACGTGCAGGAGAATATCCTCACCAGTTTTCCGGAGGTATGAAGCAGAGGGTTGTAATTGCAATTGCACTGGCATGTAATCCAAGACTTCTGATTGCTGATGAGCCTACCACTGCATTAGATGTGACAATTCAGGCGCAGGTGCTGGAGCTGATTAAAAATCTAAGAAGCCGTCTTGGTACATCAATGCTTTTAATTACCCACGATTTGGGTGTAGTGGCTCAGAACTGCGAGTATGTGGCAATCATGTATGCCGGAGAAATTATAGAAAAAGGACCCTTGCAGGATGTATTTAAAAATGGAAAGCATCCATATACAAAGGGACTGTTTGCATCAATACCAAAGCTGAACGAGGATGTGGACAGGCTTAAGCCTATTGAAGGGCTGATGCCGGATCCGGCTAATCTGCCTGAAGGATGCAAGTTCCATCCAAGATGCGGCATAGCTAAGGATATCTGCAGATGCCAGATTCCGGAGCAGACAGAAATCAGTCCGGGCCATATGGTCTGCTGCCACTGCTTCGGAAGCCATAAGGATGCCTGGAAGGGAGAGTGATATGATGGGAAAAGAAAATTTACTTGAGGTCAGGCATCTGAAAAAATATTTTTCTACCGCCGCAGGTCAGCTGCACGCGGTAGACGATGTGAGCTTTGATATCGCGAAGGGCGAGACGCTGGGCGTAGTAGGGGAGTCTGGCTGCGGGAAATCAACGCTTGGGAGAGCTGTTCTTAGGCTTCATGAGCCTACGTCAGGAGAAGTACTGTTCGATGGGAAGAACATCCTAAGCTATGGGAAATCAGAAATGAAAGCGCTGAAAAGAGACATGCAGCTAATCTTTCAGGATCCGTTTTCCTCACTGAATCCCCGCATGACGGTAAGCCAGTCCATTGCGCTGCCTCTTACGATTCAGGGGGTATATAAGAAAAAGGACAATGAGGCACTGAATAAAAAGGTAAGGGAAATGATGGATTTGGTGGGGCTGGCACAGAGATTTGTCAATTCCTATCCTCATGAGCTGGACGGGGGAAGGCGGCAGAGAATTGGTATTGCAAGGGCTCTTGCATTAAATCCAAGGTTTATTGTATGTGATGAGCCGGTTTCGGCCCTTGATGTTTCCATTCAGGCACAGATTCTAAACCTGATGCAGGATCTGCAGAGGGATATGGGGCTGACCTATATGTTTATTACTCATGACCTGTCTGTAGTGAAGCACCTGGCGGATAAGATTATGGTTATGTATCTGGGAATGGTGGTGGAGTACTGCGATGTTAAGCAGTTGTTTGCGAAGCCGCTTCATCCCTATACAAAAGCACTTCTTTCGGCAATTCCGGTTCCGGATCCGGATGTGGAGATGGATCGTATTATTTTAAAAGGAGAGATCAGCTCCCCTATCGATCCAAAGCCGGGCTGCAGATTTGCGGGAAGATGTATCTATGCCACAGATGCCTGCCGCGGAAAGGACATTCCTCTTACAGAGGAGGAACCCGGACATTTTACGGCCTGCATCCGTTCGAAGGAAATAAATTAGTTTTTTATTAATTAAATATAATATATAAAAAGGAGGAGCAGATTATGAAGAAACTAGCAGCATTGGCGCTTACAGTCTGTCTGGCATTGTCACTTACGGCATGTGCAGGCGGCAAGGAAGGCGGCGGGGACAGCAAGAAAGGAGAGGGAAACGCAAAGGATACCCTGACATGGGTGCAGACAGCGGATGTGACATCTCTTGACCCCCATGTAGGAAAGGAGACACCGGCGGTTACGGTAACATGTCAGATATTTGATACATTGCTTACAATGGATGAGAACAATGAACCTGCGCCGCTGCTGGCAGAGAGCTATGAACAGGTGGATGACAGGACATGGAAGTTCAAGCTCCGGGAGGATGTAAAGTTTCATGACGGCGAGCCAATGACGGCGGAGGACGTGGTTTTTTCTATTAACAGAGCAAAAGAATCTAACTATGTATCCTATGTAATTGATGCCGTCAGTGAAGTAAGTTCAGAAGATGACTACACAGTTATACTGAAAACCGAGGAGCCGTACTCACCCCTTTTGTCGGCCCTTACGGTACCGTTTACAGCAATTGTTCCTAAGCATGTAGTGGAGGCTGACGAAGAAGGGTTTCAGATGAATCCCATAGGAACAGGTGCGTACAAGTTTACGGAGTGGAAACAGGGTGAATATGTTAAAATGGAAGCAAATGAAGATTACTTTCTTGGTGCGCCAAAGACAAAGAATTTGCAGATGAAAGTCGTTCCGGAGGCTTCCCAGAGAGTTATTTCTATAGAAACAGGTGAGGCGGATCTGGCTTACAATGTTTCTGCGAATGATGCCAAGCGTGTATCAGAGGATGACAATCTCCAATTATTTACGGCATCCTCCCAGAGTGTTTCTTATCTGACGCTTAACGGAAATGACGAGCGTTTTGCAGATGAAAGAGTAAGGCAGGCCATCCGGTACGCAATTGATAACGAGATGCTTGTAGAAACCATGCTATACGGCGCAGGGGAACCGGCTTATTCTGTTGCTCCTCCTAATGCCTTTGGTTTTTCGGAAAAAGTGGTTCCTTATGAGTTTAACCTTGAAAAAGCAAAACAGCTGATGGCGGATGCAGGATACCCGGATGGATTTAAGTGTAATCTGTCTGTTACAGATGATTCTGTAAAGGGTGAAATCTGCCAGGTAATCCAGAGTCAGTTAAAGGAAATCGGAATAGAATGCAGTATTCAGGTTAAGGAGTTCGGTACATGGCTTGACGAGCTTGGAACAGGCTCCCATGAGATGTCCTTTACAGCATGGGTATGTGTGACCGGAGATGTAGATTACACCTATTACTCCCTGCTTCACTCCACACAGGTCGGTTATCCGGGAAATGACGCATTTCTTAAGAATGATGAGGTAGATAAGCTGGTAGTTGCCGCAAGGCAGACCGCTGATCCTGCAGAAAGGCAGGAATATTATGACCAGCTTGAGGAGCTTTTAGGAGAGATTTCCCCATATGTCCCGCTGTATTATGACAACACGAATGTAGGCGGAACAAGCAAGGTGTCCGGTTTTGAGCCGGATCCCAACGGCTACCACCGTTTGCGTAATGTTGAGGTGGCACAGTAATGAAATTAAGTGAAATGACATACTGGCAGGTGAAAGAATATTTTCAGGAGCATGATACGGTTATATTAACTGTTGGATGCCTGGAAAGCCACGGGAGCCATAACGTGCTCGGAGTTGATACATTAATCCCGGAAAAGCTTGTTTCCATGATAGAGGAAAGAGCGGATGTTGCCGCAGCTCCCGGAATTCCCTATGGCGTATGTGAGGATATGACAGGATTCCCGGGAACCATTTCTATCGGTGAGGATTGTATGTATCTGCTTCTTACCAGAATTACGGAGGGACTTATCTCCCATGGGGCAAAAAAGATCCTGTTCCTTAACGGCCATGGCGGAAATATTTCCACGATTAACAGAGTATGTATAGAACTTTCACGCAAGGGTGTTTTGGGCGTAATCCTGAACTGGTGGATTATGGCCGGACAGCTGAATCCTGCCTGGGCGGGGGGACATGGCGGCGGCGAGGAGACAGCCGCTATGCTGGCAGTGAATCCAAAGCTTGTATATCCCGGGCAGATGAGAGGCCAGGAGCTTATAAATGATTTGGGAGAAAAATTCCCTGTCATGGGCTTTGACAAAGTGGAATACAAAGGAATTGGAATTCCGATCCCGCGAGACGTTGTGAAATATACCTCTAATGGCTGGATTGGCCCGGATGACCCGGGAGATGCCACAGAGAGCTGGGGCAGGGAGATGCTGTTTGCAGTGGCGGATTATATTGCCTCGTTTATAAAGGATTTTGATATGGCTTAGTAGAGACAGCAGGTGGCTGCATCTGAAAGATAAATAGATGTGGCTGCCTGCAAATTTTTTGTATTGGATAAATAGACGGAATATTATACTAAAATTATACAATTAAAAATTAATTTAAATAAAATTACAAAATAGTATTGACAAGTCGGAAGCGGTGTGATATTATAAATTCAATCCAAAAGAGATAACTCAACATCCTGACGAGAAAGGGATTTGAAAAAAGGTTGGATAATAATAGTAAAGGAGGCTTAATCCATTGGACAATATAACAGAAACAACAATTCAATATGTTAGTGGTATGGCAGATAACAGTTCCCATAGAATAAGCCTTATCCAAATCGAGACAGACCGGTAAAGATGAATGAAAAGAGAAGTCGGAGAGGAAGAACCGGAGAAGAAAAGTAGAAGATTCATATCTGCAGACATATTGAGAAGAATACCACATAGATAGAATACCATCAATACCGAGGGGAAATTTGCATCCGCAGATAAGATTTAGGATGCGGGTTGGGATTGAGAGGAGTACAGGCTTAGGGAATACAGGAATCAGGAAGAATCCTCCGATTATAATATATGAAAAAAATAAAATTAAATAGAAGGTAGCCATTACGACAAAAAGGTTGTAATGGCTATTTTAGCGTGTGCCGGCGGGCGCACGTTCTAAGGGGCGAAAGGTTCCTGATCCGCCCCGGTCAAACAACAGCCTCGATCAAAACCTTATCCCCTAGCGAGATCCGTTTCACACCTGTTTGCTTCTTCTTGTTAAAATTAAAGCTTATCATATATCCTCGTTTCAAATGGTATGCATCCAGATAATCCATAAGCTGCTCTTCGCCTCTCTGATTATATTCCGATCCCCGCCATATTTTTAACTCTACAACCTGCTGCTGTCCCTTGTAATCAATGATCACATCTGTCCGCCGGTTCGTCCGTGTCCGTGCCTCAATATAATAATTTCCTGTTCCATTGTTCCATTAATGATAGATTTCAGATAAAGAAGGAAAATACATCGGCCATTATCTTCTAGAAATTTTTCGTTATTTTCGCCAAAAAGTTCCGTATAATGTGCCACGAATTTGCGAATGACCCGCTCCATATTAAGCTGTCCGTCTGTCAAAAACTTATTTTTCTCATCTGCAGCAATCTGTGAGACATCCATCCCCCGGGCCTGTTCGGCAAGGAATCTGTTATACAGCCTCGTCTCAAAGATACGGTTCGATACGACTGCCAGACCATTTTCCAAAGTAACGAATCCGAACGTGACCGCCATCCTGATTCCTACATCTCCCGGTACATATTCAATCATTTTTCCCCGTAGCAGCAGATCCTTTAACATTTCCTTTAATTCCGGGAAATCGGACAACTTATTATCAAGAGACTCAAATAATGTATTTTCTTCCTGCAGCAGAATCCTTACAGCTTCCAGAAATCCCTCTTTTGCCCATATCTTAACACGCTCATCTATCAACTTACAGATGCGTGAGACCAGAAATGGATAACCGGACGTATATTCATACAACAATGCCGCCATCCCCTGGATGTCCATACCTATATGATGCTCTTGCTCATACTCCATAAGCATCCCTGCAATTCCCCGTTCGGACAAACTCATATCCACGTCAAAGTCCGCCGCAATATTCCATGGACTATTATATTGGTGTTCGATGTCCATCCGGATTCTGGACTTTATATTCTTGACGTCCTGTACCCCTGCCAGAATAACGGATTGAAATGTCGGATATATTGTCCGTTTCAGAAATTTATCGCGCAGCATACCAAGAAACCCTGTGAAAATCTCATAATTACCTGCCTGATCAACCTCGTCAATCATAAGTATGATCGGCCTGTCTGCTCCCTCGCACATTTCTGATATAAATTCCGACAGACGGAAAAGATCATTGTCCTTTGCATCTGAGAGCTTTCGCCGGTTACATTCTTCTGCGACATCCAATGGAATAGTTCCGTTCTTCTCATACTTGAACATACTGGACATTAAACTGTAAAATCTCCGGCAAAATACTGTCTCACTGCAAAATACTTCTTTTGTCATTCTCTCAAAACTGATCAGAAATACTTCATATTGTTCCAAAAGCTTTTCCTTAAGTCTCCACAGTGTTGTCGTTTTCCCAAACTGCCTCGCACGGTTGATTGTAAGATATTCGCCTTCATCTACCATAGCTTTGATTTCTTCCAGTCGATCATCTATATTCACCATGTAATGAATATCCGGCAGACATAAGCCTGTTGTATTGAATTTTTTACGCATATTCTCGCCTTCTTTCAACTACAAAAGATTGTTGCTGTTTATTTTGTTCACAATAACACATGATTTTCATAAATGCAATATAGAGAAAATAATTTTGTAAACAACTTATTCATACTGTTACTGTTCACTCCATTCACAGTAACTTTCGCAATTATGAAAGAGGTTAGAGTATTATATGTTGGTAATTATACAGGTCTCTAAAAGGTTTCGAGAATCGAAACCGCCTCTTTACAGCCATCAATTTCTCCCATGTAGACTGTTTCCCAGTAGTGTTCTCCATACCAGTCAAAGGTGGGGCGGTGTTCTTCTTCCTCTGCCAGGCGGGACAAACGCTTAAGCTCCTGCCTGAGCTCTTGTAAAAGGCAGCGGGGATCAGGGACATGTTCCAACTGGGAAAGTATGTTTTCAAGCTTTTGCTTTTTATGGGCATAAATAACAGAAAGGAAACTGTCGTCTTTATTTTTTTCGTAATTTTTATCGGCATCCTCGATTGATTTTTTGAGCGCTTCATAGATTTCCATTATTTAAATGCCCTCCTAAGATTTCCTGATTGCTTTCAATCATAGCATTTGGGGGAAGGGAAGTCAATTTGTAATGTAATTTAAAATATCGTAATAAAAATTTAACATTTTTATTCGCTTATTTTTGACATTGTGTGTGCCATATGATAAACTTATATACGTGAAATTGTGTACCCATGCGGGCGGCGGACTGTAGTCCGGTAAGGTATACTAGTAAGCATATTTTGAGGTGAGAATATTGGATAAGTATGAATATCGGGTAAAAACAGAACAAATGATGGAGTACATGGAGAAGCGCCAGTACAAAAAGGCAATGGAGATTGCTGATACGATTGACTGGAGGAGAGTCAAAAACGCTTCAATGCTGAACAATGTCAGTGAGATATACGAACAGGGCGGGGAGTTTAGAAAGAGTCGTGATATCTTGTTGGTTGCCTTTGACCGTTCTCCGGGGAGCAGGAAAATTGTCTACAGGCTTGGAACACTGGCACTTAGACTTGATGAGATTGACGAAGCATCGGATTGTTATGAGGAATTTGTAAAAATTGCCCCGAAGGATCCGAACCAGTACATATTAAAATATAAAATATTAAAGGCACAGGGCTCACCGCTTTCTGAACAGATAGCGGCACTTTCTGATTTTAAGAAAGCAGAATATGTGGAAAAATGGGCCTATGAGCTTGCAAAGCTGTATCATGATGCGGGAATGACAGCAGAATGTCTTGAGGAATGTGATGATCTGATTTTGTGGTTTAGTGAAGGGAAATATGTATATCAGGCAATGGAGCTTAAGATGAGGTATAAGCCTCTGACACCGCTTCAGCAGGAAAAATATGACGCATATAAGGGGACGAAGCGCCCGGGAGCAGTCCGTGCGCAGGCAATGTCACGTCCTGTTCCAAAACCGAAGACAGAGCCGGTTAAAAAGACTGCGCCGGATGCAACCATGGAATTTACAGAGCTTCCGGATGCCATGTCAGTTGATGATATTCTGGCGGGACTGGAAGGAGAAGGGGCAGAACCGGATTCTACGAGGAGGCTTCCGACAGGTGAGCTTAGTGATGCCCTGGCGGCCATGGAGGCAAAGAACGGGGACGTTTCTGCAGATGAGGATGAGCCCCGGACAGATGAAGAGCCGGCGGAAGAACCGGAGGTTAAGAGGAGTGCTGTGCCTGTGAAGCCGGAAGTTAAGAAAAGCACCATTACAACAGTGGTAAAGGGAGCAACGCTGGAGGAGGCACTGGCCAATGGCGTTGCCATGGCAAATGGCATCAACCGGGAAGAAAAGCGGAAGATGGAGCAGAGAGAAGAGGAGCTGCGTATTTCCGGACAGATGAAGATAGAGGATATTCTGCAGGAATGGGAGGAGAAGCAGAAATCCAACGCAGAAGCGATTGAGACGCAGAAGGCTAAGGATGAAAAAAGGCTTCAGAAGGAGCGGGAGGAGATGGAGGCCCGTAAGGAAGCCCAGAGGCGTGAAGCAGAGCGAAGGGAAGCCCAGGAGGTAGAACAGCATAAGAAAGCGGCCGAGGAGGCTGCAAGAAAAGCAGAGGAAGAAGCTGCAAGAAAAGCAGAGGAAGAGGCTACAAGAAAGGCAGAAGAAGAGGCTGCAAGAAAGGCAGAAGAAGAGGCTACAAGAAAAGCGGAGGAAGAAGCTGCAAGAAAGGCAGAAGAAGAGGCTGCAAGAAAAGCGGAGGAAGAAGCTGCGAGAAAAGCCGCAGCAAAAGCCAAAAAGGAAGCGGAAAAAAAGGCAGCTGAGGAAGCGAAGAAAGCGGCAGAGGAAGAGGCTGCGAAGAAAGCGGCAGAAGAGGAGGAAGCAAGGAAGGCGGCAGAAGAAGCTGCAAAGAAGGCGGCAGAGGAAGAGGCTGCAAGGAAGGACGCAGAGGTAAAGAAGAAAAGGAAAACGACATCCAGAAAGACAAAAAAAGCGCCTGTGCTTTCTGATGATATACAGCAGCTGGTAGATGAGCTGGAGGGACGTGTTGCAGAAGAGGGAAATGATGACTTTAAAGCAGGAGAAGGGCTGGAGCTTGCCCAGGCCGGGGCGCCAGAGGAGGAGTATCAGCTTGAGTTTAAATTCGGCACGGATGGAAGCTTTGATGATGAACCTGATGACGGCTCTATCTTTAGGGATGGGTTTGATGTTGAGGATGTCTTTGGAGAGGATGATGACGTAGACACGGCTGAAGAGTTAGAAGAAGACGATTTTGATGAGGCTAAAGAGTTAGAAGAAGACGATTTTGATGAGGCTGAAGAGTTAGAAGAAGACGATTTCGATCTTGATGAAGAGCCAGAAGAAGATGATTTCGATGCGGATGAAGCGTTGGATGAAGGTGACTTTGACGAGGAAGACGATTTTGAGGAAGATGATTTTGAGGAAGACGATTTCGAGGAAGACGAAGAATTAGATGAAGAAGACTTTGACGAGGATGATTTCAGCGATGAAGAAGAATTAGAAGACGAAGAATTGGATGAAGAAGACTTTGACGAGGAGGACTTTGACGAGGACGACTTTGATGAAGATGACTTCGATGACTTTGAGGATGAAGAGCTAGACGAGGATGATTTTGACGAGGATGATTTTGACGAGGACGACTTCGAAGAAGATGAGTTAGAGGAAGATGATTTTGACGAGGATGATCTTGACGAGGATGAATTTGATGGTGAGGATTTCTTTGATGATGAGCTTCCGGAGATAGCAAAGCCGGATGACAACGAACCATTGGAGATAGAGGAGCCGTCAGAGGAAGAGATTCAAAAGAGGATTAAGAAGTCCAAAGGAAGCGGTGTCCCGTTTGATACGGGGTTTGTCGTAACAGGCCGGTATGATTTGAGCGCTACCAGTGAAATCGGACTGAAGGCAGGGCTTACAGAGGAGCAGAAGAAGCTGTTTTCCTATTTTGTACCTGTCAGAGGCATGAGCGAACAGATTGTGGAGGTACTGGATAATGACCGCAGAGCACAGCGGGAGGGTACTTCGAAAACGGGCAATCTTCTTGTTATCGGCCGCAAGGGCTCCGGTAAAACCGTACTTGCTGTGGATATTGTAAAGGCGATTCAAAAGCAGAGAAACCTAAAGCAGGGCAAGGTTGCCATTGTAACAGGGGAATCGCTGAATAAAAAGGAACTTTCAAATATTATTCAGAAGCTTCGGGGAGGCGCAATTATTGTCGAGAAGGCCGGAAAGCTGAACTCAAGAACGATTAAAGAGTTAAGTCTGCTGATGGAAAAGAAGACAGGAGAGATGCTGTTTGTCCTTGAGGATCAGAGAAAGCCCCTTGAAAGAATCCTGACAGCACATCCGGATTTCAAGAAGAAATTTACCTCAAGGCTGGAGCTTCCGGTATTTATTAATGATGAGCTTGTAACCTTTGGACAGACATATGCAAAGGAGAATGGCTATAAGCTGGATGAGATGGGTATTCTTGCTCTTTACAGCAGGATTGATGTGATGCAGAGAGAGGATCATGCCGTGACAGTTGCAGAAGTGAAGGAGATTATGGATGAGGCAATCGAACATTCACAGAAGGCAAATGTGAAGCATCTGGCGAGGCGTATGTTTGGCAGAAGCACCGATGAGTCAGACAGAATTATTCTTAAGGAAGAGGATTTTAAAAATTAGTATTTTCGGAAAAGAAAGGGTTTTGACAAAGAACTGTCAAAACCCTTTCTTTTTGCGGAATTCTAAAGTATAATAGATATATATTTTTAGTGTAATGCAAGGGGAACGAAGAAATGGGAAAAAAGAAAAAGGTATATGAAATAGGAGAGCTTGACGGCTACTTGTTTGGACAGGGAAATCATTATGAGATTTATAAAAAGTTAGGTTCTCACATGGTCACGAATGGAAAGAGGGAGGGTGTATATTTTGCCGTATGGGCTCCTAATGCCAAAAGTGTATCGGTAGTAGGTGAATTTAATGAGTGGGATATGCACGCAAACCCAATGGTGCGGGAGGAGACGATAGGTATCTATACTTGTTTTATTCCAGGTGTGCAGAAGTATGCTATGTATAAATATTGTATAGAAACTCCATCCGGCCAGTTTATTTTCAAGGCTGACCCGTATGCGAATCATGCGGAGCTCCGCCCGGGGACAGCGTCTAAGGTGGTTGATATCAATCATTTGAAATGGACAGACAAGGTCTGGATGGATAAGAGAAAGACCTGGGTTTATACAGAGGAACCCATATCCATCTACGAAGTGCATATTGGCTCCTGGATGAGGCATCCGGGATGTGAGGATGAGGGCTATTATACTTACCGGGAGTTTGCTAAGGGAATCGCAAAGTATGTTAAGGAAATGGGCTATACCCATGTTGAGATTATGGGAATTGCAGAGCATCCCTTTGACGGCTCCTGGGGCTATCAGGTAACAGGATATTTCGCGCCTACAAGCCGTTACGGCACACCGGAGGATTTCGCGTGGATGGTGGATTACCTTCATAAGAATAAGATTGGCGTTATTCTGGACTGGGTTCCGGCGCATTTTCCAAGGGATGCCCATGGACTGGCAGATTTTGACGGAACGCCTACTTATGAATATGCAGATCCGAGAAAGGGCGAGCACCCGGACTGGGGCACTAAGATATTCGATCTGGGGAAAAATGAGGTGCGTAATTTCCTGATTTCTAACGCCCTGTTCTGGATTGAGCACTTCCATGTGGACGGGCTTCGGGTGGATGCGGTTGCGTCCATGCTCTATCTTGATTATGGAAAGCAGGACGGGCAGTGGGTTGCGAACAAGTACGGCGGCAATCAGAACCTGGAGGCAGTGGATTTCTTTAAGCATCTGAATTCGGTTGTCCTTGGAAGGAACCCGGGAGCCATGATGATTGCGGAGGAGTCTACCGCATGGCCGAAGATTACAGGTGATGTGGAGGATGACGGCCTTGGATTCAGCCTGAAATGGAACATGGGCTGGATGCATGATTTTACAGAGTACATGAAGCTTGATCCGTATTTCAGAAAGGACAACCATCATGCTATGACATTTGCCATGAGCTATGCTTACAGCGAGAAGTATGTTCTTGTTTTGTCTCATGATGAGGTGGTGCATCTGAAGTGCTCTATGCTTAATAAGATGCCGGGCCTTGGCTTTGACAAATTTGCTAATCTGAAGGCGGGGTACGCTTTTATGATGGGACATGCAGGTAAAAAGCTTCTGTTTATGGGCCAGGAGTTCGCACAGCTTCGTGAGTGGAGCGAGGAGAGGGAGCTTGACTGGTATCTTTTGAAGGAGCCGGAGCATCAGGCGATACAGAACTGGATGAAGGATCTTCTGCATCTGTACAGGAAGAAAAAGGCGCTCTATGAGCTTGACCAGTCATGGGAAGGCTTTGAGTGGATCAATGCGGATGACGCTTACAGAAGTATTTACAGCTTCATGAGACATTCAAAGGATAAGAAGAAAAATCTGCTGTTTGTGATTAATTTTACTCCGATGGAATGGGCGGATTACCGCGTGGGCGTTCCAAGAAAGAAGCAGTATAAGCTGATTCTTAACAGTGATGATGTACAGTATGGCGGAAAGGGTGAGGAGAGATCTGTTATTTACCGGGCGCAGAAGCAGGAATGTGACGGAAGGCCGTTCTCCTTTGCTTATAAGCTGCCGCCTTATGGGGTCGCTGTGTTTGAATTTTAGGGGTGTAAAAGTAACTTGATAAATGAAATGATTGATATTTAAAAAAAATAGAGTACTATATTTATCAGTTACGTGGAAAGGACAAGCAACAATACTGTGGACTGTGCATAAGTATGGTATAACGTAAAGTTCAAAATTCAATAGGAGGAACAATAAATGGAGTTAGTGTGCGCCAGACCGCCGATAAGTTCATATAATTTTATGCGTTATCTATGTGCTTCCTTGGTTAAACGGAGTAAAGTGATAATTGATTTAGACTCTATAATCTCACCTATATATACCTTTAAGCAGCATAATGAGCAATTAAAGTTCATGTTTGAAGATATAGAGTTTAGGACAAGTATAGATAACGTTATTTCGAATGATATATCGGAGGGGATTAATAATTTGCAAACATTTGGGGTAGTGGGTAAATTAAATCCTAAATATGAGAAACTGGTAATTTATCTGACAGTAGATAAGGCTGATGAAATACTGGCGGAATGCCCTGACAAAGTGGGAAATGCTATGATGGAGCTGGCTTCATTTTTCTAGACAAGATTTAGTCTGACGGAGGGGAAAATGGGGAAAGTAAAAGATATTATAAAATCTTCGGAATATAAAAAAGTCGAAAATGATATTGAAAATTTTGTTAAACAGAAATTACAAAATTATGTGCCGATGGATACTGGCAAAAAGACGATACATGATCCGGTGTGGGGCTCAATTGATTACCCGGAATGGGAAATATAATGTGTGACAAAATCAATAAAATTCTGACAATTTTAAGATTCCAGAAAAAAATAAAAATGCTATAGTTTTAGCTGCATTGCTGCATGATATAGGGCATTGTTTTTACTCCCATTTATCTGAAACCATATATGGGGAATTAAAAGATTTTGTGGATGTACGTAAAAAGTTTTATGATGTGTTAGAATTAAAACCAAAGCCACACGAAATTTTATCTTTTATGATAGTTAATACAGCTACATTTAAAGATTTTTTCTTTCAATATGTTAACTATCCTGAAAAAGGGAGTGTGAAGCATACTCTCTTTCCTGATGTAGGGTGTATGATAATAGGAAAAAGTATAGAAAGAGAGGGAAGGATACAAAGCTACCAGACTTCATTAATTAATGGACCTTTTGATGCGGACAAGTTGGATTATATAAAGAGGGATAGTTTGACTGCCGGTCTTACGTTACAGTACGATATGGAACGTTTGTTTACAAAAATACAGGTTCATTCAATTCCATCCTCTCATTCGGGTATAGAAGATCGGTTGGTGATTAATTTTAATGGTATAACAGCTATAGAGGAATTAACTTTCTGTAAAATCATGCTTTTTAGTTATATCTATTATCATCAGAAAGTATTGATTTCTGAAACAATGATAAAAGATTATGCTTTTGGGCTGTATAAGCTGAGTTTGATAAAATCATTTTCTGACTTTTTAATTTACACAGATTCTGATATTTTAAAACTGGGCAGAAATCAGGCCGGGCAGAACCCATTTCCTGAATATGGAATGTTGAACTTAGAAGAACTGGCAGATAATATACATAATCGTAAGTTGCCAAGACGTTGTTTTGAAGTTTCACAGGGGAATGTAGTGGCAGTTAAGTCAGAGGATGAAGAAACAAAAGCACTAGTGTACTGTTCAAATATTTTAGAACAATGTCGGGATGCCAATCGGCAATATACTGCTGAAGATTTAAAAAATGCAATGTTAAGTTTTTCTACGCTGTTGATGAAAGATGACGAAGTGAAACTTGATCTTTTAGTTGGCAATTTGCGTGATATGACGTATACAGAAATGCTTGAGAAAAGGAAAGAGTTTTACGATGAATTTGTTAAAGAATATAAAAATCAAGGTAAAAATGTAAACTTTACCCTATTTGATATTTATGTGGTATTTCCTAAGCTGGTTAATTATGGTGCAGCGAATGAAGAAGTTGTTCTGGGGAAAGATCATCACAAATTGATGACTATTAATGAGTTTGTCAAATTGGATCACTGGGCGGGTAGTTTTAATTTTAATAAATGGAGAGGATATATTTTTGTAAGCGATAAAATTGACAGGAACATTGCCTTTGAAGTTTCAGAACGGTTAGTTTTAAAAGGGAAGGCAAAGCTTAGAAATCCAATGGCATATTTAAAAGGCATTGACTATTAACTTTTACAGCAAACAAATTGTGTGAAGGTGCCTGTAAAGTGGTGTGCAGTAAAGAATAAAAAATGCCGTTTCCTTTGGTAGAAACGGCATTTTTTTTTGTTGAATTTTTCTGTTATAACGAGATGATATGCTCCAGATATTCAGAGCACTGCTTTAACTGTCCTTCAGAACCGAGAACACAGATACTGCTTTGTTTGCAGACAGTATCCAGGGGCCGGATAAGCTTCTGAAGATCCTCTGGCGTGGTGCTTAGCATTTCCCGGCGGATCTGATCTCGTTTCTCCTGCGTAATTCCCTGCCAGTAGAAGCTGTCGGCAGTCAGGCCGGCCATACGCGGTGTGAGGAGGGGGTCAGACTGGGCTACTGCGCCGATAATGTAGCTGGTCAGATCCGTTTCCTGTGCCAAAAACTCTTCCAGAAAGCCGGGGCACTGGCTGTAACAGCCAAGGGTACGGGCTGCCGCCGGATCCCGGAAGGAGTAAAAGCCGGCAAGCCCTGTACTGCGGATATTCATACCGCAGCCATATGCACCGCCCTGTACTCTGACTGTGTTCCATAAGTAAGCAAGGGAAATGATCCGCTCCAGGACGGCAAGCTGTCCATGATAGGAGACTTTGCAGGAGGCGAGATCAAATCCGGCTCCTACATATGCAACCTCTGCGGGTATCTGAATTCCTTCCCGGCAGGGCTTAAGTATCTTAAGGGGCTTCGCGGCACGAATGGCTGCCCCTTTTCCAAGACTGTTTTTCAGTACATTCAGAGAAAGTGACAGGACACTTTCATGAAAAGAAGTTATTCCACAGGTCATGCGCTGTGTGCAGAACAGTCTGCGGCAGAGCAGACTCAGCGTATCTCCCAGCGATTCAGACCGTTGTTTGAAGTCCTCCTCCAGGCGGCTTAGCCACTGATAGAAATAGATGCCGCCGGTATACTCCTGGACAGCGGATGCGGCAAAGACAGATGCAGATGCACGCCTTAATGCAAAGCTGTGTCCATTGGCAATAATCTGCTCGTTCAGGTTGGTTCTGTGCTGGTGTAAAAGCTCATAGATGCGGGTCTGGTCTGTAAATAAGGTCTCCGTGAGCAGCTCGCAGAGAAAATGAACAGCACTGCATATATTCTGCTCAAGAATACTTGCGGACACCCGGAGAAAAGTGCGGCTTGCTTTTGCATCCTTTCTGATGTCTCCAAAGGAAGACATGGTGAAGCTAAGGCTTCCGAAAAGGGAGCGGATTCGTCTCTGCAGCTTTTCACAGGGAGTGTCTGCTGTATCCAGGTTTCCCAAAAGCTTACATAGGAAGGAAGCCAGCGCCAGCTCCTCTTCAGTCAGATCGTCTGCCTCAAAATAGAGATTCAGATAGAGGATCCCCTCTGTGGAAAGCTGATGCCAGAGTACTGTTGATCCGTCAAAATCCCTTACGGCAGTAGGGAGCTTAGGGGCCTCGGCAGAAATATCAGAAAGCTTTAGTACAGGGAGGCTCTTTAGAGCTTCAGGTGTATCCTTACTGTTCTGCCAGTCTAAAAGCTGCTTTTGGAAGCCGCGCAGTACCTGGATGTCCTCCCAGGAGCTAAAAAGCATGTTGTGGATAATCCGCTGGTTTTCAGCCGCCTGACGTTCCTTTGCCAGTGTATGTACAGGGCGCATCACAACCTGGCACGTATGGGGGTTTTTCAGAAACATCTCTGCCGCCAGATTTTCGAAATACCCTTCTTCGCATTTGCCGCGCAGTTTCTGGAACAGATCCCCGATGACAAGATTTGCGGCAGGATCACCGCCATAAAGCCAGCTGTCCAGAATATTTATGCCGAAAACCAAGCCCTTCGGCATACTGCCGAAATCCCGTTCCCGCATCTGAAATTCAAAATTATCAAGAGCAGCCAGAATCCGGTCATGATTAAGTCCTTCTCTAACTAGCCGGGTGAGCTCGTCTTTTATAATACGGAAAACCTCATCCTTTTTCTCCAGAAGAATGTCCTGTGCTTCCAACACGGCAAAAGACTGCAAAAGTCCGCTCTCTATTTGAAGCCTTACGTTTCCAGCCAGGCCTTTTGAAAGAAGGCAGGCGGTCAGGGGCGCCATATTATCTCCGCAGAGTACATCGGCAAGTACTTCTGCAGCAATTATTTTTTCACGCTCAGAGAAGTCTGCAAACACACAGCCTATTGCCAGTCTTGCGCGGCCTTCTAAGGATTCGGATTCTGGAAGATCAAAGAGAATTTCACCAGCGCCGCCGTTTACAGGCTCCTGACGGGGAATGGCAGAAGGCGGCATCCGCCAGGTAAATTCAGATAAATACTCTGTATCTAAAATATCCAGAATTTGTTCAATATCTATTTGACCGTCCAAAAAGATATAAGCATTGGACGGATGATAAAAACGGCGGTGTGTTTCAATAAATTGTTCGTAAGTCAAATCCGGGATATGTGCCGGATCTCCACCGGATACAAAGCGGTAGCAGTTGTCAGGAAAGAGCCGGCGGGTTATTTCAGAAGCCAGAAGAGAGTCTGGCAAGGAGCATGCCCCCTTCATCTCGTTGAATACAACACCTTTTATAATCGGATTCTGGATGGAGTCTGTAAACTCGTAATGCCAGCCCTCCTGTCCGAAAATTTCTGGTTTTTCGTAGATAGCAGGGTGAAGCACAGCATCCATATATACCCGTACCAGCCCCAGAAAGTCCTGGTTGTTGCGGCTGGAAACAGGATAAAGTGTTTTGTTCGGATAGGTCAATGCATTTAAAAAGGTGTTAAGAGAGCTTTTCATCAGCTCTAAAAAAGGCTCCTTTACCGGATAGCGTTTAGAGCCGCCAAGAACAGAATGTTCTAATATATGGAATACACCGGTATCATCCTCCGGGTGGGTAGGGAAGGCGATTCCGAAGGTTTTATTCTCGTCCGGGCGTTCGAGCCAGATTAGATGTGCGCCGGTAGCTGTGTGTTCCATCTCATGAAGATTTGCCTGAAGCTCATCCAGACGGCGCACAGAAAGGACATGAAAGCCGTGTATCTTTTTTTCTCTATTCATATATACCTCCAATATCATGTTTGGATATTATATGTATATCAATAACCAGCAGTTTTATGCCGGTGAGGGAATTGTGGCAGAGGGAGTGGATCAGACAATCTCTAATATCGGAAAGCTTGGCAGCGAGGGTATGGCGGAGACAAATAATAAGATTATAGAGATGATGCTAAAATAAGGAAAAAGGGACGAAAGCTGATTTCGTCCCTTACCTTTCTATCTGATTGAAAGAATCCTCTTCATCCGTTTTTCAAAAATCTCATCATCTATCATTCCCTGTAATCTGCCGACAGGCATGCCCCTTCTGAAAAAGATAAAGGTTGGGATTGTATCAGCCCGGTATTTTGCGGCAAGGGCCGGGGATTCATCAATATCTGCCTCGCAGAATTTGATGCGTCCTTTATATTTTTTTTCAATATCTTCTGCAACAGGCTTCATCATGGCGCATTTTCCGCACCAGGCGGCGTAAAACATGACAACAACCGAGAGGGATCCGCCAAGAGCTTCCTGCTCAAAATTTCTGGCTGTTAAGTGCAGCATAAGACTTCATACCTTTCTTTTCACTTCCGGCAGTCTGTGCCCGGGTTCAGAATATAGTATACTTCACAAAAGCTTTTTTTAAAGCAGGCCAGATGCTTAGATGGCGTCCGGCGGTGATAGGTAAAAGCACACAGTTTTTGCTTTAAGGATTTTTTGATTTTTCTTCCCATGACAGTCTCCGGAAATTATTTCTCACTATAGTATATGCAGGAGGCTGGCCGAATTGTCTTTTTGCGTTCGTCCCTCTTTAATTAGATTTTATATTTTTCTATTTTACATTGATGCCTCTTGCTTTTCTTTTCATAATTAATTCCCACGAGCAGAACATTCCCTTTATATTCGTTCAATACTGACACGTACTTTTTCCGTTTAATCTGATTAATTGCTCCTTCCGCAGTTTTATCCCATTTTAATTCCAAAACTAAAGCCGGATTTAAAGAAGTACGTTTCGGTAGAAAAACAATATCAGCAAATCCATTACCAGACGGCAGTTCTCTTATTAGAGTATAATCTTTGCAGGCAGTATAATATGCTAGTGAAATTACGCTGCTCAGTGATATTTCATTATTATATACAAGGCTAGAGGAAGTTTGCATATGAACTTCTTGTATCATCTGTGCCACAGCTTTTTCATCCATAGACAGAGTTGCTTTAAGTAATTTCTCTGATGCATTAACAGCCTTCATTACATCTTCCCATCCATCGTTTTTAACTGCCCGAAGAAACACGCCCCTCACTTCCTCGTTTGGTATAAAAACTTCATTTGTTTTATGATCGTAAGCCAGATAGCCCATATGAATCAGCAATGTAATCACATCATCTGCCGAATTGAATGAAGTGATATCATTTTGGAAAGACTCTACATCAACACTGCATTTTAAGCCTCCCAGCATATCCACAATCAATTGTCTTAAACTCTTAAAATCCATTGCAATATATGTCATCAGAGACTCATAGGTTTCTGTTTTTGACCAATAATTTCCAAATTCTCTGCTGTCTACTGCCTCAATTACAGAATTAGGACTGTAAATATGCCCAATTCTGTCAAAATAATACCCATCATACCATCTCTGCATTTCTTTAAATGGTATATCATGCTCCTTGCATAGATCTCTTACTTCTGATTCTGTAAAGCCAATATACTCCGCCATCTGCCTTGGACTGACCATTGTATGCTCTCTGAAATTATTCAGCGCTGACTGTGTACCATATTTTTTTATAGGTAAAATTCCCGTGATATAAGCTAATTTCAAAAATGCTCCTGACGGAGTCCCTTTAAACAGTCCACTTAGAAGATTAATATATTCCTTTTGAAGTTTTTCATTATTTTTATCCTCCCGGAAGAGGCAGTCCCATTCATCAATAATGATAATAAATTGTTCTTTTGTAAAAACATTAATCTTTGCCAATACGGACGGAAGTGAAATATCCTCGTCCCGAATATATTCCGGATACGCCATTTTTAACTCGGAAATGACTTGCTCTTGAATATAACTCACCACTTTAACAGCAGAATTCCTTTTCATTTCCTCCAGTGCATTTCCGTACATCCACTGAATATCCAAAAAAATTACATTATATTTATTTAAATGTACATCAAAAAATTCGTTTTCACTGATTTTAAGTCCTGCAAATAACTTTTCAGAATGACATCCCCGGCTGTAGTATGCCGCCAGCATAGTTACAGCCATCGTTTTTCCAAATCTTCTTGGCCTGCTGGAACTGATTAATGGTCTGTCTTTTCCTATACGGCTGTTTGTATATTTTATAAGCTCTGTCTTATCCACGTACAATTCAGAATTAACAGAAACCTCAAATTGTTCATTTCCCGGATTTAAGTAGATTCCCATATCTGTATACTCCTTATTTTTTAACTCACCTTATACATAACAACAATCAGTTACTATATGCACGAGAGCCGGTTAGCTTGTCTTTTTGCGATTAATTTATAGATTGGGTGATTCATGGAAGAAAACTTTTCTTCGTATTCGGTCATAATGTTTCCTGTATTCATGACAGCATCCCGGTGTAAATCGCGGGTAATGGCAGCAACTTCCCATATATCGGAGGCCCCAAGCGTCTCTTCCGAAAATTCAAACAGGTCTTTGTTATCTGTTTTGAACTCTATCTGTCCGCCGCTTTTCAAAATCTGGTCATACCTTTTTAAATATTCAGAGGAGGTGAGACGTCTGTGTGCGTGCCTTTTTTTAGGCCACGGGTCGGAAAAGTTCAGGTACATACGGCTTATCTCCTGGGGTGCAAATACTTCGCCTAAGCCGGCGGCATCCATGCAGATAAACCGGAGGTTAGGGATTTTGGCGTCTGGCGTAAGCTTTTCCACTGCCCGCAGAAGAACACTGGAATAGCGCTCGATACCGATATAGTTAATGTCAGGATTCTGCTCTGCCAGAGTCAGAAGGAACTGTCCCTTTCCCATGCCGATTTCTATATGAATGGGGTTCTCGTTCCTAAATACTTCATGCGCCCATTTTCCTCTGTATGATGATTCACTTTTTATTACAAAGGGACTGTTCTCTAAAACTTTGTCGGCACGGGGGATATTCCGTAATCTCATAATGCTGCACTTCCTTGTATCCTAAATATTTCATATTAAGAAGGATTACTCTCCACAATATAACACTCTGTATAATTTATATTATGTTCACCAAGCTAATTTTTATATCAGATAATTTATTGTACCACGCTATTTCTGGAATCACAATCTTTTTGCTTTACAACCCTGCTGTTCAAATAATATAGCTTGTTATCCGACATATGGAATGATAGAATGTTAATAATAAACAGGTCTACGAAAAGGGGAGGGCAGACTATGAACGAGGCAAAATTAAAGCTGCCGGTTGGAATAGAGTTTTTTAACGATATCCGTACGAAGGGCTTCTACTATGTGGATAAAACGGGATTCATAAAAGAGCTGGTGGAGACAAGGGGAAGCGTGAATCTTTTTACAAGGCCGCGCCGTTTCGGTAAAAGTCTGAATATGAGCATGCTGAAGTCCTTTTTTGAGATTGGGGCTGACGAAGCAATATTTGAAGGGCTTGAGATTTCAAGGGAAACAGGGATTTGCGGGGAGCATATGGGAAAATATCCGGTTATTTCCATAAGTCTCAAGGATGTAAGCGGCGCTTCATATGACAAGGCGCTAAAAAAGATGTCAATCCTTATAAGGAAAGAGGCCCGCAGGCACCAGTATCTTTTGGAAAGTGAAAAGCTGACAGATGTTGATAAGGGGTCTTTAAGGGCGTTATATACTTCTTATTTGGAAGAGGACGTCCAGGAAGAGAGTTTAATGCTTTTGTCGGAAATGCTATGCAAGCACTATGAAAGAAAGGTGATTATACTAATAGATGAATATGATGTCCCTTTAGATAAAGCATATCAGAAGAACTATTATCCGGAAATGGTGGAGCATATCAGGGCGTTTTTCAGCGAGGCGCTGAAAACAAATGAGAATTTGGAGTTTGCGGTCATAACCGGATGCCTGCGTATAGCTAAGGAAAGTATTTTTACGGGATTAAATAATTTTAAGGTTCGTACGATCTCTGATATTGAGGGCGCAGAGTATTTTGGATTTACGGAAAGAGAAGTCAGAAAGATGCTGGAATACTATGGGGCAGAGGACAGGCTTGGAGATGTCAGGGAGTGGTATGACGGATATCAGTTTGGAACTGCCAGTGTTTACTGCCCCTGGGATGTGATTAACCAGTGCGATAAGCTTCGGGTAAAACCAGATGCGGACATGGAGCCTCACTGGGAAAACAGCAGCAGTAACGCTATTATACAGGATATTATTGAGGATGCCACCCAGACAGTAAAGGCGGAAATTGAAGCCTTGATTTCCGGTGAGTGTGTGGAAAAAACGATTATTCCTGAGCTGACATACACGGATCTTGATAATCAGGATAAAAGTATACGTCAGACATATTTGTGGAGTGTGCTCTATGCCTCGGGTTACCTGACAGATAACGGGGAGGCAGCAGGCGGCAGGCACAAACTGATTATCCCCAATAAGGAGATCCTGGGAATTTATGAAAAGAAGTTTGGTTTGTGGCTTAGAAGCCTTTGATTCTGCATGCAAGGTTATGTACACCAAAGGATAAAGTGCACAAAAAAATGCTATTTCCGTCAGAGGAAACGGCATTTTTTTTGTTGATTTTTACTATGGAAATTTGAAAAAAAAGTAGTATTATAATAACTGGTTAAGTGACTAAAAAAATAAGAAGGAATGGAGGCGGCGTATGGATTCTGTTGTTGATAAGCTTGCGGAGATTGAAGCGGCGGCGGAAGCCATTGTTGAGTCTGCGCATGCGCAGAAGAGTGACATTGAAAAAGAGCTTCAAAGAGAGCGCGAGGATTTTGACCGGGAGACGGAGAAGAAGACTTTGGAAAGGCTTTCGGCACTCCGCCAGGAGAATGACGAAAAGATGAATGTTCTTCTTAAAGAGCAGCGTGAAAAAAACAGTTCAGCTATAGATGATCTGAAGAAGGATTTTGAAGAAAACCATGCTGCGTATGCCGGGCAGATTTTAAAAAATATTATTGAGGTGTAGAGCATGGGAAACCTTATGTTATATAGCGGGATTGTGACGAAGGTGCGGGCAATGCAGGCAAAGCTTCTGGGGGATAAGGAATATGAGGAGCTGGCAGGGCTTGGAAGTGTGCTGGAGGCGATTGAATATTTGAAGGGCTGTCCTGCTTACTCTGAATATATTAATGAGATGGATGTTTCCCTGTATCACAGAGGTAATGTGGAGAAGGTCATGTACCAGTCGCTTTTCGATGATTATTCCAGAATCTTCCGTTTTGCGGGGATTAAGCAGAAGGAGTTTTTAAAGCAGTACTGGAAACGATATGAGGTGGATCTTATTAATTACTGTCTCCGTATTGTATTTAATCATTATGACGCCCCTTTTGATTTGGAATATAAGAAAAGATTTTTTGACCGGTACTCTCAGATTTCCATAGACAGGCTGATTACATCGGGAAATATTAATGAGTTGGTGGATAATCTGAAGGACACGGAGTATTACGGGGCGCTTTCCAGAATTCGTGAATCGGAGAAGGCTACGTTGTTCGATTATGATCTGGCCCTTGATCTGTATTATTATTCTACCATGTGGAAAAAGGAGAAAAAGCTGCTGGGGGGCGATGAAAGGGAACTGTTTTTAAAGGACTACGGGACGAAGATTGACCTTCTTAATCTTCAGTGGATACACCGGGCAAAGAAATATTATCATATGCTGCCCCCAGATATATATGCCCTTACGATTCCCTATCATTACCGGATACGTGTGGAGGAATTTAAGGAGCTTGTGGAGGCGCCGACTATAGAGGAGTTTGAGCGTAAGCTGGGAACGTCCTACTATTCGAAGCGGTATAAGCTGGAGGACGGGCAGAGCGCTGAAAGAAAATGCAGGGATATATTAAGGCATCTGTATCTGATAGACAGGCGTAAAAATCCTTATTCCATTGCCACGATTAATACGTATCTGTTCCTTAAAGAGGATGAGATAGATAAGCTGACATCGATTCTTGAGTGTATCCGGTACGGATTGCCTAAGAGAGAGACGTTAGCATACTTAGGAGGTGTTGTGAAGTGATTGTAAAGATGAAGTTTCTTAGCATCAGCGGTCCCAGGACGGATATTGACCGTGTGTGCGAGGTCTATCTTTCAAAATATGAGATGCAGCTTGAAAATGCGGTTACGGAGCTCAAGACTACGGACAATCTTATGCCCTTTGTGGAGGTGAATCCATATAAGGAGCCTCTTGCTAAGGCGGAGCAGTTTGTACAGCTTTTACCGGATGGAGATTTTCACGCGGATTTATCTCTTGATAAGGATACCATTTTAAAGCTGGTGCGGGATCTGAACCATGATTATCTGAAGCTTGTGGAGAAAAAGGAGCTTTTAAAGAAGGAAAAGGATAATCTTACGGAGAAGGCAAATGTGATGGAGCCCTTTATGCCGCTGGATATTGATATCGGAAAGGTTATGAAATACCAGTACATGCAGGCGCGCTTTGGGCGAATCGGAATCGATTATTACCGGAGGCTTGAAAAATATCTGTTCGGGGATCTAAACGCACTGTTCCTTGATGGCACAAGAAACGAGAATTATGTTTATGGGTGCTATATTGCGGCAAACGTGGATGTAAGCAAGGCGGACTCGGTATTTAATTCCCTGCATTTTGAAAGGATTACCTTTGAGCCGGGATATATGGGAACGCCGGCTGTTGTATGTGAGGACATAAAGCAGAGCATTAAGGAAATTAACCAGAAGATAAGAGAGATAGACAAAGAAATTGACAATCTTGTAAACAGCCATGCCTTACAGCTTCTGGGGGCAAGGAAAATCCTTGAGAGAATGTCTAACAACTTTGATGTCAGAAAGAAAGCGGCAAGAGTCGAGGAGGAGAAGAACGAAACCTACATTCTCTGCGGCTGGATGGGCGAAGAGGATGTGGAGGCTCTTTTAAAGGAGACGGAAAAGGATAACAGGGTATTTATTATGGTGGAGGAAAACCGGGAAAAATATTTCGGGAAACCGCCAACGAAGCTTAAGAATCCAAAGCTTTTCAAGCCCTTTGAAATGTTTATCCGCATGTACGGTCTTCCGGCCCACAATGAGCTTGACCCTACCATGTTTGTAGCGCTTACTTACACCTTTATCTTCGGCGCTATGTTCGGAGACGTAGGGCAGGGGCTGTGCCTGTTTGTGCTCGGCGGGCTTTTGTATCTGGTTAAGAAGATAAATCTGGCGGGAATTATTTCTATTGCGGGGCTGTTTTCTACCTTTTTTGGCTTCATGTTCGGAAGCATTTTTGGCTTTGAGGACATTATAGAGGCACAGTGGCTTAGACCTACGGAGGCTATGATGAATCTGCCCTTTGTGGGACAGCTTAACGCAGTATTTGTGATTGCAATTGCCTTTGGTATGGCCCTGAATCTTCTGGTCATGATATTTAACATATTAAATGCGGCCAAGGCCCATGACCTGGAAAACATGCTGTTTTCACATAACGGCCTTGCGGGACTTATCTTTTACGGCTTCCTGGTGCTGACCATTGTACTGTTTATGTCAGGGCATACGGTTCCCGGAAATGTGCTCCTTATTATCTTCCTTGGAGGGCCGGTTATATGCTTTGTCTTTAAGGAGCCGTTGGGAAATCTGGTGGAAAAAAGGCATACGAAGATGGAGGAGAGCAAGGGAATGTTTATTGTGCAGGCATTTTTTGAATTGTTTGAGACTATGCTAAGCTATTTTTCCAACACCATTTCCTATGTGAGAATCGGAGCCTTTGCAGTGAGCCACGCGGCCATGATGGGAGTTGTGCTTATGCTTTCAGGCGCAACCTCCGGGCATACGAACTGGATTGTCATGGTGCTTGGAAATATTCTCGTATGCGGCCTTGAGGGCCTGGTTGTAGGCATCCAGGTGCTGCGTCTTGAGTATTATGAGATGTTCAGCCGTTTCTACAAGGGAAGCGGACGCGAGTTTAAACCATTTAATGAGCAGAGTAAATAATAGAGATTATATATAAATACGAGGAGGAACAAAATTATGTCATTAGCAGTAAAATTATTATTAGTTGCAGCACTGGTGCTGGGGATTATTATCCCATTCGGTTATTATCTGATTGGTGAGAAGACAAAGAAGCGTTATAAAAGGGCGCTGGGTGTGAACGTATTTTTCTATTTTGGCGCTTTTGTGATTGCGTCAATTATGATGTTCGGCGGTTCCGTGCAGGCGGCAGATGCGGCAGAGAAAGCGGCAGGTATGGCAACCGGATTAGGGTATATCGCAGCCGCACTGTCAACCGGTATGTCATGTGTGGGCGGCGGCGTTGCTGTTGCAAGCGCGGCGAGCGCGGCGCTTGGAGCTATCAGCGAGGATTCCAGTGTTCTTGGTAAGTCGCTGATTTTCGTTGGTCTGGCGGAAGGTGTATGTCTTTACGGACTTATTATCTCCTTCATGATCCTGGGTACATTATAAGATGAGGATGTATCTGATCAGTGATAATGTCGACACTCTGACAGGAATGAGACTTGCCGGCGTGGACGGGGTTGTTGTCCACGAAAGGCAGGAGCTTCGTGAAGCGATAGAAAATGCCATGGAGGATAAGAATGTGGGGATTATTCTGCTTACCGAAAAGTTTGGGCGGGAGTTTCCTGATCTGATTGATGAGATTAAGCTTATGCGTACCATGCCGCTTCTGATTGAGATTCCTGACAGACACGGGACCGGCCGGAAAAAGGACTTTATCACGTCTTATGTAAATGAAGCCATTGGCTTGAAGCTATAGTGGAAATGAAGGAAGGTGATACGCTTGACGAAGCAGGAAAAATTAGAGCATATAAAGGATGCGGCCATGCTGGAGGCCAGGATGCAGGCGAATACAATCATCGGTCAGCACAGAAAGGCTCTTGAAAATATTAATGAACAGCACCGCGCAGAGCAGCTGCGCCAGTCTGAGACAAGAATTAAGGCAGAGATGACAGCAGCAAGGCAGCAGCTTAGCATGGCAGCCTCGAAGGCACAGCTTGAGCTAAAAAGGGAGCTGGGGAAGACGCAGAAAAAATTTAAAAAGGCTCTTTTTGCGGAGGTTTCAGAGCTGCTTTCGGACTATATGAAGACAGAGGAGTACAAAATAAACCTTATTGCTTATATAGAAAAGGCGGCAGCATTTGCAGGTGGAGAGGCTATGACACTTTATATTAATCCATCGGATGAGGATAAGAAGGGGTATCTGGAGGAGCATACAGGCATGACCCTGACTGTAAGTAAGGAGGATTTTACAGGGGGCTTGCGCGCGGTCATTCATGAGCGTAATATTTTGATTGACTACGCATTCAAGGGCGCCATGGAACGGGAGTATCAGAAGTTTGCGTTCAAGGGAGGTACGGGAATTGGAGACTAAAAATATTGGAAAAATATATGGTATTAACGGTCCCGTTATCTATCTGAAGGGAAAGACAGGATTTAAGATGTCCGAGATGGTATATGTCGGCAGGGAGAGGCTTGTAGGCGAGGTTATTTCACTGGATAAGGATATGACGACTATTCAGGTCTATGAGGAAACGTCAGGGCTTAAGCCCGGCGAACAGGTGGAGGCTACAGGCGCGGCAGTATCTGTTACCCTGGCACCTGGAATCCTGAATAATATATTTGACGGAATTGAAAGGCCCCTTGAAAGCATTGCCGTAAGCGGCGGGGCATTTATTACGAGGGGCGTCAGCGTGGATTCGCTGGACACAGAGAAGCTTTGGGATACGCATGTAACAGTGTCAGAAGGAGATATTATCCACGGAGGGACAGTTATCGCGGAGGTTCCGGAGACCCGTGCGATTCTTCATAAATGTATGGCTCCTCCTGATGTGGAGGGAGTTGTTGTATCAGCTGCGGGGGACGGACAGTATACGATTAAGGATACGCTTGTTACCGTGGAATTATCGGACGGATCCAGGCGTGAGCTTTCTATGACACAGCACTGGCCCATCCGTGTGCCAAGACCGGTGCACCACAGGTATCCGGCAAATGAGCCTCTTGTTACAGGACAGCGTATTCTGGATACCATGTTCCCTATCGCAAAGGGCGGCACGGCTGCGATTCCGGGGGGCTTTGGTACGGGAAAGACTATGACCCAGCATCAGATTGCGAAGTGGGCGGATGCGGATATTATTATTTATATCGGCTGCGGTGAGCGCGGAAATGAGATGACCCAGGTTCTGGAGGAGTTTTCCGAGCTTGTGGATCCTAGGAGCGGCAATCCTTTGATGGATCGTACAACACTGATTGCCAATACCTCTAACATGCCGGTTGCGGCGCGTGAGGCGTCTATCTATACAGGACTTACTCTGGCAGAGTATTACAGGGATATGGGCTATGATGTGGCGATTATGGCAGATTCTACCTCCCGGTGGGCGGAGGCCCTAAGAGAGCTTTCCGGACGTCTTGAGGAGATGCCTGCAGAGGAAGGCTTCCCGGCATATCTGGCTTCCCGGCTGTCTGCGTTTTACGAGCGGGCAGGCATGATGCAGACATTAAACGGCGGAAAAGGCTCTGTATCCATTATCGGCGCGGTATCGCCCCAGGGCGGTGATTTCTCGGAGCCTGTTACGCAGAATACAAAGAGGTTTGTCCGGTGCTTCTGGGGACTGGATAAGTCACTGGCTTACTCAAGACATTTCCCGGCTATTCACTGGCTTACCAGCTACAGTGAGTATCTCCCGGATCTGGCTGGATGGTATTCTGACCACGTTTCTCCGAAGTTTGTTGACTACAGAAACCGTATGATGGCTATTCTGAATCAGGAGAGCAGCCTGATGGAGATTGTAAAGCTTATCGGAGGAGACGTGCTGCCGGATGACCAGAAGCTGATTCTGGAGATTGCGAAGGTGATCCGCCTTGGATTTCTTCAGCAGAATGCTTTTCACAAGGATGATACCTGTGTTTCTATGGAAAAGCAGTTTAAGATGATGGATGTGATCCTGTACTTATATAAAAGAGCAAGAAAGCTGGTTGCCATGGGCATGCCTATGTCAGTGCTGAAGGCCGAGGGTATTTTTGAAAAGGTGATTGCAGTCAAGTATGATGTTCCGAATGATAATCTGACAATGCTTGACTTTTACAAGAAGGATATCGATGAATTTTATGACAGAGTGATAGAGAAGAATGGATAAGGGAGGGACCGGCTGTGGCAATAGAATATTTAGGACTTAGTAATATTAATGGCCCTCTGGTTGTACTGGAAGGAGTGCAGGAGGCCTTCTTTGACGAGATTGTAGAATTCGTTGTAGACGGCAATATAAAAAAGATGGGCCGTATTGTTGAATTAAATGAGGATAAGGCAGTGATTCAGGTGTTTGAAGGGACGGAAAATATGTCTCTTACAAATACCCATACAAGGCTTAGCGGACATCCCATGGAGGTAGCTGTGTCACCGGATATGCTGGGAAGGACATTTAACGGAATCGGAATTCCCATTGACGGGCTGGGGTCTTTAGGCTCTGCGGATAAAAGAGATGTAAACGGGCTTCCTCTTAATCCGGTGCGCCGGGAATACCCGAGAAACTATATCCGTACCGGTATTTCTGCAATTGACGGCCTGACAACGCTGATCCGCGGTCAGAAGCTTCCTATTTTTTCGGGAAATGGCCTTCCCCATGACCAGCTTGCCGCCCAGATTGTAAAGCAGGCGTCTCTTGGGGATAACTCGGACGAACAGTTTGCGGTTGTATTCGGCGCTATGGGTGTGAAGCACGATGTTGCGGACTATTTCCGGAAGGCTTTTGAGGAAAGCGGCGTTTCGGATCATGTGTGCATGTTCCTGAATATGGCAAACGATCCGGTAGTAGAGAGGCTTATTACGCCGAAGGTGGCGCTTACGGTGGCGGAGTACCTGGCATTTGAATGTAATATGCACATTCTTGTTATCCTGACAGATATGACCTCCTTTGCGGAGGCTATGCGTGAGGTATCCTCATCAAGGGGGGAGATTCCGTCAAGAAAGGGGTATCCCGGGTATTTGTACAGTGAGTTCGCAACGCTTTATGAGCGTGCCGGTATTGTGGAGGGAGCGAACGGTTCTGTTACCCAGCTTCCTATTCTGACAATGCCCAATGACGACATTACCCATCCTATTCCTGACCTGACAGGATATATTACAGAGGGACAGATTGTTCTGGACAGGAACCTTCACGGGCAGTCAGTCTATCCGCCTATCAGTATCCTGCCCTCCCTTTCCCGTCTTATGAAGGACGGTATCGGAAAGGGGTATACAAGAGAGGACCATCAGGATCTGGCAAACCAGCTCTTTTCCGCTTATGCGAAGGTTGGAGAAGCAAGAAATCTTGCTTCCGTTATCGGTGAGGATGAGCTGTCGCCTATTGATAAGCAGTATCTGAAGTTCGGAGAAGAGTTTGAGAAGAGATATGTAGGTCAGGGGCCTGCAGAGAACAGGACGATCAAACAGACGCTGGATCTTGGATGGGAGCTTTTAAGCCTTCTTCCGAAGGAGGAGCTTGACAGGATAGATACGAAGCTTATTGAAATCTACTACCCAAAGAAAGAGAACGAGGGGGCATAGTATATGGATCCACGGGAATTTCCAACCAAAGGAAATCTGATGCTTGCTAAAAATTCTCTTGCTCTTGCCCACCAGGGCTATGACCTGATGGATAAGAAAAGAAATATTCTTCTCAAGGAGCTGATGACGCTTATCGATGAGGCAAAGAATATCCAGGAGGAGATAGACACTACATTTACAAGGGCATATACATGCCTGCAGCGCGCCAATATCGAGCAGGGAATCAGTAAGGTGCAGGAGCTTGCATTTACAGTACCCATAGAGGATTCTATCCGTATCCAGACAAGAAGCATTATGGGCACGGAGATTCCCCATGTAAAATACGATGCGAAGCAGAATGATCTGACCTATTCCTTCAGCACCACATCCGAATCCATAGACATTGCCAGGGAGGCCTTCCGCGAGGTGAAGGATCTGACCATCAAGCTGTCTATGGTGGAAAACTCGGCCTACCGGCTGGCGGCGAATATAAAAAAGACGCAGAAGCGGGCAAATGCCCTCAAAAATATTACGATTCCCATGTACAGCAGGCTGGTGTATACGATTAACAATGCGCTGGAAGAGAAAGAACGAGAGGAATTCACGAGACTTAAGGTAATCAAGAAGAGACAGTGAGACAGGTTGGGGACGGGGTATTTCTAGAAATACCCCGTCCCCAGAAACTTTTTTGTTTCTAGTTGCCTTTCCTGTTAATTCCACGAATAACCATTGTTATTGATGTGTCTGTATCCCACTGCTTATTTCCTTTTCTGTACAATTCTATCCGGGCATCATATTTTTCATTTATGATATCAACAATTCTACTTGTTTCCTTTGATTTTGTAGACTGAACTGCTTCAAGCTTTGAGGCCCGCTCTGCGTTTATCATATCCTCTGCCATCCCAGATGAATATTTGGGATTGTCCGGTGTCAAATCAATGACTGCATATCCTGTGGAAACATCCGCAAATCCACTATTTTCCATCACTACTGGCAGCTCTTTTTCGGTCATATAGTATTTCCCAACAGCATATTTTTCGAGAATATTTTCTCCATCTGAAATGCTTTCCCAGAATCTTTTTTCATCTTCGGTCATCTTAAGACAATCCGCAGTCTGCACAACCCCTTTTCTTGCCGACAGCACCAGGCACACGCCGTTATCCTTCAAAACTCTTTTCTGCTCCGAATAAAATATCTCGGGTTCAACATGTTCGCAAACCGTATTTGAAATAGTTACGTCAAAAGTATCTGCTTCAAATGGCAGTGCTGCAGCATCGCCTTCAACAAATTCGACTCCTGGTACATTTTCTTTTGCATATTCGATAAAATTACTGTCCCGGTCAATGGCAGCGATTTCTGCATCCGGATACCATCTGTGCAATGCATCCGCTAAAGCGCCTGGTCCGCAGCCAATTTCTAGTATTTTAAGTTTTTTGTCGGGCTTTAAGGAGAATAGAGCCTCATATTGTTTATAGAAAAAATCGTCAAATCTAAGTTTTCTGCTTAAGTAAAGAGTCTTTACTCCCTGAATATTTTCAGACCAAATATTATTCATATCCATATTCCTCCACAAGCTCCGCAGGGGTGTGAACCTCAATCCTTTTCCGGCAGCTTCTATAGCTGTGGAAGCACAGCCGAGTACCGCATCTCGTCATCATTTAACTCCGCTCCGATCTGGCCTTCCATAAAGTCAAAATATCCGTTAGCGCCTCCGTGCTTCTGCCACAGATCGACCGAATCCTTGATGCGGAGCAGGCAGATTACTGGAATCGTATAAAATTTCCGGAGAAATTCTTTATCTTCCCAGTCAGCTTCCAGATTAACCTCAATAGTTTCCCGCAGTTCTTCATTTGTAAATGGATCTACCGCCATTAAAAGAGCATGCTCAAGCTTCTCATTATCTTCATTTCTAAACTCATCAAGATTAATCTCTTCTCCGGTACATCTTGCTTTGATGTCGAATAATGCCAGAGCAATTGCTTCTCTTAATCTTCTGCTATTTGATGCTGGATTTTTCCGATGAACCTTTAAGGCGTTTCCCTCCAGCGGGAAAAACACCATTGTATAATCATCCTCCGTCCCCTTTCTTATCTTCCCGAATTCCCTCCGCATCTGATCAAATATTCTGTCAAACTGATACTGCTGCATTCCTTTTCCTCCTTAGTTCTACATTTAAAAGCCGTTTCTCATACGGGATATTCTCTACACATTCTCCGTATACCTGCATGCCGGATATCCGCTGCACCCCCAGAACTCGCCGTATTTTCCGCTGCGTTTTTTTAGAAACTGTCCGCACTTAGGGCAGAGCCTCATATTTGCTGTTACCGCCGGAGATGCCAGCTCCTTCCCCAGCTTCTCAAACACCTTCTGGTTCATGCTGCAGTCAGCAAGGGCGCGGTGCGCTCCGTCTGTGGAAATGTGGTAATATGACGCCAGATCCACCAGCTTGTAATGTGTAAGCTGCGGCAGGCATTGCTTTGCCAGGGGCAGGGTGTCTATGTAATTATTTGCAATCGTCTTGCCCCAATAATCTTCTGCGGCTTTCCAGATAAATTTCATATCAAAGGTGTGGATATTATGACCTACCAGAAACAGATCGCCGATAAACGTGTTAAAATCCGCCAGCACTTCCCTGAAAATGGGCGCATCTTCAACCATATGGTCAAAAATATGGTTGACCTGTGACGCATGGTACGGGATTGGCCTCTGGGGATTTACCAGGGTGGAAAATGTATCTGCCGTCCTGCCTCCAAGCACTTTGATGGCCGATATCTCAATCACCGCGTCAGATGCCGCATTGATTCCGGTCGTCTCAAGGTCAAAGACAACATAATCCCTGACATATTTATCCTGCTTTCTTCCTCTTTTATCTCCAAGCATTTTTTATACTCCCTTTTTTTATCTCTAAGGAACGAACTTATGAAACCCCAAGCAAGGTATAAATATCCGTTCCCGTCTGTTCCTCAAAATGTGTTTTCAGCGCTATATTACTGTCCCATTTTTCTTGCGGATAGGATCCGTAACGCTGCTTCACATCGTTCATGCGCACCTCGATATCCGTCTGTCGTCTGGTTATGGAAGGAATGAGTCAGACACACTCTGGCGGCTTCGTTATATCCCAGAGACATCATATAAGAATAGCCGTCCGAGACATGTCCCAGATGCCTGACGCCGAACCTCCTGCCAATGTCATGCAGCAGTCCCAGTATATATGCTTTATCCGGGTTAAGCCCGTCACATTCCCGCGCAATCCTTTCCGCACAGTATGCGGCTGTGCGGCTGTGACTGCCCCATAGCCCGGGATTACACTGTTCCGCTTCTTTGAGAAGCGTCTCGGCCTGATCTCTTGTCGGCAGCATCTCCACATTTCCTCCTTATGTCTCCTTAAGCCCGCGGTTACTATTCATTGTCACTGACTTATTATTATAGATGAAATAGAATTTTGCGTCCAGTATTTTTGATACTTTTCTTTTCCATTTTGTTTATGTTTTGTTTATGTATAATTTAATTATACGAAAAGGGAGGTTTATATATAGAAATAATAAAATGCAGCAACAGACATTTCTATGATGCAGATGGATATGAGGAGTGCCCGTTTTGTATATGAAATCGCTGTTATGCAAAAACTTGCAGGAACAGAAGGGGTAGTGCAATTATATGACTGTGAAGAAGAAACAGAGGGAGAAAATAAAACCGTTTATCTCCTGGAAGAATATCTGACTCCTTTTTCTGAGTTTTTAAAAAGACCGGCGATAAGTATCATCCACATTATCGAGATGATAATCGGACTGTGCGGCGGGCTTATTGCAGAGGGGGTACCAGTATCTTATGGGGACAGTCCACCCGGAAAATCAATATAGTGTGAATAACTTTCTTAAGCCTGGTGCTCTGCCGCAAAAAGAAAAATGGCTGAAAAGAATCTGTCCGATATGGGACAGGCCTTTTCAGCCATAAATGAATTATAATGTTACAGGAATATGATGCTGCTCCAGTAATTTCCTCATTCGGGCAAGCTCCGCATTTTTGTCAGCCAATAGAGCATTTTTGTCAGCCAAGTCAGCCAATAATGCCTTGTTTTCATCCTCCAGGCGCTTCTGAATTACACTGGGCAGTTCGATTAATGGTTTTGTCATGCGGTCTACCTCCTTCCTAAATCCGGGGTGCTTTACAAATATCCGTTCCGAAGCCCGGCGGAACAGATTGATATAGTCGTTACATTCCCGGTCTGTCAGATATCCATGGTTTTGTTCCTCTTTTAACATTAATATAACCTCACTGATATAGTCTGTCAATTCCTTTTTTGTCAGAAAGCTTTTTCTCCTGGGATTTAACCGAGGACGAAACTTAAGCAGCAGGTAAGGGACAAAGAGCGTCAGGTGCTTTTCCTGAATTTCCCTTAGAGAATAGGACTGTATCCTGACGGTAGGAATCTGGTAAATATGCTCGCTGTTATCCTGAAAAATGATACGGCATTTTAGAAATTCGGGGATACATTTATTTTTGGCAGGATAAATAACCGCAGAACGTGGAAATCTCATGACAAACCCACCGGTTTTTTCGTCTTTTTGTGCTGTATACTTTATAGAGAAATGAAGGTCATATGCAATCATGCGGATGACCATCTCCTGTTCATTTAGCATCTGACATTCCAGATGGTAATAATCAGTTCCGTTCACCAGAAGTGCAATGTCGGAGAGGCGGGAACTGGGCGGGGCGTCCGGATCCTCTAAATAGGTAGAGGATTCGGTAGCAAGGAGGGTAATAGGGGTTCCTTTTGGATAATCCTTTCCATATACTTCTTTAAAAAGAGGAAAAAGCTGTTCGGGCATGACATCCACAATCGCCTTAAGAATCTCATCCCACAGCATACTGCCGTTATATACAATTTTCTCTGCCATAAAGTAATAGCTCCTTTCTTCTGTAAATGCTAATCAATTAAAGCTGCTGTGAAATGTGGCGAACTGCCAGAATTGTCGGATGACCAGAATGGAAACATCCGATATGCTTTCACAGAGCCAGTATAACAGAGAATCCAGACAAAGTAAATCTTATTTTTCAAAAAATTATTCCTGTTCTTGAAGCTCCTGTTTTTGAATTATCTAATATTGGATAAGAAAAGTAATTGACAAATATAATTATAATCATTATAATGATTATAATGAAAAAGGAGCGCGCAACTTATTTTAAAAATCGGAAGAGGAGGTAAGAAAATGAAGAAAATAATAAGTTTGTTACTGGTGGCAGCTATGTCTGCAGGACTGCTGCTTGGATGCCAGAAAAAAGAGGAAAAGGCAGAGCAGGGTCAGACTGAATTGACAATCTGGTGGTGGGGAGAAGAGGATGTACCAGGTTCCAAAGCATGGCTTGAGCAGACTGCCGAGGCTTACGAAAAAGAAAATCCCGGCATTAAAATTGAGATGGTGCAGCAGACCTCCGACCAGCTGGTTCCGGCATGGGAGACCTCTGTGCAGGCGGGGGCAGGCGCGGATATCCAGTTTTTCTGGACAGGGACATATACACTTATGTATGTCTGGGATGAGGAGAACAGAAGTCTGGCAGATTTGACAGAGCTGATTCCAGAGGAGGAAATGGAACACTGGCTTGGGACGGAAGGCGTCTCATGGGGCGGACAGGCATGGGCAGCGCCCTGGTATCAGGTAAGTATTATTATGCTGTATAATAAGGAGCTGTTTAAATCGGCGGGTCTTGACCCGGATACACCTCCGGCAGATTGGGATGAGCTTCTTGCAGCCTGCGGGAAACTGAAGGAAAGCGGTGTGATTCCATTTGAAAACGGCGGAATGAAGGATGGCTTTAATACGCCGTGGATGTATTCGACCATGGGAATCGCGTCACATGACAGCCCAAAGGAATTTATCGAGGCGGCTGTTAATGAAGGAAGCTTTGCAGATGAATCAAATAAGCTGTGGCTGGAACGTTTGTATGAGCTAAACGAAAAAGGATACTTAAATCCGTTAACCATGTCAAACGATTTTCCGTCAGGGAGAGAGTCCTTCCTAAGAGGCGAGTCAGCTATGGGACTGGTTACAAATGGACAGGCTCTGCAATGGATTGAGGATATGGGCGGTGAAGACAAGGTGGGAATTATGAGAATACCTGCATATGGAGACGGAGCTATGGCGGGAAAACAGAATGTACAGAGTCAGGCATTTGGTATTCCGGAGTTTTCAAAAAATAAAGAAGAAGCGGCAGATTTTATTGTATTTATGCATCAGCCAGAGCAGCTTAAGAGCTTTTATGAGCTGACGAAGAATTTCCCGGCGGATGACAGATTCGATTCTGATACTTTAAGTTCTGAAAGTGAAAAATTTCTGTGGGATTACCTGTTAAATGACAGTACAGTATATCCGTCCCTGTACGTTCCGTCTATGGTGCACAGTCAGGGAAATTATGCGGCAGCACAGATGGTATTATCGGGAAGTACAGCAAAAGAGGCAGCGCAGTATGTAGAGGATATTGCAGAGGAGTGGAGGAAAATGAGCCCTGACGAATGTGAACATTTCAAAGACTGGGCGGAAAACTATATTGAATAATTGCAGGTGATGAAGATGATCCGTGTAAGAAAAGATAAAAAAAGAGTCCCTTATATGTTTATGAGTCCGGCGCTAATAATGATAAGTATTGTATTTTTATACCCCATCATATCGGTTCTGATTGACAGCTTTTTCCAAATCAGCGGACAGAAAAGAACCTATACAGGCATACAAAATTTTCGTGTACTTTTAGAGAATGATTTGTTTTGGAAGTCTCTGATAAATAATATGAAGTTTTTTATCTGCGTACCTATATTAATTATTCTGGGTATTGTGTTTGCGGTTCTTTTGTATAACCGTATTCCTGGATGGAAGATATACCGTGTCCTTTTACTTGTGCCCTACATCTTTTCCATTGCAGTGACAGGTATCATTTTTGATTGTATACTGCGGGAAAACGGGTTGTTTAATATTCTGCTAGAAAAAATAGGACTTGGACATCTGGTTCAGCCGTGGCTGGGCCAGACCTCCACGGCTGTGTATGCGATTATGGCAGTAATTGTATGGAAGGAAATGGGGTTTGGCACTATGCTGATACTGGCACGGCTTTTGTCGGTAGACGAATCTATGGTGGAAGCTGCCCGGCTGGACGGGGCAGGAATCTTTACTATAACAAGAAAAATATTACTGCCGGAAGCAAAACCAGTTATTTCCTTTTATTTTGTACTCTGCATGATTAATATGCTCTCCTGGCTTTTTAATTATGTCTATGTAATGACAAAGGGCGGTCCGGTAAACAGTACGTATGTTATGGATTTCTATATTTACCAGCTGGGCGTGAAATTTGTTAATTATGGGATGGCATCTGCCCTTGCGGTTGTTCTGCTCATCATTACATTTCTGTTGGTAGGGGTGCAGGCAGCTATGCAGCATTATGTATTTCCGGATGAGGAGGACTAGAGATGAGAACAGGATATAAGAGGCGGCAGAGGATGGGCAAATGGCTGTTATCGGCAGGAGTTGCGGTATTTATATTTGTTGATTTAATTCCTATATTTTTTACGGTCATAACCTCGTTTAAGTCCAGGGATGAATATGTCTACAATGTATTTTCGATACCAGAGAGATGGTCCTTGGAAAACTATGCAAATTTATTTGAAGCGTACGATGTACCGCAGATGTTTTTAAGCAGTCTTACAGTTACAGTAATACCGATATTTTTTATTGTATATTTTGGCACAATGGCGGCATTTGCAATCGGAAAATTTGAATTTAAGGGACGGCGGATTTTTGCAAATATGATATTTCCGCTGATGTCTATTCCATCTGTGGTGATGCTGTTCCCGCTGTTCCGTTTGTTCTCGAAGCTGAATATGACAAATAAATTTGGCTCCGTAATTGTTATATATATCGGTTTAATACTGCCGTTTATACTGAATATGCTTACTAGCTTTATGTCCTCAATTTCCAGCAGCTATCTGGAGGCGGCTATGATTGACGGGTGCGGCTTCTGGCAGATGTTTCACAGGATTATACTTCCGCTCCTTGCCCCGGCTCTTTCTGCGACAACGATTGTAGGAGCTATGTGGCTGTGGAATGAAATGCTGATTGCGTTTATATTTTTACAGGATGAGGCAAAAAGAACGCTGGTAGTAGGACTTACGTCTATGCAGGGACTATTTCAGCTGGATGTTCCGCTTCTTATGGCAGGTGCAACGATAACGACTGTTCCTGTAATATTGATATTTGTTTTTGGACAGAAATGGTTTATAAGGGGATTAACAGCCGGAGGTGTGAAGTGATGAATGATTATCTGAAAAATGTATTTGAACAGCCACAGGAGCTGAAAAAAGTGATGAAGGCTCTTACAGAGGAAGAATGTCCTGAAATAAGGCAGATTGCAAATCTTCTGACCGTGTCAGAGGAAATTATTCTGACCTCTATGGGAAGTGCGTATAACTCCCTGATGCCGATGTACTATGCGCTTCTGAAGAAGGGAAAAAAGGTAAGGCTTATTGAGACCTCGGAGCTTATTCAGAGCCCGGAGCTCATAAAAAAGGAGAGTCTCTATATTATGATGTCCCGTTCGGGAGAAAGCAGGGAGGTATATGATTTTTCCCTGCTCCTGAAAAAGCAGGGCTGTCTTCTTGTTGGAATTACAATGACGCCGGACAGTACGCTTGCGAAAAATTCCACAATTATGCTTTATGATCCATCGTCCTATGATAAATGTATTTGCCTGAAGGCGTATACATCCATGGCATTATGCGGGCTTGTGTGTGTGTCAATGATGAACAACAAGGAAATATTACCAGATGAAAAGGAACAGATCGATGCAATGCTTACATGGATGGAGGAAAATAAAGAAAAGGTGCTTAAGGAGATGGAAGGGATTCCTCTGTTTAAGGATGCCCACAGCTACAATTTTCTCTCCAGGGGATATGGCATGGGCGTGTCCCGGGCAGCTTCTCTGTGGCTTGAAGAGATAGCATTTGTAAGTGGGGATGTAATGTCAATCGACAGCTTTTATCATGGCCCTATACGCTCGATATTGAACAGCGAGCTGGCGGATAATATGATTGTTCCAGTATTTTTTGACGTGATACCGGACGGGAGAACGAAAAAAATATGGACTGAGGTAGCAGAAGCAGCCCGGGCCAGTATCTATTTTGGTACAGATGAAAAGCAGACGGATGGCAGTGTGTGCATTTATTATCCGGAATTTCGGCTTCAGGAGGAATACGGGATGATTCTTCTTGCCATGTATGTGCAGCTGTTTGCATATCAGTGCTGTATAGTAAAAGGGTATGAACCCGGACAATCTTTAAGGATTCCAAAGGACAGGTGGGTGGTTACGTAGATGAAATATGCTTTGGGAATGGACATAGGCGGTACGAGAACAAAAATGGGACTTGTAGATTTGGAAAAGGGAACGGTTGTAAGAAAAGCTGTTTATTCGACAGAGAAAGAAGAGGCGGGGTTTTTAGAGGCCGCACTGTACCATAAAAATGAATGCATTAAGGAAGTGAAGCCGGAGGAGCTTCTCGGTATCGGGGCAGCAGCCAGCGGATATGTTCACAGAGGAGGGAGGATTGACGAAGGGAACAGCGGGTTTATCCCGTTTTTCCCGTCATACCCTTTGGAAGAAAAACTAGGGGAATGTCTCGGCATGACCTGTAAAGTAGAAAATGACGCTGCGGCAGGCTGTTTGGGTGAAGCACTTTACGGCGCGGGGAAAAATTATAAAAGGGTTCTGATGCTGACGCTTGGTACAGGCGTGGGAGTCGGATTTATAAGAAACGGGCACATAGATGATGAAAGCTCGCTGATACATCTGTCAGGCCATATAAAGGTAAGCGGGAATCCGGAGGAAGGCGGAATGCGTTGCTACTGCGGAATTTCCGGATGTCTTGAATCTGTCTGCTCAGGGACTGCACTGGAATGGAAGGCAGCGCAGGCATATGGCCGTCCTGTAAGCTGCAAAGAGCTATTTGCACAGGCAGAACATAATGAGGAAAAGGCCGGTAAGCTTGCAGCGGATTACCTTAATATGCTGGCCGCAGGGCTTAATCAGTATATCTATATTTTTGCGCCGGATGTCATTATTCTTGGGGGCGGAGTGGCGCACGCCCTTGGCGGATATACTGCGGTACTGCAGGAACAGGTAACAGCAAAGGTTCACAGCCGGTACAAGGTATTGGTCACCCTGTCAGAGCTAAAGGAGGAGGCGGGGATATTAGGCGGCGCAAGCCTGGTTACTGTTCACTCCGTTCACAGCAGCCTTCGCAAATCCATTTAAAATTGCCTTCGGCAATGGGATTTGCTCACGCCTGAATCACTTTCTTACGGACTTTGCAGTAAATGCAAAGTCCTGCGCAAACAGTAACACAAAATAAGGTTGTCTGCCATAATTTAATATGATATATTTTAAATATATTTTTAAAATAATGTTTATGCAAAGGGGATAAACAGGTGAGAAACGAACTGCTTGATATATCGAAGGATACGCCGCTTTATAAACAGTTAAGCGAGATTCTCTATCGTAAGATCGAAACTGGGGAATGGGAGTATAATCAAAAGATACCGACAGAGCCAGAGCTGTGTGAGCTGTACAAAATCAGCCGCCAGACAGTGAGACTTGCAATTGAGGATCTGAAAAATAAAGGATATGTATGTAAAAAGCAGGGGTTGGGAACATTTGTCACACATCCAAAGGTGGAGGAGAAGATATTTTCTTTCCGCTTTTATGATAATGAAGAAAATGCGTCAAAGCAGGTCAAGGAGATTCTGAAATTTGAAATTATAGAAGCAGACGGGCATGTGGGAGAAAAGCTTATGCTGAAAAAAGGCAGCAGGGTTTTTCTTATTCACCGACTTTTTTATAATGACGGAATACCGACAACAGTTACGGATTCCTATATTCCGTCTGAGCTTTGCCCCGGGCTTACGGAAAAACAGGTTAGGGAGCAGGGACTTTACCATACGCTGGAAGGCTTTGGCTTAAAGCTTGATAAGGCAACAAGGCTGTTTGAGGCTGTCGTTATTGACGGTGAGAACAGAAGGCTTCTTGGCACGGCAAAAAATACGGCAGGATTTCATATTCAGAGAGTTACCTGTTCAAAAACAATTCCCGTGGAATTTGCAGATTCCTACATGCGGGGAGACATGATGCAGTTTTCAATTACACTGAATCAGCCGTAAGGGTAAAAGAGGGGAAATCATATGGCAATGTGGAATCCGTGGCGGGGCTGTCACAGACATAGCGAGGGATGCAGATACTGCTACATTCATAAAGGAGACTCCAAACGTGGAATTGATACAAATAACATTGTAAAGACAGACAATTTCTATGCTCCGGTGGCTAAAAACAAGTCGGGAGCATACAAAATCAAATCAGGACAGACTGTAAACCTGTGCTTCTCTACTGATTTTCTGATTGAGGATGCCGATGCATGGCGTGGGGAATGTTGGCAGATGATACGGGAGCGTTCTGACTTGCACTTTCTGTTTTTGACAAAGCGGATTGAACGGTTTATGGACTGCATTCCGAAGGACTGGAACGATGGATACGAGAATGTCACGGTCGGATGCACAGTAGAAAATCAGGACAGGGCTGACTACAGGCTCTCTATCTTCAATGAGCTGCCTGTCAAACATAAAGATATTATCTGCCAGCCATTGATTGGGGAAATCAACCTTTCTGCTTATCTTGATCATGTAGAATTGGTCGTAGTCGGCGGCGAATCTGACAGAAACGCCAGACCGCTTGATTATGAGTGGGTGCTTTCCATACGGGAGCAGTGTATCGCCCGCAACGTATGCTTTGAGTTCCGGCAGTGCGGGACACATTTCATCAAGGACGGAAAGGAATACACCCTGGCCGTCCGCGACTTATGCAGCCAGGCGAGAAAAGCAAATATCAATTATAAATCAGGCATAGGAATAAAATAACGGAATATCCGGCGGAAAGCATGTAAATATAAAAAAGCACAGGATAACAGCTACCCAAGCGGTATAAATGGCCTCAGCGGACGGGACGGAGGGGAAACGCTTTGTAAGCCGGGGAATCATATGTAATGTAATCAGTATTCCAAGCAGGAAGGTAAGAATATCAAGAACAAGAAAGTTTCTCCCGATCATTCCTGTGTAAGTATAAAAAAGCATAACGATAGACAGCATACCGTATAAAACAGCGAGAAGGCGGTAGAAGAAGTAAGGGGATATAATCGGTTTTTTGCATATGTAATTCCATATGGACCAGAAAAGAAAAGGAAAAAATAAAAGCTTTAAATGTTCCCAGACTGATTCATTCACCGGACAGAAAAAAGCAGCAAGGGCACTGCCTGTCCATTCATATAAAAAGTGATTGAGGGTGCCTGCGGCTGCGATGAAGAAAAAAGCAGGCATGTCTTTTCTTGCAATACATTTACTGAGTATATGCGTCATGGCTGGTTCTCCTTAACGGGCGGATCACATATGGGAAGTCTTAACGGGTGAACAGTATAGTATATGGGAAGTGAAAGTAAAATATGTAAACTATTTTGTGACAAAATGGGGCGCAAAAATGGGTCCAAGATATAGAAAATGTACAAAAATCAAAAAAAATGGAGAAATTAGAAAAAATTGCTTGCAATCCCCCAGAAACTGTTATATAATACCTCTTGCGTTGGAAAATAAATATGGTTATGCGCGATTAGCTCAGCTGGCAGAGCACCTGACTCTTAATCAGGGTGTCCAGGGTTCGAACCCCTGATCGCGCAGTCAAAATCACTGTTTTTGGAGGTAGTAAAGACTCCGGGGATGGTGGTTTTTTTGTGCGGAAAATGGCGATTTTGCTGGGGTTCAAACGGGATGGATGAAAAGCCCCAGGACAGACAAGGCTTTTGGGAAATTTGGCAGAGGAACAAAAGGATGTCGCAAAATCTGCCGCGATTTGGTCGCAAGCAAAATAAAAAGTACTTTTTTTAGAAGCTGTAAATGAAGAAGAGGATGAATGGAATGTATAAAATCATTAAGAATGAAAAATTATTATCGGAATGGCTTGGTAGTGAAGAAAATACTTTAAGGGAAGTACTACTGCAGAAGAGAGTTAAAACTCATTTATATACCGCAGTAGGGATATTGGATGAAGTATACGGCAGTGATAGGGATATTAAAAAGGATTTGGGAGGATATGTTATTATATTTTATGGAGAACAAAAGGAAGCGGAGAGGCAGTTTAAAAGCTGTTTAAAGGAGTACTACCTAAAAGAGGATGATTTTGAATTTGAAGATATATATGAAAGTAGTTCAGGCGGAAAATGTATTATTTTCCGCCTGTATCTATGTTCCTCGGATTATTCTGTGCTTGCTGTGATTGTACATGATAAATAATTCTTAAGTATCTTTTGACGGTGGTACGTATTCTATTAAATCAGTCAGGTCACATTTAAGGGCATAGCAAAGACGTGATAAAACAGCCATATCTAAACGCTGTATACTGCCGTCATAATAATGCTTTAGCTGTGTCCTTTGCATTTCAGCGCGGAAAGAAAGCTTGCTAAGTGACAGATTTTGCTTTTCCATTAATTCTTTTAGGTGTAATTTTATGCTTCCAAATTCCTGGTCATTCATTATTAATCCTCCTGCCTATATAATATTTTGTATTTATTGTTATTGTAAGCAGTGGATATGTATGGTATTATTATAGTGTAGATATATACACATAAGAAAAGGAGGAATGACAGAGATGTTTTATTATTGTGCAAGGTGTGCAAGTGTAGAAAATATTAATGTCAAAGCGGGAAGTGTAAAGTCCTGTACAGTATGTGGACATGTAATGGAGCCTGTACCCGCAGAATACCTGATGCCAAATGGAACATTTTTTAAATCCGGCGAAGAGAGAGAACGGCTAATCTTAAACATTAAAGCAACAGATACTTATGATGAAACAATTGGCAATGCAAAAGAAGAAATTAAAAAACAGAAGGAAAAAGAAGAACAGGAACACATTAACATTGTTAATCAAAAAATGAGAGAGAACCAGTTTAAGCTGACCTGCCCAATATGCGGAAGTAGTAATATTCAAAAAATCTCAACTGTAGGGAAATATGCAAAGGTCTATGCTTTTGGCTTACTGGGTGCAGACAGTTTGGGTAAACGTTGGAAATGTAATGTGTGTGGTTCAAAATTTTAATGGAGGATAAAAAGAATGGGAATATTTGATAAAGCTTTAAAGACAGCTAAAAATGTAGGAGACAGCCTTGCATCATCAGCAGTAAATGTAGGGTCTAGTGCAGGAACAATGGTACAGGATAATTCGGAATTAACAAATTTGAAGATGCAGATTAATGTTATTGAACAGGAACTAGATGCGGCATATATTCAAATAGGACGTAAATATGTACAGCATGTATTGGATACAGGAGACATGGGAAATATTGACGTTGCAGATTTACTAAAGATGATGGATCCCAAACTGTCAAGAAAGCAGGAATTAGAACAGGAGCTTATTGAACTTGAAAAGAGAATGAAGCAAAATGCTGTCTTGCGTGAGAAAGAAAGAGTAGAACAGGAATTTCAGGCTGAAAAGACAAAACTTGACAGGGCGTTGGCAATGGATGTAATTACACAGGATGAATATAACTTTAAGATAAGTGTTGCAAGAAAGCGTGTAGATAACTTTGAGGAAATCCGCAGGATAGAACAACAATGCGAAATGGGTATTATTACACAGGAAGAAAAAAATGCTAGAATAAGCGAACTTACAAGATAGGAAGGTGAGGTACAATTATGCTGTTTGTAGGAATTATCTTGGGAGTTATTGCGGTAGTTTGGTTAAACTCTAAAAAAGGAAAAAGTAACGAGATAATAGAACCAACACAAAACGTTACCGGAGCCAAAGTCGTACTGTTTCTAATTGGTATTATGGTACTTGCAATGATAGGGGGAAGTAAGATAGCTTTGTTCAGTGTTGTGGGGGATTTGGCGTTTGTTATACTGATTCTTTTTCTTGGCTATCTGTTGTTTAAAAAACTTTTTATGAGGTGAGCTATGAAAAAAGTAGTACATAAAAGCAATAAAATATGTGGCATGTGCAAATATTGGAATAATGGACGGGGCTGTTCTTCTTTAAAGGCAAAAACTGGTGGCTTTTTTGAAATTGATAGCAAAGAAGAAAAGCAGTGTTATAAAACAGGCTTTCAACAATCGGCGTTTCGAAGCTGTGGTTCATTCCAAAGCAATTATTAAGATTGCAATAAGTTAAAAATTAATAAGAAGTTCTAGACAAGGAGCACTGGTATATCCGATAGCAGGGATATACCAGTTTTCTTTTTACAAAGAAGGAGAATATCATGAAAAAAGAATGGTGTATAGAAGAAAATTTTTTAAGACAGGAAAGGTGGAGTAAGGGGGAGGAATGTTTAAATCTGTATAATGTGAATTTACCTCCCCGTAGTTTCAACGGAAATCCTAAAAAATGGATAGAAGAGCTTACCACATTTATTTATCTGTACCCGTTGGAATGGGATAAAATTTATTTAGAATATCAAAATATCAGAGACAGCAAGAAGATATATGGAAGAGGGCTTGAATTTTTTCGGGATGATGAAGGGTATTTAAGGAAAGAAGGTGAAGAGGATATATATCTAAAGATTTCAATTAGAGATGTAGATTGTGATATATGGAAGAGGATAGAGCAGTTAGCCGAAAGAAGGGAAATACTTACGTTTCAAGAGTACATGTTTTACTGTGGCTTAGATACTCTAAGGCGGAAAAGGTATATGGACGAATTGAAGAATCGTTTGTGTGATAAAATTTTTAAAGCTATAGATAGAGATATTTCTTCGCAGATTCAGGTTTCATTTGAGCCTGATTATGACAATTCAGCATTTGTTTATAATGATTTTTATGTGGATGCCCTGAATGATAGCTACATAATTTTATAAGGAGCTAATACACGGAATGAAAGTGTATTGGCTCCTTTTATGCCAAAGAGTAAAGGAGTAAAGGTAGAAATATATATTATATTTTTGATGTATTGGAAAGGGGGTGAAAAGATGTACATCAAAATCTATACGAAAAGCCAATTGATACTTTTGAGAAGATTAAGACCCTTATTCAAAAAGAAATACAGACTTCCTAAAGAGATAGTTGACAATGTTCATCACATTTTGAAATCAAAGATGTTAGGAACAAAAGGATTTATAGCAATCCTTTTAAATACTGTTTCTGATGATATGGCAGAAATACGTGATATTTTAGACTGCTATCCTCAAAAATTACGCATTAGTGATGACATTACAGGGATATCTATACCGGACAATAAAAAGTGGCTTACAAAAGGCAGAGAGTGGTATATTGATTCACTGGAATTGAAAGAAAATAATGATTCTGATTGCAGTCATATCTATGTAATCTATTCTATGACGCTTAAAGACCTTTATGGAGATGAAGGGTAAAATCATTATTATGTCTTAAGGACAGAAGTTTTAAAGAGACTATTGGGGCGTGCACTGCTTAAGGGCGCACCCCAATATAACATTATGAAAGTAAACGAGATAGGAGGGGTTATAGTTGACAGAGTTTATTGTACTGATTTCCGGCGCAGTTTTTGCGATTGGTTGCATTTTAATTTTAGAAACAATTGAAAAAAGAAGGGAGACAGCATAATGAAAAAGAATGGCGAGGGAATTATTTTTTTCTTCATACAGGGTGTTAAGTTAATTTTGGATTTATATGAAGTGTGTCGTTCAGGAAAGAAGAGTAGAAGGCAAAGGTAAAATAGTAAAGGAGGATGAATCAATGGAAAATATTAAGCAGACTTCATTATTGGAGAGGACAGGAGTATTTGATGAAGAGACAAAGCGTAGATTTGAATTAACACTGGTCTATAAGGGCATAAAAGGGAAGAAGATTCTTGTTATCGGAATGAACCCCGCATCAAGTAATATTCAAGTGTTTGATAATACGACTAATTATCTTCTAAATAATCTTGGAATGATGGGATATTCAGAAATCACTATTTGGAATCTCTTCGCAGATATTTGTACAAAATTAAAACCATCAGATGTTAAAGATAATAAAGAAAACATGGAGCATCTGAAAGAACTGCTAAAAAGAAAAAATGATACGATACTGATTGGATATGGCAACACATTTCAGGGAAATAGAAGAGTTAATGAGGTAAAAGCACAACTTCATGTTCTTTTAAAGCCATATGAAAAGATTATTTATGAGTTGGAAGATGAAAAGGGTGAATATTCTAAGCTAAAAACCATACACCCGCTTTTTGCGGGGCAGAGATTCAGCGGAGAATGGAAGATGCGAAAGTATAATTTTCCTAAGACGAAGAATAAGTAGTAATCAAGAAAGCCGTGCAAAGTAAAAAATTGATAATAAATAAAAAAGCAGTTGACAAATAGGATGGGATGTTTTACTATATAAAACACGACATATGTGGCTATATCACAATATTAATAGTAGTATATTTCTAAACGGAAATGTCTTTATCTGGTTTTCTAAAAAATGTCGAGTGTCTGATTTCTGTATGTCTGAATATGCTGCGCCTAAATCAAATATAGTATACTTATCGCACCAGAGGATAGTTATGCTAATCTATGTTTATGTTAATACTAATCTTATTTTAAATCCATTATTTTTATTTTACAATTTTATACTAAAGGACGGTGCTTTTATGAATTTAGAAGATATAAAACCGTTGAAGACATTACCTGTAAACAAAAGGGGCTTAGATTCCCATTGTAAAGGTGTGCTTACCATTGTAAACAGCAAGAAGAACGGTAAGAGAATTGAAATTTTGGAATCTTTGTCTAATGAGCTAGATTTAGAGGATGACATCCAAATAGGTGTACTCGGAAATGGACTTGTTCTTTCTAAAAGTTTACCGAATGTTTCACAACATTTCTCGTTGAAAACAGTTGGTAAAAAACGGGTAATCTATTCTTCGGAACTAGTAAAAGAGATTATAGATGTTCTTAACCTCAGTTTTGAAGGCAGAGTATCTAGGACGCTAAGAGGCATTGAACTTGAGGAAAATCAAGGCGTGATGCTTGCAAGAGTGTTTGAAGAAGGTGATTGTTAAAATGAGTAAAGAAAAAGCAACAATCACAGAGAATGAAGAAAATAAAGAGTTAACATTTGTTCGAGATGATACAGTAGATATTAAAGAAGGGCAGTACGGAAAATATGTATGGCCTACGATAGATGGCTATAAATGTAAACATTTTTTACCCCAGGGTAATGCCATTAAACTGGAAAAGGTGTTTTTAGATATAGCCACGCTTGAAAGGACTTTTATTTTGACGTTTGATGATGCGAAGGGGAATAAGGTCAGTGTACCTGTTCCCCGTCAAGAAATGACAGAAGCCAATCTACCTAGCATATTGCTTGGAAAAGGAGGACAAATTACTAAGAAGACTGCTCCAACAGCAATAGCAACGATATTCAATCAAGAACCGGAGGCTCCATGTGAGCGGATGCATGAGAAACTTGGTTTTATAGAATATAACCAAAAGATAGTATTTTTAGGAAGTGAGGGTATTGGTGTTTCAAGTGCTTATCAAGGTGATTTGGAGATAAGGGCGAAAGGCGATTTTGGAGCATGGAGAACCATGTGTGAGCAAGAGGTCTTAGGAACTCCAATGGAATTCATTTTAGCTGTTGCAGGAAGTGCACCTGTGTTAGATTATTTTCAACTAAGACACAATACTATAGATAATATACTGGTTTCGCTAGTGGGAGAATCTTCAACGGGAAAAACTACAGCAGGTTGCTTGGGAGTATCTGCTGGAAGTAAATGTAGCTTTCAAGGCAAGAGTATGATAACTACATTTGGTGATAGCGTAAATTCGATTATGCATTCTATACATTCATCTTTCCCAATGCTGATAGATGAAGGGAGTTTAATTGGGTATAATCCAACAAACTTAATTTATTCGTTGGCAGGAGGCAAAGAGAAATCTAGATTAACAAAAGAACTTAAGAAGGCAGAGAGTATGACGTTTTCTACAACGATATTTATGACATCAGAGAAAAGCATTCTTCGCTTATGTGATGAAAATACTGGTCTTTTAGTCCGCTGTTTTGAACTAGAAGAGATAGAATGGACTAAAAATGCACAAAGTGCAGATAGAATTAAAAATGTATGTGAAAAGCATTATGGATTTTTAATCCCTCGTATTGCATCGAAGATTGTTAAAGCAGATGAAGAAGGGAGAATGGAAGAAATCATAAAAACATATGAAAAGTATAAAGATAGTGTGATAGAGAGAGCCAAGAACAAAGGGTATTATAATCCTTTTACAGAGCGAGTGTCTAAAACACTAGCAACTATACTATTAGGTTCGGATTTAGTGTCAGAGATTCTAGGTGTTACCTTGAATAAAGATATGATTTTGAATCTCATTGAAGAAAAGGCAGGAATAGCTGATAGTAGGAAAATGGAAATAGGAAACCGTGCAATGGATTTCCTTTGTCAGTATATAAGTATACATTATACTAACTTTGTCAGAGGCGAGGTTGGCACGAATGTAAAGACGGCAATACCTGTAGATTGTAAAGGCAGAATACAATCTGTAAAAGATAAATGCCTTAAAAATGGTCTGAAAGCTAATATCGAGGTTCTTCTACCGGAAATAGTATTTGATGAGATCCTAAGCAATGGAGGTTTTCCCGATAAAAAGGTTATACTGGGAAAATGGAAAAGGGATGGCATTTTAGATTGTTATAAGGATAGATACATATCATCTTTCATAATTGCAGAACCGCCTAAGGTACGGGGATATAAGATTTATATACCTGTCGAAAGGACGGAGAGGCCTGATATGAAAAAAATTGAGGTGTATTTAAATGAAATTGCTGATAGTGATGTTCCTACTAATAAGTCATGATTCTGCTATAAGGAGGCTGATAGAATATGACGAAAAGGCATGTGACGGGGTCGATTAGACCTCGTCCATCAAAAGATAATATAAAATATTACGATGTCGTTCTAGAGTTTGGCAACGACCCACTTACAGGGAAAAGAAAAAGAGTTTATTTTAGAATAGATACAACAGATAGAGAAGAAGCAGAAAACTTTTTAACTATGAAAAAGGCAGAGTACCTGACAGGGAATATGCTCATGCCTTGTGATAAAACAGTTGGTGTTTTTCTAGATGAATATTTGAGGGATTATGTCTATGTACAATGTAGTCCGGCAACTTACAGAGATTATAAAACTAATATTGACAGATACCTAAAACCGCTTTTTGGAAAGATAAAATTGCAGAACCTTCAAAGTGCAAGAATACAACAGGTATACAATCAATTGAGAACAAAATCTAATGCAAGTGATAGACCCTTAAGGGTGGAAAGTATAAAGCATATAAACCGTATATTTAAAGCGGCTCTTACAGTAGCATGTAAATTAGAATACATTAAGAAGAACCCAACACATGATGTAAAGATAGGCAAGGATTCGGTAAATGACAAGCTGGAAGTATATACGACAGAAGAAATTATAAAATTAAAGAAAGCTGTAAAAGGAACCGATATGGAAGTTCCAATCGCATTATTATTTGACTGCGTTATGCGGCGCGGAGAATTATTAGGGCTTAAGTTCAAAGATATCGATTTTGACAAAAAGTCTATAACTATTCAGCGTGAGTGGATTGAATCAATAGATTGCAAAGAGCCTGTTCTGAAAGATTGTAAGACTTCCAGTTCATTTAGGAAGATGATAGTTAGTGATGAAACAATTAAGCTATTAAAGAGACAAGAGATTCGTTGTAAACAGATATGTCTTAGAGAAGGAAAAAGATTTTCAGGGGAACATATAGTGGTCTGCAAGGCTGACGGTGAACCATATCGTCCAAAAAGCTTTACGAGGAAATGGGCTGAAACATTAAAAAAGTATGGTTTAAGACATATTAAACTGCATGGAACAAGGCATAGTGCAATATCATGGCTTCTATCACAGGGAGTTCCGTTGCATATTGTGCAGAAAAGGGCAGGACATCAAAATCCTAATATAACTCTATCTGTTTATTCGCATGTCGCTAAAGATGACGAAAACATAGTGGCAGATTTGCTGGATAGTAAGCTATTTGCAAAGGTTGCAGAATAAGCTAATACCTGATTTCCATACAGGTTTAGATATAAACGAGATATAAAAACCAATAATCAGACTGGAAGCGAATGAGGAAATTCCGTGAATCCGTGTTTCCGTTGTTCGGAGATGAAACTGGAAAGGAAATCAAATGAATTTTCCGGTTTCATTTAACGGAAACACGGAAAAACGGAATTTCCGAATGAGACGGAAAGAAAGATTGCATGGACGAAAAGGTTGTTAGGTGATTTGGAAAATTTGAATGAAAAGCAAGGTCGCTATATTCGTCGCAGATTTTTTTGAAGAAGATTAACTGAAATTGACAATCCCCTTGGTTAAGGTATAGAATAAGTATTATAGTGAAATAGATGTGTGAACTGTCTCTTAATCAGGGTGTCCAGGGTTCGAACCCCTGATCGCGCAGTCAAAATCACTGTTTTTGGAGGTAGTAAAGACTCCGGGGATGGTGGTTTTTTTGTGAGAAAAAGGTGCAAAAATAATTGGGGAAGAGGTTAACAGTATGATTCATGTTATAGATACCTGTCATCAAATAAAAGGGCTGTTTGATAATGGAGCTTTCAATTTTCCAAGGTGGGAGGCTTATATCAATTCAATTTATAATAACTCGGCGCATATTTTTAAGGATGAAGCGGATGAGTATATCAATAGCGGTCTATACACATTTGAAAAGGATTTCCTCCCAGTTATCAATGCTGTTTATGAAAATCCGAAGCTGAAGCTTTTGCAGGAGTCTTTTACTGCTGTTACTGATAATTTAAACCAGAGAATAACAGAAAAATTTGGGAAATGTGTGACCACGGATATTGTTTTATATCTTGGTTTATGTAATGCTGCCGGCAAGGTAACAAGAGTTAACGGCATTGATACGATTTTGCTGGGAATCGAAAAGATATTAGAACTTAACTGGTACAATCTGGATTCTATGTACGGACTGATTTATCACGAACTTGGCCATATGTATCATTCCCAGCACGGTATTTTGGAGCAGGAATCTAATGATAATAAGAAAAATTTTGTCTGGCAGCTGTTTACAGAGGGAACTGCTATGTATTTTGAACAGGCGCTTATCGGGGATTTTCATTATTATCATCAGGATGTGAATGGCTGGAGGGAATGGTGTGATGCGCACTTTACTCAGATTTTATTGGATTTTGACAGGGAGCTGCCTGTAATGACCCGGCTGGAACAACGATATTTTGGGGACTGGTGCAATTATTATGGATACAGCGATACAGGATATTATCTGGGAAGCAGATTTGTCCAATATCTGACAGGTATTTATAAGTTCGATGATATAATTAATCTTAAAATTGACGCGGTTTATGATTTGTACAGGGAGTTCGTTACTATTCGGGGCGATATTTAAAGTTTTGCTGCGCAAAAATCGCTTCGCGAAAGGGAGATTTTGTACTATAATTGATCATAGTATATAGTATTTGTTTTAGGAGGTACTTTAGGATGTTGAAAGAAGGATACGGACGATCATCTGATACGGTATGTAAGATCGAGCACCATGCAGTTTTATTTGCGCTTCTTGCAAAGCATGCAGTTACTCTGTGCGGGAAGAAGGGTGAGGAGGCTATCCAGAAGGGAATGACGATTTATGGAAGGGAAAGAGGCGCCCGCATGGCGGCAAATGCCCTGGAAAGAGGCGATGAGCTCACGACTATGACGAATCAGGCGTACGGAGAGTGGAAACCGGATTATGAGGGACAGATGGAGTTCGGTCAGCTGCGGACAGAGCCCACGCTTCAGACATATATTGCGAAGTGTGCCTGGTGTGACGCGTGGAAAAAGCATGACCTTCTGGAATATGGGAAGCTCTATTGTGTCAATGTGGATCATGCGGTATATCAGGGGTTCCGGTCTGATTTCGTATGTACGCCGATAGCTACGGCTCTAAGCTGGGGCGGCGCAAGATGTGAGTTTGACTGGGGTCACCCCATTTCCGCAGAAGAGGCGCAGGAGCTTGTCCGTAAGAAAAAGGAGCTTGGGACCTCATGTATGAAGGATTTTAATTTTCATACGGCGCATCTTAAGCATACGATCAGTAAGACACTGACAGAAGAGCTGGGGGAAGAGGGTAAAAGAGCGGCAAAGCTTGCCCTTGATGATTATGTCAGATTGTTTGGACAGGAGTATCTGGAGGTACTGGAAGGGATATATCCGTCAGAAGATTAAAGCAGGAGGAGAAGAGGATTATGATCACGAAAAAAATCGGAATTATCGGCTGTGGAAATATGGGCGGGGCCATTCTTTATGGAGCGCTGGAAAGCAATGTGCTGAAAAAGGAGGATGTCTATGTCTATGACATTGCCCCGGCTATGATGGAAAAAGCGGGAGGATGGGGTGTAAATCTTGCGAAGGATGACGAGGAGGTATGCCAGAAAGCGGATATTATCCTTCTGGCAGTGAAGCCCCAGAATGTGTCCGAGGCTCTTTCCCAGTGTAAGGGCGCGCTGGATAACAAGGCTCTGATGTCGATTGTGGCAGGAGTTACAGTAGAAAGGCTTAGGAGCATGACAGGCACTCACCCGAGGATCCTGCGTCTTCTTCCCAACACACCGGCGATGGTGTTTGAGGGAGCCTTTGCCATCTGTTCGGACAATGATTTTACCGGGGAGGAACTTAAGGCGGCGAAGGAAATCTATTCGGCAATCGGCATTATCGAGATGGTTCCCGAGCATCTGATTGATGCGGCGTGCGCACTTAACGGCGGCGGCCCGGCGTATGTGGCAATGTTTATCGAGGCGATGGCAGACGGAGGAGTGAAGCAGGGACTTCCAAGAACAACGGCATACCGCCTTGCGGCACAGACCTGCCTGGGGACAGCAAAGATGATCCTTGAACAGGGAATCCATCCGGGGCAGATCAAGGATATGGTGACGTCTCCCGGTGGGACAACGATTGAAGGCTGTGAGGCGCTGGAAAAAGGTGCTATGCGGGGAGCTGTAATGGAATGTATACGGGCGGCAGCGGAGAAATCAAAACAGCTATAGAAAAATGCCTGTTTCCAGGGGGAGAGAAAAATGCTGATTCAGATTGTAGAGGACGACCGGGCCCTGCGGGAAGGCATAGCACTGGCACTTAGGGAGCCGGGGATGGAATTTAAGCAGAGCGGCAGCGTGGAGGCCGCAAAGAAGGATTTTGAGAAGGAAATCCCCGGGCTTGTAATCCTTGATGTAAACCTGCCGGATGGCAGCGGATACGATTACCTGAAATGGATGAGGGAGAAAAGCCATATCCCGGTGCTGGTGCTTACAGCTAACGATATGGAAATGGATGAGGTGACGGGCCTTAAGCTGGGGGCAGATGATTATATGACAAAGCCATTCAGCCTTGCGATCTTACGGGCGAGGATTCAGGCCCTTCTAAGGAGATCCGGACAGAGCGGAGGCTGCTATGTGGAGGATGGTTTTAGCTTTGATTTTGAAAAGCTGGTTTTTACGAAGGAGCAGCGGGAACTGATGCTTAGCGTAAATGAGCAGAGGCTTCTAAAGCTCTTGGTAGTAAACCGGGGGAGGCTGCTGACAAGAAATGTACTGATGGACAGACTGTGGAGTGACGGGGGAGAGTATGTGGATGAAAATGCCCTGTCAGTTACGGTAAACCGGCTGCGGAGCAAGCTGGAGGATAAAAAAAGCGGCATTTCTTATATACAGACCGTATATGGCCAGGGCTATCTGTGGAAAAGGGAAGGATAAGGGATGCTTGGAAAGAAAACATTAGAGCGGCTGGAGCAGATGTTAGACGATGCGGTGAACGGTACTTTCACGGAGTCGGATTATGATGAAACCGTGCTGTCAAGGATAGAAACAAAGTGGAGAAATTTTCTGGGGGCTTCGGCGCTGTCCAGAGAGAATCTGGAGGAGGAGAAGAGCCGGGTGAAGGAGCTTGTGTCAGATATTTCTCACCAGACCAAAACGCCCATGGCAAATATCCGCCTGTATGCGGAGCTTCTGGAAGAACGCCTCGAAGGCAGTGAGGACAGGAGGATTTTAGAAGAGATTAGAAAACAGACCGAGAAGCTGGAGTTTCTGATTCAGTCCCTGACCAAGCTCTCCCGGCTGGAGACAAACGTGGTGGAGGTTAAGCCAGAGTACCAGGAGCTGTCAGGGCTTCTGTCGGAGGCAATGGAGGATATCCGGCCGAAAGCAGAGGGAAAAGAAATCAGGCTATGCTGTTCTTACGAAGGGGGCGTTTCAGCATGCTATGATAAGAAATGGACAAAAGAGGCCCTGGGAAATGTGCTGGATAATGCGGTAAAATATTCTCCGCCAGGCGGCCGGGTGGACATATTAGTTGAGGAGTATGAGATGTATGCGGCTGTGTCCGTAAAGGATCAGGGAATCGGTATCCGTGAGGAGGACACACCCAGGATATTCAAGCGGTTCTACCGTGCAGAGGGACTCCACCAGGAAGAAGGCTCCGGCATCGGGCTGTATCTGACAAGAGAAATATTAAAAAGAGAGAATGGGTATATTAAGGTGAAGTCTAAGGAGGGAAAAGGGGCGGAGTTTATCCTGTTTCTTCAAAGGAACGGAAACTAAAGTAACTATAAATAGTTGCATAATATATATCAGAATAGTATACTATATGCAAAGGAGACAGAAAAATGATATGAGTAAAAAGGATAAATTGATAGGCAGATTATTGAATAAGCCCAAGGACTTTACTTTTGATGAAATGGAATCCTTGTTGAAATATTTCGGATATGAACTAAAACAAGGAAGCGGTTCGGGAGTTAAATTTATAAAAGATGGGGGTAACGAGGTGATAAACTTTCATAAGCCGCATCCAAATGGCATATTAAAAAGATATGTGTTGGATCAGGTTATGGACAAACTAAGAAAGGATGGTTTGCTGTGAGTAATTTATTGTCATATAAAAAGTATAATGGAACTGTGGAATACTCCAAAGAAGATAACTGTCTTTTTGGAAGAGTAGTCGGCATAAAGTCTCTGTTGTCTTATGAAGGGGATTCTGTACAGGAATTAGAACAGGATTTTAAAAATGTGATTGATGAGTATTTAGATGATTGTAGTGAGCGGGAAATTGAGCCTGAACAGCCTTACAAGGGGACATTTAATGTCAGAATTAGTTCAGAACTGCATAGAAACATTGCTGTATATGCGATAGAACATGGCAAGAGCCTGAATGCGGCAGTTGAAGAAGCGATTGGAAATATGGTTGGCTAAAAAGAAAATCTGAGTATTTATGAAAAATTGTGTGAAGCCCTTGATTCTTTCGAATCTGTTAGATTTGAGAAAGGGTATGGTAAGAATGAAAAGGTATAATCAGGACAGAACTAATAAAAGGCTGTCAGGGTTATACCTTTTGTAATACAGGGGAGTCCCGGACGGCGAAAAGGAGGCAGACATGAAGATCTTACAGACACAGGACCTGAAAAAATACTATGGATCAGGCGAGAATCAGGTAAAGGCATTAGACGGCATAAATTTAGAGGTGGAAAGGGGAGAATTTCTTGCAATTGTGGGAACAAGCGGCAGCGGAAAGTCCACGCTTCTGCACATGCTGGGCGGTCTGGATTATCCTACGTCAGGGAAGGTGATTGTGGATGATAAGGATATTTCCTCCCTTAAGAAGGACGCTCTTTGTATTTTCCGCAGAAGGAAGATCGGCTTTGTTTTCCAGAGCTATAATCTGGTGCCGGTGCTGAATATATATGAGAACATTGTGCTCCCTATTGAGCTGGACGGCAATGAGGTAGATAAGGATTATGTGGACAGAGTGGTGGAAATTCTCGGGCTTAAGGAGAAGCTTTTAAGCCTTCCCAGTCAGTTGTCCGGCGGGCAGCAGCAGAGGGCGGCTATTGCCAGGGCCCTTGCCTCCAAGCCGGCTATCCTTCTGGCGGATGAGCCTACCGGAAACCTGGATTCCAGAACCAGTCAGGATGTGCTGGGGCTTCTGAAGGTGACAGGGGAAAGATTTGGGCAGACCATTGTTATGATTACCCATAATGATGAGATTGCACAGCTTGCGGACCGAATCATCCGTATTGAGGACGGCCGTATCCTAAAAGGCGGTGACCGGGATGAATAAGGTGAAAAACAGACGTGTCCTTACGCGGATTGCGGATAAGACCAGAAAGGCGGGGAAGGGAAAGAACCTGATAGCAGTTCTTGCCATTGCCCTTACGACAGTACTATTTACTTCTGTATTTACCATAGGCGGCAGCATGATAGATAAACAGCAGCAGTCCACTATGCGCCAGGTGGGAACCAGCGCCCATGCCGGCTATAAATATCTGACAAGGGAGGAGTATGATATTGTCAGGAAGGATAAGAAGATTAAGGAGATCTCTTACCGTATTGCAGTGGGCAATGCGGTAAATAAGGAGCTGATTAAGCTTAGGACGGAGATAGGTTTTTATGAGGATCTGGATGCGAGATTCGGTTTCTGCTACCCGGAGGAAGGACATATGCCAGAGGAGGAAGATGAGCTTGTAACCAGCGATCTTGTGCTTAAGGCTCTTGGTATCCCCTGCGAGCTGGGGGCAGAGGTGCCTCTTACTATCGATACTGGAAAGAAAACCTATGAAAAGACATTTACCCTGTGCGGTTATTTTAAGGGTGACCGTGTTGCCCAGTCCCAGATCGGCTTGGTATCAAAGAAGCATGCGGACAAGATGACGCCGACCCCGGTTACCTCTGCTATGGGAACGGGAGTGGATGCTTCAGACTATGCGGGCAGGATCATGGCGGATTTTAACTTTGCAACCAGCTTCCAGATTGAAAAACAGGTGGAAGAGCTTAACAGACGGTGCGGATTTCCGGAGGATGCGTATGTGGGCATTAACTGGGCGTATATGGGCAATCTTGATACGGATGCTGTGCTGCTGATTGCCGGACTTTTGCTGGTGATATTAGTGTCCGGCTATCTGATTATCTATAACATTTTTTATATTAATGTATATCAGGATATCCGGTATTACGGCCTGTTAAAGACAGTAGGAACAACAGAGAAGCAGCTTCGAAAGATCGTGCGCAGGCAGGCGTATATGCTGTCCCTTTACGGAATCCCGGCAGGACTTCTTCTTGGCGGGGCGGTGGGTAAGCTTCTGCTCCCGGTTATTATGAACGAACTGACATTTTCTGGAAATGTAGGCACGGAAATTGTATTGAAACCATGGATTTTTGGGGGAGCTGCTGTATTTTCCTTTGTCACTGTGCTTATAAGCAGCATCCGTCCCTGCAGGATCGCATCAAAGGTATCAGCGGTAGAGGCAGTCCGTTATACGGAAGGGCAGGAAGAAGGAAATAGAAGAAAAAAACATATGAAGGACAAGAAAACAAAACGTGTGACCCCGCGGGAAATGGCGTTTCAGAATATGAAAAGAAACCGGAAAAAGGCGGCAGTGGTCATAGCGTCTTTGTCTCTTGCACTGGTGCTTTTGAATTGCATTTACAGCCTTGTAACGGGATTTGACATGGATCGGTTCGTAGCATCTATGACAGTCAGCGATTTTTCTGTCGCAGATGCTACCGTGGATAATCTGTCTGTTACCTATGACGCGATGGAGACAGAAGGGGTGACGAAGGAATTCCTGGCCGCGTTAGAGGCGCAGGAAGGAATCGAAGCGTACGGTAATATTTACATGAAGGAGATTGACCCCGTCTTTACGGATGAGGAATATTCGCTGTTAGAAAAGCGGATTTTCGAAAATGAGGATGCGCGGGAAACCATGGAATGGGTGCTTGACGGCCCGGGGACCGACACGGAAGCGGTGATTGAAGCCTATCGGAAGGAGCGGCACATAGACGGAAAGGTATATGGTGTCAGCAGGCTGGTGATGGAGAAGCTGGAAGACCCGGAAGGAGAGCTCGACTGGGAGAAATTCAAGAGTGGGAAGTATGTGATCGCCACAAGATTTGACACATTAAGCGGAAACTATATTGATTTTTTCCAGCCCGGGGAAAAGGTGACGGTGAGAAATGAAAATGGAGACACAAGAACGTACGAGGTTCTCGCCGCAGCAAATATGCCGCATGCCTGTGAGCTTCAGCGCTATGGGATGTTTGACTGTAATTTTATCCTTCCGGAGGATGAATATCTGGATCTTATGGGAGAAAGCCAGCCTATGAGAACAATTTTTAATGTAGAAGCAGCCCATGAAGAGGAGATAGAAGGATGGATCTCGGATTATTGCGAAAAGATAAACCCGGAGCTTCAGTATACCTCGAAGGCGACCATTGTAGCAGAATTTGATGATTCTAAGAACATGTACGCCATGGTTGGCGGCCTGCTGGTGTTTATCCTGGCAATGATAGGAATTTTGAACTTTATAAATACTATGGTCACTTCGGTTCTCTCCAGAAAGCAGGAATTTGCTATGATGGAGGCCGTAGGCATGACAGAAAAGCAGCTAAAAGAGATGCTGTGCTATGAAGGCGGGTATTATGCTTTATTTACAGTTATCAGCGCCCTTGTAATAGGGGGTATTCTGAACCTGACGGCGGTCCGCAGCATAGGAGAAGGGATTTTCTTCTTTACCTGGCGGTTTACGGTTCTGCCAGTGGTATTATGTACCCCGCTATTGGCAGTGGTAGTATATGTAGTTCCGTCAGTATGCTACAGGAGACTTGGCAGGGTGAGCGTGGTGGAAAGAATGAGGAAGGCGGAGTAAGAGTTGGGGACGGGGTATTTCTAGAAATACCCCGTCCCCAGAAACAAAAAAGTTTACGGGGACAGGCACTTTTTCAAAATACCCCGTCCCTCAAAAAAATATGATTTTTTTTATTGACAAAGCTTCTGGTTTATTATATGATACAACTCACATACATATAGTGTTGTTCAACACGTTATATGGATCTTATTTATTCATATTTATTTAATCTATGTTGAAGACTTCGTTCGATGTCTTCAGCCTGCTGAAAAACCCATGTGAATGTAAATCTAAAATGAAAGGAGGACAGACTGCAGGGCTATATACACGATCTTTTAATTTTAAGGAGGAAAAGACAATGAGTATCAGAATGAACACAGAAGATGTAGTTGCAAGAGGGCATGAGATTGGAAGCCATGTTGAGGATGTCACGGCTCTCCAGAATTATTTGAATGATGTGGTAAACTGCCAGCTTCCGGAATTATGGGAGGGAAGCGGTTACGAGGGCTTTGCGGCGAGGGTGGCCGAGATGGCGCCGTCCTTTGATGCCATGCGGGAGTTAATCAGCGCTATTGGCCAGGGCGTTGTCACAAATGCGCAGCAGTATGCCGAGTTTGACCGGTCGGCAGGTGCCATGAACAGGGGCTTTTAACCGTGAAGAGAAGGGAAATGATGCTGACCGTCAGGGCGGGCAGTGTGGAGCGGGATATTATAGTAAATCCGGATCAGCAGATTCGGAAGGTCTGTTTTCTGTTTGCCGAAAACGGCTGCATCTCCCCAGTATATGAGGGGAAGGGAATCCAGGTGTATTCTGTCCGACAGAAGGCATATATGAACCCGGAGCTTTGTTTTAAACAATGTAATATTTATAATGGCGATATTCTTATGGTAAGCTCTTCGGAAAACGGGCACGAGTTAATTTAATGGAAAAGGAAAACCGGCATGAAAATCAGGATTCAAAGAAACGATATGACGGCGAAGACGGGCTATGATTTCAGGCGGCTTGAGGAAAAAAGCCATTTATTTCTTCCCTGCAGGATAGAGGAAGAAAAGGATGCAGTTACCATGTGCTTTGACCTGCAGGGGATGAAGTCTTTTGAAGAGCTTAAGGGGGAGGACACCTATATAAAGCTTAAGGCGCTGCTTGAGACAGGGGAGCTTAAGGAGCTGTACCGGAAATATGATTTTTTACTTGAGCCGGGAAATCTGTATTATGATTTTCTTGGCAGAATAAGGGTCAGGCAGCGGGACATTATCCTTCCTTCACAGAGGAACCGGGGCAAATGTTTTTTAAAGGAATATCAGGCATTAATCCTGTATATTCTGGAAGGAAAAAGGCCGTATGAGGATTATCTGTACGGCAGTAAGGAGCTTCTGAGGGCAGAGCATAAGCTTGTGATGCTTTTAGAGGCGGAAACCGTGCAGGAGGAAAAGAGGATATTATCAGAATACTATAAAAATCTTCAGAAGGAGGAGCGGGCTGCAACAAAAAGGGTAGACCGGATGAAATATAAATGGCTTGTCAGATACAGCATCTTATCTGTATTTCTGATTATTTTCCTGCTGGCAGTGTCGGTATACAGTTTCGTGAGACCTGCGCCCAGGCAGGAAAAGACTCTTGAAGCGGGGGAGGCAGAGGAGCTTTTAAAGGAGATTACGGAGCTGGCAGACAGGCTTGATGCTTACTGCGATGACGGCACAGAGGAAAACTGACAGATGGAAACACATATTTTTGGAAGAGAAGAGAATATTACGATTTCCGCAGGCGCGGAAGCAGTGCTTCGGATCCGGGGATTAAAAGGCCGGATTTATATAAGAGGCATGAAAGGGTTTGCGGACGCCGTAAGAGGGGAGCCTCTGTATCGGAACGGGCTGGAGATCGTATCAGGGGAATTTCCGCTGAAGCCCGGTGATGTTCTGACTATAAGGGATATAAAAATTGAGGTGTGGGAGGAACAGATTGCCATCAGGGGTCTTTCTGGCAGCTATAGGACAGATTTGCCCGAAAAACCGCAGGAAGAAAAGCCCTTTGAGGACTTTCCCCTCTATAAGCGTTCGCCGAGGCTTCTTAAGAATTTATCCGGAGAAAGCATATCCGTAGAGCTTCCAGGGGGAAATGAAATACAGAAAACATCAGGTCTTTTCATGGCAGTGCTGCCGACATTTGTGATGCTTGCCGTGACAACTGCCGTAGGTCTCTTGATAGGACGGGGAATTTATATGCTGCTGTCCGGTGCGGCTATGGCGGTGACTGCCGTTTTTTCCGGATTAAAATATTTTAATGACCAGAGGGACGCAAGGAAAAAGAGAAAAGAAAGAGAAAAGAAATATCTTTCTTATTTGTGGAAGAGGCAGAGAGAGATGGCTGAGGCCCGCATACAGGAGCAGGGGATATATGCCAGCCGGTATCCTGGGATTACAGAAATTTACGCAATGATAAGAGAATATAACAGCCGCATTTATGAACGTATTTCCACAGATGAGGATTTTCTTATGGTGTCAGTAGGATTCTATGAAGGAAGGGGATCTTACGGGCCTAAGTATCAGGAACCAGGATGGGAGGAGCAAAAGGACAGGCTGACAGAGCTTGCCGGAGAAATCTGCCGGAGATTTTCTGTTATTACCAGACCGAGAAGTATTGATATGAAAAAGGCTCATCTTGGGCTTGCAGGGGAAAAGGGGGATGTGCATCTGCAGCTTAGAGTACTTTTGTCCCAGCTGGTATTTTTTCACAGCTATCACGATCTTCGCATCATTGCGGTTTATGATGAAAAGTATGAAGAAGAGTTTGCATGGATGCGCTGGCTTCCTCACGTACATATTCCGTCAATCAATGTTCTGGGAATGGTTCATTCAGGAAGGAGCAGGGACGTGGTGCTTGGCGGCATCACACAGATCTTGAAGGAGCGGGCAGCCCATTTGGACAAGAGAAAGAGAGAATTTATGCCCCGATATCTGTTTGTAATCGATGAGCCTTCACTGGTTTTGAATCACGGGCTCATGGAGTATCTGCCAATGGAGGGAAATAAGCTTGGAATTTCCGTTATCTATACAAGTGACTGCTATTCAAATCTGCCGGAATATATAGGAACTGTACTCCTTATAGATAACCCTGCGGAGGGAACCCTGCTTCTGGAGGAACGAAAGTACAGAAAACAGAAGGTTACGTTTCAGGATGACCAGGGGGTGGATTTTGAATGGCTGGCAAGAGATCTTAGCGTGCTCCAGCATGAGCAGGGGATGGTAAACCGGATTCCGGATACTGTTACCTTTTTAGAAATGTACAAGGTAAAGGAGCCGGAAGGGCTTAATATCCGGAAGAGATGGGAGGGGAACCGATCCTATAAATCTCTGGCGGTTCCTATTGGGATGCGCTCGGCAGAGGATGCTTTGTACCTGAATCTTCATGAAAGGGCGCACGGCCCCCACGGCCTGATAGCGGGAACAACGGGCTTTGGAAAGTCTGAGCTTATTCAGAGCTATATTTTGTCCCTGGCAGTGAATTTCCATCCCCATGAGGCAGGCTTTCTTTTGATTGATTATAAGGGAGGCGGCATGGCGGGCTTATTTGAAGAGCTCCCTCATCATCTGGGAACGATCACGAATCTGGACGGAGGAGGAAGTATACGGGCGCTTAAATCCGTGAAGGCAGAGCTGTCCCGCAGGCAGAGACTCTTTAAGGGTCTGCATGTGAATCATATTAATGGATACATGAGATTATTTAAAGAAGGACAGGCAGAGGAGCCGGTTCCCCATCTTTTTATTATCAGCGATGAGTTTGCGGAGCTTAGGAAGGAGCAGCCGGATTTTATGAAGGAGCTTGTATCAGCGGCACGCATCGGGAGAAGCCTGGGGGTTCACCTGATTCTGGCCACACAGAAGCCGGCGGGTGTGGTTGACGATCAGATATGGAGCAACAGCCGGTTTAAGATCTGTCTGAAGGTACAGGATGAAAATGACAGTAAGGAAATCTTAAAAACAACGGATGCGGCGGGGATTACTCTTCCGGGCAGGGCATATCTTCAGGTGGGAAATAATGAAGTCTATGAGCTGTTTCAATCTGCCTTAAGCGGAACGATTTACAGAGAGGAAGAAGCAGAGACGGGCACCCTGGATGAAAGAGTCTATATGGTAAATGAGCTGGGGCAGGGAGAGCTGGTTAATCAGGATTTAAGCGGGGAAATGGAGATGTACCGTTCGCTTAAAACACAGCTTACGGCAGTCGTGGAGCATATAAAAGAGGTGTTTGACAAAAAAAATGAGATTCGTGCCAGAAGCCCGTGGCTGCCGCCTCTTGAGAATATGCTTATCAGTCCGTATGTGAAAGAGAAGGGTAAGACAGAGACCACTCCAGAAAAAGAGGAATCGCAGGAGCTTTCCGTATGTATAGGGAAAACCGACATCCCGGAGCTTCAGGAGCAGAGTCAGCTTATACACAGCTTTACAAGGGATGGAAATATTTTATTTGCGGCTTCAGGCGGTTTTGGGAAGACCGTATTTTTGACCACGATACTCATGAGTCTGTCTATTTTAAAGGATGTAGAGGAAGTGAATTTTTATATTCTGGATTATGGGAATCATGGCTGCAGGCCGCTTAGGAGCCTGCCTCATACAGCGGAGTATATTACCATTGATGACGAAGAGAGGTACTATAAGTTTAAAAAGCTTATAACCGGGGAGCTGGCATACCGGAAAAGGACAGGCAGGACAGAGAAGGCGGTGATTGTGGCAGTAGACCAGCTTGAGGTCGTAAAGGAGACAGGGATAGAGGAGGAAGAGTTTTTTACAAGGCTTACAAGGGACGGCAGCAGCCTCGGCATCTACACGGCTGCCACGACAACGAGGATGAATGGAATCCGGCAGGCCACCTTAAATAACTTCAAAAATAGAATCGCGGGCTATAATTTTGAGGAAAATGAAACCTTCCTGGCAGTGGGAAGGACAGAATATAAGCAGTCAGATATAAAGGGGAGGGTGCTTGCCGGTGGGAAAATAGTACATGAAGCACAGCTTTATGTTATGGCACCCTGCGGGGATAAGGTTTTATACTCCAGAGGGCTAAAGTCGCTGACAGAGAAAATCCGGCAGAAATACCCGGGGAAGGAGGCGCCCCATATCCCGGTGCTTCCCCAGGCGCTTACCTCGTCAATGCTGGAGGAATATGCAGACGATGGGAGCAGCTATCTGGTGGGGCTGGATACGGAAGACGTAACAGGGAGAGGCTTTGATAAGACGGCAGGGCTCTTTGTGATTGTGGGAAATACAGGAGCCGGAAAGACAAATATGCTGCAGGTTCTTGCGGATCAGGCGGCAGTAAAAGGCAGAACCTATATATTTGATGACAGGGGAATGGGTATGTACCGGTATCGTCAGGCAGCTAATGTTTTGTATGTGGAGGGGAGCCATGAAACGATGCTCTTTCTAAAGGAGCTGTCAGAGGAGCTGGAAAACAGGAGGAGGCTCATAAAAGAATACCTGGAAGGCTGTCCTGGGTTAAGCCCGAGGCAGGCGGCAGACAAGTTCCCTTTCTGCACAATTATCATTGATGACATAGATTATTTTGCGGAATTTATAAAGACAGACCTGAAAAAGACGGTTTCCCTTATAAAGGAGGGGGCAGCTCTGGGGATTACTTGCATCACGGCAGTCCATGCCGGGAAGTCCCGCGCAGCAGGCGAGATGGACAGGCTGGTAAAGCAAGCGTCAGACGGGCTTGTGCTAAGCCCTCAGGGAGTGATACCGATATTTCCTGTCACAAGCATGAGAGAGCTTCCGAAGCCTGGGGACGGCCTGCTGTTTAAAAACGGTGTTTACAAAAGAGTGCGGCTTCCAAAATATATAGTTTGAAAGAGGAGGAACAAAATGGCAGAAAACATTCATATTAATCAGGAAAAAGTTCAGGAAGACGCTGGTAACCTGGAGGCTGTATCTGCCTGTCTAAAGGCGGAGCCTCTTGAGAAACAGGACAGCAGGACAACACTTCCCGCAAATGAAAACAGCCGGATGTCCTATGAAAGGTCGCAGAAAAATATTGCGGATTTGGGGGCAGCCCTTACGAAAGAGGCGGACAATATCCGTAAGCTTGGCATTGCGTTTGAGGAGTTTGACGAGATGACCGGAAGTCTTGCGGAAAGGGGGAATGGCCAGTGACGAGAGAGGATTATCTGAATCCGGAGAGCATCAGAGCCCAGTGCAGCCAGGCGGTCAGCCGCATGGAGGAGGACAACAGGGCGTTGGAGACGATAAAGCAGAGTATTCATGAATTCGCGGCAGATGATGAGATAAAAAGCGAGTCCTTTTCTGATTTAAAGCAGCAGCTTAAGAATTACGAGACAATTATTGAAGCCGTGAGGGCGGCAAATGCTTCGGATATTGGAGACTTTAGAAGCTTTAGCAGTCTGGTGGGCGGCGAGATACTGGACGGGGCAGTTATATTCTGCCAGATGGAAAATGCCCTGAATCTAAAGGAAATCTATCTGCTGAATGAAGGCGTATGCAAAGGCAGTATGGCGGCAGCAGCAGAGCCGGAGCTTTCCGAATATTACAGGTGGAAGGCAGAAAAGTACAGCCGCCTGGCAGAAAGCAGCCAGGGCCTGTATGAAAGGTGGAGGCAGAAGGCAGAAAGATTTGATGAAATAGCCGTGGGTACAAATCATTTGTTTTCAGACAGCGGAAGCATCAGCTCTCTGATACAGGAAGGTCTATCGGAGGTTTCAGGAGCCTTTGCAAATGGCGCCTATGTTTCTAATAAGGAAAGTACATGGCAGAAGCAGATAAAAAACAGATGCCTTCGTCTTGGAATGTGCTTTTCAGACATGGGAGGGGATCAGAGCGGGCCATACCAGCTGTGGCAGAGAGGACTGGATTCTGATAAGGAATATATCCGGGAACTGGTTCATGGTTATGAGGAATACAAAGATTATACGGACGAGGAGATCGGGGAGCTTTTGATGAAGCTGGACAGCGAGGGCTGCGGATATGTGGCATTTGCAAATATTATTGCGGATGAATACAGAGGAAAGGAAGAGGAATTTGAAGCCAGCTTCGGTTTTCCCCTTTTTCTGAAAAATGCGGTGGGGACAGCGTATGTAAACTATAATCAGCTTATTATGGATCTTTACTGTGCAAGCGATAACCGGAGAGAGGACGGAAGCTATGACTGGAAAGAGGATTTTTCCGCAGTAAGCGGAACCGGGACAACACCGGAAAGCAGGGAATACCGGTTTGAGCGCTATATGGCAGAAAATGGCGCGGATGTCGAAATCAGTAACATTAAGTGTACCACAAAGGATGTATTTAAAAAATGCAAAGAGGAGACTGACAAAGGAAACAGGCTGATTATCAGTACCTGTCCCGTAAGGCTGGAGGACGAAAATGGAGAGCCGGCACATATGGACGGCGGTCATGCAATGACAGTAACAGGCCTTTCTGAAGATGGAAGAATCGGAGTGTCTTCCTGGGGCAGCAAATACTATATTACACCAGAAGACCCTGACTACAATCAGCCGGAAAAGAACCGGGCCGGGGACGCGTATATAAAGCTTCAGTCCATAAGTTTCCGGCAGGAGGAATGATGATGCCGGATGCGGAAGAATTAAAGAAAAAGTACAGGAACCTTCTTAAGGAAGAAGAGGATGAGGAAAGAGATATACAGGAGTGCCGGATGAAGCTTGCGTATATGCGGGAGAGTTGTATGGAAGGTGACAGGGAGATACGGGAACTCATAGAAGAGCAGGAGGAGATGTTGGGGACGGGGTATTTCTAGAAATACCCCGTCCCCAGAAAGAAAAAAGTTTACTAAAACAGCACTTTTAAAAATACTCTGTCTCTAATCAAAAAAATCATATTAAAATGACTTATAATCAACAAAAAATCATTCTAAAATGATTTTTTGTTGATATAGTATCAAAACAACGCTATAATATATTTAAAAAGTTATCTATCATAAATCGTTTCTGCCTGTGTGGCTGGAATGTTATTTGAGGGATGGTCACTCAGAGCGATTCTTCCCGCATAGACTGGGCAGCTTAAAACTCCCGTCTCTCGAACGATATTCCAGCGTACAGACGGAAAATTTTTAAGTACAATCAAGGAGATGTCATATGGAGCGGGTTATCTTAAAAGAGCTGATACGATGGAAGAACGAAAAGCGAAACAGGATGCCTTTGGTTTTATACGGGGCAAGACAGGTGGGAAAAACATATATATTGCAGCATTTTGGAAGGGACTATTATAAAAATTGTGTCTATATTAATTTTGAAAGGATGTCAGTTGTTGCAGAATATTTTGACGGTGATCTTAAGCCCGAACGAATCATACGTTTTTTAGAAGAATATTTTATGGAAAGAATTATTCCGGAGGATACACTGCTTATTTTTGACGAAATACAGGTATGTGAAAGAGCGCTCACCTCACTTAAATATTTTGCAGAGGAGGCGCCAGAGTATCATATTGCGGCTGCTGGAAGTCTTTTGGGAGTTGCGGTGCACAGAGAAAGATATTCATTTCCTGTAGGAAAGATTGTTATGAAAACAATGTATCCGCTGAGATTTGATGAATTTCTTGAAGCGACAGGCAATGGATATTTTATAAATATGATACGGGAGCATTATGAAACCGGCTCTAAAATGCCGGAGGAAATTCACAAAGAGCTTATGGGATATCTGCGCCGCTATTTATTTGTGGGAGGAATGCCTGCTGTAGTAAAAAAATATATAGAGGAGGATTCATTAATTAACCTTCCGGAGCTTCAGAGCATGATAATTGCCGCATATGCGGCTGATATGTCGAAGTATTCTTCACCTGGAGAATGTGTAAAAATCCAGAATGCTTTTCAGTCGCTGCCAGCACAGCTTGCAAAGGATAATAAAAAGTTTCAGTACAAATTAATCCGCAAGGGTGCAACAGCAGGACTGTTTGGAGATTCTATCGCATGGCTTGTACGGGCAGGCATTGTACTGGAATGTGATAAAGTGACAAGGGGTGAGGTCCCGGTCAGAATTTCAAGAGATATTTCCTCTTTTAAACTATATATGTCCGATGTGGGACTTTTATCATCACTTGCCGGAATTATGCCGGAAAATATAGTAAGGCAGGAAATGTCTGATATATATAAGGGCGCACTGGCAGAAAACTATGTTGCACAGACCCTCTGCGCAAATGGTTATGATTTATATTACTGGACCTCTGATTCGCCCCAGGCGGAGATCGATTTTGTCATTCAAAAGCAGGGGATGGCAATTCCTGTAGAAGTAAAATATGATCAGAATATACATGCAAGAAGTATGAAACATTTTGTAAATCTATATAAACCTAAGAAAATGATGCATATTTCTGCGAGAAATTTTGGTGCAGACGAGAATGGGATGATGTCAGTTCCATTGTACGCGGTATTCTGCATATAAATTGGGGGCGGGGTATTTTGAAAAAGTGCTGTCCCCAACTTTAACAATTTAAAAGGACTGCATGTTTGGGAGGCTGCAGTCCTGAGGAAAAAGTTATGAAAAAGAAAATTATTTTGTTCTTTCGAACAATTATAGTATAAGCAGAAAATGTGATAAAAATGTGTTGAAAAAGAAAATTAATTGTTAACAAACTATGAAAAGACATTTAAGGTTATTTAATACCTATACTGTAGTAAACAAATCCAGCACCTGTCCGGTCATAACCTGGGGTGCATCACATAGTAGATACATAATTGCCCGGGCAACGGAGCCTGCGCTGCCCATTTTGATATCATCCTGTCCTACATTGTGGTTGTACACTCTTTGCCCCGGAGTGTCAACAATGCCGGGGGCAACGGCATTAGCCCGTATACCGTATTCCTGTGTCTGGATGGCCGTAGTTTTGGTCAGGGTAATAATACCGCCCTTTGCCACAGCGTATGCGCCCATCTGGGAGGCGATGCGTCCCATGCGGGAGGAGACGCTTACGATGTCCCCGCTCCCCTGTTTTATCATTATGGGTACAATTTTATTGATACATAAAAAGGGGATTTTCAGATTTGTTTTAATAATCTGATCCCACTGGGTTTCGCTCCACTCCCAGATTTTGATTGCCTGTCTGCTTACTTTATCGTAAATCTCTGATGGATAGCCGCCTGCATTGTTAATAAGAATATCTATGCGGCCATATTTTTCCACTACCGTGTCAGCCATAGACTGTACCTGGGCAGCGTCTGTAAGGTCGCGGGAAAGGGAGACGGCATTTCCGCCTTTTTCCTGTATCATTTTTACTGTTTCGTCTAAGTCAGACTGGGTTCTGGAAACACAGACAACGAGAGCGCCTTCTGCCGCGATTTCCAGGGCAGTCTCTCGTCCGATGCCTTTCCCGGCACCTGTGACAATTGCGATTTTATTCTTTAGCTTCATATCATTACCTCCGGTGTGAAAAATGTGGGGGCTGTGGGGTATACAAAGCTGTCGCCAATCTGGTGCAGCAGGATAACATTCAGATTTCCCCCCAGATTTTTTTTATCTAATGTGACAGCGCCCATGAGCCCCTTAAGGGGCAGGCCGCATTTGTACGGCAAGCCGTAGGTCTTAAGAACATTCTGGATTCGTTCGGCCTCGCCGGGGGGAGTGAGCCCCTTTTCTTCGGCAAGCTTTGTAATCTGGTACATGCCGATTGCAACTGCTTCCCCGTGGCTTTCCCGCTCATAATGGTAATACTGCTCAATGGTATGCGCCAGTGTGTGCCCGAAGTTTAATAGCATGCGCTCTCCGGTGTCAAACTGATCCTTCTCCACAACAATTCGTTTAATGTCCACGCAGCGGTAGATAATGCGGGTAAGATCCTTTTTTAAGTCGTCAAATGAGCTGTGTGCTTCTAAATCTGCAAATAAATCCTTATCCTTAATACAGCCATATTTAATTACCTCGCCCATACCGTCATTTATAAAACGCTTCGGAAGTGTGTCAAGCACAAGGGGATCAATCAGGACAAGTGACGGCTGGTAAAAGGCTCCTACAAGATTTTTTCCCTGGGGCAGATCTACGGCTGTCTTTCCGCCCACAGAAGAATCTACCTGGGCTAAAAGAGAGGTGGGAATCTGGACAAATTTTACTCCCCTTAAATAGCTTGCGGCAGCGAAGCCTGCAAGATCCCCGATAACCCCGCCTCCAAGAGCGATGACAAGGTCGCTGCGTGACATTCTGGCCTCTAACAGTGCATTGTATATAAGCGGAAGGCTCTGAAAATTTTTCGTGGCCTCCCCGTGAGGCAGAACGAGTGAGTAACATTCAAACCTTTCTGACAGCGTTCCCTTCAGGTTTTCTCCATAAAGGGGGTATACATTATCGTCAGAGACAATCATGACTTTTTTTCCGGAAAATATTTCAGAAATATAGTCTCTGGCATCTGTCAGAATATGGTTTTCAATATAGATGGGGTAGCTGTTTTTGGCTAAATCTACATATAATTTCATACCCATCTCCTCTTATAAAGATTTACCGATTACTTGGGCAATCTGGGAAACCTGTCTGATTAGTTCATCATATTTTTTCGGTTTGAGTGACTGGGCGCCGTCACAGAGAGCACATTCTGGATTGTTATGCACCTCAACCATAAGCCCATCCGCGCCTGCTGCGACAGCAGCCTTTGCCATAGGCTCCACGAGCCACCATTTTCCTCCCGCATGGCTGGGATCTACAATGATTGGAAGGTGTGTAAGCTTCCTTACAACAGGAATGCTCTGGAGATCAAGCGTATTTCTTGTATAGCTTTCAAATGTACGGATGCCGCGCTCACACAAAATGACATTTTCATTTCCTGCAGACATAATGTATTCCGCAGACATAAACCATTCCTCGTAGGTGGCATTTAGCCCTCGTTTTAACAAAATGGGGCGTTCAATCTGTCCAAGCTGCTTTAACAGGTCAAAATTCTGCATATTGCGGGCGCCGATTTGGATTAAGTCCACCTTGTCATTAAAAATGTCCAGGTATTCTGTGGACATCAGCTCTGTTACAATAGGAAGTCCTGTTGCGGCTCTGGCTTCGCACAGAATATCAAGTCCCTCAAGGCCCATTCCCTGAAAGGAGTAAGGACTCGTACGGGGCTTAAAGGCGCCGCCCCGGAGCATATTTGCGCCGGAGGCTTTCGCGGCTCTGGCTATTTCCAGGACCTGTTCCACGGACTCCACAGAGCAGGGGCCGGCTATCAGCGCCATATGCCCGCAGCCCACCTTTACGCCGGAGACATCAATAAGGGAGTCCTCCGGGTGAAATGCACGGCTTGCCAGCTTATAGGGCTCCTGCACATGCATAACCTTTGTAACAGCAGGATCCACCTCAAAAAGCTTCATGTCGATGCGGGTAGTATCGCCGATACAGCCAATAATGGTCATCTCGGAGCCTTCAATAATATGAGTGTCCAGTCCGCGGGCTTTCACCATATCCTCTACGCGGACAATGTCTTGTTTGGTAGTACGTGGTTTTAATACAATAATCATGACGTCATCTCCTTGCTGTATATGTAAAATTTTTTATATGGGTGGAATGTCGTTCAGGGGATGGAAGTTTTAAGCTGCCCTTCCCTCCTGTATACTGGCATGGTTTTCAACCGTACAGGTGGAAACTTTGCACTCCTGAATCACTTTCTTACGGTCTGCGCAGTAAATGCGCAGACCTGTGAACAGTAATTAGTGTACCGTTTATATGCGGGGTTTGTCAATGGAAAACCTTGCGGAAATCGGTGTTTCTATATATAATAGAGCTGTGACTGAAATTTTTTAATGTTTTACATAATCACATAATCAGGGGAGGATATATGAAGAATTTAAAAAGATTGTTTTTTATTATGTGCGCAGTATTTATACTGGCGGGCTGTAAAGAGAAGGTGCCGGAGGAAGAAAGCTTAAAAGTGCAGGAGGAGCAGGAGGCGGAGGAAGAAAAACTTAGGAAAGAGAAAGAAGAACAGGAGAAAATAAAGAAGCAGAAGGAAGAAGAGGAACGAAAGAAGCAGGAGGAAGAGGAGAGACTAAAAGCCGAAGAAGAGGAGAGGGCAAGAGCAGAGGAAGAAGCAAGGAAAAAGCCCCAGATTGTCGTACTGGATCCGGGACATTCCGCGGTTGTGGCAGAAGGAAGCGAGCCTTTAGGCCCTGGCTCACAGGAATATAAGAGCGCTGATGCGGCGGGCACCAGAGGCATAAGCAGCGGGGTGCCGGAGTATGAGCTGACACTGACTGTTTCTTTGCAGCTTAAGGCGGAGCTTGAAAGCCGCGGCTATACCGTACTTATGACGCGTGAGACTAACGATGTTCCCATAAGCTGCATCCAGCGTGCGGACGTGGCAAATAATGCGGGAGCCAGCGCCTATGTCCGTATTCATGCAAATGGCTCGGAAAACCAGTCGGCCAGAGGAGCCATGACAATCTGTACGACACCCCAGAGTCCTTATGCGCCGGAGCTTTATACGGCAAGCAGGCAGCTTTCGGACTGTATACTGGGGAAATTCTGTGAGGCAACGGGGTGCATTAGTGAAAATGTATGGGAAACAGACTCTATGAGCGGAAATAACTGGAGCCAGGTTCCGGTTACCATTGTGGAGATGGGGTATATGACAAACCCTGAGGAAGACATGCTGATGCAGACGCCAGAATACCAGGCACAGATTGTTCAGGGAATTGCAAATGGGATTGAAGCCTTTTTTGGATATTAAGGACAGTTTCTAAAAGAATGGGGCTGCCGCGTTAAAATGACGCTGCAGCCCCGATTTTCTAAGACAGTGTATAGTCAGCCATATACCAGTAACCATCCACTTTTACAACTAAAGCAGAGTTGTCTTCCTTTGTAATCGTGCGTTCTGTTCCATGTATAATGCGGTTGAACTGAACCTCACAGGCATCTTGACTTTTGATTTCTTCAAATTCATACCTCCCTGTATGTTATGCACTTCTTTTTTTCTTAATCCACATCACAAGCGCGGCTATGGAGGCAAGTATCATGGTAATACTTCCCAAAAACAGAAGCGTATGTCCGATTTCATTTTCAGCCAGGCCTCTTGCATAGCTTTTAATGTTATCATTTTCGTAAAGTACAAGACTCATATGAAAAAGGCTTCCAATAATGCACAGAATATTAAGCTTAAAAATGTTAAGTACTGCCAGGACGAGGATAATTACGAGAAAGAATATACCATCCTCCGTTTCCATTAAGGCTACATCTTCCCCAAACCCTAAGAGGGAGACAGAACAGTATGGAAGAAACAGACCTAACATTGCAATGGCACATCCGGCCCAGAAAATAAAGTTTCCAATATTGTAAGTTTTCTTCACCCTTACGGCAGGATCGGAAGTATGAACAAAGTGTTCTGGCTTACGCGGGCTCACAGATCCTTCCAATGTATTTGCGGCAGATGAAATATCTGACGCCGCTCCTGCGCTTCCGCGTGGTGTCGGTTTTCCGCATGCCGGGCAGAATTTAACACCATCAGGCAGGGATGATCCACAGTATTTACAAAACATAATATCTCCTCCTAAAAAATAAAAAATTACTTTTATATTTTACCATTATAAAACGAAAAAATAAGACAAAAAATAGTAAAAAAAGAGCATTTTCTGTCAAAAGGAGATATTATTTGTCTGGAAAAAGGAAATATGCTATAATATTCAAATATTAGTGCTATAAATATTTATGTAATTTTGAAAGAGAAAGGTATTGAAAATAAAATGAAAAGGTTAATGACGATTCTGCTGGCAGTGGTGTTTCTGGTATTTTTAACAGGCTGCGGGAGTACGGGGGACGAGGCAGAAAAGGAGGAGACAGAAAAGGTAGAAGAGATAGGTAAGGAGATTACGCTGCGGTATCCCTGGGAGGAGGAAGAGGGTGACGGAGAGGAAGAGAATGAATATACAAAGGAGCCGGATGAGAATGAAAAGAAGGATTTGGAAATAAAGGCGATCATGGAGGGCATGACGCTTGAAGAGAAGATCTGCCAGCTTTTTATGGTGACCCCGGAGCAGATTACGGGAGTTGACGCGGCAGTGCAGGCCGGAGACATGACAAGAGAAGCGCTTCAGAACTATCCCGTAGGCGGGATTGTCTATTTTGCGCAGAATATTATTGATGAACAGCAGCTAAGGACAATGATTGAAAATACAAAATCCTACTCAAAATATCCTCTTTTTGTGGGGGTGGATGAGGAAGGCGGAAGTCTGGTTTCAAGGATTGCGGAAAATGCAAATTTTACAGTAGAAAAAGTGCCGGATATGCAGGCGATAGGGGCTTCCGGAGATTATGAGCAGGCTTATAGCGCAGGACAGACAATCGGGAGCTATCTCTATGATCTTGGGTTTAACCTGGATTTTGCTCCTGTAGCAGATGTCCTGACTAACCCGCAGAATACAGCGATTGGAGTACGTTCTTTTGGAACGGATGCATCTGTGGCTGCAGGTATGGCGGCGCGTTTTACAGAAGGGCTGCAGGAAAGACAGGTGAGCGCGGTTCTGAAGCATTTTCCGGGACACGGGGGAACAAGCGGCGACAGCCATGATGGGGCAGTGACGAACGAGAGAACCTTAGAAGAGCTTAAGGGTACGGAATTTCTGCCTTTTAAGTCAGGAATACAGGCAGGCGCTGACTGTGTTATGGCAGGGCATATTTCACTTCCAGCTGTGACTGGTGATACAACTCCGGCTTCCCTCTCGCAGAAAATTATTACCGGGCTTTTAAGAGAAGAGCTTGGATTTGACGGTGTGGTAATCACGGATTCTATGCAGATGGGGGCTGTCACCAATAATTATAGTTCGGCGGAAGCAGCAGTTAAGGCTTTCCAGGCAGGCGCAGACGTGATTTTAATGCCGCAGGATTTTGTTCAGGCATATGAAGGACTTTTAAATGCGGCCAGAAACGGGGAAATAAGCAGTAAGAGGATAGATGAATCCGTATACCGGATATTAGAATGTAAGCGCAGGCAATAAGGATATATTTTCAGATATATCTTTAAATAAAAAGCATAAGAACCAGGGAGGAAGAAACAGATGGCTTTTTTTGACAAAATGATGGACTCTATTTCAATAGCGGGGCAGGAGGTTTCGCAGAAGGCAAAAACGGCAACGGAGAATGTAAGAATAGGCAATCAGATCAAAGCGAATGAGCGGATGATTGAAAAGCTTACTTATCAGGTAGGACTTAGGTGTGTTGAAAAATATGTAAATGATTCCGATTCTGAGTATAAGGATCTGTTCGCGGAAATATTGAGACTTCGTAAGGAAAATATGGATTACCGGGCGGAGCTTCAGCAGGCGTCAGCGGTGAATACATGTCCGAAGTGCGGCTACAGCAATAATACGTCTGCTAAATTCTGTATCAGCTGCGGGGCGCCTTTAGCTGCGCCGCCTGTAAAAGGTAAGAAGTGCCCGGGATGCGGGTTTATGAATGATGATGACGCGGTTTTTTGTGTAGAATGTGGAACCCCAGTTTCTAAGGAAGAAAATCAAGAGACACAGGAGGAAGCAGGCAGGAAGGAGGAAACAGTAGTAAATATATGTAAAAACTGCGGCGCAGAGCTGGAGGAGGATTCCATGTTCTGCACGACATGCGGTATGAAGTGTGAATAAGTTACTGTTCACAGGTCTGCGCATTTACTGCGCAGACCGTAAGAAAGTGACTCAGGAGTGAGCAAATCCCATTCGCGAAGCGAATTTTGAATGGATTTGCGAATGTTACTGTGAACGGAGTGAACAGTAACAAACAGTAACCAATAATCAGGGAAAGAGAGGAAGCGGGAGAGTATGTTTTGTCCAAATTGTGGAACAAAGGTTGAGGAGGGCGCGTTATTCTGCGGAGAGTGCGGAACCCGCCTGGAAGAGATTCCAATGACTGCAAAGGAACCAGAGCCGGAGAGTGCGGAAAGTGGATCCGTAGAAACGGAAAAGATGCCATGGGAGCAGAATGTGGAGCCCAAAGAGGCAGAAAAGATGCCATGGGAGCAGAATGTGGAGTCCAAAGAAACGGAAAAGATGCCATGGGAGCAGAATGTGGAGCCCAAAGAGACAGAAAAGATGCCATGGGAACAAAATATGGAGACAGCGGCAGAGCCGGGGCCAGAAAATCAGGGAAGGGCCGAGGCGGAAGTGCCAAAGGCGGAAAGCCATAAGGCAGAAGAGCCGAAACGCCCGTCACAGATAAGGAAAGAGAGACAGGAAGCACAGCAGTCAGGATCAACAATTACGATTAAAAAGCCAGATATTAATATAGGAGCCTATAAAGATAAAGCGCGGAGATTATCAAAATTTCAGATTGCGGTCATTATTGAGGTTATTGTTTTGATTGCGGTGATCGGCGGCTTTTATGGAATCGGCAGCAGCAGAAACAGCGCAAGGTCCGTCGCGACACAATATTTTAAAGCCTATATGAATAAAGACTGGGATACATATTATGATCTGATGGATTATCCTGACGGGAAATTTCTTCAGAAGGAGCAGTTTGTCCTGATGATGCAGGATGCAAAGGTTCCGGATATTGCAACATATGAGATCGCCGGAGCGCCTGTGGAAAACGGCACCGGAATCCAGCAGTTTTATAATGTCCAGTATACGGTTAAGGGAGCCGGGACGGATTCCATGCAGATCTTACTGACGAAGCAGGGGAAAAAGTCCATGCTGTTTTTCGATACATGGAGAGTTCTGGCAGATTCCCATGTGGCACAGGATTTCAGGATTTCCGTGCCTGCCGGGGCAGAGGCGGCGATAGATGGAATTAAATTGTCAGATACGGAGAAAGCAGAGAGTGACAGCGCCAGCCTGGACAGCTACAGTGTAACATTGTTTTCCGGAAAGCATAAGCTTACGGTGGCTGTGCCCTGGTTTGAGGTATATGAGGAGGAATTTACAGCCTACAGCGGTGACAGCATTACAGTTTATGATATGAAGCTGACGAAAGATGGAGAGACGGCCATACAGGCAAAGATGCAGGAGGCGCTGGAGAAGATTTACCAGGCGGCCGCTGCCGGAAAGGACTTTTCAGAGGTGGAGGACCTCTTTTTGGAAACCGGAAGGGAAGCAGGAGAGGAGTCTTATGAAAATCTGAAGAAAGGGCTTAATGATTCGGATTCTTATAAACTGGGAGAGGTAACCTTCAGCGATTTCCAGTGCGAGACATATAATGGAGAGCCGGGGATAGTCGCAGCAGAAATGTCATATGCGTATGATATGCAGTACATTTACACTTATAAATCGTGGAGAGACAGCGCCGAGAAGCAGGAGCAGAGAAGTGATGACGGCAGGGACTATATGAGCGCTGCATTTGGTTATGACGGGGAGACCTATAAGCTGGCATCTGTAAATATCAGAAGTGTTTTATAGTAAACGGATAAACAGGGTAAAAAGAAAAGGAGAATGAGAGAAATGGCAAAATTTTGTACACAATGTGGGAGACCTTTAGCGGACGGGGAGATCTGCGAGTGCCAGAAGAAAAATAATCAATATACCGGCCATCAGCAAGGTCAGGAAGAAAAGAGCGGGGATACAATTACGCTATCAACAGAAGACTGGATTCCCTTCCGCAAATTAATCGGGATAGGAGAGTCGGATAATAATGATGTGACAGGCTGCTTTGAGAGAGGTAAAAAAATAGTTCCGGAGCTGATTGTACCATGTGAGCAGGAAATTCCGATTAAACAGTATCATATCTGCAACGCGCGTTCCAGGCTGCGGGGGCTTTGGCAGGAAGGGAAAATACAGGTGACGAATAAGAGAATCCTGTTCCGTCTAAGCGGGCGTTCCTGGATTGGAAAGGCAATGAGCCATACAGAATTTACCATTGATGAGGTTGCGGGCGTTTCCCTTTCAAATGGCGTACGGTTCGGGTTATGGGATTTTATTCTGGGATTATTGATCAGTATGGCTGCATTTGCCTTAGGGGGAGGCCTTGGGGCTATCCCGGCACTTTTGGCCTACATACTGGGCGTTGCTTTGGTCGTGCCGTTTTTTGTAATCAAGAAAAAGTACTTTATAAAGGCGCTCTGTCTGGCTGTTGGTGTGGGTATGATTTTTAAAAGCTCAGAACGGCAGATTTTTGAACATGAATTTTTATTTAAGCTGGGCCTCTTTTTAAGCGGGATTCTTTTACTGCTTTTTATCGTGGCTCTGTTCCTGTTTGCCTTAAAGCCAAGTCTTTCTATCAGCGTTATGACAAAGTGCGCATCGGATGAGCCGATTTATATCTGGAGCAGACAGTCAATGGTTTCCATCATGGAAATCCTTCCCGGTGAGGATGCGGATATTGCGATTGAAGAGCTGGGCTCTATGATTATGGATATTCAGAAGTTCGGCGATTTTGGAATTGAAAAATGGAAAGAAGCGTAAACATGTATTATCTGACGGTAGGTTATCCGCTGGGGGCGGAGATTATAGATAACAGGATGGTGTCCCAGGTATCATTTCAGAGCGCGGCCGTGAACCTGATTCCGCTGGAATACCGGATTTGGTCGAAGTTTCTGCTTGGGGCATATGAAAATGACGTGAAGAAAACATTGTCGGAGGCAGATCGGAATGGATTTGCCCCGACTATGAACAAGCTGCTTCAGACAGGACTGCTGATTGGTTTCCCGGACGGCGATTTTTCAGGAATGAGAGAGCTTAGATTCTTGCGGCAGGGGATTGGTGCAGGCCTGGATCTGCAGTTAAATGTACACCGTGTGGTGTTCCGGGGAAAAGCGGAGCTTTCGGCTCTGGAATATGATGTGTGGAAAGAGGCGGATGGCATACTGCCCTTTGCAGAGCAGGAGAGAAGAGTGGCCTTGAAGCATGCGTGCTCCGGCTCTGAAGTAAAGGAAACGGCAGTTCGTCTGTGCCGCAGGGGACTTTTGCTGGCTGTTAACCGGGAAGAAAGGTATATAATATAAATGAGGTTATTTAATTCATTTCGCAGAAATAGTAAGCCTTCTATATTTTCTAATGGAGGTAGTACGGGAAATGTGGATGCCGGGAACTTAAGCGATCTGGTGCAGCATGCGAGGGAAAATGTGTGGAATACAAATGCCGGTGGCAGCTGTTCAGCAGAGAGCTTTTCACTTCCTTCTGTGCAGGAAATGCAGAATTTTGACAGAACAGGACGGCAAAGCGCCAGAAGCCTGGATGCCTTAAGGGCAGGCTCCCATAGTGTCGCGAAGGACTCATTGCCGGAGAGTGTGAAAAATAGTTTTACAGATGGAAATTATGATACGATTGTGACCGATAGGCCGGTGACATTATACCGCAGCCATGGCGGCAAGGCATACTCTGACGGTTCTTACTGGACATTAGATAAACCAGGAGATCCGATGGAGGCTAAGATGGATACTGCGCTTCTGCAGGAGTGGGGAAATTCGAAAACATATACGGAAACCATGACGGTTCCGGCAGGCACGAAGATGAATATCGGTACGGCGGCTCCCCAGGAATCTGCCGCAGGGCAGACGCTTCCCGGCGGCGGCTCCCAGGTGCTTCTGGATCAGGGATATGTGGAGAATCATCCGGAGCTGGAACGAAATTCAGAACCATTAAATTATCAGACGGGGTATGGAGAGTTTAATGCGAAAGCAGAGCAGATAGAGGCCGAGGCGGCCGCAGAACGTGCGGCTGCAGCAGAAGAGAATAATGACGGCCCGGATGGCCCGGACAATGACGGCCCGGATGGCCCGGACAATGACG